>NZ_SOAZ01000023.1 GCF_004364155.1 Fonticella tunisiensis | reverse complement strand
AGTAATTAAGATGGGCTTAAGGTTAAGTATGGGCTATCTTACCCTATTCAACATGATTTTTCACTAAGTGTTGCATTTAATATTGCAATTTAAGAATGTTTTTTACATCAAATTTCTTTTTTCTGAAATTTTAAAAGGCCTTGCTCCGGGGCAGCCTCCTATAGCTCCAGATCGTTAAGTACCCTATCCACATCAATTTCCTTTGATCCCTCTCCAAGTATCAGGGTGACTTCACACTGCTCATAATTATCCCTATCTATTTCATATAATACAAATTCCCCTGTGAGGCCATTTTCTTCACATATTTCATCAACTATATCCTTTATATTATCTCCAGCTATATCTGTAAGATATGGGAGGAAGAATTCATTATACCAATTATCCTCACCCTCTCCTTCATCATAATTTTCGTTTGCATAATCCTTCGCCGCCTCAATTTCTGCTTCATCAAAGGTGTAGAAAAAGTTAAATACCTTGATATCATCCTTATATCCTATTTCATCCACCTCTTCAAAGCCCTCCTTTTCAAGTATTTCAAATACTTTTGAACTGTCTATCATAATATCACCCCTTTATAATTCAACTTGTTGTGCTAGTTCAGGCGCTGAGGGTCGATAAAAAATATATGAAATTCACATTTTTCAAATCCCAAGCCTTAGAACTTCTTTGCTAAGCGTACTGGTGAATGAAATATATTTTTTATCGCAGCGTCGATCTGTAAACTTATCCAGCACAACGAGTTAATTTACTGTTAATATATACATATTGGAAAATATTATTCATAAAGCATGATTTCTACGCATTTATTATGCGAAGGTTTTAAAAAATATTTGCATTTTATTAGATGCTATTACCCCAGCAAAGGATAGGGCCGAACCAAATACGAAGGGAGCACTTTTATTTATTTCAAAAAGGTATCCTGCCTATTTTATCGGACAAAATTCCCGCCGGTACAGAAAGCATTGTACATACAAGATTAAATGATGCAAGCATTATGCAGATCTGAAGCATATTCATACCAGAGGCCTTTGCCCTTAGCGTTAAAAAATAGCCGGATGTAATCCGGCTTATTTTATATCTGATTTCCTATTTGCCTTCCAAGTTCCCTTGCCTTTTTCATTTCCTCATCCGATGGCCTGAAGTTTATTTTAAGACCCGGTTCGATAACCTTGAACTTGAGCCCCTTAAGTCTGTCAGTTAAAAGCTGAACGCTTTCTCCACTCCATCCATAGGAACCAAACGCAACAGCAAGTTTACCCCTGTTTACAATTGGCGATACCTCAGAGAGGAAGTCCCATGCCGGCTTTACAGCATCCTGATTTATGGTAGGCGAACCGATTGCAAGGGCCTTCGATTTTTCAAGCTTATCTACAAGGTCGCTTATCTTGTGCTCTGTAATGTCGTATACAAGAGCCTCTGCACCAGTTTCCTTTATGCCCTCTGCAATTTCATGGGCAACTTCCCTTGTATAGCCATAGGAAGAAACATAAACAACAAGAGCCCTTCTTTCCTTGCCCGTCTCAAGAACAACCCTGCTCCATTCTTCATAGAGGTCTACATACTTCCATGGTTTTTCCCTGAGGATTGGTCCGTGTGTTGTACATATAACGTCTATATCAAGCTGCTTGATTTTTTCTATTGCTTCAAGAACCTTCTTCTTAAACGGTCCCATAATAACGTCATAGTAGTATCTAAGTTCATGTGAGAAATCTCCAACTTCGTCATTGAATATCTTTGACGGATCGTCATCACAGTAATGGCACCCAAACACGTCCCCTGAGAATAGCACTTTATCATGTTCAACATATGTGAATATTGTATCCGGCCAGTGTAGAAGCGGTGCAGATACAAATTTAAGTGTTCTCCTGCCTATATTAAGCTCATCGTTATGCTTCACTTCAACGCCTTTAAAATCCCTGTTGGTTATTTCCTTAATGTTGTTAAGAGCTGACCTTGAACCATATATTACAGCATCTCCGTACTCTTCAAGTATTACCTTCATCGCGCCGCTGTGATCAGGCTCAGTATGGTTCACTACTATATAGTCGATCTTCCTATCGCCTATAACGCTCTTTATATTAGAAATAAACTCCTTGGAAAAACCTTCCTTAACCGTGTCAATTAAAACAACCTTTTCATCAACAATTAAATATGAGTTATAAGTTGTACCCTTATCTGTTCTCATAATTATATCAAAAACTCTAAGCTCCGGGTCTCTGACACCAACCCAATAAACATCCTTTTTGATTTCTACTGAACTCATTGAATGGCACCTCCGATTAATCGTTTGTAATGTAAAGCTTTTCATCCGATTATTAATTATCAATTGTATTATACACCATTTTTTTAATTAATAAAATATGTTTATGGAAAATATTTTTCCGTTAGAAATATTTTTATAAGGTCTAATCTAAATTCTATTATAAATATATTATCTTGTATATTCAATTAAAATATTTATTCATATATCATCCATCACCATAAATATATTAGAATGAAGGCTTTTAGGAGGTGTTTACATTGATAATTTTGCTATTCAGTATACTCTGGGGAGGTCTTCTAACGCTTATATTATGTGCTCCCTATGGGTATTATCCTCTTTTTTTAGTGGTTCTTGGTATATCGATTCTCATGTATTTCATAGCGCGAAAACACTTTAAATTTTCAAACAGATACTTTAACGCCGGGGCTGCTGCTCTTTTTTTCCTATCCTATACGTTATGTACATATACGATTTTCAAACCTGCCAGCTTCCAATTTAAAGGGATCAGTAATTTAGATCCGGGTAAAAAAGCTGTTATTTTCTACTCTGAAGGCGAAATGGAGAAGTACACACCCTATTATGCAAACTATTTTTTAGAAAACATTCCAACACTCCTTAAACCTTTGTATACTATGCAGTTAAAGAAGGAATACAGACAGATAGGAGTAAATACGAAAAATTTAGATCTCTTAAAGATAGCTTCAGATGTTAAAAATTCCCTTTTAAATTACAAGCCATATTACTTTTACATTGCCCTTTCGGGGTACGTTCCAGGACTTAAGGATTCTATTTATTCCGCCCTGGCCGATGGCTGCAGTGAAATCATCATCATAAACTACTCCGCTGACTATAACGTTGAGGAAAAGCCGTCGGTAAAATCTGTTATTGAAAAGGCCAGAGAGGCCGGTGTTAAAATCAGCTTTACAAAGCCGGTACACAGCTCAAAAAGCTTTGCAGAAATTTTTTCCTCTACAATTGGAAACATGCCCATGAAGTTCGATGGCATTTTAATAATTGACAATGAAAACGATACTTCATCTCTCATTAAATCGAACCTTTTAAAGTACGGCTACGAGGATTCTGATATTATTATAACAACGAACATTAAAAATGCCATGGACTACTTTAAAAACAGAAATTTAAGAAGTGTTTTCTATATAAACCTTAAAGACAGCAGCTCAGGTTTGATATTTCAAACCATTACATCAAAGGAATTTGAAAAATACAGCGGAGGTATGAAGGTTATGGGTAAGGACAGCTGGGGTTATGACAAGAGGCTCATTAAACCGGCAATAGATGTTCTTCTTGAAATTGATAAAAAGTGAGGTAAACCCCCACTTTTTATATTTAAATATATTCATCTTTTTCTTTCTCATCTGTCAGGGATGGGGTCAAGTATATTTTTGTTTTAGGTCCCATAATACCACTTATGCACCCATTTCCTATTATCGTTGAATATTCTCCTATTATGCAGTCCTTCATTTCTACACCGTCAATTATGCAGTCATTCATTATTATACAATTCGAAATAACTGCATTTTTTATGGAACATCTTTTCCCTACGGACGTATAATCACCAATTATACTGTTTTCTATTTTACTATCTTCATCGATTTTACTTTTTCCATCTATTTTTGATAATACATATTTATTGCACTCCAAAAGATCACTATCCCTTGAAGCATCTATCCATGTACCATCGTCCATATCCATAGTTGATATTTTATATTCTCTATCGATTAAATATTGAATGGCATCGGTAATTTCGTATTCCCCTCTTTTTGAGGGCCTTATTTTTGATGCAGCCCGAAGTATAGCCGGAGTGAAAATATATATGCCTGTTAGTGCAGTTTTACTGTTGGTTATTTTGGGTTTTTTAATTATCTCAATTAGTTTTCCTTTCTCAAATATAGCAATGTCGTGCTTCCACGGTTTTTCAATTTCCTTTGTGAGTAAAAGCCCATCACATTTTTCCTTTTTGAATTGTTTTAAGTATTGTTCCATTTTAAAATCTATAAATACGTTACCCTGAGCCACAAAAAAGTTGTCATCATCTACAAAATGCTTGATACATAAAAGCTGGCCTGCCAGCCCCGTATTTTTATGCTGCCTGTAATATCTGATGCGGCAGCCAAAATCCTTTCCGTTTTTGAAATATAATTCAAAATCCTGTTTCCCTTCCCCAACCACTATTGCAATGTTGTCTATTCCACATTCCACCATTTGTTTTATAAGATATTCTATAAATGGAACGTTTGCTATAGGTATCATTGACCTGGAAACCGAATAAATTATAGGCTTTAGCCTGCTATCACTTATAATATCACCGCACAGCAGAACCCCCTTCATCCATATCCCCTCCCGACTAAATGATTATTAGGCGATGATTTTCCATCATGTCTTAAAAGAATATAAAGTTTAAATAATAGATGCCTACTATAAAATATTCATTTCGTCAGGACTTGACACAATTTTGCATAAAAAAAGAGACTATATAAAAGTCTCACGAAATAAATCCTATAATCATTTCACATTTTCAAAAGGGCTCCTTATCTGTTTTTAAATACCTCAATATCCTTTATATCCGTAAGCTCACCATAAACCTGCTTTACATAGCTTCTCCGGCTCACAGGCACTTTATCCGAATATTTATCGATATTTTCTGCAGGCAAAACCTGATGGATAGTCCTTCCTCCCTGCTTTATGATCGACCTGTAAACAGGTATTACCCTCGCATCCTCGATCTTTGCAGTATCGGTTTTAACTACCCTAAGCTCCACCATAGTACCTATATCAGTATATTTAGCTGTTTGGTTGGATATAAAATTCCCCATAGAGTATGATATAAACACATTTCTTCCATTTGAGCTATAAACCTCCGACTTTCGTGCAACATGCGGATGACCTCCAATTACAGCATCAGCCCCCATATCCGCTATCTCCCTAAAAAGAGCATATTGAAAATCTTCAACCTTTCTTATGTATTCCGTTCCGGTATGAAGCATTACAAGAACAAAGTCAGATCGATTTTTAACCCTTTCAATATCGCTTTTTATTTTATCCTTATCTATTAAATTCACCATTCCATCAGGGGCCTTAATTCCATTGGTTCCATAGGTATATGACAATATGGCTACATTAACTCCATTTTTCTCAACTATAGCAAATTTGTCATCATCCTTTTTACCTGTTCCAACCGGTATCATCCCATGTTCTTTAATAGCTTCAACGGTATTCAAAAGTCCCTTTGTCCCTGTATCCATAGCGTGGTTGTTTGCGGTTGTTAGAACGTCAAATCCTGCATATTTTATAGCATCCAGGACCTCAACCGGCGCATTGAACGTTGGATATCCCGATGGTTTTTTGTCGGGATTTATTGTAGTTTCGAAATTTCCTATTGCAATATCTGCCTTTTCTATGATGGGTTTTATCTCTTCAAAGGAGGGTTTGAAATTGTAGGTTTTCCCGGTATATGCTGCCTTTATCTGTGGATTGTGAAACATAATATCCCCCGCCGTAAGAATGGTGATTTCCCTTCTTACAGGCTCTTCCTTTACAATATCTTTTTCCTGACCGCTGCCTGACATATCGCTGCTTTTTCCAGGAGTATTATTGGTCGCACTGCAGGCCGACAGATAAATTAAAAGTAAAATGGATAAAAAAAGGCTAACTGTTTTTTTCATGTAAACACCAACTTTACTTTAATTTTTATTGGGGTATGGCAATATTTTACACTACATCGCGCCACGTGTAAATGCTTCCTAAATAAAAATAACCATACTGATTACCAGCATGGTTATTTTAATTGCCTTATTTTACTGTTCTTCTTCCTTATATATCTTATAGGCCCTGTCTGTAAACATGATTCCATCAAGATGGTCTATTTCATGGCACAGAGCCCTTGCGAGAAGCTCAGAAGCCCTGTATTCCACAACCTGGCCCTTCTCATTTAGCCCCCTTACTACAACCTTTGATGGCCTTTCAACAAATCCATAATATCCAGGATAGCTAAGGCATCCCTCTTCACTTTCCTGCTTCCCTGAGCTTTTTACAATTTGTGGATTTATAAGAACTATCGGTCCTGTCTCATCCCTCAGGTCAATAAAAATAACCCTTTTATTAACAGCAATCTGTGGTGCAGCAAGGCCTATACCATTATCTGTACTATACAGTGTATCCTTTAAATCCTGAACTAGCTTTAAAACTTCTTCATCTATTCTTTTAACAGGTTCACTCACTGCCTTTAAGGCAGGATGACCCTTTTGTACTATTTCCCTAACTGCCATGTACATTCCTCCGTATAAATTAAAATGATACCGGACGGGAGAACACTGTTCTCCCCTACAACAAAAATGATAAATCTTTATTACTGTTTAAATTATGATATTATTCTACACTTAAAAACACTTATTGTAAATACTCCATTGGGTGGACATAAAACCTTTAAAACCAGCTTTATCGTTGGGCTTTTTAATAGTGGCAAGATAAAAAAGCTGCAAATATTAACCCCCCATGATTTTTTAAAAATCATAGGGGGTTATCAACAATCTGAGACGCAGCTTAGCTGCTCCTTTGTTTTATTCGTTAAGGTTTTCTATTAATTTCACTATAGCTTCTACTGCCTGGTTTTCGTCTTCTCCCTCAGCCTTTATTATAACTTCGTCTCCCATTGCAACGCCAAGCCCAAGAAGACCAAGAAGACTCTTTATGTTTACTTCCTTTTCACCCTTCTTTATGGTTATTGAGCTTTTAAATTTGTTTCCTTCGCTTACAACAAGAGTAGCTGGCCTTGCATGTAGTCCAGTTTTATTCTTTACTACAACTTTTCTTTCCACCATGGAATATTCCCTCCTGTTAAAATATTTGTCAAATAATAGTTTAACCCAACATGACTATTTATGCAATCTTACATTTTAAAATCTTAACAATTGGATTAAACTTCAGTCAAAAAATATAATTTGCAGTCTAATATTTAGTTTTCCTATCCTGCCATATGATATTCCATCGCTGGCTGCTGCGTCGAAAAACTCTAAGCTTTTAACATTTTTTTCACAACCTTCCATATTTCAGCCTTCTCCTGATTAAGGGCCCATGCTGCAGCTTATGAAAGATTGTATTTTTCAAAAATCCTTAAATTCTGAGTTCTGACACATTTAAAAAAATATCATTTTTTTATTTTTAGATCCGAAACCATTCTTCTTGTTGCCTTCAGATATTTTTCAACAACGTCAAAGTTTTCCTTGGCCACCCCAACAAATAAGATATCGATTAGCGTCAGCTGTGCTATTCTGGAAGAAATTGCCCCAACCCTTATATCCTTTTCTATGCCGGAGACCTGAAGTCTTATATCAGAAATTTCCGAAATGGGATTGCTTCCATATTTAGTTATTGAAATACATTTTGCCCCATTTTTTTTAGCCTCAGAAAGGCAGTTGTATACTTCCCTGGTTCTTCCTGAGTAGGATATCGCAATTGCAAGATCTTCAGAAGTTGTAAGGGCTGCAAGTGACATCTGCATATGGCTGTCCATATGAGTCTGAACATTTTTATTTATCCTTAATAACTTATGCTGTAGATCCATAGCTATAAGCCCCGATACTCCAACTCCAAACAAATACACTTTTCTTGCATTTAAAATAGCCTTAATTGCTTCTCCAACTTGCTTTTCATCTAGAAGCTTTACAGTTTCTTCAATTATGTTCATATTCTTTCTTCCAATTTTTAAAATGATATCCTTTACAGAATCATGGGTATCTATATACCCGTAATCCTCTTTAATATCACTATTAATAGCATTTTCCCTTGCAAGTTCTATCTTTAACTCTTGAAATCCCTCATATCCGAGCTTTTTTGCAAACCTTACAACGCTTGCAGTGCTTGTTTTAGTTAACTCAGCCAGTTCAGATGTTGACAGCTTATATATTTCACTTGGATTTTCAATGATATATTCTGCTATTTTCTTTTCTGAAGACGTGTATTGCTCAAAATTATTTTTTATTGCTAAAAGGCAGCTCATGTAAATTCTCCTTTTAATCGTTATTTTTTACCTTTACGTATTGCGATAGTTTTACTTTAAAAAACACCAGGACAAAAAATATATTGCACTCACAACTAAGCTTGCACACAGAGGTCTAGACCAGGGGCAGCTGACAACTTAACTTAAATTTATTTTGGCAACTTTATATTTTTAATATATCACAAAATCGAGATATTGTTATATTAATTTAAATTTGAATTTAGTTTCTTCATCTATATAGTCCAGCAAAAACAGCTCATCTTCAACAATGGATGCAACAACGTTTACCCTTGAGTCTGCAGGTAAATTCTTTTTACATATTTGAAGTTCACCCATATATCTTAAATATCCTTCATTGTCAACAGTTACATCACCTTTTTTTCTATCAATAGTGTTAAAAGGTTTAATCACATTACCTTTGATGTACATCCTGCTCTCAGCTGCCCTTATAACATCCTCAGCTCCATCGCTCCTATTCGTATAGTAGTCCCTTAACAACAGAAGCTTTTCTACTTCTGAATTTCCTAAGAGCCTAACCCTGAATTCTATAACGTCTTCCCTTAAAGAACCTACTGACTCAACTTCTTCTCTGGATGGTATACTATCACCAAAAAATACGCTGTCAATACCTAAAGCATATAAATGTTTTGCAGCTACTTCAGGATTCATCTTTCTATGAATCTCAAGTGTAGGAAGACCTTCATATATCGGGCCTCTTTTGTTTGTTAAAGACGGTATAAAGGCTGAGATTTCTATATTATATCTTTTCATAATTTCATTTTTTCTCAATAAACTTTTTATGGATATTCCAGTATTTAACCTTGGATAATAATTATGACATGCCTGAACATTGTTAAAATCAGGATTAAACTTTGCAAACTCCTTAAAAAATCCTTCGGTAACAGTACTTCCGTTTATCTCTATCCTAAGTCCATAGGGATTTCGAGTAAACTCCGCGATTTCCTCAGGAGTAAAACCGAAGTCCACCCTTATTACATCAATGCCCATGTTCTTTATAGATTTCAAATCCTTAAGAGATAAATTTAAATATTCAAAACCCTTAGGTGAAATATCGGCTATCATAGACATATTAAGCTGCTTTACTGTTTCTACAAGAGTTTTAAAATCTTCTATTATTTTCTTATAATCGGCCTCGGGTATATGTAAAGATGTAAATACTCTATCAAATCCATTTTTATGTGCAAACTTTACATACTCAAGATTCTCTTCAAGGGAATATTTCATCCCCAGGAATACTGAAATACCTTTACCCAAATTAATCACCCCAATTGATTATTTTTAGCATTAAAAGTCTTCCTAAGTTTAGGAAGACTTTTAATATTTTATATTTATTCTGCTAAATCCTCAAATCCAAGTATTAATGTTGCCACAAAACCTGCTATATATGCTACGATAAGTCCAATTATATATAACATCGGCTTATTTGTTATGGCTGCAAGTGGTAATCCAGAAAGACCCATACTTGTAGATGCTACTTTAAGGAATGCCTGAGCTGCTCCTCCAAAGGCACCACCTATACATGCAGCTATGAAAGGTTTGCCAAGTGGAAGTGTTACACCGTAAATTAAAGGCTCTCCTACTCCCATCATGCCTATTGGCAGGGCTGAAGCTATAGTTCTCTTTAATCTTTGGCTTTTAGTTTTAACAAAAACTGCTATAGATGCTCCAACCTGTCCTGCGCCTGCCATAGCTAGTATTGGAAGAAGTAGATTCTGTCCTGTTGTTTTTAGAAGATCTGCGTGAATTGGGGTAAGTCCCTGATGAAGTCCTGTCATTACAAGTGGAAGGAATGTTCCACCAAGTATAAATCCTGTAAAGGCTCCTCCACCTGAGATAGCCGCCTTTGTCGCAGTTCCGACAGCATCAGAAATATATCCTCCTAATGGCTGAAGGGCAAATATTGCTGCAAATGATGAAATCAATATAACAAGCAGTGGAGTAATAAATAGATCTAAAACTTCTGGAACAACCTTTCTAAGTTTCTTCTCAAGCCAGCTTGAAAATGCTACAACCAATAGTACTGCAATAATTCCCCCCCTTCCAGGTACAAGGGCTTTTCCACCAAGTTTAATATCAACTAAAGACGGATGTGTTATAATCGCTGACATTACACCACCAAGCATAGGCGAGCCCCCAAACTCTTTAGCTGCATTTACACCAACGAAGAGGTTTAGCCCATAAAATACTGCATTTCCTGCAACCTTTAATATTCCACCAATGGTTGTATTTGCAAAGCCGGGATTATACTTTAATACAACGTTAAGTATGGCTGTTACAAGTCCACACGCAATAAATGCCGGTATCAAAGGAATAAATATATTAGATAATTTCTTTAAAAAGAGCTTAAATGGAGTTGCATTTTTTGCACTAATTTCTGCTTTTCTCGCAGCAGCTTCATCTATTTCACCAACTTCAAGCCCAGTTATACTACCAAGCTCACTTGCAACTTTGTTAACTCTTCCAGGTCCCAGTATTATCTGGATTTGATCTCCCTGTTCAACCACCCCCATTACTCCTTCTATCTTTTTAATGGCCTCTGTATTAACTTTGTTTACAACTTTAAGTCTTAGCCTCGTCATACAGTACGCTATCTGCACTATATTCTGTCTTCCCCCAACTACGTCATTAATTTGTTCAGCAATTTCTCTGGGTACAAGTTTTGACATATTTCTTCCCCCTTTTTATTTATTTATAGCTTTCAAGGCTTTTGATATAAAGCCTTTATTTTCATATAAAATCTTTGCTGCCTCTTCCCTTTTAAGCCCTGACATTATCATAAATATCGAAAGTTTAACGTTATAATTTGTTTCATTTAGTATTTTCTCTGCTTCTTCCTTAGTAACACCGGTAGCCTGAGTTACTATTCGTTTAGCTCTTTCTATCAGTTTTTCATTGCTTGTCTTAACATCAACCATAAGATTTGTGTAAACCTTACCAATTTTTATCATCGATCCTGTTGTTAGCATATTAAGAACCATCTTTTGAGCTGTTCCTGCCTTGAGTCTTGTAGAGCCAGTTATAACTTCAGGTCCTACAACAGGAGCTATTGATATATCAGCAATTTTTGAAATTTCAGAATCAGGATTGCATGTGACCCCTATTGTAACACTTCCCAATTTCTTTGCGTATTCAAGGCCCCCAATTACATATGGTGTTCTTCCGCTTGCTGCAATACCTACAAGAACGTCATTCCTCGAAAAATCAATACCCTTTAAGTCATTTACACACAGTTCTTTATTATCCTCCGCTCCTTCCTTTGCCCTAAATATAGCCTCAGTTCCTCCTGCAATAATTCCCTGAACCATTGATTCGTCTACTCCAAAAGTTGGCGGACACTCTGACGCATCAAGTATACCAAGTCTCCCGCTGGTGCCAGCCCCTACATATATTAAGCGCCCTCCCTTTTCAAATGCCTTTGATATTTCGTCTATTGCCTTCGCAATATTCTCCAGCTCCTTTTCTACTGCAAGTGCAACCTTCTTATCCTCTTCATTTATCATCCTTACCATTTCAATGGTAGAAACGCTGTCTATATTCAACGTATTTGGATTTCTACCCTCTGTAACTAGCTTGTCTAAATTTATATTTGCCAAAATCACACCTCCAATTTTTAATTATCTTTCTGATTTAATTATATATTTTATGTAATTAAATTTCAATACAATTTTTGAATTTTGTAATATAATTTCATTTCAATATAGTGCATCCCTTCATAAATTGATTACTATTTAACAGAAAACAAATGCCATAAAACATTTTTATAGACTAGATATGCAGGGAAATTTTATAATACTCCAGTTATAATTATGATATTGCTTCAAAGATTATATTTAGCAAATAGGAAACTTTTAAAGAGAAAGTCGATTCAGCATTCATTATCTATGGCAAAAAAACAACCACAGTGGCACTTCTGCCACTGCGGCTTTTTTATTGATTTATCATAGTTTTAACCTTCATAAGCCTTACAAGGTTTCCTCTTTCATTTTCATCGAGCTTCATTGTTATATACTTGATGGTTTCCTCAAGCTGGGGAATCATCACATATTCAAGGGCGTTTACTCTTCGCCTTGTCTTTTCAATTTCGTCCGCCATAAGCTGGCATGACTTTTCAATTTCAGCCAGGCTTAAGAGATTGGGTAGTATATCGTAGAGCTTTTTTATTGCAGCGTCGAGCTCTCCGGAGGTTTGGGCAAAACCATAGGGATATATGCTTGCCCCCTCCCCACCTTTCCTTTCGAACTTCATAACTGGAACGTTTACGCTCATTACGTTCCTTCGAGAAACATCCAGAAGGATTTTCTCAGCAGGCATTATAAGGGCCTCTTCAAACATTTGTGTAGACATAACAGCCTTGGCCATCATAAAGTCCTTAAGGGATTCCGTTAGCTGCTCTTCAACCTTTTTTCTAAGCTCATTGTTTTTCTTAACAAGGTCTATAAATCTTTTCATAAGCTCATCCTGTTTATCCTTTAAAAGCTTATGCCCTCTTCTGGCAGTCTGGAGCCTCTTTTTTAAACGGCTCATCTCCATTCTGGTAGGGTTTACATTAAGCCTTGCCATTTTCATTCATCCCCTTTTTTAGGGAGGTATTTATCAAGGTATTCATCCCTTATTCTCTTGAGTTCTCCCCTTGGAAGTATTGATAGAAGCTCCCATCCTAAATTCAAAGTTTCCTCTATGCTTCTATCAGTATATTCTCCCTGAGAAACGTATCTCTTTTCGAACTGATCTGCAAACTTTGCGTAGAGCTTATCGGTATCTGAAAGGGCAGATTCACCAAGTATTACCGCAAGCTCCTTTGCCTGTTTACCCTGAGCATAGGCAGCAAAGAGCTGATTCATTGTATCGGCATGATCCTCCCTTGTTTTTCCCTTTCCTATTCCCTTATCCTTAAGTCTTGAAAGGGATGGAAGAACGTCTATAGGAGGCATAAGTCCTCTTCTATACAGCTCACGGCTCAGGATTATCTGTCCCTCTGTAATATATCCTGTAAGGTCTGGAATAGGATGGGTTTTATCATCCTCAGGCATTGTTAATATTGGAATCTGTGTTATTGACCCCTCTCTGCCCCTTATTCTTCCTGCCCTTTCATAAAGCATTGCAAGGTCGGTGTACAGATATCCAGGATAGCCTCTTCTTCCCGGGACTTCCCTCCTGGCGGCAGATACTTCTCTGAGGGCCTCTGCATAGTTTGTCATGTCAGTCATTATAACAAGTACGTGCATACCCTTATCGTATGCAAGATATTCCGCACAGGTAAGGGCCATTCTTGGCGTTGCAATTCTTTCAATTGCAGGATCGTTTGCAAGGTTTATAAAGAGGACTGCCCTGTCAATGGCCCCGGTCTTTTTAAAGTCCTCTATGAAAAAATCTGCTTCCTCAAAGGTTATACCCATTGCGGCAAATACAACTGCAAACTTGCTATCTGCTGATAAAACCTTTGCCTGCCTTGCAATCTGGGCCGCAAGGCGTGAATGTGGAAGTCCGGAACCAGAGAATATAGGAAGCTTTTGTCCTCTAACGAGGGTATTTAGACCATCTATCGCCGAAATACCAGTCTGAATGAACTCCGAAGGGTAGTCCCTTGCAACAGGGTTTATAGGTTCTCCTGCAACGTCCAGCTTCTTTTCAGGTATTATCTCAGGCCCTCCATCCTTTGGCCTTCCAAGGCCGTCAAATACCCTTCCGAGCATATCCATAGATACTCCAAGCTCCATGGTTCTTCCCAAAAATCTAACCTTACTGTCCCTAAGGTTAATTCCAGTTGAACTTTCAAAGAGCTGAACAAGGGCCTTATCCTGATTAACTTCAAGAACCCTTCCTCTTCTTATTTCTCCACTTTGAGTTTCTATCTCAACTAACTCATCATAGGCCGCCTTCTCAACCTTATCAACGAGCATAAGGGGGCCTGCGATTTCCCTTATGGTTCTATATTCCTTAAGCATTGTGACTGCCTCCCTCCTTTAGTGAATCCATTTCTTCCTTGAGGGCTGCGAAGATTTCATCTATTTTTTCCATTTCAGCTTCTGAAATGTACTTAGCCCTTGCAATTCTCTCCCTAACGGGTAGCTCAAGTATTCTGCTTAGATATACACCATCATCGAGGGCCCTTTGCGCCTGATGGTAAAACTCAAGTATAAGGCTAAGCATTTTATGCTGCTTGGTTATGGAAGTATAGGTATCGACATCATGGAATGCATTTTGATGAAGATAGTCCTCCCTAAGGGACCTTGCCGCTTCAAGGGTAAGCCTATCCCTCTCAGAGAGGGCATCAATACCAACAAGCCTTACTATTTCCTGAAGCTCCGACTCCTCTTCCAGTATTCTCATGGCTTCCCTTTCCATCTCCGTCCATCCCTTAACGCCAGTCTTTTCTATGTAGGGTGCAATCTTGTCAAGGTAAAGTGAATAGCTGTTAAGCCAGTTTATGGCCGGAAAATGCCTTCTGTAGGCAAGCTGCGAATCGAGCCCCCAGAACACCTTAACAACCTTAAGGGTTGCCTGGGTTACAGGTTCTGAAAGGTCTCCACCTGGAGGTGATACTGCGCCTATAACAGTTAGGGCTCCAACTCTTCCATCCTGTCCAAGGCATACAACCTTGCCAGCCCTTTCATAGAACTCAGCAAGCCTTGATACAAGGTATGCCGGATATCCTTCTTCACCTGGCATTTCCTCAAGGCGGCCTGACATTTCACGAAGGGCCTCCGCCCACCTTGATGTTGAATCCGCCATAACGGCCACTGAATACCCCATATCCCTGAAATATTCCGCTATTGTAATGCCTGTATAAATGGAGGCCTCACGGGCTGCAACTGGCATGTTGGATGTATTTGCAATAAGCACCGTTCTTTTCATAAGTGGTTCTCCTGACTTTGGATCCTTAAGTTCAGGGAATTCCATAAGAACATCAGTCATCTCGTTTCCGCGCTCTCCACAGCCTATGTATACAACAAGCTCTGCGTCAGCCCACTTTGCAAGCTGGTGCTGAACTACCGTCTTGCCGCTTCCAAAGGGTCCTGGAACGCATGCTGTACCTCCCTTTGCAATTGGGAAGAAGGTATCTATTACCCTCTGCCCTGTAAGCATCGGCTCTTCAGGCGCTATCTTATTATTGTACGGCCTTCCCTTTCTAACAGGCCACTTTTGCATCATGATAAGATCCTTTATCTCTCCACCCTTTGTTTTAACCCTTGCCACAACGTCAACAACTGTAAATTCCCCAGAACTGATTTCAACTATTTCCCCCTCAATGCCATAGGGAACCATAATCCTGTGCTCTATTATTGATGTTTCCTGAACTGTTCCTATAATATCACCGGACACAACAAAATCCCCTGGATTTTTTACAGCCTTAAACTGCCACTTTTTTTCCCTGTCAAGCACAGGCACGTCAATACCCCTGCTTATGAAGTCACCTGCAACCTCCCTCATAACTGCAAGGGGACGCTGGATGCCGTCAAACATAGACTCAATAAGCCCCGGGCCAAGCTCAACACTTAAAGGCTCTCCTGTGGTTTCAACGGGCTCTCCAGGGCCAATTCCTGCTGTCTCTTCATATACCTGTATGGAGGCTTTGTCGCCCCTCATCTCTATTATTTCACCAATTAACTTTTTATCTCCAACTCTTACAACGTCAAACATCTTGGCGTGTTCCATTCCCTCTGCTATAACAAGGGGACCTGAAACCTTTATTACTCTCCCGCTACTCAAGCTATCAACCTTCCTTCTTTGATAGATGGTTACTTATCGATGTTACTTCTCAGATAATATGTCAACCCCAACAGCCTTCTCAACATTTTCTCTGATCTTGGCAAGACCTATGCCAAGGCTTCCTCTGCTTCCGGGTATTAGAATAACTGCAGGAAGCATTTGATTTTTGTATCTATTTAGTGTTTCCTCCATGTCCTTTGCCATCGTTTCAGTAAGGAATATTAAACCGTAGCCTTCCCTTGCCATGGAATCTACAGCTCTAATGGCCTCCTCGGGGCTTTCCACGCTTTTTACAGTCATACCCAGGGCCAGGAAGGCTAAAACTGCGTCCCTTTCTCCAACTACTCCAATCTTATACATATGTATCACGCAGCCTTTCCCTTATGATATCGGGATGAACTTCATTTTTCTTACCTGTAAGTATTATTCTAAGAACCTTTATTTCGTTTTCTCTGGCCAGAATATATGCAATTATCGGCTCCGGTCCAAAGCTTACAAACTTAGCGGATCTTAGATAGTCTATTATGTAATTATCCCCGGCTTTTTCTATCCTTCCAAGGTCACCGGTCTTCTCATATTCCTCTATTCCTTCTCTTACCCATTTATCATGTTGAGTAAATGAAACTTTTTTCACAAAGCTGTCAAGTGGATTGTTGAAATTTGTTGCGAAAAGGTCAAGTTCCAATTTTCCATCTTCAATATAAACCCTTTCAAAAAATTCAATGCCCCTTTCCTGGGCCTTAACCCTTATGAAAGCCTTTATGTTTGTAACATCTATCATAAGCTTTACAATTTTATTAAGATATTCCAATCTGCTATTCTTCGCAATCTCAAGCATATACCTATACATGCCTTTATCCATGATTATATCTATTTCCTGTGGGTCCTCCGCATTTCTATAGCTTTCAAAGGCCTTCAGCACATAATCCCTTAGAATCTCCGGCATTTCCTTATAATCCTCATCTCTGAACATCATTTTTAGATTATCTAAAGGTATGGTACCTGCATCGATGAGCAGGGAATCCACATCAACACCGGACTGTTTTCCCTTTATAAGGGATTTGATATTATGGGCATCGTATCTTGCTGAAAGTATATCTATAACTTCCCTCACAGGCACCAATTTTTTCATGTCTCTGTACAGCTCCTCAAGCGATGCCTTTAGCCCATCCTCATAGGATGGCATACTAATGTAGCTGCCGTAAATCGAATCCTGAAGCATCCTAATAGCCTCATCAAAATCCCTTGCCTCGCTCACCCCTTCAAGTTTCGCCCTGGTAAGCAGTCTTGTTTCATAAACCCTTATGCGGGCGATACTCTGGGCAAAAATAGTATTATCCATTCATGAACACTCCCCAACAGAAGTTAGAGATGGGATGTCAGGGTTTATCCCCATTGACATCACCGAAAAGCCACTTCTGAATTATTGAAAGTACTATGAGTTTTCCTTTAACTAAATAAAAGGTTTGCTATATCGCCCTGAAGGCTGTCCCTTAAGGCCCTTATTTGTGCCTCTATGGAGCAGTTTACCTCAAGGCCTTCTCTTTTCAGTATAAATCCTGAAGATATATTTCTTACTTCACCGCTTATTTTAAGCTGTCCCTTTTTGCCTTCAGATTGTAATTTTTTATTAACTCTCTTAAGCAAATCAGGGTCTATTCTGTTTTTATCATTTTCAGAGAAAATTACTTCCTCATCACCTGTTTCTATGTTGCTTAAAAGAAGCCTTTCAATGAAATTTGTATACTCCTCAACGCTCATAAACTGTATTTTTCTTATGGCAGTATTTAAAACCTTATCTATGGCTTCCTGCTTTGCCGCAAGAACAGCATTTCTTAAATCAAGCTGAGCCCTTGCGATTATTCTGTCCCTTCTGTCCCTGCCATCCCTTTCAGCCTTAGCCTTAAACTCCTCAAGTATTTCCTCTGCCCTTAATTTAGCAGACTTTACAATTTCATCGGCTCTTGCTCTGGCCTCGTTTTCTATCTGCCTTGCCTGTTCTTCGCTGTCCCTGAGGATTCTGGACTTTAAATTTTCAATTCCGGCCATTTTTTGCCACTCCCTTATAGCTTTATGCTGTTTAGCATTAAGAATGAAATAACGAATGCAAGAAGCGCATAGGTTTCAACTATAACTGCAAATATAACGCCGTTAAAGAACTTTTCCGGCCTCTTTGCAAGTATTTGAACACCTGCTGCCGCTGTTTTTCCCTGATATATCGCTGATCTATATCCAACGATTGCTATTGGAAGGGATGCCATTAAAAGCTGAAAACCCTGGCTGAGGTCAGGTATTGTAGCAAGGAACCCTGTTTTAACAAGTATAAGGATTCCTATAACGAAACCATAAAGTCCCTGTGTACCAGGAATAACCTGAAGTATCAATGCCTTCCCGAACTTTTCCGGATCCTCTGCGATAAGCCCTGCTGAGGATTCACCCACAAGCCCTGTACCCCTTGCTGAACCTATTCCAGGTATTAAGGCGGCAAGAGCAACTGCCAGCAGTGTAAGTATTAAACCACCGTTTTGAGAAGTTAAGAATTGCATGAAATTCATTTAAAATTCCTCCCTTATTTTTCTTCTTTAACTTTGATATATTTGGTTTTTATTTTTAAAGGTTCAAAGGCTTTGCCTCCACCCTCATAAAATTTACCAAAGAATTCAACGTATTGAAGCCTGCTTGTATGAACATAGGATCCCAGGGCATTTATTAAGAGATTAAAGGTATGGCCTGCAATAAGTATTATGGGGCCAAGTATAAGCTTTGGAAGGGTTATGCCTTCGCC
Source organism: Fonticella tunisiensis (assembly GCF_004364155.1). Classification (GTDB taxonomy): domain Bacteria; phylum Bacillota; class Clostridia; order Clostridiales; family Caloramatoraceae; genus Fonticella; species Fonticella tunisiensis. Next base: position 32,805 of record NZ_SOAZ01000023.1, on the reverse strand, counting down.
CATAAGGCCTATCATTATATTAAAGGCATTTCCTATAAGCCCTGTTGCAAGCCCTAATGCCATAAGCCTTGAATAGGACAATGCATCACCAACATAGCTTGTTAGGCCATATACTCCAAAGAGCCCTGCACCGATTTTGCCTCCTATTCCCTTGTTGGCCCTTCCAGCTGTAAGGAATATTCCAACAACCCCTGTTATTGCAAGCCATTTTCCGATTTCAGTCCCTCCAACTATGCCCTGTGTACCTGCGGCATACCATGCAATACCGAATATTATGGCATACAGAGTTCCTACATCGAAAACTGCATCAAGAACATGGCCGCTTCTTATAAGCTGATATCCTTTAACTCCAAGCCCTATAACAAGGTGTAAAACTCCAAGGACTACAGATATTCCAAGTATAAGCATTGGGTTATCAAGTGGATTCACCCACAGGGGCTTAATTGAGACTCCAAAGACTCCTCCGTAGAGCGCTCCAAATATGATTGTCGGTATGCTGCTGTAGAGTATAAGCTTTGCAATTTTTTTAGCTCCTCCCTCAAGGTCCATAAACTTAAGCATTATAATAGAACATATGAGCATCCCAAAACCATAGCCTATATCGGACATCATCATTCCAAAGAACAACAGGAAAAACGGTGTTAAAACAGGCGTAGGATCAACTTCCCCTGCAGAAGGCAGGCTGTACATTGAGGTCACTATCTCAAAGGGCTCAACCAGTGCATTGTTCTTAAATGCAATTGGAGGGTTATCATCCTCCTCTGGCTCTTCAAAATCTATATAAACATCTTTAAAATTATGATTTAAAGTTTCAGAAACCTTCTTAGCTTCATCCTCCGGAACCCATCCCTGAAGTATCAGGGTTTTACGGGTCTTTATAAGGTTTGATATTGCCCTTTCCTTTTCAAGCCTGGTTGACAGATAATCAAACATCTTCTCGATATCCCCTGCATTTTTTGAAAGTTCTTCAGCCCTTTTGATGAGCTTATCATATTCATCATCGATATTCACAAGCTCCTCCTGAAGCCTTTTAAGCTTATTTACAGGTACCTCAGCAAGGTCGATATTTGCCTTTGCAAAACCATATTTTTTAAGTATATCCGATACTTTATTTAAGTCATCCCTATGGCACAATATAAAAAGCCCTATATCCTGCTGAGTATCGGATACTCTTTCAATATATACATCCTCGAAATTTGAGGTTAACTCATCATTAAGCTGTGCTTCATACCTTCCGGATATAACTCCAACAAAATATGCTGTTTTTTTAAGTTTCTCAAGCTCTTTTATGCTGATATCAAGGCTGCTCCACTGCCTGTATTGTTCTGCGGAAGACAAAACTCTATTTCTTTTGTTTCTATTCATGCCAAGGGCTTCTTCTATTCCTTTAGCCTCTGCATAAATACTTCTCCAGTTTATTTTGTTCTCAAGCTCCTCAAACTCTTCCTTTGAAATAATCTCCCTTTTTGAAAAGAGACCTACCCTTTCCCTATGAAAACGCCTTAGAAAATCATATGTAAATTTAATATGATTAAACTCTATCTCAGTTTGTGAAACGCTTTTGGCTTCCTCAAAAATTTCCACATCTGAAGTATCGTTAATTTTATCCTTGAGATCGATTAAATGCACATTTCCAAGGGTTTGAAGGGTATTTAACAGCCTATCCCTGTCACCCAGGGGAGCAGCAATGGTAAGCTTTTTCATTTTAACTATCGCCATGGCCGTTCACTATCCTCTCGATAACCATATTTACTGCTTTTTCCATGAGTTCGGAAGGAATATTTTTTAGTTTGCCTATAGCCTCTTCTTCTTCGCTTTTTAGCTTTTTTGCAGCCTCAAGGGCTTCAGCTTCATACTTTGAAATTACGCTACTTAAATGCTCTTCTGCTTCTTTTTTAGCACCTTCAATTATTGAATCCGCCTCTTCCCTTGCAGATTTTTCTATTTCAGCGGCAAGGCTCTGGGCCTTTCTAACTATTTCTTCCCCCTCCTTTTCAATTTCAAGGATATCCTTTACTACTTCCAAGGCCAAGGTATCACCACCCTTATACTAATTTATAATGCTCTCATAACATTTCCATGTAATCCTTATTATATTATAAGTTTTCCATAATTTGAATATAATTTAAAAAAAATGCAAACTTAAAACAGCGGCTATTTATAAAATATTTTAATTACTTTATTTTTAAAGGCTTTGATTATAATCACATACATTCAGAAAAATATTTTTTGCATTAATAACTTTTAAAAGTAAATTTTTATCAATATTTTTTAATTCATTGCAAATACATATATTCCCCCTTTTCCAGGTTAAAAACTGCAATCCCTCTTTCTTCTAATATACTATATGATGACATGTCCTTTAATATCTTAACATCAACAGGTACATAAAATATTCTTTTAAAATCAATCCTGCCAAAATATTTTTCTATTTTACTTCTGTTTTCATACACTAAGTCCTTTAAATTCAACATATTTTCTCTCTTGAGAAAATCAGGAACTACAGATTTTTTAGTATTTATAATATAATCATGGAGAAGCACATCCCTAATTATATTTTCATTACAATATTTAAGTAAAAACTCATAGAGCAGCTTAAATCTATCGTTTAAGCTCATATTTCTGCTGAAAAATCCTTTGTCCTTTAGAAAACCTGTAAAATCCATAAAGAAATCGAATTTTGAATGTACCTTTGAAAGAGCATAAAACATAGTTATACTGAATATGCCACTGTTGTAATAGGATTCAAAAACCTCCTCCAATTCCATAAGACTAACCATTTCATCAAAGGTTATATCCCTTGTTTTAAGCACCTGATATGGAGGGAATTTCGTATAATGCATAATATATTTATGGCTTTCATAATACATTGGAGAACCCTTTAATATCTTCAAAAAACCCAGCTGAAGCACATCAGGATTCATATCCATACACATGTCAAAGGACCTTCTAAAGGAGGAAAAGTCTTCTCCAGGCAGCCCTGCAATGAGATCAAGGTGGCAGTGGATATTTCCTGACTTTTTTATTTCCAGTACGTTTCTTTTTAATTTTTCAAAGTCCATAGTCCTATTTATGTTATTTAAAACCTCAGGATTAGTTGTCTGCACTCCCACTTCAAATTGAAAAAGCCCATCTGGAGCACCTTTTAAAATCTCTATTGCATCCCTGTCCAATATATCTGCTGCTATTTCAAAATGAAAGGTTGTGTTCTTTCTATTTTCTATAAGGTACTTCCATATCTCCATTGCAAACTTTTTATTTGCATTAAAGGTTCTGTCAACAAACTTCACTATTTTTACATCTCTGTCTATAAAATACTTTAAATCGCTTTTAACCCTATCAAGGCTGAAATACCTAAGCCCCCTTTCAATGGAGGAGAGGCAATATTTGCAGCTAAAGGGGCATCCCCGTGTGGTTTCATAGTATATAATTCTGTCGGTAATACCATCTTTATATGGAAAGGGAATCTCATCGAGGTTTTCTATAAAACTTCTGGAGTGATTTTCTATAATCTTGTCCCCGCATCTATAAACAAGCCCCTCTACATCTTCAAAGGATTTTTTCCCTTCCTTAAGCTTGCAAATAAAGTTTTTAAAAGGCCTCTCACCTTCTCCTTGAATTATAAAGTCTATGTATTCATATCTTTCTAAAACAGCTTTGCTGTCATATGTAACCTCCGGCCCCCCAAGGAGTATAAATATATTCCCATCAATTTCCTTAAGAGCACTGCAGACTTTGAGGGTATTTTCAATATTCCATATGTAGCAGGAAAACCCAACTAGATCAGGCTTTTTTCTGGCAATATCGATTGCTATGTTAAGAGGGTTTTCATTTATTGTGGCATCGTATATTTCTATATTATCGTCATCCGCATAGGCCTTTAGATATCTAATTGCAAGGTTTGAATGAATATGCTTTGCATTAAGGGCCGCCAGAACCGTCTTCATCCTTTTCCTCCTTAATGTTTACTGCTTCTATGTAGTATTTGTTATTACTTATAGTGCTAATAATTATCTTATAACCATTATTCTCTAAAAGTTTCAACATGTCAACAAATTTTACTCTGAAAGGATTCAATTTAACTCTTAAATTGAGCCTTTTTTCACGTCCGTCAGGAAGTTTTGCAATAACATTAAAATCTCCAAAAAGCGTTGTAGATGGTATATGCAAATCCCATATAAAAAGCTTTCCATCCTTCTTTAAAACTCTTTTTAACTCCTTGAGCCTTTTGTTTAAATTTCTTTTCCCCCTTATAAAGCCTAGAGAGAAAAAGGAACATGCATAATCGTAAAAACTATCCTTTGAGGAAATATTTATATTGTCCCATACTATATATTCCTTCTCCAGGCTTTCAGCTTCATTTTTTGTATAGGTTATATTAACTATTTCAGATATTATGTTATTGCCCCTTGTGGAAATGTCAAGCACGTTTCCATGAAGTTTCAAACTTCCAAGTTCAACAGTTATGTCCTTTTTCATATTATCACCCCAATGAACCCCTTAATTTACCGCATAAAATATACTTTAATAATGTATTTATCGACATATTAAAACATGGGCTTTAATCCTTGTCCTTAATTATTTCTTTACATAGAAAAAAATTCCTGCAATAAACAGGAATATACTTTCTCATATTTTCAACATATCCTTTTTTCTTTTTTCAATATAGGGCTTCATCCTCTGTATGTCATTATAAAACTTTAGCATTGCCCCTGCAGTTGTTTTCTGGGCGAGAACCAGAATTACAGATGTAGTTTTAAAAAATTTAACCTGTCTGTTTTTTTCATATAAAAACTTTTTATAAGCACCTATTGCATGTCTGCTATTATATTCTATAAATTCAGGTATAGTCTTTAAATATATTCCGTTTCTGTATACCTTAAATAAATCATGCTCTTTATATGTCCTTATAATCCACTGTTCATACTGTCTGTGCTTATCGAGGAGCCTTACATTTACATGTTGGGGAACGGTAAGGTCCTGAATTATATGACAGGCTGCCCCAAAATAAAACATCGCATCCCTTACATTGTCGTTATAATACAGATTAAGTGCTTTGCCGTAATATGTCATTATCTCCCTGAAGGCATTGCTGTTTCCGTATAAGCCTCTTCCGGTTTCAGGATTATAGAAATGATTGGCACTTTTAAAATCCTGATCTGCCCACACCGCACCTTCATTAATTTCCTTTATATATTTTGACATTAGATTATATGCATCGATGTAGCCATCATTTTTTAAAATTTCTACTCCCTGGTTATTTATGAACCTGTGAACTTCGCACTCCGTTTTGATTATTCTCTTTTTAATTGGATTCGCTGCCCTGAGGACGTTTTTAAACATTACTGAATATGATTTTTCAAATAAGTTCATAACCATCACCCTATGAAAGTTAATCTAATCTTATTTTTAACCAGTATTTTTATATTATCCTCATAGGGCATGGAAATAAAAAATACCCTCCAATGTGGAGGGAATCCTTGATATTGGGGTTTTAGGGAATTATATGTTAAAAAACCTTACGCAATTTCACACACAAAATATATTTTAGCTACAATTCGACATATTGTAAAGAGTTAAATTATAAATATTTTATAAACTTAACAACCTTTTAAAGTCTTGTTATAAATATATTATTTCAAAAACTCTGAAGTTTATTCACTTATATAATGGCTGATAAAAGATAGATTATGGCTGCCATCAGAATAAACCCAGCCCCTGCTGTAAAGGCTGCTCTGTCCTCCGAAAGACCTGTTATCTCCTTTATACTCTGGTATATGCTAACAAGTATTATAACGGTTATAAACATTGCGAAAACTATATTGACCGATGGCGCTGCATAATAGGTCATTATCAAAACAAGCATCATAGTTACATAAAGTATGCCGCTTATGGATACTATATTCCAGAGAGATAGAAGCTTAACTCTAACGTTGTATAAAAGCTGTGCCGATATGAAAAGGCCAAGCGTTAAAGCGAAAAGTACAATCCCAAAGACTATAAAGCTTCTTAAGAATATAATGCCATAGGGCGAAATTCTTCCTGTTTTAAAGATAGGCAAAAACCCCTTTAGAATTCTACCAAAGGGCCTGCTTGATATCCAGACGGCAAGAAATCCCTGAAGGATTCCCATAATAAGCATCGATATAAAGGATGCTTCCTTTAATGGCTCTCTTGCATATTTTGAAGATGCTGCAACAGGTTTTGTAAACACGTCCTTAAAAAGAGTGAATATTTCTCTTCCATAGTTCTCAAACCTTGATTTATCAATATTTATTTTATATTTTAGCCTTCTAATCCCTGGCTCTGAAGCTGCTGCAGTCTCCTGCAACATTTCGTTTCCAAAATCCTTCTTACCTTCATCTTTTATTATCTGTCCACCACACACTACGCAGAATTGATCGTTTTTCCCGAACTCTGCACCACATTTTTTACATGTTCCCATTTAACCCCCTCCTATTCCAGTGTATATTTATATAATTCTACGTTTTTATTAAATTCCTTCTTTTCCCAAAAATTTTATTAAAAAACTACGGCATGGGGATATCACATGCCGTAGTTTTTTCTCAACTATCATTTTACAACTATATTTACAAGCCTTCCTCTGATAACTATGATCTTCTTTATTTCCTTACCTTCTACATATTCCTTTATCTTCTCATCTTCAAGGGTAATTCTTTCAATTTCCTTATCCTCTGCGTTTGAAGGAACTTCTACCCTTCCTCTGAGTTTTCCGTTTATCTGAACTCCTATTTCGACAACATCCTTTACAAGTGCACTTTCGTCCCACTTTGGCCAGCTCTGGTTGAATATTGAGTACTCATAGCCCATCTTCTCCCACATTTCCTCTGTAAAGTGGGGTGCAAAGGGTGCCATAAGCCTTAGCATGTCGGCAACTACGTCCTCCATAAACTTAATGTTCTTAACTTTAACATCGTTATCGTATTTGTAAAGAGCGTTTACAAGCTCCATAAGCCTTGAAATAGATGTATTGAACTGGAACTTTTCAGCGTCCTCAGTAACGCTCTTTATTGTATAATGCCTTGTAAAGTTCAGCTCCTTTTCATCCCTGTCGATTTCATCCTTGCCCTGTGAGGTCCTTATTTCGCTAATCCTTTCAATAAGCCTTTCAATCCTTGAAAGGAACCTTGACACGGCTTTTATTCCATCGTCATTCCATGGTCCCCCTTCAGTATATGCAAATCCAAACATGAGGTATAGCCTGAATACGTCGGAACCATAGACGCTTATATAGTCATCTGGAGATACTACATTCCCCTTTGATTTGCTCATCTTATTTCCATCTGGCCCAAGGATGGTTCCCTGATGAATTAGGGACTTAAATGGTTCATCAAACTTCAAATACCCTAAATCCCTCAATGCCTTTGTAATAAACCTTGCGTAGAGAAGGTGCATCGCCGCATGTTCAGCACCTCCTATATACTTGTCAACGGGAAGCATCTTGTTTATCCACTCTGTATCAAAGGGTTTTTCACTATTCTTGTTGTCAGGATATCTTAAATAATACCAGGATGAACACACAAAGGTATCCAGCGTGTCAGGATCTCTAAGGGCTGGCCCTCCGCAATTTGGACAGGTTGTATGCATAAACTCCTCGCTCTTTTTAAGAGGCGATTCCCCATCCGGTGCAAATTCCACGTTGTATGGAAGCCTTACAGGAAGGTCTTCCTCAGGTACAGGAACAATTCCGCACTTCTCACAGTGAATTACAGGAATGGGCGCTCCCCAGTACCTTTGCCTTGATACAAGCCAATCTCTGAGCCTGTAGTTTACCTTAATCTCCGCCTTACCTTCCTCTTTAAGCCTTTCAACTATCTTTATCCTAGCATCCTCTGACTTCATTCCTGTAAACTCAGCGCTGTCTACAAGAACCCCGTATTCAGTATATGGAAGGACATCATCTTCTCCATTTGAAGATTTTACAACCCTTTTTATCGGGAGATTAAACTTGGAGGCAAATTCATAATCCCTTTCATCGTGGGCAGGAACTGCCATTACGCACCCTGTACCGTAGGTTGCAAGTACATAGTCGGCAATCCATATTGGAAGCCTTTCTCCTGTAAGGGGATGAACAGCATAGGCCCCTGTGAATACCCCAGTTTTTTCCTTTGTAGTTGAAAGCCTTTCTATTTCGCTCTGCTTCTTTGCAAACTCTTTGTATTCTTCCACATATTTTCTCTGTCCATCGGTAGTTATCTTATCAACAAGTTCATTTTCGGGTGCAAGAACAACATAGGTTACCCCATAAAGGGTATCCGCACGGGTTGTAAATACCCTGAAGGACAGATCCTTACCGTAAACCTTAAACTCGATTTCAGCCCCCTCTGATCTTCCTATCCAGTTTGTTTGTATTTTCTTCGTCTTTTCAGGCCAGTCAAGTTCGTCTATATTATTAAGGAGCTCTTCAGCATAATCTGTAATCTTCAGGAACCACTGGGTAAGGTTTTTCTTTGTAACCTCAGTTCCACATCTTTCACATCTTCCATCCTGAACCTGCTCGTTTGCAAGAACGGTGTTGCAGCTTGGGCACCAGTTTACAGGAGCTTCCTTCCTGTAGGCAAGGCCAGCCTTATATAGTTGAAGGAAGACCCACTGAGTCCATTTATAATATTCTGGAAGGCATGTTATGACTTCATAATCCCAATCAAACATGGCTCCCATTTCCCTTAGCTGCCTTTCCATGGTTTCGATGTTTTTCATAGTTGAATCCTGGGGGTGTATTCCTGTTTTAATGGCATAATTCTCTGCCGGAAGCCCAAAGGCATCAAACCCCATTGGCTGGAATACCTCATAGCCCTGCATCTTCTTCATCCTTGCCCATGAATCGCTTGGGCCGTAGTTATACCAGTGTCCTACGTGGAGCTTTGCACCCGATGGATAGGAAAACATTTCAAGTACGTAGAGTTTCTTATCCACGTTTTCGGGATTAAACTTATAAAGTTTTGTCTCTTCCCACTTTTTTTGCCATTTTCTATCTATATCCGGTGAGTATGGCATGACGATCACTCCTTTTTAATTTTTATTGTTAGTCAATTTAACTAATTGTGCCAATTGATATTTTAGCGTTGCAAAGCAAACAAAAAACTCCATCTCGTTAAGAGACGGAGCATAATCCGCGGTACCACTCTTGTTAGCCTGAAGGGTTCAGGCTCACCTCATTTCGATGGCTGACACCATCTATCCCTGTAACGCTGGAAGTGCGGCACACCCTACTTCAGTTTCAGGCTGCAGCTCATGGGTGAGTTCAAGGATTGAAAATTACCGATTCGCACCAGACACGGCTCTCTGAAAATCTTCAAATTCCTCTACTAGTCCCAATCAATGCTTTTTTTATTTTAGTTTATTTTACAATATTTATATTTTTTTGTCAACAACCTGTGACTTTTTATAGCCACCTTTTAACTCCCATATAATCTGAAATGGAAGTATCCTTTTTACTGAGTTAATGGTGAATGAAATATATTTTTCATCGCAGGGCCTTTTAAAATCAAAATTATCACAACAAGTTAAAGCATAGTACTGTTTGATGGGAGGATTTTTATATCATAGCAGCGTATATATTGCCATATTATTAAAAAGAGCACTATTTTGAAGGTGAGGTATGAAAAGCTCCTCTTTTTTTAAAAATACAGTATTCCTGACCTTATCAAATATAATAACGGGCACATTGTCATTCATATATTCAATAATACTGTCAAGGGAAATAGGGCCAAGTGGAATGGGGCTTTATCAGCTTGTTATGCCTCTTTATATCATGTTTCTATTCATAACCGGAGGAGGTACCACAGTTGCTGTTTCTAAGATCGCTGCAGAGAAAAAGGCTACAGGGAATTTCAAGGAGCTCTATAGAATAGTAAAGGTTACAGTTATATTCGAATTTTTCTGGTCGCTGCTTATAACATCCATTGTCGTTCTATGTGCAAATTATATTGCTTCAGGCTTTTTATCCGACGAAAGGACTTTCTACAGCATACTTGCATTTTGCCCGGCACTTATTATAATATCCATTTCATCCATATATAAGGGGACATTTTTTGGGCTTCAGAGGGTAGTTGCGCCTGCAATGATAGATATGATTGAAAAGTTTATAAGGGTGGCGGCTATGTTTGCACTGGTTGAGTACGCTAAGGAGTATGGTGTTGAATTTTCCTCTGCTGCGGCTGTTTTGGCCCTTTCCATAGGTGAACTTGGAAGCCTCATTCTGTTTTACATATGCTATAGAACCTACGTTTCAAAGCATCCTGGCTTTGGAAGATGTGATAACGACCTGCAGCTTATTTTCAATGTGCTAAAACTTGCAATTCCTCTGGCTATAAACGGTATAATGTCAACGGTTTTTGGAACCATTACGGCAGTCCTTATTCCTAAAAGGCTTCAGGCATCAGGCATTCCCTATGAAAAGGCCCTGGGACTCTTTGGAAGGCTTCAGGGCATGGCACTTTCCATCGTATTCTATCCAACCGTCGTTATAGGTGCATTAAATGTAATACTCATACCATCCATATCCGAGGCGGTAACCTTCAGAAAGGATAGAATTATAAACCACAGAATGAACGTAGCTGTTCGTGTTGCATCGCTAACCGCATTCTCCTCCACTGCAATTTTACTTTCCATGCCGGAAAGGATTGGGGAATTTTTCTTTAAGGATTCCTCCGTTGGAGAGCTTTTAAGGATACTTGCACCTGGAATACCTATTGCATATATTGGGATGATATCAGGTGCAATTTTAAACGGACTTGGAAAGCAGACAAAAATATTATTAAATTCAATCATTACTTCCATCGTAGATTTAATGCTCATATATATTTTCATCGGCATTCCTTCACTTAATATAAAGGGATATGCCGTAACCTTTATATGCACATCGCTTCTTGGCATTGTTTTAAACTACAGGGTTATTAAAAGCTCCTTTGAGTACACAATAGACCTTTATAACACAATGCTGCTTCCCCTATTTTGTTCGATCCTCATATACATAATAACCTTAAACTTCCTTAGCAGGCTCTCAAGCATTCCAACGATTATTCTGCTGTCCTATGGCTTTTTTATAGTGGTATACATGTTATTCTTTAAAATGTCAGGAGGAGGCAAAAAAGAGCTGACAAGGTTTACTCTCCGCTCATAGGCCGGAGAGTTTTTCTTTCCTTTTATTGACAATTGGCATAATTAAACATTATAATTTTATTATAAAAATTTCATAATTTAACTTGTTGTGCTACTCTGAAAAGTTCATTGGAATAAAAGTAGAAAGCATGTACAGACCGGCGCTGCGATAAAAAATATATTTCATTCACCAGCACGCTTAGCAAAGAAGTTCTAAGGCTCGGGATTTGAAAAATCAAGAACTTTCGTTAAACTCGCCTTGCTTAAGTCACGAAAGTTCTAGGATTTTTCTGCATCCCTTCGCCTAGAACTTCTAGTTGCCCGCTTGATGTGAATTTCATATATTTTTTATCTCCGCTTAGCCCATGAACTAGCACAACAAGTTAATTTAATGAAAATAACCTATATAAGGAGGTACTATGAAAAAAGCAGGGTATATTTTAATAGTTCTAGGCCTTGGAATACTTATATATGTTGGAATAAATCAATATTTTGTCTATAGGGAGCAGCGGGCCCTTATGAATACCATCAATCAGATAAGCCAAAATACAACTTCAAAGCAAATCACTCAAACTGAAGCAAAAGAAAGTAAAGGCCCAAGCAATGCAATAGGAATACTTGAAATACCATCTATAAACTTATCCGTAGCAATAGTTGAAGGAAGTACCCAGAAGGATTTAAAATATGCTGTAGGACACATAGAAGGCACAGGAGAGCTTGGAAAACCGGATCAGAACTTTGCCATTGCCGGGCATCGCTCCTATACCGCCGGCAGGTTTTTTAACAGGCTTGATAAAGTTAAGATTGGAGACATGATTTACATAAAGACCAAGGACAAGCTGTATACCTACAGGGTCTTTAAAACCGAGGTAGTTCTTCCTGAACAGGTTGAGGTTTTAGAGCCTCAGAAGGGTAAATCCCTTGTAACACTTATAACCTGCACACCTTTGTATAAGTCAACCCATCGATTAATCGTCTATTCTGAATTGACAAGTGAAGAAAACAACCCAGGAAATTGACTTCCCGGGTTGTTTTCTTATTATGCTGCTCTGTTTCTCTTCCTTCTATCGGCAACTACAAAGGCTGCTCCAAGAACCATTGAAGCTCCTCCAAGTCCCAATAGCCCTGTAATATCCACCACAGAACCCGTCTTTGGAAGCAATCCTGCCTGCACAAGGTCCTTGTCAGCTATAAAGTAGTCACTAAGGTGTGAAATCTGGAATGTAACATATCCGTTATCATCTACTGCAAGTGGCCCCGCAACCTTTTCGGCCTTCTTTGTTTCAGGATTGTAGTAGTAGACGAATATGTTCCTTGTATCCTTGCCATTTAACCAGTTTGCATCAAGCTTCACCTTAACAGTTGCCTTTGCACCTTCCTTGAGTCCAAGACTTCCGTCATGCTTGAAGGAGATTATAAGTGGTTCATAGCCCTTAACCTTTTCAAGTATAGCATCCTTGACTTCCTCATCTGGGACATCCAGTGAAAGGTCAAGGTCCATTGGGGTTGCTATGTCAAGACCATTGAATGTCCACTCTATTCCATCCCTCGTAAAGGTTATGGTCTTGTCCTGGCTCTTTATTGCTTCAAATACAGCCTTTGATACCACTGTATTGTTTGTAATATCAACCTTTATATTCGATTTAACCGGGGCCTTCTGTACTGCATCAACAACCTTTGAAGTATCGTTATCAACTGTTGGCGGCGTTACAACATCTGCAGGGTCTTTTCCTTCTATTAGATAATCTACATATGCTACTGACAGGTTTTTAACCTCCCTTAATTCGTTAACCATCGCATCCCTGATTGGAACTCCTGTATCAACCATGTTCTTTGCACCACTAAAGTCATATTTGTCTCCACCTGCTGCCATAAAATCGTTTGTTACTACTGTATAGTACTTTTCCATTTCTATCTTTGTTCCATCAAGAAGCCTCATGGATGTAATTCTTTGTCCTTCTGGTTTGGCTGGATCATAGTAAACCTTTACACCTGAGAACTGTACCCATCCAACTTCCTGATTGTTTATACCATGATCAATATTCTTTAAAATATCCGATCCTTTAAGTTCCATTTTCACGAGGGTATTATCAAAGGGCATAACTTCATAGAGTTTTCCCATGGTTATATTACCCTGTGGTATTGATGTTCTAATCCCTCCCCCGTTTGTTATAGCTATTTGAGTACCTGCTGCCTTTCTCATAACATCTGATACCCATTCGCCAAGGAGCGAAACGCCTGCCCACCTGTCGTGGCTTAATTCTTTATCCGTTGTTCCAATTACTTCATCAAGTATTGGCTTAAGTTCTATTTCATATTTATCATAAATCTCCTTTACGTCCGGGTCCTCAACTAAATCTGCCTTCTTGTATAAATCTGGATAAACGTTGGCTTTAGTAACAATTTTTCCTTCAACATTGTAGCCAACTGTTATCTTTACCAATGCTCTTCCGTTGTAGTATGCCTGCACAACGGGTATTCCATTAACATAGCCCGCTACAATTTGATGTGTATGTGCTGAAATAACAGCATCTACACCCTTAACGTTCCTGGCAAAGTCTGCTGCCTCACCAGTAATCTCCTTAGTCTTGCTATCCTGGAAGGCACCAAGATGAGTTAATGCAACAACGAAATCAACCTTTTCGGTTTCCTTTAAGTATTTTGCCCATTCATTAGCCGCATAAACAGGGTCCCTGAATTCCAGGTTCTTTACATTATCCGGCTTTGTTTTAAATTCCGTTTCAGGAGTTGCAATCCCTATAAATCCTATCCTGAGCCCATCCCTTTCTACAATTTTATAAGGTTTTGCCCACGTTACAGGTTCTTTAGTTGTCTTACTATAAATATTGGATGCAAGGAAATCAAAGTTCCCATCCTTGGCCCATTTAGCAATATAGTCAACTCCCCAATCGAACTCATGGTTGCCAACGGCTGAAGCTTCAATTCCAATTGACTTTAGAAACTCAGATACCGGTGCTCCGTAGGTTAAGTTTGACATAGCACTTCCCTGATACAGATCGCCTGCTGCTACTACGACGGTGTTTGGATTTTCCGCCTTAAACTTGTTTATTTCCCCTGCAAGCTTTGCGGCGCCTATATTCTTTCCATCTTCCTTTAATGAACCGTGGAAGTCATTGAAGGAAACTACATCAATTGCCCTGTCTGGAACATCTAAAACGTCATTCCATGTAATACTCTTAACATTTGGTGTTCTTCCATCTTCAGATGTTGGTATTGACAGCTTGCCTTCATTTATGAGCCTAACCGCCTTTGCCCTATGGTCTGCGTTCCAATCATTCCCTATAACCTTCCAGTTGTTATTAACAGTTGAAGTGATAACTCCGTTCTTTACATTCTTTATATAATCGGCTATTAACTCTCTTACTCCGCCTATATCCCCTCTAACGTCCTTTTCAAGGAGTTCAGGCATATTATCCTTCTCGTATATCACTCCCGGCGTTAAAAGCTGAGTGTTTGCCCTATAGTTATTAACTGCAAGTACAATTTCTTCATCGTCCCCTACAGGGGTTCCATCTGGCCATGTGAGATTTTTAATCCTGTTTCCTGGTTCCTGCGATATGTCAACGTCGTATTTTACTCCGTCAAACATATCATAATTATAACCCCTGATATTGGGATTAAAGGAAATGGTTAAATCCCCATCCTTATAAGTATTGTAATATGAAGCTGACCACTCCATATACTTCTTAAGCTGTGCCCCTGTTACCTTAACCTTATAGAGGGTATTATCATATTTGTAAATATTTGATACTCCTGCCTTTGTGATGTCGCCTTCCTTAATGTTTGCAGTTGTACTAAATGCTGCAGCTGCTGAAACCTTTGCTCCTGAATAATACATCTGAACTTCATTGATAAGGTCTATCATAGCAGTATCCTGAATCTGGGAAGTTGGAATGCCCTTTACCTCGTTCTCAGGTACTAAATCCCCACCTTCAAGCTTTCCTATTACTGTTCTGGCATCTGCTATTGCTCGTTCGTGGTATGGCAGAAGCTTTGCCTTTAAAGCTTCATCTTCAGGTTTGTCTTTAATCTCAATTAAGCTTGATTTAACATCATTTGTTCTATCAGCAATTGCATATTTTCCATTTTGATCCTTGGTAAGCTTTATTTCTATTTTCGATACATATGTACCGGCACTGCTTGGTTCAGTAATAACTACGTTGTTTACTCTTGTCTCAGCCACCCTGGAATGGGCATGGCCGGCAACTATTGCAGCAAATTCAGGTATTGCCTGTGCTATAACGTCTGCCCCGTCATCATTGCCGTACTCCTGTGTTGGACCAACGTGAATTACACCAATAAGAACATCTACTTGGTTCTTTATAGCGTCCACCGCTTTTCTGGCTTCTGCTACTGGACTAGTTACAGTATAACCTGCCAGATTAGCTGCATCCCACTTTGTAATGTTGGGATTTGTCATACCAACTATACCTACTTTTACTCCGCCTCTTTCAACTATTGTGTATGAAGCAGCTAATGGACTTCCATCTGGTTTATAGACATTGCCTCCAAGAACCTTTCCTCTGAACTGACTCATAACCTTTTCAAGCTTTGGAACTCCATAGTTAAATTCGTGATTTCCAAGAGTCCATGAATCATATCCCATTTCATTCATTGCAAGTATCATTGGGTGAATGTCATCGTTTAAGAATAGCTGCGATGAATTGTCCTGAATTGTGTCTCCGTTGTCAACGAGAATTGTGTTTGGATTCGCTTCCCTCATTTGTTTAACTACGGTTGCGATTTGAGTAAAACTTCCTGAAGTATTTGGTGAATCTGTCGCGTATTGATAGGGCATAAACCTACCGTGCAAGTCGCTTGTTGCAAGAATTTGAAGGTTTATTGTGCCGTCCCCATCAGCTGCCCATGCCCTGGTTGATATCCCCGGCGCAAATAGCGATACTACCATTACCAGGGCCACCAGAAGGCTAGTCCATTTTTTGAGTTTAAAGGACTTGAACAAAACATACTCCCCCTTTTCTTTTATTTTGCATGTTGTTAACATAATTTCCTAAAAACGTTAATCAACATGCTGCACTATAATTATAAATCATTCAGTCTTCATTGTAAATATTTAGCATTAAATATAAATATTTGTAAACATAACATCAAGTTTCTTTTAGTGAGTATCGATTAATGAAATATATTTTTTATCGCAGCATGTATAAAAGTCAAAACTATCATAACGCGTTCCTTAGGTTTTTCCTTTTAGAAGCTCATTTTCAATTGGTATAAGAACAATTCGTTAATTTTTAATCGGAGGATATGTCCTAACAAACTTATAAACCAGCCTGTTGATGCCATACTCATTAATAATATCAATAGCCTCTTTAAAATTTATATTTTCACCTTCCAAAGAGTCTATGCTTAAAGTTACAGCCGCCTCTTTACCATGTCCGTTATTTCTTATATGAATTTTGTAATCACCTATTTGCTCATTTTTGCATATATCCTCCTCTATACCCGTAAACAAAACTGCACTTAATTCCATAGATAGCTTTCCATATTCATTTTTCCTTCCTACAGCTGTATAAATAACGCTTCTTTCCTTATCGGTGAATTCCATGTTAAAGCTTGAAATTCCACCACCTGATTTACTTTCCATTATCTTTTTATCAAGTAAAATGTACTCATCCGATTCATTTATGCAACAGCCTATTGTCTCTTTTAGCTCTTCAAGGGCATTCATATTAATTCCTCCAAAATCAATAAATTTTTCTACACTGACATTTGCCGCATGTTTCATTAATATTTTTCATCAAAGATTAATGGATAAATATATTTTTTATCGTAAAGGGCAATTTTATGAATTTATGCAAAAAATAAAGAAGAATGAGTGCCAGCGGCCTTGGCCACTTTTTCTCAACGGGCAACTCATTCTTCCTGTGTATTTTTATTATATATGGAATTATCTTACTATTCAATAAAATATCCTCAACATATTTCACAAAATACACCTATTTTTCGATAAGTTCAATGAGCCTTTTCATGTCGTCAGGTATTTCTGCTTCAACTTCTATCTTCTCTCCACTTCTTATGCAATTAAACCTTAGCTTATAGGCATGAAGTGCCTGCCTTGAAATATAGCTGCTTTCCCTGCCATACAGGCTATCCCCTACTATTGGATGTCCAAGGTGGCTTAAGTGAACCCTTATTTGATGGGTTTTACCGGTTTCAAGCCTTATAAGAAGGCAGCTCATTTCATCCGATGATTTTAAAACCTTATAGTGGGTTATAGCCCTCTGGCCTCCCTCCATAACCATCCTTTTAATCGAATCCATGGAAGGCCTGTCTATTGGTAGATCTATTGTTCCCTCTCCCTCCATTCTCCCTTCAACCACGGTTATATAATACTTATCGATTTCATTTCCTTCCATTTTCTTCGCCATGGCCTGATGGGCAAACTGGCTTTTTGCTATAGTTACAAGCCCCGTAGTATCCCTGTCGAGCCTGCTCACCAGCCTTACTATGCAGTTCTGACCAGTATTTTTAAAATAGTTCATTACCGCATTTGCAAGGGTTCCCGATGGATAGCTTTTAGTTGGGTGGACAACCATAAAAGGCGGTTTGTTTACTATAAGTAGATCCTGATCTTCATAAACCACATCAACTGGTATATCTTCGGGTTCTATATTCTGGGTATCTCCGGTATCCAGATGGACTTCCAATATATCTCCTTGCTTTAATACGTCCTTTCCCCTTGCAGGATGTCCATTTAGAGTAACAAATCCACCTGAAAGAAGCTTTCTTGTCAGCCTTGACGACATTTTAAGCTCAAACTTTAAATAGTTGATAACCCTTTTATCATCATGTTCTCCGGTGATCTCAACCTTTAATTTGTTTTCCATAGCCTTCTCCTCTGTCTATAAATTCAATCAACAATCAGTTTTCCCTTTGCTATTTGCTCAGCAATTTTAATTATTTCATCTGAAACAGCTTCATCCCCCGTAAGCACAATATGAACATTCTCCTGGTTCCAGAGTATGGATACCTTTTCGTCATCCAGCGAAAATTCGCAGGGAATATTACCAAGCCTTCCATTTTTTCTTATATCCTCTGCCCCTTTTCTTTCACCCAGGTATATTCTGTATCCATCTTTAAAATAAATACAGTAAAAAGACGGGTTGCCTACTGGAGGTATTACTGCAACTTCGGAAATTAAAAATCCCTCAGGTGTATCTGAAGGTACAAAAAGCCTGAAGTTTATATGCTTTTGTGCTTCCTGGATGGACTTAACGTATTTAGGAAGTACCCCATCATTAACAACTTCCACATTTGGGAGCGATGATTCATCGAATATTTCAGGATTTATTGGTTCATTTATCTTCATATAGGTAAATAAAGTCTTAGAAACTACGGAATTGTTTATAAAATACTCCTCCTTGACGGGGAGCGTAGTCTTATTTATATCAGCAATCCACAATTTATGCATATAGCTTTTTCCATCAACCTTCCATTTAACTCCTATGACTTTACATCTTCTATTTTCAATTTCCTCATATCCAAAAAATTCGTAACCGCCGCTGTCAAATATCTTAGACATCCTTTCTTCAATCTCTGTTATATAAGGTCTATCCGGTGGAAAGCATTCTTTTACTTTGATCTTATTATTAACGCTATTATAGTAGATGTATTTATCATTGTTATATATTTCCACTATTTTATTGTTTACATTTGACTCTATTCTAAGCTTATCCGGATACACATAGGAGATAATGTTATTTAAAATCTGCTTTCCATCTCCCGGCCCATAGGATTCCTTTACCTCCTGATATTGAATTGAAGTAATGTTTTTAAAGCTATATTCTCCGGGCTTAATGGTTTTTCTTATACTGTCATTTTTATACACCCAATACATGTATAATACCAGGGAGAGCAATATAAAAATTAAAACTGCTATAATAATATCTTTAAATTTATGTTTATTTATTTTACTCTCCACAATACCATCTCTCATAACTTACTTATTTATATATATATTGATGTAAATTATATTTCATTCTGTATAAATAGCAAGCTGGAGAAATCTTTGGATCGTCTATATCCTGAATAAATCATGTTTTATCTTCTTAAACATGCCCGGGAGGGACATTGTAATAGTCCTGCCTTCAAGATATGAAAGGCCTTTAGGGCAGTTTCTAAATACAACTTTATAGGCAACAAGCATTTGATTGTTCAGTCCATATTTGTTTGTAAAAAAACTGTTCACCTTCCTGTCTCCGTATTTAGGATCTCCAATTATTGGATTTCCCATAGAGGCGAGATGGGCCCTTATTTGATGGCTCCTTCCAGTTATAAGCTCTATGTCAATATGGGAAAACTGGCCTACAGTATCTATGTTTATAACCCTTGTAACTATTTCCTTGCTGTTTTTAACCTTTTTATCGTGTATTGTAACCTTGTTGGTTTTCTTGTCCTTTGTAATATATGCGGTATACGTACCATCTTTAATCTTACCCCTGACAATGGCGGTATAATATTTTCCCAAATTTCCATTCCTTATAAGTTCATTTACTCCCTTTAAAGCGTCATAGTTTTTAGCAAACAAAACTATGCCCTGTGTGTTTCTGTCAAGCCTGTTACATGGTGACGGTGAAAAGGTCCTTTCTTCATCGGGGTTATACTCTCCCTTATCATAAAGGTATGAGAGCACTTGATGTGTTAGGGTTACTCCACCGCCCTCATCGGGATGAACAAGAACATCGACCGTTTTATTTACCGCTAGTATGTTTTCATCCTCATAAACTACATCGAAATTATAATCCACTCCAAGGAAATCAAGTTTTTTTTCCTTCCTTGCTTCATCTATATCTATGTAAAAATTTATTACATCTCCCTCGCTCAAAAAGTAATTTTCATTGACTTTCTTTCCATTTACCGTAATAGCCTTGGTCCTTATGGATTTATATATGGCTCCCAGGGACATATTTTTCAAATATTTCTTTAAAAACTTATCAAACCTCTGGCCTGCTTCGTTGGCTGTTATGGTTATCTCCTTCACAAACTGCACCTCCACTTATTAGCTTTCCAAAAGCCCACAATTTATATTAACTTTATTGTTTATTTCAGTCAACTAATAATAAGCTGTATAATATAGTTTAAATATTTTGCATGGATTTTCATAATTCATCACAAGAAATTAAACTGGAATGAAAACTTAAAAAAATATATGATATGAACGTATCGGAAGACAATTAGAGTTTTCAAAAAAAGAGGTGGTTAAAAAGTCTTAATGCAATCCGTTTTTTACCGTAGGGAGTTTAACGAATTTGCACAGCTTGTTAACCACCTCGAGCCTTGGAACTTCTTTGAAAGTTTAGCAGCAAATGGGTATATTTTTATCTGCAGGATCCTCCCGTGCTGTAGAGCTGCTCAACTGAAAACCTCTTACCAAATATTGAATTTCTAAAATCTATTACAAATCCCCGTGTATACAATGAATTTTCTTTATTAAACAAAACCTTTATTCCTTCAACCTCATATACGTTATCGGTTTCCTTTGGCTCATCCAGAGCCATGCCAAACGATGGTCCACCTCAGCCAATACCTGCTGTATATACTCTAACTGCAAGGCTTCCCCCTTTGTCTGCAATCATTTTCTTTAGCTCCTCGGCAGCAGCTGGTGTCACTCTAACTTCCATTTATATTCCTCCTTTTAACTTTTCATAATACTGTTTAATTTAGTCAGTTAAGCGATTAATTACCCCCCATGGGTATATTATAGTATATTATATTGCTTTAAACAATATAATGTTACAATGTTCTTTTATTATTTTTTCAATGACGCTCTTTTAATTCTGCCATAATAATGAAAATAAAAAGAGCATACCATAATGCAATGGTACACCCTTTTCCAAAGCGGAGTAAGTTTACTTATATTTTAATATATTTTAAAATTTTATTATACTATTTTTAAAAGTCAAAATTAGACATTTTTCTCAGTTTTAATGTCGTATCGATGCCCCCCTATAGTCCCCTTCCTTAATAACTTGGTTTAACTCATTCTCAATCTCAGCAGCTATCTTGTCATAATGTATTTTTTTAATCTCGTCAGACCTCTTATAACCATACCTCTCCATAACTTTCTTTATGAGATCTACATTTCCATTACTAATGGCATAGAGCCTTTTAGCCTGTGCCCTAGTTATAGTTTCTTCATCCTCAATGTCTTCAGCCTCGCTTTTATCTTCTTCTACTGAGGCTATATCAATATCTTCAAGATCCTGGGTAAAAACATCGCTAAGGCTTGCTACTGTTAATGTTGCATCAACAAGTGCCCTCTTCTTTGCCATTTTAAGGCACGTATTTGCAAGAGTATAGGGGTCATGATATCTATACTTTTTCTCCCTCGTATTGCAGTGTCCTACTCCTTCCGTTATAAGCTGCTGTCCCCTGTAGAGCTTTGCCCTTATTGTAAAGGCGAAAAAGCCTTTCTCATAGTCATGAACCCTTTCAATAAGCTCATATTCGCTGGTAAGGCCCAGGAGCATCAGTATCTTTTCTGCCCCGGGTTTTAAAAGGGTTGGTTTATTGCTCCCGGGTATTATTCCATAATCATGATTTTGTTTTAAGTTCTTTTGAACCAGGGCCTGGAACTGCTGGATTTTAGACATGGTATCCTGTACTACCTGTATATTTACATTTTCAATTATAGATATATTATCATCTCCTGGGGCTGTTGACTGAATATTTCTTTCTTCCATAGCTGTTCCTCCTATCTGTTTCCGTAATCGGCTGCTTATATATATTTTGCTACCATATACTTAAAGTAGTAGTATTTTTTACTGGTGATATATGAAACTTTTGTATGAAGTTTATTATACTGCTTGTCCTAAAATAATCCATTTCATTATATCATGTATTTGCCTGTAAATTTGATTCTCGCTCACACTCCAATAAAATCAATACTTATTTTCTGAATTAATACTATTTTCAAAGCATTCCTGTGGATTCTGCAAGAGGCTTGTTTTGTTTCTTATTCAATAAGGCTTTTTAATCATATAATATTATGAATCACTATCTTTTACAACATTAACTAAAGGTCTTTTCTTAGCCTCATTCTCTTTCTCCAAAAGCTCTCCACCACAATCATCACATCTTTGATCCTTTGAAGTATTAGCTGTATACCACTCCTTGCCGCAGGATAAACATACAAGTCTTATCATATAAAACACCTGCCAAATCTTTTTTGTTAATATATTATTCTGAATCTGGAAATATTACTTAGTTACTTGGGTACTTGGGGACGGTTAATAATAATATTGGAAATATATTTCTTTCTATTCTGCTTGGAGATGATCAATAATAACCCTGCAAATACGTTTTTTCCATTCTAAAGTCAATTTTAGATAAATAGGTCTCACATTCACCCCTTGATATGGTTTATTTATTGGATATACTTAGGGACGGTTAATAACAACGCTGCAAATGCATTTCTTCATTTTAGTTAATTTCTGGGTAAATAAATCCCTCATTTAACTCTGGATATGTTCTATGGAGCATAATCTACTTTTTAATGCTAAATATTGTTATAGCCTGTCCATCTTTCATCCATAATTTAAAAAGCTTCCCTGCTTACTTTTTTAAAATTTTGTCTTGTTTAATATCTATACAGCATAAACCTTTATAAATTCCCTTATAAAACCCCTAAACCTTTCATCCTCGTCGATAAGCTTTAATCCAGTGCTGCTGAGCTTCGATACCCTGGCATTTGTTATGTTGCCAAGAACCCTGCATATATCGCTGCATTTGAAGTTGCAAAGGCTTCTCATCAAAAGAACGAATAGAGCCTTTGCCTCAACAACATCTCTGGCGTTTTTAGTATAAAGCTTTATCTCCTTTAAATTCATTTTCATTGATACATATTCGGCTATTTCCTCGGGCCTCATATCTCTAACAAGTATCCTTCTGTAACTTCTGTATTCTGTTCCCTCATTTAAAAACTCCATCTCTTCCCTGAAATTCTTGTCATCGCATTTAAAAACAAGCTCTACATAGTTCTTCCTTGCAGATTGGGCATTATTTCCAAACAACCCCATTATAAACCCATCATCAACAAGTTCGTAGGGGTCATGCCTTAATCCAAGATATATTGAAAGGCTTGAAAACTCATATTTCTCAGGTTCTTTTTCATATCCTTCTATATCCGTTGGGTTGTTGTGAACATAGGCAGATAGGGCAAGAAGGTATCTTTCATCCTTAACCATCTTACTCTTAAACCTGTCCTGAAAAAGATGCCCATGCCTTTTATGCCTCCTGTTGAAATACTGTGCATAGGAGAAGTTTATGCTGTGCATTATCCTCGATATGTCTGAACCATTGGCATCTATGATAAGGTGAAGATGGTTATCCATAAGGCAGTAACCATATACTCTAAATTGATAGGTCTTTTGATATTTTTTCACAAGGGAAAGATACTTTAGCTTATCCTCATCGTCTTTAAAAAGGTCAACTTCACTTATGCTTTTACACATGATATGATAAATACCCTCTGGAGCTTTTTGCCTTGCAACTCTCGGCATGAAAAATCACCTCAAACTAAAGTTTTTCTTTTGATTATTGCCTTTAGATTGAGGTGATATTCACTATTTATAGAAATTATATCCGTATACTACCTGGAATTATTAACTGTCCCTGGAATTGGATTTGTTAACTGTTCCTAGAATTGTTAGAGAACACTGCCTAAAATTATTAACTGTCCCTAGGATCTGGGACTGGTACTGCCTTAATTTGTTAACTGTCCCTGGAGCTGGTACCTGATTTTGTTAACCGTCCCTTGGAGCAGAAAAAAAGCCTTGGAAAGTATTTTTCCAAGGCTTTTGATTGGTCTGGGTGACTGGACTTGAACCAGCGACCTCCAGAACCCCATTCTGGCGCGCTACCATCTGCGCCACACCCAGATATGCTATTGATTTGAACACATTTATATTATACTCCTTTTTTATATTTTTTCAATAGCAAATTATGAATTTACATCCTAATTATTATAAAAATAACTTTTCTCTAGGCTGGCACGTCGAGTTAACCCTCTGGAAACCACAGTCCAATCTCTCTTTTGGCTGCCTCTTCACAATCCGATGCATGAACAAGGTTTTGAGTTTCATCACATGCAAAATCTCCTCTTATTGTTCCTGGAAGAGCATCATAATATTTAGTAGCTCCATTTATCAGCCTTACACATTTTATGGCATTTGAACCTTCAACGATGCAAGCAACAACCATACCCGATGTCAGATATTCAATAAGATCATTAAAGAAGGGCTTCCCCCTATGCTCAGCATAGTGTTCCTCCACCAGCTCTCTAGATGGATGCATGGATTTTATAGAGACTATTTTTAGCCCCTTCATTTCGTATCTTCTAATTATCTCGCCTATCAAATTTCTTCTTACTCCATCGGGTTTTATAAGTATCAACGTTCTTTCCATAGCAATACCTCCTTATTGTTTCATTATGTACATTTTTTCATTGAATTATGTATAATATTATTGAGGTGATTTTATGCTGAATTTAACTGCTAACGATAAACTTGAGGGCCAGCCAGTGTTTATAAGACAAATACTCAAAAAAATGGGTCAAAATAACAAGGAATATTATCATCTGGAAGTCAGTTCCGGAGTTAAAAACTATGATGCTAAAATATGGTATAATAAACTTTCTATTGCCAGGGAAATAACCCCGGGCTGTATCGCATACATCTGGGGCACTGCAAGGGAGTTTAAGGGAACTATTCAAATTCACATAGATAACATAGAACCTGTTACAAACCCTGCAAAGGAACTTCTCGAAGAGCTTCTTCCTTCAAGCAGCCTTGAGGAAATGAAGCTCTCTGATGAGATAGACTTGATAATTGAAAGTATAAATACCCCTGAGATAAAATCTCTTCTAAAATACATATTTAAAAGCCCCGAAATTAAAAACGGTTTCTTTAAAAAGGCTGCGGGAGCGGAAATACACCATGCATACGTTGGAGGGCTTGCGGAGCACACATTGGAGGTTGCAAAAACGGTCATACACTTCTGCAGCCTGTTTAAGTATATAAACTATGATATAGCTGTAGCCGCTGCCCTTCTTCATGACATCGGCAAGGTAAGGGAACTTTCAGATTTTCCCGAGAACAGATATACAACGGATGGACGGCTCCTCGGCCACATATACATGGGAACCGAAATTTTAAACAGTGCTGCATCACAGATAGACAATTTCCCTAAAAAAATACTTGTCGAGCTTCAGCACTGTATACTTTCACATCATGGTACCCAGGAGGCTGGCTCCCCCGTGCTTCCAATGACAATTGAGGCAACTGCACTACACCATGCTGATAAGGCCAGCGCTGAAATCAACGGTTTTAATCTTGCCATTCAGAGGGATTGTGGAACTGATGAATGGACTGAATACAACAGCATTTATAAGAGGTATATTAAGAAAAGATAAGGATGGTTTTTGCCATCCTTATAAACTTTCCGGCTCCTTTTCAAAATAGATACGTGGGCTATTTTGTGCACATTTTAAGATCTTCTCCCTTATGCCATCTATTTGAGTCTTTAATTCCTCCAGTTCCTCCAGACTTACATTATAGTATAGAAATAAATCCTCAAGGTTTCTTGCTGCTTCAATGGCACTCCTGTTTATATCTAAAAACTTCTGGAAATTACCGCTTTTAATTGCATTTTTAAACTGTTCATAATCAATTTTGATGGAGTTTACTACATCGCTTACATTTTCAAATACTCCTGCATTCATGGGATAGGGCTTTATTCGTTGGAGAAAATATTTTTGTTTTGCGTTAATATTATACGTATAGCTTATCTCAACACCCTGAACAATAAACTTTACATAACATTGCAGGCCATGAAAGGATATAACGTCCGCTCCGAGCTGCCTTAGCATCATTTCATCCATAGCTCCCTTTACCAGTATCCTTTGCATACTGATCGCCCCTTTATATTACTATTATTTTCCATTATACACCTTTATATTAGATAAAACAACAACAAATAAACAGTGGAAATTACAATTGAAACAATCATCATTGGAAATCCTATTCTTGTAAATTCTCTAAAGCTTATCTTTTGTCCTTCCTTTTCAAGTATTCCGGCCACAACAACGTTAGCAGATGCACCTATAAGAGTTCCATTTCCTCCAAGGCATGCCCCAAGTGAAAGCGCCCACCACAGCGGCATTATGTCCATTCCAGACATTTGCCCCATGGCTTTTATAAGTGGAATCATTGTTGCAACAAAGGGTATATTATCAAGGAACGCTGATAGAATGGCAGAAACCCAGAGTATTATAAGGCCTGTTATCATAAGATTTCCTTGAGTAACGCTCATAATAAGCTTTGCAATTTGCGATATAACTCCAACTTCTTCCAGAGTTCCAACTATTATAAACAGGGCGATAAAGAAGAATATGGTTGGCCACTCTATTTCAAGGAGAATTTCTTCAACATCTACCCTGCCTATAAAGAGCAGAAGAGTTGCTCCCCCAATTGCAACGATTGAAGATTCATAACCAAGCTTCTCATGAAGGAAAAATCCAAGTATAACAAGCCCCAGAACCGAAAGGGATTTGATTAAAAGGGGCTTGTCTACTATGGCGCTCCTATCATCAAGAGTCATAATATTGTCCTTAAGTTCTTCGTTTACTGTAAGTTCCTTTCTGTAAACAAAGCTTAAAAGAAACGTGATAACAACTAGGATTAGCATTACAATTGGCGAAAGATTTTTAATAAAATCCATAAATCCTAGTCCAGCTTCACTTCCTATCATGATATTTGGTGGATCCCCTATTAATGTTGCGGTACCTCCAATATTTGAAGCAATCACCTCGGTCATCATAAAAGGGATTGGATTTATCTTAAGCATCCTGGCAATAACCAGCGTAACGGGAGCCATAAGAAGAACTGTCGTTACATTATCTAAAAAAGCAGATATCATACCTGTTATTATTCCGAAAACTATAATGAGTTTAAAGGGATCTCCCTTTACAATTTTCGCCGACTTTATTGCGAGATATTGAAACAGTCCAGTTCTTTTTGTAATAGCTACGATAATCATCATCCCAATAAGCACACCAATGGTGGTATAATCTATGAAACTCACTGCTTTCCCTTGATCGATTATCTTCGCAATCAGAAGAACTGCTGCTCCTAATAGTGCCGCAACGGTTCTGTTTACTTTTTCACTTATAATCATACCAAAGGTAATTAAAAAAACTGCAATTACTACAATTTCATATAAATTTTTCACCGTCTATCCCCCTCCAAAATTGCGTTAATGTTTTGTTAATTTTCTCTTTATAATATCATAAATATTTCAATTTAGAAATCAATCCAATATATCAAAATAATCGAATTATTGTAAATTTTTTTCACTATTTAAAGGGTAAGTAAATTTACTTACCCTTTAACGCTTTCTTTCTTATTCTCTTCTTTTTAACCACCTTGAGCCTAAAAAAATCCTCCCTTTCCTTCTCTTCAAGAACATCCTGAATGTATTTTACTATTTCTTTATACTTGGGTATTTGTATATTTTCAAGGGCATTTGCCCTCTTTTGAGTTTTCTTTATCTCAATTGCAAGCTTATATACGGAGTTTTCAACCTCAGCTAGCTCTACAACAAGATATTTGATCTCCCAAAAACTCCTAAAGGCCAAATCAACTGAGGCATTGGTTTGATAGAAGCTGTACATTGGAGCTGCCTCATGCTTTTCGTAGACTATGGTTGGTATTTCAACCCCCATTACGCTTTTAGTAAGTATGTGAAAATCTCCATTCTCTGGAACTGAGGATGCAATATCCTCCACACTTGCAATTCCCATAGTAAGGTTGGCCATTTTAAGGGCATCATATGCTTTCTTAAAGGTTATGTTGATTCTCTCCTGTATGTCCTTTGCCCTGTCCAGAAGCCCCATCATCTCTCTTATTAAAACATTTCTCTTTTGATCTAAAAGCTCATATCCTTTTTTTGAAAACTCAAGTGTAGCCTTTGCACTCATAAGGTTTGATTTGGTAGGGGCAATATTTGTATCCACCAAATCACCCCCTGTACCTCGCATCCATATACTTCGGGTCTATTCTATCCAGCTCGGACCTTGGAAGAATGGATAATATATCCCACGCAATATCAAGGGTTTCCCATATATTCCTGTTCTCCTCATAGTCCTGCCTTAAAAATCTATTTTCAAATGCCCTTCCAAACTCGAGATATTTTTTATCAATCTCTGAAAGTTCATCCTCACCTATTACCTGGGCGAGGGCAATTACATCCTGAACCCTTGAATAGGATGAGAAAATCTGGTTTGAAAGGGATGGGTGATCCTCCCTTGTAAAACCTTCACCAATGCCATCCTTCATAAGCCTTGAAAGAGATGGAAGTATGTTAATTGGAGGATAAATGTTCCTCTGAAATATCTCCCTGCTTAAAACTATCTGCCCCTCCGTAATATAGCCCGTAAGGTCAGGAATGGGATGGGTTATGTCATCGTTTGGCATTGTAAGGATTGGTATCTGTGTAATTGAGCCCTTTGACCCCTCCATCATTCCTGCCCTTTCATAAAGGCTTGAAAGATCAGAATATAAATACCCTGGATAGCCCTTTCTTCCAGGCACCTCCTCCCTTGCAGATGATATCTCCCTCAGGGCTTCGCAGTAGCTTGTCATGTCAGTCATTATAACAAGTATGTGCATATTTTCATTAAATGCAAGATACTCCGCAGCAGTTAGGGCACACCTTGGTGTTATTATTCTTTCAACCACAGGGTCGTCTGCAAGGTTTAAAAACATAACAACCCTTTCAAGGACCCCTGACTCCTCAAATGCTCTAAGGAAATAATGGGCATCGTCGTGCTTAAGTCCCATAGCTGCAAAGACTATTCCAAAATCGCTATTTTCATTATCAAATATCCTTGCCTGCCTTACTATCTGTGCTGCCATCTGGTTGTGGGGAAGGCCGTTTCCTGAAAATATAGGAAGCTTTTGCCCCCTAATCAGCGTCATAAGTCCATCTATAGCAGATATTCCTGTCTGAATGTAGTTTCTGGGGTACCTTCTTGCAACGGGATTTATCGGTCTTCCATTTACATCCATTTTCTCCCCCCAGAATATATCACCTCCACCATCCCTTGGTTCACCTGTACCATTAAAAACCCTGCCCAGTATATCCTTTGAGAGGTTTATCTCAAGGGGCTTTCCAGTAAACTTTACTGATACATCCTTAACCGACATGCCTGATGTGGATTCAAACACCTGAACAACTGCCATATCCTTATAAAGCTGAACCACCTTGCCGCGCTTCATTCCCTGAATGGTTCTTATTTCAACAATTTCATCATAGGAAGCCCCTGAAACGCCTGAAACAATTATTAGAGGACCCTCTATCCTTTCAAGATGAGTGTACTCCTTTATCATATACATCACCCTTTATATTCATTCATTAAGCCTTTAAAATAGTCATCTATCTTCTTCTCAAGAATTTCAAATTCATCCTTATAATCGTTTGGAATCGTATATTTCATCTTCATCACATCGCTGAAGACATCGCTGTTTCTAATTTTAGATATAGGAATTCCTTTAGATACAGCCTTCTTCGAATACTCGTAGAGTATGTTTATGGCCCTCAGCATTCTGTACTGCTTATTTAAATTTACAAAGGTATCATCCTTATGGTATGCATTTTGCTGAAGAAAGCCTATCTTTATAACCCTTGCAATTTCAAGTACGATCCTCTGTTCATCAGGGAGGACATCCTCCCCGACAAGCTTTACAATCTCGAGAAGCTTACTCTCCTCCTGAAGAACCTTAAGCATTTCTCCCCTAAGAGCCATCATGTCCCTTGATACGTTTTTGCTGTACCACTTTTCTATTGACGCTATATAGCTGCTGTAACTTGAGAGCCAGTTTATGGCAGGATAATGCCTTGCATAGGCAAGCTTTTTATCAAGGCCAAGAAATGCTCCAACAAACCTTTTGGTGTTCTGTGTTACGGGCTCTGAAAAATCCCCTCCTGCGGGGGATACTGCACCAATTATTGTAACAGAGCCTTCCCGCCCTCCAAGGCTTCTTACATATCCCGCCCTTTCATAAAACTCTGCAAGCCTCGATGGAAGATATGCAGGATAGCCTTCCTCTGCAGGCATCTCCTCAAGACGCCCTGAAATTTCCCTGAGTGCCTCTGCCCACCTTGAGGTTGAATCAGCCATTACCGCAACGTGATATCCCATGTCTCTAAAGTATTCAGCGATGGTAATTCCTGTGTAAATAGAAGCCTCCCTGGCTGCAACGGGCATGTTGGATGTATTTGCAATAAGTATAGTCCTGTTCATAAGTGGAAGTCCTGAATTAGGGTCTACAAGCTTTGGAAAATCCTCAAGAACCTCCGTCATTTCATTTCCCCTCTCACCGCAGCCAATATAAACTATGATGTCAGCATCACTCCACTTTGCAAGCTGATGCTGAGTCATTGTTTTGCCCGTTCCAAAGCCTCCCGGGATTGCAGCTGTACCTCCCTTCGCCACAGGAAAGAAAGTATCTACCACCCTCTGTCCTGTTACAAGGGGTTTTTCAATGGGTATCCTCTCCTTTGAAGGCCTTGGGGTTCTAACTGGCCAATTGTGATACATCTTAAGGGAGTGAAGGATTTTACCATCATCCACCTCAAGCAGAACCTTTTCCATATCATACTTTCCACTTTTAACCACCGATACAACCCTTCCTGAAATACCAGGCGGAACGAGAAGATAGTGCTTTATAAGTGGTGTTTCCTGGACCATACCGAAGGCCTCTCCCTCTTTGATGTTATCTCCTTCTTTCACAATAATTTCAACATCCCATACTTTATTTAAATCTATAGATTCAAGCCCGATACCTTCCCTTATAAAGCCTCCTGACATTTTATGAATATAGCTTAATGGCCTTTGAATTCCATCAAATATATTTCCAATAATTCCAGGGCCAAGCTTTACGGATAGGGGCATTGAGGTTGAATATATGATATCCCCTATTTTAAGCCCTGTGGTTTCCTCATAAACCTGAACCGTCCCTGTATTACCATCCAGGGAAATCACCTCGCCTATAAGCTTTTTCTCCCCAACCGTAACCATTTCCCTCATCTTGAAGTTTTCCATATTATAAGCCTTGATTACCGGGCCGTTTATATATTCTATAATTCCCTGTCTTTCCTCCATATGAACACCACCTATTGAAGTATCTCAAAGAGCTTTCTGCCGATAAGTTCCCTTGCTTCATTAATTCGTCCTGAAAGGGACATGTCAAACTTTATGCTGATGGATTTATCAATAGCTTTAAAGCCACCTATAAGTTCATCATCTATAAAATAATTTATTGTTTTTCCATCAAAAGCTTCATCTATATTGTTTTTATATCTTTCAAAGTCTGATTTTGTAACATATATGTCTATGATACTTCCTTTAAGCTGGGGCTTTATCCTCTCTAAATCATCAAAAAACATTTCACTGTATTCAGGTATTTTGGTAAAATCCCCAGCATATTTTAGAAGGTCTTTCAAAGCTTTATCAAATATTGTCCTGTTTGCCTCCAGAGCTATCCTTTTCTCTTCTATTCTTGCCCTTGACAGGATTTTTGTCCTTTCCTTTTCAATTTCCCTTATGTTTTGAGACAGGATATTTTGGGCTTCATTTATAAACTCCTGCCTTTTTCTTTCTATTATATTTCCAAACTCCTCATTGAACTTTTCAACCATTCCTCTATTCTCTTTTTCAACCCTGTCATAAACTATCTTCGTAAAAAGCTTAAGCTTTTCCTCAATGGTAATCATATAACCACCTCAAACTTTAATACCGATGGAATCTCTTACATAATTCATAATATATTCACTATCCTTGATACTCCCATGCCTGTCAGGAATCTCTACTATAAGCGGCATAGGAAGCTTCTGTTTTATGAAGCTTATTCTGTCCCTCATGCTGACCCCAAGTTTTTCAGTAATAAGGATTATTCCAACATCCGGGCTGTTTAAAAGCTCCTCAAGCCTTTCCCTGGCATCATCTATGCTTGAAACCAAAATCCCCTTTATCCCTGCAAGCCTTAAGCCTGTTAAGGTGTCCCTGTTGTCGCTTAAAAGATACATCCTCATACTTTCACTTCCTATAGCCTTCCTAAAATCATAATGGATATGATAAGACCGTAGATTGCTATACCTTCTGCAAGCCCAACAAATATAAGAGTTTTACCAAGTATCTTA
Source organism: Fonticella tunisiensis (assembly GCF_004364155.1). GTDB lineage: Bacteria > Bacillota > Clostridia > Clostridiales > Caloramatoraceae > Fonticella > Fonticella tunisiensis. The sequence goes on along the minus strand of NZ_SOAZ01000023.1, from coordinate 441 downwards.
GGATCCTCAGATACGGCACCGAGGGCTGATGAACCTACGGCACCAACTGCATAACCTGAGCCTATTGCTGCAAGGCCTGTACTTAAACCTGCTGCAATAAATCCAAGGCCCGATGAGTTATCACTTCCTGCCGCATGTGCTACTTGAGGAATTGCAGTTATTATAAGGCCTGTAAGGACAGGTATAAAGGAATATACATTAAACCTTAAATCCTTTTTAATCTGCTCCTTTGATGAAATTTCTCTTCTATAAAGCTTTAAAACTCCCTTTGTGATTGTAAATACAACTATAAAAATCGCTAAAGTTAAAAACAAATACATTGTTATCCCCCCTAATTTATATTTATTAGTCTCTTGCAAAACCTTGAAAGGCTTAATTTTTAAGGCTCTGCATTCATCTATATGCAGGATATCCCCCAACATTTATCGAATTATATATGTA
>NZ_SOAZ01000022.1 GCF_004364155.1 Fonticella tunisiensis | reverse complement strand
AATCGGAATTTACATATTTCAATTATTATTCATCTAAACCATTACATATCAAGGGGCTACGCCCTATTTATTTTTTTAGCTGCGAAACTTCTGTTATAATATTGTTCTATTCTGAGCATTTGTCATTCTCTATTATACTACCATTGGCCTTTATGTGCATATTTATATAAATAATAAGATTTAGATATCTCCTTTAAAAATCCTTGGAACTTTTCCACAGAATATTATAATGATATTTGGAACTTTAAAATTTATAAATAAATTCAATGTTCTCAAGATTTGTTTATATTCTTTGAAATAAACCAGAACTTCTCTATAATCCGTTAATTTTTTACCAAAACAAGGCAATTCTTAACCATTCATTAATATTATTGTTTGGCTATCAAAACATTTTCTGGTATAATTTCATATGAAGTTATAAATCCTGTATGGGTTTTATTATACGGAGGGGAACATGGGGAGTTTTATTTATATAGTTACTGCCATATTTCAAATATTAGTTTTTATGCTTACCCTATATTACCTTATAATATCTTTTTTTGGCCTATATAAAAGAAATGAAAAGATTGAATATAAACCTGAAAAATCTTTCGCGCTTGTTGTTGCCGCCCATAATGAGGAGTTAGTTGTTGGTCAAATAGTAGAGAGCCTTAAATCACTGGATTATCCTAAGGAACTTTATGATATATATGTTGTCGCTGATAACTGCACAGACAATACAGCTGCTATAGCAAGAGAAAGTGGAGCAATAGTGTTTGAAAGGTTTAACAGAAGGAAAAGCGGAAAGGGTTATGCACTTGAATGGATGTTTAATAAATTATTTAAGATGGATAAAAAATACAATGTCATAGCCGTGTTTGATGCCGATAATCTGGTATCAAAGAACTTTCTAAATGAAATGAACTACAAGTTTCAGCAGGGATATAAAGTTGTCCAGGGTTATCTTGACAGCAAAAATCCTTCCGACTCCTGGATTACCCAGTGCTACTCAATTGCTTTCTGGAGTTCAAACAGACTATTTCAGATTTCAAGGCAAAACCTGGGACTCAGCAATCAGCTTGGAGGTACAGGTTTTTGCGTCGATGCCGAACTTTTAAAAAGCATTGGCTGGGGAGCTACCTGCCTTACAGAGGATTTGGAATTTACCTGCAAAATTGTATTAAACGGCGAGAAGGTCGGTTGGGCCCATAATGCTGTTGTTTACGATGAGAAGCCTTTAACATTAAAGCAGTCCTGGAATCAGAGAAAAAGGTGGATGCAGGGGTATTCAGATGTTGCCACAAGATATTTCTTTAAACTAATAGCCAAGTCACTTAAGGAAAGAAATTTTGCTGCATTTGACTGTGCTTTATATATACTACAGCCCTTTGTATTCGCTGCCCTTGGCCTTTCCATTTTGCTATCATACCTGAAAGGCGATGGAAAATTAAGTGCAAACATTTTTGTTATGTCCAGCCTATTTACTCCTGCACTGTGGAAGTCCTATGGAATATTTCAGTTTCTGTTTACTCCCTTTGTTATGGTGCTGGAAAAGAAGCTCAAGAAACGCCTCCTTTTAGTATTCGGCCTATATTCCGCAAATGTTTTTGTACTGGACATAATCTCCAGGATGCAGATAGATAGAAAGCTTTTCATAATAATACAAATTAGCTATTTGTTATTTTGTATAATTCTAGCAGGCATACTAAATGGCAGAAAATCAATGAAGGAATTTATATGGTATCTACTCTATGGCCTCTATACATTAACCTGGATACCGATAAGCATACAGGGAATCATTAATAAAAATAACAGAGAGTGGAGCCATACACTTCACACAAGACAAATTAAAATAAGGGATCTCGAAGGATTTTAAACCCAGGAAAAATTTAAATCCGCCGTGTTAAACACGGCGGATTTATTATCAGTCACACTATATTTTATAAAGATTCATGCGAATGCTCATCTGGCAGCCGCATGAAAACAAGTCTTTAATCTAATTAAATCGAAACACCTGCTGCTTCTTCCTGCTTTTCCTGAGCATAATACTGATTATCTACAACTCTCAGGAATGGATAATAGATTAAAAATGCTACAACCAGTTCAACTATCTGCAATAAGGCTCCTCTTATACCTGCTATAAGGAATCCACCTATTATTGGAGGTGTTGTCCATGGAACTAATACTCCTGATGGAGGTGGAACAAGCCCTATAGCAATTGCCACATAGCATATAACTGCTAGAATCATAGGTGTAAGGATAAATGGAACCATCATCACAGGGTTAAGAACCACTGGAAGGCCAAATGTAATTGGTTCGTTTATGTTAAATAACCCTGGAAATATAGCAAGTTTACCAAGCTTCTTAATTTGCTGTGACTTACCAAGAACTATCATGGCGATACAGAGTGAAAGCGTTGAACCTGAACCACCAAGTTGGAGGTACAGCTCTTGGAACTGTGAAGTAATTATGTGCGGCAATTCCTTACCTGCCTGGTAAGCCGCAAGGTTTTCAGCTGAAAGAGCAAGCCATATTGGGCTCATAACTGACCCAACAACGTTTGCACCGTGGATACCAAATACCCAAAAGAGGCCTATGAATAAGTTTGCTATAAGTGTTGCACCTAGTGAATCCCCCAGTGCAGTTAATGGTTTCTGAAGTATTGTATAGATAAATCCATGTATAGTTTCGTATGAAGTCCATGAAAATAATAACCTTACAAAGTTAAATATGATAATAGTTACAGCTGCTGGTATTAAAGCTGAGAATGACTTTGAAACTGCTGGTGGAACGCCATCTGGCATCTTTATAACCCAGCCTCTCTTAACAACAAACCTAACAATTTCCGTTGAGAATATAGCTGTAAGGATACCAACGAATAACCCCTTGGAGCCGATCCATTCCATTGGAATGTTGCCTCCAACTAAGAATACTTCTTTGCTTCCTTCGGGTGTAAACTTAAGTGTGAAAGGTGTAAGCACAAGAAATGCAACAAGTGCAATAGCTCCAGTACTTGCTCCTTCAAGTTCATAATGACGTGCAAGGTTATAGGCTATACCAAAAACGACGAATATAGTCATAATATTCATCGTGGCATCAAATGGCTTCATAAAGAATGAACTCCAATTGCTGCCAAAGATTCCTGCCATGAAGTCTGAATAACCTGGAATTGGGAAGTTGGCTATAAGCAGGAAAATTGCGCCAATTATAAGCAGCGGCATTGCAAGCATAAAGCCATCACGTATAGCACCCAAATACCTGTTGGAAGCTATTTTGCTGGCTAAAGGCATTAATTTGCTTTCCATGCTGTCCATTAATTTACTCATAATAATCCTTCCTCCTTTTGCTTTTTATTTTTTGATTAATCTTAATGCCTGATCAAGAACTTTTTCGCCATTCATCATTCCATAGTCCACCGGGCTAATAACATCTACCGGTATATTTCTTTCATCACAAAGCTTTTTAGCCTTTGGCAGCGCAAACTTAACTTGAGGTCCAAGTAAAACTACATCTACACCATCCAATTTCTTTGGCATTTCAGCCTCGGGAAATGCATCTACTGAAACTTCAAGTCCCTTCTTCTTAGCTGCTGCCTCGATTTTGTTAATGAGCATGCTGGTTGACATTCCTGCGGAGCAGAACAATCTAATAGTTATCATTACAAACCCTCCCTGTAAAATTTAGTTTCATACAGTATAATTTTTCCTCTGTATCTACATTTCCAATAGGCTGCTTTTAGCTGATTTAATAGCAAAGCTTTCTGTTTTTCTCAGGGAACTGCTTAATCCACCACCTCCTTACATAGGTTATGACATATATTTTCTCTAACCATCCACTACAAACCTAACTTGTACCCAAATTAGATATTATGCTGCCTTGAACATCCTTTATTTCAATTCTATTTTAACTTTCATATTTTTATTTTAATTTTCCTTTAATCCGTTTATTTGTTTTTGCATGGATATCATATATCCCATAATCTCTTTTGCTAAAAGAGTTGTCATCAGATGATCCTGTGAGTGTAAAGCTAAAAGATTTATTTCATGCACCTTACCTGAAGCTTCATCCTGAATTAGCTTTGTTTGCAAGTTGTGAGCCTTTATTATTGATTCATCAGCCCTGTTTAATACTTCTTCAGCTTCTTCACATTTCCCCTGTGCAACAAGATTAAAGGCTTCATATATAAGACTTCTTGCATCTCCAGAATAGGAAATAAGCTGAAAGATTATCTCCTCACTTATAGTTTCCTTTATAGATTCTGACATATCCATTCCTCCATCTAGATTAAATTTAATTTCTGTTTCATTGATATATAGTGCAAATATCATGCCAAATTTTTAATAAGTCAAAAAAGGCCATATTTTCAGATATTTTCTGTGTAGTAGCGAATAAACTTATACACATTATATACATATAAAGAATTTATCCATAAACATAAACACATCGTTATACACATAAACTTTATTTTAAATCTGCAAGCCCAATGAGTATAAATATAGTTCTTGAAGTTTATTAAATTTTATAATATCACGATATACAGCAATCAATATATTCCAACATTAGTTTTCTATTCTGAAAAAATAAAGGAGTGATAAAGCTGATATATATATTCAGCCTTATCACTCCTAAGCATAAACAACTATGCTTTTAAACTCATTTAATGTACTAGCCTATAAAATTTATACACATTGTCCACTTTTATATACCCATTATATTTTGTATAATAAAACATACTTCATCATCACTAAAATCTATATTATAAAAATTCTCAATATCAGCAAGGCTTTCTTTTATACACTTAAACTCAAAGTTATACTTTTCCTTGAGTAAGTTCTTTGAATAACAGGCTGCTGTTTGTTTTCCTTCCACCATACTGCTTATTGCACACCCCATATGCATCATAAGCCCTATGGATATACCGTATTCTATATTTTTATTAATCTTCTGTTCGAGTCTTACTAAAAATTCTCTGTAAAGCTTCTCAAAATTAGAAAGGTCAATATTTGAAATCTCACTTTTTAAAGTTTCAAGAAATATATTATAATCATCGTGTTTTTCATCTTCATATTCAGTTTTATACAATTTATCTATTATAAATCCGAGTTTTCCACAATTATTCCCTGAAAATACTTCACTGGTTGATATATATGGTATGCCAGGAATTTTAGGATCTATCGTTCCAACGATAGCCACAATATTTTTCTTCTTGGAAAGATTGTTGATTATATTGTAAGTAAACTCATTGTTGTTAAGGGACATTGGAAGCACCTGCATGCCATATCTATTTATATTGAGCCTGCTTTCTATATAATTTTTAAGCTTTACTGCGCTTCCTTCTCCAGTAGTACATAGAGTAATTATAACATTATCACTATTTGTTCTATATGATTGGAGTATTTTCTCTGAATTATAAGGAGTATACTGACTTATGGCAGAACTGATATCATCATATATTTTGTTAATATCCGTATCTATAACGGCCTTTCTGGAACATTCAATCGCCACAGGAGTCGATACCATATTAACTACCTTAATATCTATTTCTGTTTCCTTGCTGATCAACTCTCCGAATACCCCTAAAGATCCCATATCCACCAGCAGCATTACTCCTGCCCCCTGATGTTTCTTGACTATAAGCTCCTTCAACTCCTCATACGCCACCTGCGAGCTCTTGTCAAGGCTCATATCATAGGCATATACGTTATTTGCTCCAACTAACTTATTCACTACCTCCGCCATGGATGAGGCCGTTGACCTTCCATGCATTGCTATAACGATTATAGGCCTGTTCTCCATACGCTGCATTTCTGTATCATCCACTGCTAAAAACATAGCCATAAAACCAATATCATCATCTGGAATGGATATTTTGTATCTTTTTTCAAGTGCCAGAGCCAATTCCCTGGCTACTTCAAACTCTTTTTTATTTTTTTCCATTATATTGCTTAAATTATAGTTTACAATATTCTTACTTTCTTTGAGCCTCTTAATGCTGGAACTTACATGCAGCGACAATCCATAAAATACTTTGGTAGGAAATATCTTTTGAAGCTTTTTTCCCGCTACCTTCAGAAAGTTCTCCACTATATCTATAATATCTTCGTCTACAACCTTTGACAGTTCTTCCTTCCTTATGCCCTGTTCAAAATTTCTAATAAATCTTTTAAAATGATTTTCAATGTCAAATTCCATGAGCATCTTAACTTCATTTTCACCGATGCCTCTGCTGTAGAGTTCCTGCATTCTCTTTTCGATCTCTTCATAGAAATTATCAGGTAAGGAGTAGTCACCTTCCCTGATGCTGTTTCGCTGTCCTTTTGGAGTAAAGCACAGCTTTACATCCTGATTGATAAACTTGTCTACCTCCTGGGCATAGTTTTTATAAAGCAAAAGGCCCTGGTTTACGTGATGTGCAAAATCAGTACAGTGAACCTCTATATTTTTAGTTCTCTTTGATATTGAATTCAAGAAGGCATTGGCGCATCCCAGCTGAATATCGCTTTTTAGCTGTCCAACATTTCCAGGACAATTGTATAGAAGCAGTTGCCTTATGGTATTAGCTGAAACCGATATTTCCTTTCCTATTCTGGCAGCCTCTATTTTAAAGAATTCACATATAAGTTCAAACCTTTCAGATAATGTCCTTTCATTAAGGGAGGGTATCTTTATACTCATAGGTATTCTTCTTGTAAAGGTTGTGAGAAGAACGTTGTCAATATCCTCTGTGGTTGCACATATTATAAGCACTTTGCTCTTCTTTTTATTTTCATCTCCTAGAGGAGTATACATGCCTTTATCCATTAAATAAAACAACATTTCCTGGCCTTCCGGTGGAAGTCTATGGACTTCATCGAGGAAAAGAACTCCCCCATCCGCCTTTGCCACTATCCCTTCCCTGTCCTTATCAGCACCGGTAAAGGCTCCTTTCTTGCTTCCAAATAGATGAGACATAAGAAGCTGTGGATTATTTGCATAGTCAGCACAGTTAAAGGCTATAAAGGGTGCATCCATTTCGAAGATACCATTTTCCACTGCAAACTTGTACATAAGTTCTGCAAACATAGTTTTTCCAACGCCGCTTGGCCCAAGAATAAGCGTGTGGAGCCCATTTGGGGGATAAAGAATTGCTGCCTTTGCTTGTTGTATGCACTTTTTTAAACTTTTATCACTGCCTATAAGCATATCGAAGTTGGCATTTTCCTTCACAGATTGATCTCTAATTTTTTTAGAAGGGTATGTTGTGTAAATTACCGGTTTACCTTTAATTTTAAGAACTAAACCCTGCCTGTACAATTCATTAAGTATGGAACTGACATTGCTTCGCTGCATATTAAGTCTTTGGGCAATTTCTCCTGCTGATAAACCCTTTTTTCCCTCCCTGGAGGTTTCGGCAATCAATTCTAATATATGCTCTTTATTCCCCCTCATTCAACCCACTCCTTCCAAGGCTATTTATACAAAATTTTATCACATTCGACTCTTTTAATAAATATACTAACACAGAATTAACATAATATTATGAAAACATTTATATCCCTGCTTAGCAAATTCCATTGAACTTATCAAAGCATATATTGTAATGAGGTTGTACATATAAAATCCCGAAATATTGTGGGCAGAGTCCTGCACCATATATGATGTTAGTGTTAGTCTGCGTCAATACATTTTTTGTTATTCTCCTGAAACACTTATAAATAGAAATTCCAGTATGCAATAGCTTCAAATAAGCATTTATACCTATTTGCAATAGCATACTGGATTTTATTAAGATTATTTTTTATACGTGTAAAAGCCTTCTACTTCTCATATATACTGTAATACTCGTCTCCCCAATATTTCTGTATAAATTCATCCCTGCCTGAAATCTTTCTATCGGCTTTATACTCAACGGGGCTCTTCTTGTAAAAATCCTGATGATATTCCTCTGCAAGATAAAATGTTGAAGCCGGAAGTATCTTTGTAACTATTGGCTCTGGAAATCTCCCTGATTCCTCAAGTGCTTTTTTCGATTCTTCAGCCTTTATTCTCTGCTCTTCAGTTGTGTAGAAGATAGCTGTTCTGTAGGAGTCTCCTCTGTCATGGAACTGACCTCCGTCATCCATAGGATCTATTTGCCTCCAGTAAACATCGAGGAGCTTTTCATAGCTTATTATTGATGGATCATATATAATTCTTATCGCTTCATAATGTCCTGTGGTTTGTGACTTAACCTCTTTATATGTTGGGTTTTCCTTGTGGCCACCCGTATATCCTGATTTAACTTCTACTATCCCATCTAAAACATCAAAGGGAGAAACCATGCACCAGAAGCATCCTCCTGCAAATATTGCTGTTTCATATTTTTTATTTTCATTGCTCATTTTTACCCCTCCTTTAAGTACTTGCTTATAAATATAGTAAATTATTTTCAACAAATCAAGAATATAATTTAACATATTGTGCTGCGCTGAAAAGTATATTTGAATAAAAATAGAAAATATCTACAGACCGCCGCTGCGATAAAAAATATATTTCATTCACCAGCACGCTTAGCAAAGAAGTTCTAAGGCTTGGGATTTGAAAAAATGTGAATTCATATACTATTTTATCTTCGCTTATTTACAAGAGAGCTAGCAAGACGAGTTAATCCAGTTTACGGATATCAAGTATTTTATTAGTTTTCCAACATTACAAATTTTTGTTATTTTCCTTTTTTATATTTAATACAATTCATAATTTATTCACAATCTTGCCACTATATTGTCACATTTAAGAGCAACCTAACATTGTAAGTAAAAATATAAATCATATGGGAGGTCGTTAATATGCTTAAGAAAATTTCAAAAAAGATACTGGTATTAAGCCTTACTCTTATAATAGGAATTGGTTCAACGGCCTTTGCCGTTCTGCAGCCGGTTCCTGATAATACAGACAACTCAAAAAAGAAAATTGAAGAAAAAAAGGAGAGAAAGGAAGCTCAAAGAGCAGCATTTGATAATCTCATTAATCAATTAGGTTTAACAAAACATGATATAGAAAATGCCCGTGCCAGCAATAAAACCCTATTCGATCTTGCTAAAACCAAGGGTTACACACCGGATCAGGTTAGGGAGATGATGATTAAAAACGAAACTGATTTGATTAATAAACATGTGTCCCAAGGAAAGCTTACCCAGGAACAGGGAAAAATTGCGATAGAGAAAATGAAGGAAAGAATTAAAAAGTGGGATGGTTCCTTAAGTCGTCGTGATAAAGGCCATGGATGGGTTGCATCGATAAAGGAATTAGGATTGACTGAGAAGGATATTGCTGATGCAAAAAAGTCCGGCAAAACACTGTTTGATCTTGCAAAGGAGAAAAAGGGGTTCTCACCTGAACAGGTAAAATCAATTATCATAAAATCAAAGACCGAGGCTATAAACAAAATGGTTTCTGAAGGGAAACTCACAAAGGAAGAAGGTGAAAGAATTATATCAAAGATAAAAAAAGATATAGAAAAATGGAATGGTAGTTTAAACCCTCATAAACATGATAAAAATGGAAATTCACAATAACATACAAAAACCCTATAAGAATATATTCTTATAGGGTTCAATTGACAAAGCTATTACCTTCTAAAGCCGTCGTTTTGTCTTCTTTGAGCTTTTCTGGCTCTTCTGCATTCTGGACATCTCTGTGGTTCATTCTCGAATCCCTTTTCCCTGTAGAATGCCTGTTCACCTTCAGTGAAGATGAATTCTTTACCGCAATCCTTGCAAACAATTGTCTTATCTGCCATTTCAACATTCCTCCTTTTCAAGAATTTAAGATTTAAAGCTGATTTACACTACTTCCTGTAAGGAGGAAAGTTGGTAATCATATTAAATCTTTCTAAGAAACTATGTAAGTTTCATTTACTTAATTATAATAACATTTTTTTAAGCGATATGCAAGGAAATATTTTAATACGCTAAATGAATTTAAAGAATAGATTTATATATTATCCATCCAAAGCAGAGCTTTAAACAGTTTTATACTCTTTATTCTTATCATGTAAAATCCCAGTATAAAGCATCAATTTCTCAACTTTTGCAGATTAAAATTTAAGCGAAAGTCTTTTTATACTAATATTTTAACAAAACATTCCATTCTAAATTTCTTTCTCGGATACTTTCCCTTAAGATAAATCACTGCTCAGTACATACTCCTTAATACATTCTCCTACAGAACCTACTACATATTTTGCCTTTTTATGCAGCTCCTTCTCTGCATTTTTTAGCGTAAAGGAATGATACACTGCTTTAAACATCGATACATCATTCCAGGAATCACCGATGGCAAAAGTATTCTCATGTAATATTGACTCCTTTTTCTTTACATATTTTATTCCGCTTCCCTTTGAGCAGCCTGCAGGTACGACATCTATGTATCTAACATTTCTATAAGCAGCCACCTTATCTCCATATTTCCTGTTTATATTCTCACAAACTTCGTCGACAAATTTTATGTTGTCCTCTTCATAGTATAGGGATATTAAAGATATTTTATCGTTTTTTACATCCTTTATATCGCCAACAATTTTTCTTCCACGCCGCCTGCTCCTTTGTCCATTGTTGCTTAATTCAATGGTTGTAAAACCTGTTTCAAAAACCACTTTCCAATTCCTATTACAATTTTCTTTGATTATTCTTTCTACTGTTTCAAAAGGTATACTTTCATGTTTTAATACGTTGTTTTTATTGTCCATAATTAAAGCGCCATTTAATAATACATAATAATCCACATTTATATTATAAATCCTCTTTAGAAAACCAACTTCGTTATAGGCCCTCCCTGTAGCCACTGCCAGACAGTGTTTCATCTTACTTAACTTCTTTAAGTATCTATAATTATTATATGGCATTAACTTACGCTTTATCAGTGTCCCATCAAGGTCCGTTGCAAACAATTTTCTCACAATAATCCCCCTTAATTGAATTATGTTTTCTAACGTTTTTACTTACTATATAACATAGAGAACAAAAAAGAGCAAGAGAAAGAAAAATCAGTGCCAAAGTCTCAGGCACTGAATGTTTCCCCGCCCCTTCATGTTCTTTCAGGTCAATTTTTCATAAAAATCAGCTGTATATATCGGAGAACTCTATATTTATCCTTTCAACATTGACCTGCCTCTTTAATTGTTCATCATTTATAACAGCTTCGTCGCTTGATACTAACTTCACTGGAAGTTCGATTATAAATTCGCTTCCAATTTCCTGTTCACTTTGAACAGTTATATTGCCTCCATGGGCTTCTATCAAAGATTTTACAAGTGAAAGCCCTATCCCACTCCCCTCAGTTGAACGGGTAAAAAGATTATCAACCCGCCTGAATCTTTCAAATATCTTTTCCTTCATATCTTCAGGGATGCCAATTCCAGTATCCTTAATAGAAATAATCACTTTGTTCCCTTTATCGTACATATTAATATCTATACTTCCCCCAGGTTTATTGAACTTTATAGCATTTGATAAAAGGTTAAGTATAACCCTTTCTATTTTATCCGGGTCAAAGGCCATAATCTTTTCTTCAACATCTGTATCAAATGTAAGAGTAATATCTTTACTTTTTGTATATTCCGCAACAGAAAGTACAATATCCTCAACAGCACTTACAATATCATGATTTGAAAGCTTTATCTGTAAAAATCCTGCGTCAAGCCTTGTGATATCAATAAGATTATTAATAAGCCTTAACAGCCTGTAGCAGTTCTGTTTTATAATCCTGGAATATCTTCTAAAACTTTGATACCTGATACAGTCAGTGTTATTGCCATGCATGGAATCTATAAGCTGAAGGGCTCCAAGTATTATATTAAGTGGCGTTTTAAACTCATGGGATATATTTGAAAAAAATTCCGTTCTTATCTTATCGTATTCAAGTGCTTCTTCAAGCTGTCTTTTGTTTTCCTCGGCCTTTCTGCGTTCCGTTAAATCCCTTACCATATTCAATATAAGTTTCTTACCCTTATCATAGAAATCTATGTTGGTTATCTCAATGTCCTTAACTGTTCCATCAAGGGCTATCATTTTGTCTTGTATCAGAGCTTTTTTATGAATGTTATTAATATATATTTCATCCACCCTTTTCTGCACTATGCTCTTAAAATCAGGATGTGTGAAATCCATAAATTTTTTTCCTATAACCGCTTCAGGGCACGGTGCATTTAACATATTTGCACCTGCCTGGTTAGCAAATATTATTCTTTCCTCATCAAATACGAAAACCCCATCAGGGCACATGTCAACCAACTTTGCATATCTGTCATTGCTCTCTACAAGCTCCTGTTCAGCTTGTTTTCTTTCAGTTATGTTTCTCACTATGAGCATTACGTTCGTGTTTCCAGATTCACAAAAGGATATTCCAGCAACTTCGACAATTATCACCTCTCCATTATTTTTTATAAGTTTCTGCTCGAGGAAAGGCATTGTGCTTTCACCATTTAAAAGGCTCTTCATACTTTGTACCACAATATTCTTATATTCGGGATGTATGTTGATTATATCTTTCAAATTCCTCCCGATAAGCTCTTTGTAATCCCTTTGCCCGACAATTACAGCTGCAGAATTGTTTGCATAGGTTATATTAAGATTTTTATCACAAATTAACACCCCATCGGGAATAGCTCCAAGCAGCCATTTGTATATCTTTTCACTGTTTTCATACTTTTTTGTATTGTTCACATAATCTAACTGTCGCATCCCATGATTATTAATATCGTTCATTATAAGTATATACATATCATTATTAAGCCGTGAAATATTATATTCAATGCTTACAGGGAGTCCCATAGATGTAAGTAGATTTCCACTATAAGACGTACTTGGCACTATACTTCCTGTCTTGATTTTATCTATCAATTCCTCCGGAACATTGATATACTTCTGTATTCCGTGGTTTAAATAGCTTTCCCTATCTCCCCCGAGCTTTTCAAGGGCAATTTTATTAATCCCGATGATCTTATCTCCCTTTAATATTATTATTCCATCGGAAAGATATTCAATGAAACTGCAGTCATAATTTAAGCTTAACTTTTGATCCATAGTTAAAAGTATCCCCCTTAAGTCAATTCATAGTAAACTCATTATCCATAATTCTACATCTAAGTTAATTATCCTTCACATATTTGCATGTTTTATCCAGATTTTAATCCCTATAGATTTGCAAAATTCAACAAAAAATCCTGCAAATTTTATTTTATCAAACAAAAAATGGACGGAAGTTAAAATTTACCGTCCATTTTTTGTTTAACACCTTAATTTTTTCTATATTTCTAATAAAGTTCAGCTCTGAATTATCTAGACCCTATTGCCATTATTATCATCCTATAATTCCCTTGATGGTGGTTACCTCAACACCCCTTTCCCTTAACTTATCAATGAAGGGATTAATTCCTACTGAATCGCCAGCTATGTGCCCAGATATAATAAGATTCCCTTTATTCTCCTTCTTCAGCCTTACATAATCAGGATAACCAATGTGAATATAAACGACTGTATCTATTCCATACTCAAAACATGTATTTGCAACATCATATCCACCATTTGTGTAAGCACCATGGGCAACAATGGTTTTTCCCGCCCTGACATTTTCATCTCCAACAAGTACCTCAACCCTAGTTCTTGCTGCCTTCATTTCCTCAAAGCTGCTAAGAGCATTCACAACATCCTTCACTAATGCATTTTCATTTTTACATACCTCATCGACTTTCTCCTGCATCAACCTTCTTCCTATTTCGTCCAATGGCTGATGAATATTTAAAAAAGGCATATTAAGCATTCTTGCTACAGATATTGTATCATCATAGTTTCTGGAAACAGCAGTTATTCTTAGCATCTCTATCTTTTCCTCTATGGCTTTTTTTGCTGCCTCTTCGGGTACGCCAAACTTTTTCATAATAGCAACCTGATCTTCAAAAACCTTATATGAATCAATAATGTTTGCCTGTGGATGATGTGCTATTACCGCATCATACCCATTTGCCTTTGCATAATAAAGGTCTGAGCTGTCAATATCTACTCCAAACAATATTTTTTTAATTCCCTCTCCTTTAACATAAATTTCTGAATCAGCAGGTACATGATTAAACCCAGCCATATCAAGTGCTAACTTCATTATTTCTTCTGTATTCATAAAATCAGCTCCCATCAAATGTTGTGGCAGGCTGTTAAATGGCCGCCTCCCATATCCTTTAATTCTGGTTCAACCTCGCTGCATATTTTACTTTTATTTGGACATCTATTATAAAATCTACATCCTTTAGGTATGTTCATTGGACTTGGCACATCACCCTCTAACTTTATCCGTTCCTTTTTATCTTTTGGGTTAGGTGAAAGTATGGCGGATAAAAGTGCCTTAGTGTATGGGTGATGGGGATTTTCAAACAATTCATTTTTGTCTGCCATCTCGACTATCTTTCCAAGATACATGACGGCTATATTATCGCTAATATGCTTTACAACTGCTAAATTGTGTGCGATAAATAGATATGTCAGTTGAAACTCATCCTGAATATCCTGGAGAAGATTTATAATTTGAGCCTGAATTGAAACATCAAGGGCTGAAATTGGCTCATCGCACACGATAAGCTTTGGGTTACAGGCAAGGGCCCTTGCAATTCCTATTCTCTGCCTTTGCCCACCGCTAAATTCATTCGGATATCTATTATAAAACCTTGCCCCAAGTCCTACAATATCGAGGAGTTCATTAATTCTCCTTTCTCTTTCTTTCCCCTTTGCCAGGTTGTTAACATCAATGGCTCTTCCAATTATTTCACCGGCCGTAAGCCTTGGATTTAAAGAAGAATATGGATCCTGAAATATTATCTGCATATCCTTTCTTTTTTTTCTCAATTCCTTCTTATTTAAAGAAACAATATTTTCCCCATCAAAGTTTATAATTCCATCTGTAGGTTCGATTAGCCTTAGTATTGTTCTTCCTGTTGTGGACTTCCCACATCCTGATTCACCAACAAGCCCCAGGGTTTCGCCCTTTCTTAATGTGAATGAAACTCCATCAACTGCTTTAACATAATTTACTTTTTTTGATATAAATCCCTTTTTAACAGGAAAATACTTTTTTAAATCCTTTACTTCAAGCAAAACTTCATTTGAAGTGCTCATTTGGTCACCTCCTATTCAAATATTTGTGACATCTCACGTAACTGTCATTTACTTTTATAAGTGGAGGTTCTTCCACAAAACACTTTTCGCATCTTTCGCTGCATCTATCTGCAAATCTGCAGCCCTTATAATCCAGAGTTACATTTGGAAGGCTTCCTTCTATGGACTTTAGCCTGTCCCCTTCCATAGAAAGAGTTGGTATAGAATCTAATAGCCCCTTAGTATATGGATGTAGTGGATTTGAAAACATATCAAAAGCTCTTCCATATTCCATCATCTTTCCTGCATACATGACTATTACGCTATCTGCAATATCTGCAACAACACCCAGATCATGGGTTATTATCATAACCGACATGTTCAACATATTTTTCATATCTTTAATAAGATCAAGAATTTGTGCCTGTATAGTAACGTCCAGCGCAGTAGTTGGTTCATCTGCTATAAGAAGATCCGGACTGCACACTAAGGCCATAGCAATCATAACCCTTTGCCTCATTCCACCGCTCATCTGGTGGGGATAGTTATTTATCCTTTTTTCAGGCGATGGAATCCCTACCATTCTCAACGCCTCTATCGCCTTTTCCTTTGCTTCTTTTTTATCTATATTTTGATGGATGCAGAGGGCTTCAATTATTTGATCACCTACAGTAAAGAGAGGATTTAATGACGTCATGGGATCCTGAAATATCATCCCTATCTTGCTGCCCCTTATCATTCTCATCTCACTATCTTTCTTCGTAAGAAGCTCTTCATCTTTAAATTTTATAGAACCCGATACGATTTTCCCTGGAGGATTTGGTATGAGCCTCATTATTGAACGGGCAGTGACACTTTTGCCACTGCCTGACTCACCTACAATTCCCAACGTTTCTCCTTTAGATATTGTAAAGCTCACTCCGTCTACCGCCGGAACCACTCCATCCACTGTATAAAAGTAAGTTTTTAAATCATTAACTTCCAATAATATTTCTCTATTCATAACATCACCTATTCTTTATATGCCTTGTTGAATCTAAATTCTCCGTTGGATTCAAGCTCTATTCCCTTTAAATTCTTTCTAACAGCCATAGTTACAACTCCATGATACAATGGTACCCAGAGCACATCATCTGTAAACTTTATGTTTGCCTGTCTCAGGTATTCAACTCTCTGATTCTGGTCTATAGTTTCTCTGGTCTTTAATATAAGCGCATCGGCTTCAGGGTTATTGTATCTCGCATAGTTTGATGCTCCTATATTGCCTGAGAAGAATTGTGGATATAGGAGTTCTTCACCATCTCCAGTAACGTTTGACCATCCGCCAAGGTACATCTCTGCTTTGCCGCTCTTTGCATAGGAAAGGTACGCTGCCCAATCCATAGGATTCAAGGTTACATCTATGTTTATCTTCTTAAGCTGTGCCTGTATGAATGGAGCAATCTTATTATAGGTATCTGTATTTCCGTAGGTTAATGTTGCCTTAAATCCAGAGGGATAACCTGCCTCTGCTAAAAGAGCCTTAGCCTTTTCCACATCATATTTATATCCATGACTTTCTATTTCACTATTGTAACCTATCAGTTTTGGCCCTATTATACCATTAGACCTTATTCCAAGCCCGTTTAATGTTGATATATATTCATCTCTGTTTATTGCATGCTCAATCGCCTGTCTAACCTTTAAGTTATCAAAGGGCTTCTTTTCAAAGTTAAAACCCAGATATGTTACTGAATTTCCCTGTAATTGAGTTACTTCAACATCAGCATTGTTCTTAAGCCTCTCTAGATGTTCAGGTGGTATGCCAACAAGCATATCAGCTTCCCCTGTTTCCACCATTGAAACTGCTGTAGCCATTTCTGGGACCACCTTAAAGGTTATACTATCAATCTTTGGAGCTCCACCCCAGTAATCCTTATTTTTAACAACGGTTATATGATCTCCTGGAACCCATTCCTCGAATATATATGGACCTGTTCCCGCTCCTTTAGCATTCTTATTTATATCTCCAGCTTTATCAGCCTTAGGACTTACAATCGAAAGATTGTCATGAGCCAGGGCTGTAAGCATTATTCCATAGGGTGTTTTAGTATGAAGTACAACGGTATATTCATCAGGCGTCTCTATTTTATCCACTGATTTTAACAGACTGGCTCTTGGTGATGCTGTTTTAGGATCTAAAATTTTTTCAAAGGTATATTTAACAGCTTCTGAATTAAAAGGCGTTCCATCCTGGAATTTAATATTCTTCTTAAGCTTTATAATCCAGGTATTTGGATCAGGATTTTCATATCCTTCTGCAAGAAGTGGCTTTATTTCTCCTGTCTTTGGATCTCTCATAAAGAGGGTCTCATAAACAGTTCTTATCACAGCACTTGAAGCTGAATCATTTGTAAGAATTGGCGATAATCCAACTGCGTCAGTCATAGAAACATAAGTTATCTTCTGCGGCGCTGAACTTGAGTTTTTACTCGTTTCGGAACCACAGCCTGCAAACAATGCTGCAGTAATTACTGCAACTAAAAATATAGATATAGTTTTACTTAGAAAATTCTTTTTCATTTATTACATCCCCCTTTATTTGATTGATTTAAACGTTTTTCAAGTTTGGATCAAGTGCATCCCTTAATCCATCTCCCAGGGAGTTAAATCCATAAACTATCAGTATTATGGCAAATCCCGGAAGAAGGGTTAAATGAGGTGCCTGAAATATAAAATTTCTTCCTGTTGATGCCATAGCCCCCCATTCAGCTACAGGAGGCTGTGCCCCAAGTCCTAAAAAGCTCAGGGTAGCTGCAGAAAGAATTGCTGTTGCAAGCCTCATTGTAGAGTAAACAACGATTGAGGATATACAGTTTGGTAGTATTTCCCTAAAAAGTATCATAAAGTCCGACTCGCCAAGGGCCTTTGCAGCAGTAACATAATCCATTTCCTTTATATAAAGCACTGTTCCTCTTACAACCCTTGCAATGGTTGGGATTGACCATATTCCAACTGCAATAATAACATTTACAATACCAGTTCCAAGTATTGAAACTATTGCAAGAGCCAGTAGTACACCTGGAAAAGCAAGTAGTATATCTATGATTCGCATTATTATACCGTCAAGCCTTTTATAATATCCCGAAAGCAGTCCAAGAAGAACTCCAAAGACCAGTCCGAAGGCTACTGAACAGAATCCAACTATGAGTGAAAGCCTTGCACCGTATATAAGCCTGCTGAGTAAATCTCTTCCGTATTCGTCAGTTCCAAGTATATGCCCCCTGGCTCCAATACCTAAGAGCCTTTGATTGAGATTTTGTTCATATGGATTATAGGGTGATATCACAGGAGCAAGTAAAGCTATTATTGCTATGAAAGAAATTATAAACAAGCCCACCACAGCTGTTCTGTTTCTTTTTAGCCTTCTCCAGATTTCTTTTATCTGGCTGCTTTTTTTATATTCAATTTCCACTTCACCATTTTTTAGTGCACTGATACTTTCAGCCATCTTGCTCCCTCCTTAGTTATATTGAATTCTTGGATCTATAGCTGCATATAAAATATCCACAATCAGGTTTATTATCACAAATGTAAAGGCTACCATAAGTACCGACCCCTGTATCATCGGGAAATCTCTGGCACTTATAGCTTGAACCATAAGCCTTCCAATGCCGTTTATTGCGAATACGGATTCAACTACAACCGCACCGCCTAAAAGACCTCCAAAGTTTATACCAACTATTGTGATTATTGGTATTAGCGCATTCTTTAGTGCATGTTTCAATATAACAATCTTTTCCTTTACACCCTTTGCTCTGGCTGTTTGTATATAATCCTGATGAATTATTTCAAGCAGTGATGAACGTGTCATTCTTGATATCATTGCTGACGAACCAAACCCAAGAGTTATAGCAGGCATTAATAAATGAATAAATCCATCTGCTGTCCATATCTTTCCATTAAAGCCTGATATGGGCAATAGCTTTAACTTTACGCCAAACACCACTATAAGTAAAAGTCCAATCCAGAAGCTTGGAGCCGATATCCCAAAGGTAGATATACCCATACACAACCTGTCAAACCATGAATTTCGTTTTGCAGCTGCAATAATTCCTGTTGTAACACCCAGTATTATAGATATGAGCGCACTAAATATTGCAAGACTTAATGTATTTACATACCTTACAGCAATGGCCTTCGATACAGCCTGCCCTGTTTGGAAGGAATACCCTAAATCTCCCTTTAAAACTCCACTCATATATTTTAAATACTGAATGTATGCAGGCTTATCAAGACCAAGCTTGACTGTAATGTTTTGAATCTCCTCCTTCGTCGCCGTAGGCCCGGCTATAATTTCTGCCGCATTTCCTGGTATTAAATAGATCATTAAAAAAACTGCAATGGAAACGCCTATTAACACCGGGATCAATTGAATTAACCTTTTAAAGATGTACTTAACCAATTTACCACCCCTCCCGTATAAATTCTAATATTAATATAATTTTATACTTATGCAATATAAGGCAATAAAATTCTTCAATTTGCAAGTTATGTAATTTAATTATTTAATTTAGAATCAATTGTAATACTTTCTTTTATAACTTGCAAGCATTATTTTTAAATTTTTTATATATAATTATTGCGTTTTTTCTACATTTTTCAACGTATAACTCACTTTTTATGCAATTAAACCTTTACATTTATTCTTTGAGATTCGACAAATTTAAAATAGCTTTATTTTTAAAAGATAACATTTTTGCAATTATATTTTATTTTATTGCATTTTTCTTGTTTTTTATAAATAAACAATTCAGCTAACTGCTCAACAATTAATCATGTTTTTTAACATTTTAAATTCATGGCTATTCCATTTATCTTCAAAGAAAAGTGGCTGAATTTATATTCAGCCACTTTTAAATATCTAACTTTATGATATATTTCCAGCAATACTGTTTCTCTTCGAAAAAAATATCCACAAACACCAATAACTATTTAATCTACACGCTAAGTTTGTTTGCCTTTTTTATTGTTGAGTTAATAAAAAATTATAAATTCATATCCTCATATATAGTTTTAAAACTTGCCGCTACAGCCTTCTTTTTACATCTATCACAGAGCATTTCTTTTTTACCATCAAGTTTATCGATTGAATGTTTAAGCTGTTCCCTGGTGGCGTAATATTTTCCACATTGCTCACATTTTAATAGTTCAAATGTCCTTCCCCATATAGTTCTTTTTCCTTCCTCTTGATACATCCCTATTGCTCCTGTTGGACAAACCTGCGCACAGGCACCGCACCCTATGCAGTCCTCAGATACTTCATCATATGGAGTAGATATTTTTTTAGTTATTCCCCTGTTTACAGCAGCTATGGCGTTTGTTCCGATGGCCTCACAGGCCTTAACGCACAGACCGCAGAGAATACACTGCTCATTATTATCTCCTTTAAACCTTGAAGTCGGCTTAACTCCATATTCTTCCCTCAACCTCTTTATATAATCATTTTGTGGTACTCTTGATGAAAGAAGCATAATAATGGTTTTTCTCATTTTTTTGATTTTCTCAGTAGATGTAAAAACTTCTATTTCCCTTGTAATAGGATATAAACATGAAGTAACAACCATTCTTCTGCTTCCCTCAACCACTTCGACGATGCAGAGTCTGCAGCTTCCTATACCCGAAAGAGCATCGCTGTGGCACAGTGTTGGTATATGTATCCCGTTCCTCTTTGCAACATCAAGAATATATTCTCCATACTCTGCCTCACATGGCTTTCCATCTATAAAAACCTTCACAATGCCACCCCCTGTCCGACCTTAATCGCATTGAATCTGCAAACATCCATGCAGTTTCCACATTTAATGCACCTTAGTTGGTTTATGGAATGACTCTTTTTAAGTTCCCCTGATATTGCACCCCCTGGGCAATTCCTTCTGCATACATCACAGCCTGTACATCTATTTTCATCAATAATAAATTCAGTAAGATTTTTACATACTCCGGCAGAGCATCTTTTATTAACTATATGCTCAAGATACTCATCCTTAAAATATTTAATAGTTGTAATAACAGGATTAGGTGAGGATTTTCCAAGGCCACACAGAGAAGCCTCACTTACCATTTCCGATATTTCAATAAGCCTGTCTATGTCCTCCCTTTCTCCCCTTCCCTCACATATATCGTTCAATATTTCAAGCATCCTCTTTATCCCTTCCCTGCAGGGCACGCATTTACCGCAGGATTCCTCTGAAAGGAAGCCTAAATAATACCTTGCCACATCCACCATGCACGTCCTTTCATCCATAACGATTACTCCTCCGGATCCCATCATGGAGTCGGCTTTTTTAAGGGATTCAAAATCAACTTCAAGGTCTAAAAGCTCCTCAGGAATGCATCCCCCTGAAGGACCTCCAATTTGAACGGCCTTGAATTTTTTATTTCCTATTATCCCTCCGCCTATGTCAAATATAAGCTCCCTGAGGGTAGTACCCATAGGCACCTCCACAAGCCCTGTATTTTTAACCTTTCCTACTAAAGAAAATACCTTTGTACCCTTGCTCCTTTCGGTACCGACAGTGCTGTACCATTCTCCACCTTTATCTATTATCAGAGGAATATTCACCCATGTTTCTACGTTGTTCAATATGGTAGGCTGTCCCCATAAACCTTTTTCAGTTGAATGAATATATTTTGCCCTTGGCTCACCAATCTTACCTTCGATTGACGCCATAAGGGCTGTGGATTCTCCACATACAAATGCTCCCCCGCCCCTTACTATTTGGATATCAAAACTAAATCCACTTCCCAAAATATTTTCTCCAAGATATCCGCATTTTCTTGCTTCTTCCATGGCCTTTGACATGTTTTTTATGGCAAGGGAATACTCGTCCCTGATATATGCAAAACCCTCTTCAGCACCAACTGCATAGGCTGCAATGATCATCCCCTCTATTATGCTGTGAGGATCACCCTCCATTATACTTCTGTCCATAAAAGCACCAGGATCACCCTCATCTCCATTACAAATGACATACTTTGGAAAGGCTTTAACACTATCGCACTGCTTCCACTTTATCCCTGTTGGAAAACCTGCCCCTCCCCTGCCTCTAAGGCCGGATTTTATAACCTCTGGAATTATATCACTTCTTTTCATTTCAAAGAGTGCTTTTTTAAGGGCTCTGTATCCTCCTCTTTCTATGTAATCTTCTATGCTGACGGGATCGATTTCGCCTATATTTCTAAGGGCAAGCTTCATCTGTCTTCTGTAAAATTCACTCTCCTTATGGGTTTTTACTCTTTTTTTTAGTGAAAAATCAAAATATAAAAGCCTGTCAATAACTTCTCCCTTTAATATTGTCTTTTCGACTATTTCCCCTGCATCCTCTACCTTAACCCTAAAATAGGATATGTCATCAGGCTCAATCTTAACAACAGGCCCCTTCTCACAGAGACCGTTGCAGCCCGTAGACTTTACAACCGTTTCAACTGAAACATCAGCGCCTGCCTTATCAATCTCCTTCTTTATTTCGCTTAATACATTCATGCTGTTATTGGCAAGGCATCCTGTTCCGCAGCACACTAAAATTCTTCTCTTCCTATTAAAGCCATCACTCATTTTCGACGCCCCCATAATTCTTAAGAATCTCCCTTAACGTATTTGGCGTAACTTTACCATAATATTTATCATTAACCATCATAACGGGCGCAATTGCACAGGATCCAAGGCAGTTTACAGTTTGAAGTGAAAACTTTCCATCCTCTGTTGTCTGCCCCGGCCTTATATTTAAACATTTTTCAATTTCATCAATTAAAACCATTGATGATCTGACATGACATGCAGTTCCATCACATACCGTTATTACATTTTCACCCTTTGGCACTAAACTTAAGGCTTTATAAAACGTTGCCATGCTGTAAAGTTTACTTACTGGAACCCTCAAATGTTCTGAAATCATTTTCAGGCACTCCCTTGGTATATAACTATACTCCCTTTGAATGTCCTGAAGAACGGCGAGGCTATATCTCTGCTCCCTGGGATATTTTTCAATTATTTTCTTGGCAATAAAAAGATTGTCTTTTATTTCAGGTGCATACATAATCTATTATCACCTTCTATTAAGAATTGATTGTTAACCTCCTGCCACCACGGGAAAAATCGATATTACATCATCTTCCTTAAGAATTGTATTTCTTCCCTCCAAGTGAGCGATATGTCTTCCATTAATCAGTATAATTATTTCATTGCTAAGCTCACTGCCATTAAATAACTTCCTTCTGATTTCATCGCCATATCTGTCGCAGAGTCTATGTAAAAGTTCATCTACTGTACTGCAGTATTCTAATTCAATTTCTTTAGCCTTAGTATAATCCCTCAAATACGCAAAGAATTTTACTTTCATAAACAATACCTCTAAATATTAATATTATTGGATAACGCCATTTGTTGATATCCTGAAGAGTTTAAAACATAAGTATCTTCGGGCTGGCACAGAGGCCAGCCCCAACAAGGCCATTTGTTTCCACATTAAAAACTAATTGACAGTTCCTTTAGTTTCTCTTCTGTCGGAACTCCATTTTCGTCCCATCCTCTTACCCTGTAGTATTCGCCAAGCATTTTATCAAGCTCAGCTACCTTTCCCTTAGCAGGGCCTTCTGGAAGTGCTTCCTTTAAAAGCCTTGGAGGAAGCGTATCATCTTCCTTTGTAAACCCTGCCTTAAGGTTGAATACCCTCTCCAGATTCCATATCCTTTCGCCGATTCTTAAAATCTCTTCGTCCGGACAATCCCAGCCTAATGCAGTTCTAATCATAGATGAAATTTCGGGAAGTCCAAGGGCAAAGGTAGTAAACAGGCATATTCCTGAAGAGTCCACAACTGCCGTTAGGTCCTGGAATATCTTTAGCCATTGAGGCTTATCCTCAGTTACCAATGGATCAAGTTTTTCAGGAACACCAAGTATTTCAGGAGATGTCATATAACCTCTAACATGGCATCCACCTCGGTTTGATGTTGCATACTCGAGGGCCATTCCTTGAACTCCGCGGCCATCATATGCAGGCATCTCCTGTTTCTTAACTGACATTGAAAGTTCAGGATGCCCATACCTCTCTGCCATTCTATAGGAACCCTCTGCAAGAATATCACCAAAACCTTCCCTTGTACCCACCTTTTCCGCAAGTTCCACTATTGCCTCAGCATCTCCAAAGTACAAACTCCTTCCTACTTCTTCCTTAGTGATTATACCTTTTTCAAAAAGCTCCATGGCACATGCGATAGTTGAGCCAAGCGTTATCGGGTCAAACCCGTATTCGTTGGATATGAAGTTAGCTTTAGAAACTGCTGCAAGATCCTTAATCCCACAGTCTGCTCCAAGTGCCCAGCCTGCCTCATACTCAGGTCCCTCTCCAAATCCCTTGAATTTTCCATCTTTAATTTTTGTAACTCTACCACATCCAATAGAGCAGGCAAAGCATCCTTTATTTTTAACCAGATATTTCTCAGCCAGTGCCTCACCGCTGATATCTTCGGCATTTTCAAAGACACCTCCATCCCTCCAGTTTCTGGTTGGAAGTGCACCAGATTGATTTATTACATTTATAAGTACCTGAGTTCCATAGGTTGGGAGTCCTGTGCCTGTTACAGGGTGATTTTTAATCTTCATTCTTGCATCAATGCAGACGTCAATAAATTTTTTAGGTTCTGCTACTTTAACGGAACGTGATCCCTTAACAACGACAGCCTTTAATTTTTTTGAACCCATTACAGCGCCAAGTCCCGACCTTCCCGCTGCTCTGTGTTTATCATTCATTACCGTTGCATATAGAACAAGTTTCTCTCCAGCAGGCCCAATGCACGCAACTCTTGCCCCCGGATCCGTTTCGGATAGAAGTTCATCCGTTGTTTCGGGAACCTTTTTACCCCAGAGATGCTCTGCGCTTCTAAGTTCAATTTTGTCGTCATTTATATACAAATAAACAGGAGTCTCAGACTTACCTTCAAAAATAATTCCATCATATCCTGCAAACTTAAGCTCAGGTCCAAAATGTCCACCTGAATTTGAAGCTCCTATCGTTCCCGTAAGAGGTGCCTTTGTTACAACCTCATATCTTCCTGCAGATGGACCTATGGTCCCTGTTAGTGGTCCCGTCATGAAAATGAGCTTATTTTCCGGACTAAAAGGATCAACTTTAGGATCTACTTCGTTCATCCATATCTTTGTCCCAAGCCCCCTTGCGCCAAGGTAGAGTTTTGCATCCTCCTGATTCAAATCTTCAGTCTTAACTGTTCCATCAGTTAAGTTAACTCGAATGAGTTTACCTGTCCATCCAAACATCATTTTTCCACCTCCTCAAGCAGGGACTTGAACTTTTCAGCAAGTGCCTTCTTCTTACTAAGCTGTGCTGAAGTAGCCTCCTTAAACTGTATTGTACCCGATGGGCAGAGTTTTGCACATTGTGGGTCTCCTCCGCAGAGATCACATTTAACTAAAGTTTTCTGCTCATAATTGTAGCTTATATTCCCAAAGTGACATGCAATTATACACAGCTTGCATCCTATGCACTTTTTCCTGTCGATGAGAACCGTGTCATTTTCATCCTTATAGATGGCTCCCGTTGTACAAACCTTCATACACTTAGGGTCTTCACACTGCATACACATAACAGGTATGGATATTGCAGCTTCATCATACTGGTAAACTGTAACTGCTGAATTTTGTGGGTTAAAGGAGTCGGTTTTCCTAAATGAACAAGCCACTTCGCAGGTTCTACAGCCTGTACACTTTTCAGGTGAAATGATTAATGTTTTACCCACGCTATCCCGGCCATTCAAACCTTGAACGCCAGTTACACCTCCCTTTAATATTTTAAAAATATTTCTTCTATTATTTATTATTTTTATATATTAAATATTCTTATTATATAATTAGTTAAAAATATAACTAAGAAGAGAACAACAAAAAAACAAAAAGCACCATCAAATTAATGGGTTTAGATGGTGCTTTTGTTTCTATTAAATTATATCTCTTCTTCCACTGTTTCCAGTCTGAAGCCGTCTATTACAATATCCTCTGTAAGCTCAATAAGCAGGCATTTCCTTCCTCTCTTATCCTTTATCTGTCTTATGGTGTTTAAATCCTTTGGCGTAACTGTAATATTTGCGCTTTCACTCTCTATTTTAATCGATTTTGAGTTAAAATCAGGCACTACGTTTTGTACTTTAAAATTATATTCTTTCTCCGCATAGGTTTCAAATGCCCTTTCAAGCTCATTGCTATTTCCAACACCTATATTTTCAAGAATTAACTTTATTTCCCTAAGCCCCACCGTCGGCACTTCCCCTTCTTCTTCATCACAGCATGCTGCCACTTCGTTTATTCTCTCATAGATTTCCTGAATAATCTCAGGCTTTATAGTGTCACCAATTGCCGTTTGAAGGATTGTTGTAAAGGTATTCCTTTCCGCCTCAGCGTCCATCTTTATCGAGCAGTTTAACACACCTTCAATAAATGTTTTGTTTAATTCCTTAACCTTCGAGTTATAGAATAAAACTTTATTAACATCAGCCTGTCCACCAGATAATAGAGGGAACATAAACCCCAATACAGGGGAGTTTAAATTGATGATGGCATCGTTTACGGAACTAACACTAAATTCCCTATGCCTAAAGTCAAATCTTAAGGCCTTCTTTGGAACATCGATTTTGTTTAAGCTACAAAGCATAAAGTCAAAGGCCTTCATGATATCGTCTCTTCCTTCATCATACTCTGCTGCTTTCTTATTTACATTTATCATATATTCAGCTCTAATCATTGTAGCTACAATATCGGTATCGTAGTTATAACACTCAATGAGCTTTTCAATTATTTTATTTGTCTCCTGGATAAAGACCTCCGTATCATTACTTTGTACGGCATTATATAAAATGCTCTGAGTATGATTTTCATAACCTGTATTTTCAAAGTCCAGCTCAAAAAGCTTTGTATCTATGGTGCCCGATAAAACTTTTTTAAAGTTTTTCAAATGCAATTCCTTCATTTCCTCATCAAGTTGATCAAAATAATGAAATTCAGTATGTATAACTGAGCCGCTGTCTTTTTTGATATACACGCTATATAATTCCTTAATTTGAAGCTTATATGTATCCTGTTTAAATTCTTTTCTTAAAGCCCCAAGTTCCTTTTTATTCATGTGTGCTGCCCACCTTCCTTAAATATGTATATGTTTATTATATATCAGAAAAAAGATTTATCAAACCAAGGAACGGTTCATAATTTCTTTACACGTTCACTTCGGCTCCGCCGTTTACATGAATTGTCTGCCCAGTTACGTAGGATGAATCAGCCGATGCTAAAAACACATATGCTCCTGCAAGCTCTACGGGCTGACCTGGCCTTCCCATGGGATTTGTACTTCCAAACTTTGCAACATCCTGCTCTCTAAAAGATGAAGGTATGAGAGGAGTCCATATGGGCCCTGGCGCCACGGCATTTACCCTTATATTCATATTTATTAGGGACTTTGCCATTGAGCGTGTAAATGTAGCTAAAGCTCCTTTTGTGCATGAGTAGTCTATAAGCTGCTTTTCTCCCCTATATGCTGTTATCGATGTTGTATTTATGATACTGCTTCCTGGCTTTAAATGTGGAATAGCTGCCTTTGTAAGATAGAATGGACCAAAAAAATTGGTTTTAAATGTCCTCTCAAGTTGCTGAGCTGTAATATCCTCTATGCTGTTTTGAGGATGCTGCTCTGCAGCGTTGTTTACAAGTATATCAATCCTGCCAAATGCATTTATTACCTTTTGTATGGCATCTTTGCAGAAATTTTCATCCCCTATATCTCCAGGAATTAGGAGGCATTTTCTTCCGGCACTTTCTACAATCTTTTTTGTTTCTTCAGCGTCTTTATGCTCATCGAGATAAACTATTGCTATATCTGCACCCTCCTTGGCATAGGCAACTGCCACAGCTCTTCCTATACCGCTATCTCCTCCGGTAATTAATGCAACCTTTCCTAAAAGTTTATCAGACGCTACATAATTTGGGTCGTCAAATACAGGCCTGGGGTTCATATTTTCCTCAATTCCAGGCTGTTTATCCTGCTTCTGGGCAGGAAATGACTTTGGAAAATTCATAGCCATATCTTCGTTCATATACCTTCTCCTTTCATTATTTCTTCAAGTTTAATTTTCCCAAATATCTTTGAAATATAGGCCCTCCCCTCCGTTGCTCCTTACAATGATGTAATAAATTAAATCGGTGCTTTTAATGCGTGCAGCCCTTGACATAAGACACTACTTGATTTTTTCTATTATTGCCAGAGCTTTTGGAAAATATACAGGTTGAGAAAGCTTTTGTGAACTGTCCCCCATTTTTTAAATTTCCTAAATTTAAAACCCGGATTGCTAATCCGGGTTTATTCATTAAGTCACTTTTTCTTTGATATTTCAATATTAACCTTTCTTCCCATAAGTTTTTTTCCCCTGCAGTGTTTCAATATAGATTTTGCTGCTTTCTCCGTTACATCCATAAACGTAAACTTTTGAAGAATGTCTATATCACCTATATCATCCTTATCTACTTGAGCTTTATCGTTTAAAAATTGAATTAGCAGCTTTGGATTGAGCTTATCCACTCGTCCTACGTTTAAGAATAATCTTGTATATTCCAAAGTTCCACCTAATATATTTTCAGTATACTCGTAGCTAATCTCTTTAGTATACACCATATTCATTAAGGCTGCTGCCACATCCACAAGGTTGAATTCTTCATCAAGCTCTGCAGCCAGGGGCACGAATCTCTTATATTTTTCGCCTTCCAGAGTTTCTCTTATCCTTCCAACCATGCTTCTGTACTTTGCAAGGAATATATCGTCAATGGTTGGTATTTCCTTTCTTTTTATCCTTCCCTTTGTCTCCCTTTCAATCTGTTTTAAAGCCCTGTATTCCCTTGGCGTAACAAGGGTATAGGCTACTCCTTCTCTATTTGCCCTTCCTGTCCTTCCAATTCTGTGAACATAGGATTCAGTATCCTGTGGAAGGTCATAGTTTATTACATGTGTCACGTTTTCAACATCAATACCCCTTGCTGCAACATCGGTGGCCACTAAGAATTCAAGGTTCCCTTCCCTGAATTTTCTTAGGGTATTCAGCCTCTGGTTTTGACTCATATCACCATGCATTCCTTCAACGTTATATCCTCTTGCCTGCATTGCTTCAACAAGTTCATCTACTCCCTTTTTGGTTTTGCAGAAAATAATAGCTAAAGACGGCTCATCAACATCCAGTATTCTACAAAGGGATTCGAATCTATCCTGTTGTTTAACTTCATAATAATACTGCTTTACGGTTGACACTGTTATGGAGTTCTTCACTATGGATATATGCTTTGTATCGGACTTCATATATCTTTTAGCAAGTTTTTTAATTTCCTCCGGCATCGTTGCAGAAAATAGAAGGGTCTGCCTGTCACTGTTGCAGTTATTGATTATCTCCTCTATATCATCTATAAAGCCCATATTAAGCATTTCATCTGCTTCATCAAGAACAAGGAATTTTATGCTGCTCAGGTCAATTATACCTCTTCCTATAAGGTCTAAAACTCTTCCCGGTGTTCCTACAATTATGTCTACTCCTTTTCTAAGGGCATTTATTTGCCTTTCAATAGGATGTCCTCCATACACTGGAAGCAGCTTAACCCTTGTATATTTTGCTATACGGTTAATTTCATCGTTTACCTGAACAGCCAGCTCCCTTGTGGGAGTCAGTATTATAGCAAATATTTTTCCCTCAGACCTTTCAAATTTACTCAAAATAGGGGCTCCAAAGGCGAGCGTCTTACCGGTTCCTGTTTGTGCTTGCCCTATAACATCATAACCTTCCAAAAGAACAGGTATGACCTCTGCCTGAATTTTTGAAGGCTCCTCAAAGCCCATATCATCTATTGCCTTAAGTATATTCTCATTAAGGCCTAATTCACTGAATTTTTTGTTTTCCATACTACTTCTTTCCTCCAA
Source organism: Fonticella tunisiensis (assembly GCF_004364155.1). Lineage (GTDB taxonomy): Bacteria > Bacillota > Clostridia > Clostridiales > Caloramatoraceae > Fonticella > Fonticella tunisiensis. The sequence goes on along the minus strand of NZ_SOAZ01000022.1, from coordinate 23,376 downwards.
AAACTAATCTCTTTAATAGTATTTCTAGATTTATATATTTTCATCACCAGGCTAGTAAATGAAAAATCTATAGATAAAAACCCCATAAGAATTATTCTCATGGGGTTAACAGAACTTTTCTCACAGGCACTAACCAAGTATAACATTTATATAATAAATATGCAATGATTAATTTAATCCGTTGTACTACTCTGAAAAGCCCATTGGAATAAAATCAGAAAATACCTACAGATCGATGCTGCGGTAAAAAATATATTTCATTCATCAGTACGCTTAGCAAAGAAGTTCTAAGGCTCCAAATAATTAATGGGAATATAATTGTCCATGTTATTTGGAAACGAAAAAAGTACTAGCACATGGGATTAAACTACTTATCTTCCCTATCTCCAAGTGCTGGTACTTTTACCTGCTTCTTCTTGCAAAATCCACAAACCTGAATTTGTCCGGCCTGTGCCTTGATTCGGTATACTGGAATAAAGTTGTATCCTCAAGATAAACATAGTTTTTTACAACTACGATCATGTCGAACTTATCAAAGTCAAGATATTTAATATCCTCTTCCGAAGCTTTCTGTACAGTTATTACTTTTTTTGCATATCCAATTTTAAGCCCCAGTTTATTTTCAATGTATTCATATATTGAGTCTTCACATATTTCCCGGGTAAGCGCAGGTACAAACTTCCTGTTAAAATAATCTTTATCCAGTATGATTTTCTTACCACCTATTTCCCTTACCCTAACAACCTTCCAAACTTCATCGTCCTTAGATACATTAAGGTGTTTCATTAGAAAATCATTGGGCTTAACAAGAGCAAGCTCCTTTACATATGTTCTTGTCCTTCCACCCATCCTTTCAGATAGTTCCTTAAAGCTTGTAAGCCCTGAAACAGGAAAGTCAAATTTGTTTATATCAAGGACGATTGAGCCCTTGCCCTGAAGCCTTTGAATGTATCCATCCCTCTCAAGCAAGTTCAAAGCCTTCCTTACGGTATCCCTGGATACACTATACTCCTGCATCAGTTCACTTTCCGATTTAAGCATTGAACGGGGCTCAATATTTCCATTTTGTATTTCTGACACTATTTCGTTATAGATTTTCATGTATTTACTTGCCATATTTTATCACCTAAGATATTTTACCATTATACCCCTTTTTCTACAAGGTAGTAAACAATGGATTCATATGGCCTTAGCCTAATCTTTTTAAATTCCTCAGGTGAATCATTATAATTTGATATAAGTATTTTGCATTGGTATCCATCAAGGTTTAAATTTGAGGGAAGTTCAAATAGGGTTTCCCTTCCGTAGAAATTGTTTACCACAAGAAGCTTTTCGTTATTGTAGCTCCTCATATATGCAAATATATCCTCGTGCTCTTCAAGCAGCGGCTCATAGTCCCCATAAGCAATTATATCGTATTCCTTTCTTAGCTTAATAAGCCTTTGATAGTGATAAAATATGGAGTCCCTATCCTTAAGGTCTGCTTCAACATTGATTTTCTTATAGTTTTCGGCCAGTGATATCCACGGAGTGCCTGTTGTAAAACCTCCATTTTCACTTGAATCCCATTGCATAGGTGTGCGTGAATTATCCCTTGATTTAGCCTGTAAAATCCTGATTATCTCGTCTTCATCCTTGCCCTGTTCTTTAAGTATATTGTAGTAATTAATGGATTCTACATCCCTGTGAAGCTCAATTTTATCAAAATATGGATTTGTCATTCCAATCTCTTCGCCCTGATATATATATGGAGTCCCCCTCATCATATGTATTGTAGTTGCAAGCATTTTCCCGGATTCCCTGTGGTATTTTATATCATCTCCAAAACGCGATATGCTTCTTGGTTGGTCATGGTTGTTCCAGAACAGTGCGCTCCATCCTCCCCCCTTCTGCATTCCAACCTGCCAGGAATTAAATATTTCCTTCAACCTCCTGAAGTCAAATTCCATAAGGGTCCATTTATCTCCACCTTTATAGTCAACCTTTAAGTGGTGGAAGTTAAACACCATAGAAAGCTCCTTTTCATCAGGGTTTGAATACTTTATACAATTGTCTATTGTTGTTGATGACATTTCCCCAACTGTAATGATATCTTTAAATCTTCCAAAGGTTTCCCTGTTGAGTTCCTTCAAATACTCATGTATATGGGGCCCATCGGTATAGAATCGGCGCCCATCTCCCTCATAATCATCCTCAAACTTTTCTGGTTTTGAAATGAGGTTTATAACGTCAAACCTGAAGCCCTTTACACCTTTTTTAATCCAGAAATTTATAACATCAAAAACTTTCCTTCTAACCTCCGGATTCTTCCAGTTAAGGTCTGCCTGGGTGACATCGAACAGGTGAAGATAATATTCATCAAACTCCTCTACATATTCCCACGCAGAACCACCAAACTTGGATATCCAGTTCGTTGGTTCCCTGCCGTCTTTAGGCCCCATGAATATATAATAATCTTTATATTTTTTATCCCCCTTGAGGGCATTTTTAAACCATTCATGTTCTGTGGATGTGTGATTAAACACCATATCAAGCATTATATCTATGCCGCGTTTATTAGCCTCTGAAACCATCTCTTCAAAGTCTTCCATAGTTCCAAATCGTGGGTCAATGCTGCAGTAATCAGCCACATCATATCCATTATCCCTCTGGGGAGATATGTAAAATGGCGTTAGCCATATGTAATCCACTCCCAGCTTTTTTAAGTAATCAAGCTTATTTGTAACCCCCTTTAAGTCTCCAAAACCGTCTCCGTTAGAATCGTTAAAGGATTTAGGATATATCTGATAAACTACGCTCTTTTTAAAATCTTTCATGTCATCTACTCCTTTAAGCTTTACAAATTATAACGAAAATTAAGTAGATCAGCAGTATCGATATTCCATATATTCAATAATATGACTTAACTAAACATAAAAAGGGAGAAGTTTAACCCCTCCCCTTTTATTTAATTTAACATTCTGTGCTGTTTAATGCTACTTTTCTCTTGTTAAAGATTATCGTTAATATGAATGGAACAACAATTGCTACTAACATTGCCACTGCAAACATTGGCATGTTCTGGGGTTTAATTGAAAGTATACCGGGAATTCCTCCAACCCCGATTGAGTTTGCCATAACGCCAGAACCCACTGATATCACTGCAGCAATACTTGAACCTATCATAGCTGCAAGGAACGGATATGCATATTTTAAGTTGATACCGAACATAGCAGGTTCAGTTACACCAAGATAGCAAGAAATTGTTGCTGGAATGGATATCTGCTTTTCCTCTTCGTCCTTTCTGTGCAAGTAAATAATAGCTAAAACTGCTGAACCCTGTGCAATATTGGATAATGCAATCATTGGCCAGAGGTTAGTGCCACCAAACTGTCCCATAAGCTGAAGGTCAATAGCATTTGTCATGTGGTGAAGACCCGTTATAACAAGTGGTGCATATGTGAATCCAAATACTGCTGCAAACAACCATTTAACTGATGATGTTAAGCTTGCGTATACTACACTTGATATAGCAGCGCCTATCTTCCAGCCTATTGGCCCTAAAACTGTATGGGCTATAAGCACCGTTGGAACAAGGGCCAGGAATGGCACTAAAATCATTGAAATATATTCCGGAACGATTCTACGAACATTTTTTTCAAGTATTGCAAGTAAAAATCCTGCAAGCATGGCTGGGATAACCTGTGCCTGATACCCTATCATCTGAACCTTGGCAAATCCAAAGTTCCATACCGGAATCTCCTTTGCTCCTGCTACAGCATAAGCGTTTAAAAGCTGCGGTGAAACTAATGTAATACCAAGTACAATTCCAAGTATCTGAGTTGTTCCCATCTTCTTTGAGATGGACCATGTAATTCCTACAGGTAGAAAGAAGAATATAGCTTCACCAATAAGCCACAGGAATGAATGCACACCTGACCAGAACTGTGAAACCTGTGTTAATGTTTTGGTGCCTCCCTCGAGAAGCTTGATGTCACCTATCACGTTGCGGAAGCCTAATATCAAACCTCCAACTACAAGCGCCGGGATGAGGGGTGCAAATATCTCAGCAAGGTTAGCCAGAAGCCTCTGAAGAAAATTCATATTGTTCTTAGCAGCAGCCTTTACTTCCTCCTTGCTAACTCCGTCAATTCCACTCACTTCCATAAAGTCGTTATAAAAGGTTGATACTTCATTTCCGATTATCACCTGAAACTGTCCTGCCTGTGTAAAGGTTCCCTTTACAACCTTCATCTCCTCTATCTTCTTTACATCTGCTTTTTTAGTATCCCTCAATACAAAACGCATCCTTGTTGCACAATGTGATACCGCGGCAATGTTTTCCTTTCCGCCAACGTATTCTAAAAGTTGTCTGGCGTCATTTGAAAATTTGCCCATTTTACTACCCCCTTATATTTTTTCATATATAGTATAACCATTTATGCATCTAGACTTTCCCGGGATATAAAATTATTATCTATAACTCAACTTATACGTACAAGTTTCTTCATAATTTATTATAACTTGTACGTATAAGTTAGTCAATATTTTCTGAAATTTTTTAATAAGTCGTAAAAGATAAAATTGGAAGGTTCGGAAATAATTAATTTCCGAACCTTCTACAACTCCACTCACTTCTTAACAGTCCATAGAAATGAAGGTCATATCTTTTTCCATCCCTATATATAAACTCTCTACAGGTGCCCTCTTTTACGAACCCCTGGCCTTCATATAGCCTTATGGCTCTTTCGTTATATGATATTACGTTAAGCTGGATTCTATGAAAATTAAGTTCGTTAAAACCAAAATCTAAAATTAGGCTCATAGCCTCTTTTCCAATTCCAATGCCTCTGTAATTTTCATCCCATATCCCAATAAATATTGTAGCAACTCCACTGCTCCATATTATTTCATCAAAGCCTGTTATTCCAATAATTTTACTTGATTCTTTATCCCTTATTGCAAATACGTATCTTTCATCTGTGTTTGAAAATCCGTCAATCATTTCCTTTACATCCTTTGAGGTTTTAGGAATAGCAGGGAGCATATCGTAATATCTCATAAATTCCACATCGTTAAACCACTCTTCAATTATCTCCAAATCATCATCCCTTATGGAAGTTAATTTTATTTTATCTCCTATTAAAAGCTTTCTCATATTACACCTCTATACCAGCTCAACTATATATTTTTTCTCAAGCTTAACAGGATGATAGGAGGATTTAGCCCTTCGAAGTCCTTCAATACCTAAATCCTCCTCCCGATTTATAAATTTTACGTCGCTCAAATATTTTTCAGCAAAGGTCTTATTAATATATGCATATATTCCACGAAACTCATGATTACCCTTTTCGATATGAATAATTCCCATATCCTTATTAACCTTTTCCCCAATTGTAAAGGCCTCTATGTTGCCGTTTATATATACAGCCATGCCTAAGGCATTTAGTTTGTCAAAATCAATTAATATGTCCCTTGTACCATCCAGTTCAAACTTAAGCTGTTCATCTTTATTTTCTTTTTTTTCATACCACCTCATAAGAAAATCCATACAGTCCTTTCTGACTTCCTTATCCTTTAAATCCTTGCATTCAGCATCGTAACTGTTTATAAATTGATTGTAATGGTTTTTCTTTCCATGAAGTTTTCTTCCGGATAATGATATAAGCTTTTTGCTTTCATATATATAATCGAAATTGTCTATATCTTCAAAGCTTCTTATTCTTTCTCCAAATATATTTATAAGCTTCTCAAGGAAAGGCTTCTCTACATCTCTGAAAAGGCATTTCATATCAGGACTTTTTTCCTTTATGCTGTTTAACTTCACGACAAGATCCTTTAACCTGTTGTCGGGGCATCCTATGGGCTGCATAAAATAAGTTCCTTTACTTTTTTCTGTTTTTTTAACTATTAAGGCACCATCTATTATTGAATATTCCACCCTGCACAGCTTTCTCCACAGATACAATGTCAAAAAGGAATATTCATATGTGTTAAAATTATAGTCTCCAAGATATTTTAGAAAAATATCCCTGTCTTCTATTTCTATCGGCTTAAATCCTTCCATTTTTTCCTCCTCTGTATTTTAACCATATACCTAATATATATAATAACCCTGCCATCCAACATTTCAACATTTTATTTGCTGCCTAAGAAGGTTTTTAACTATATCTGTTCTTATTACAGCCCATATACGCCCTTTAGGTTTATTTTAAAGAACAATCTCCTGTCCTCTGTGGGATATCTCAACAACCCTTACGGGAATATCCTTGACTTTTTCTGAGAACTTTCCTGTAACCCAGTAATTCTCTCCAAAGTGCATAGGAATTAAAACCCTTGGCCTTATTTCTCTCGCAAAATATTCTCCTCCAAGATGATAATTATGTTCAAGCCTTGGATCAACAGGGAAGAAGGCTATATCTATTTCTTCTCCCTTTATTCTTTCTATCTCCTCTTTAAACCATTTCTCTGCCCTTTCAATCTCCTCCTCAGTATCATCCCACCAGTACCACCAGTTTAAATCTCCGGCATGGAAAATAGTTTTTCCATCGACCTTAACCAGGAAGGAAATTCCTATATCTGTGGAACCGCAGGCCTTTACATATGCATCTTTAACGTTCATGTCCTCATAGGCCGAAATCATATGGATCCTTTCATCCTTTTCTTTTATATCTATGTCGCTGCTCAATATATAATTTATATCATCCACCTCATCTAACCAACTTAAAATTACCGGATTGAAATGGTCTTCATGGCTGTGGGATGAGAATACTAAAATATCTTTTCCTACATTTAAATCCCTTAAGGCAATAGCCCCGTTTGAAATGTTTTTTTCACCGCTTTCCACTGAGTCTTTAAAATAATCAAATATTAAAAAATGTTTTTCAGTTTCAACTGTAAATCCACTATTATATAAATAATTTATTTTTACACCAAATTTTTTCACACACATCACCTCAAATAATGAAAATTTTATAAATATTGTTTATTTTTATAGTTGCTTGTGGTTTAGAGGTTTAAATTTATTTACTTTTATTCTATAATAAAATAACTAAAAGTATAAGGAGGTAAACGAAAAATGAAGTTCACATTTGACCACAACAACATAAACGTTCTTGACCTTGAAAAGAGCCTAGCCTTCTACAAGGAAGCCCTTGGGCTTGTGGAGGTTAGAAGGTATGAGCCGGAGGATAAGAGCTTCATACTTGTATACCTTGGCGATGGAACAACTAATCATAAACTGGAACTTACATGGCTCAGGGATAGAAAGGAACCCTATGACCTCGGTGATAATGAATTCCATATCGCATTAGTGGTTGACGATTTTGAAGCAGCATATGAACATCACAAGAAGATGGGATGCATATGCTATGAAAACAAAGACATGGGTATATACTTTATAAACGACCCTGATGACTACTGGATAGAAATAGTTCCTGCAAAAAAGAAGTAATACATATCAAAGGGACTGCGGTGCAGTCCCTTTAAATTATTTGCTTCCAGCCCTGGCAAACTTCCACTTTATAATGAAACCGGAAACATACAATGGCAGGGTAAACACAATATAAACTTTTACGTTTTCCAGAAGAAACTATAAAAATTCCTCTTTTTGGAGTTATAATATATACAATAGGAATTTTAAACTTCAATTAAGAAATGGGGAATAGAATTATGAAGACGAGAATTAAAAGCGTAAAGCCACTTGCAGAAACGAAGTTTTTAAGCCTCTATGATGCAGAATATACAAATAAAAAGGGCAATACCAAGCACTGGGCAATGGCTTCAAGAAAGGATAAAGAAACACTAAGGGCCCAAATTTTCGAAGGAAAAAAAGAAAAGATAGATGCTGTAGTTATTGCAGCAGTTCACAGGACATTAAATAAGCTTGTACTTGTAAAGCAGTACAGGGTTCCCATAAACGATTACATATATGAGCTTCCTGCCGGGCTCATAGACGATGGAGAAGAAGTATTTACAGCAGTTGAAAGGGAACTTATGGAGGAGACAGGACTAAATCTTATATCTATCGATAATGCTAAAAGGCCTTTACCCATATATGTATCTCCCGGCATGACGGATGAATCCATAGCCCTGGTTTACTGTTTATGTGATGGTGAAGCATCAACAAAATACCTTGAGGATGACGAGGATTTAGAAGTTATACTGGTATCACAGGAAGAGGCAAAGAAGCTTTTAAATGAAGATGTCAAGTTTGATGTAAAGGCATATCTAGTTCTAAAAAGCTTTGCTGAACTAGGAAGGGACATTGTTCTATAAAAACAGGAGCACCATCAACTTCAAAGGGTTTGATGGTGCTTTCTGTTTTTCATTTAATACAAATATATCTAATCATCATTAGATTGTAGAATTATTTATCTAAAACCCCATTTTTGTAATCATCTATTGCCTTTAGAATTTCATCCATTGTGTTCATTACAAAGGGTCCGTATCTTGAAACGGGTTCCTTAAGGGGCTCACCGCTGATATATAAAAAGCCTCCATTATCTCCCCTTACCTCAATCTCCGAAACTTCTTCAACCAGAATAAGGTTTCCTGCCTCCGATTCAATTTGTTCATTTCCTGCCAATACCGTTACTTTTCCAGTGTGTACATATATAAGATTTACACCTTTGATGTCGTCTCTTCTGAATATTCCATTATTTAATCTTACATCCATATAATCAATTGGAGAATTGGGCTTTACCGGGCCTTCTATTCCATCAAATGCTCCCGAGATGATTTTAACCTCAAGCCCATCCCTCTTTATCACGGGAATATCCTCTTTCTTTATATGCCTGTACTTCGGTTCTGTCATCTTTAGCCTTGAAGGAAGGTTGATCCAGAGCTGATAGCCCCAGAGCTGCCCCTCTTCCATTAAGGGCATTTCCTCATGCAGTATTCCCCTGCCGGCAGTCATCCACTGAACCTCTCCAGCTTTTAAATTACCTTCATTTCCCTTTGAATCCCTGTGAATAAAGTTACCTTCAATCATATATGTTACCGTTTCTATCCCTCTATGTGGGTGCATAGGAAAACCGGATATATAGTCATTTTTATTATCGCTCCTAAACTCATCTAATAGAAAAAATGGATCTGCATTGTCTAGAAACCTGGTACCTATAACCCTGTTGAGCTTTACCCCTGCTCCATCAACTACCTTCTGTCCTTTAAATAGTTTTATCATAAAAAATACCTCCAATAATATGAACAGATTTATTTTATATTATCCCTTGTATCTGGTAATCGTATTATACTTAAATAAAATAAGATATATAACTTACTTTATGTAAGTATAATACTAAAAGTAACTATGTTATGTCAAGTAATAAATCTATTTTATATTTTTTCTAAATCACTGTATAAATATTAAATTGAGATACTATAGATATGATAACAGTTTAGATTGTATAATTATGATATACTACAAATTATACAAAATAGAATTCGAAAGGTGGTGGGTTAATGGATAATAATGCAGCCATTAAAGAAAGAGGTTTACCAATAATAGATAAGAAATCATATCTGCTGCAGGGAGTTAAATCCGGAATTCCAATCGCCATAGGATACATACCTATTGGCATGGCCTTTGGCCTTTTGGCAAAATCCCTTGCTATTCCAAATTATGTGAGTATATTGATGTCGCTTACGGTGTTTGCAGGAGCAAGCCAGTTCATGGCGGTTAATTTAATAAGCATAGGTACACCCTCCTTTGAAATAGTTCTTGCAGTATTCATACTAAACCTTCGTCACTTTCTTATGAGCGCATCCATATCCCAAAGGATTATGAAGGGGCTGTCAAAAAAGTGGATGTCCATTTTATCCTTTGGAATAACTGATGAAACCTTTACAGTTGCCTCACTCAGGGAGGATAGAGAATTAAATCCCATGTTCCTCTTTGGGCTGAATTCTATCGCCTTTGCAGCCTGGAATTTAGGAACAATCGCAGGTATATTTGTTGCTTCCGGCCTTCCTGAATCCATAAAATCCAGCATGGGAATTGCTTTATACTCAATGTTTATAGGGCTTTTAGTCCCTTCCTTAAGAAAGTCAATGTCCGTATGCATAGTTGCAGTGCTCTCAATGCTTATACATACCCTGCTTCACTATCTTCCTATTTTTTCAGGATTATCATCTGGGTGGAGCATCATAATCACTACAATAATCGCCTCAACAGCCGGTGCATTATTGTATCCTAAAGGGGTGTATACAAATGAGTAAATTTTTTATAGTTTTAATTGGCATGTCAGTGCTAACGTATTTGCCTCGAATGCTTCCAATGGTTGTACTGAAGGATTTAAAGCTTCCTCCATTTTTTAAATCCTTTTTCGAGTTTATCCCATTTGCGGCACTTGGTGCCCTCATTTTCCCCGGGATAATATCATCAACCGGAGATGAAAAATCGGCTGTTATGGGGACTTTAATATCTGTAGTTTTAGCTTTTTTCAGAGTAAACGTTGTGATTGTTGTTCTTGGAGGAATACTCGGGGTATATTTGTATCAGACACTGATGTAAAAGTCATGAAATAATAGTGACTGCATTATATTTAATACATAAGATAATAAATCGCCCACGACTTATAAACAAGTTGTGGGCGATTTATATACGTCTTATTCTATCCTGGATTTCAGGTTTTCGCTCATGACTAAATAAACCTATCACACTATTATAACCTCATACCCTGTCTCTTCCTTAAATCTATCCTCCAATATCCTCCTTTTATTCTCTTCAACCTCAACAGCCACCTTTATCTTAACAGCTTTTTCTGATGTATAAATGCTTGGATTTTTAATTAATGTTATACCTATACTGCTGCATATCTCCTTTGCGACTTTTATTATCTCGTTCTGATTCGGATTTTTACCTATTACTATGCTCCAGCCTGTTTCCTTTTGCAGAGCATCAATTTTTTTCCTATATTTTTCTCCAACTTCAGGAGTAATGAATGAAAGCTCAATGTATGGAATTCCATCATGCACTTTTTTGCTCTTTTTATATATCCTGTGCCTTTCATTTTTAAATGCATTTTCAATATATTCAAAGGCCATGTTCTGCTCCATCATATTTTCGAACTTGCCTATGTTTAAAACCTCATTTTCCTCTGCCCTTTTCTCCGATTTTAATTTAAGATCAAGGCCTGTAGTTTCCTTAAAATCATTCCTTACAGCTTCAAAATTATGAACTTCCCCATCAATTTCAACCATAAAATATCCTTCATCTCTAAAGTAAGAAAACTTCTTAAGTACGGCTCCTTCAGGCAGGAGCGACTTTACAAGGCTTTCTGCTTCTATGAGGTTGCATTCCCTGTTTACTATGGCCTCCCATCCAGTTTCCTTCTCCACCCTTTCAATTAAATGGCTGTATTTTTCCTTTGCTGCCTGAGGAAAGCTGAAATATAAAAGTACCTTTTTCTCATCCTGCCTTGCGCCTTTTTTATAGAGCCTTGCCTCCTCGGGGAATACGCTCTCTACAAACCTCAGCATTTCATTAACTTCCATAGGACCATCATCGTCCTTTATCTCTTCCTTATCAACAGGCCTGTATAGAAACATCCTTCTTAAATCAGTTGTGAAATATTTTGACCTGTTTAAAACATCCCTGAAGCTGTAAACCTCATCCTCTAAGTAGTCCCTCTCTCCTCCCCATATCTCCATGAGCTCTTCAACGGAATATGACCTTAATGTGCCATGTAATGAAAATAAATACTCCCATAGTTTCAGTGCATTGTCTTCTGAAAAACTTTCTTCAATATTTAGAGGCTTTATTTTATCCCTTAGATGGAGCTGCTTTCTAGGATTTACAATCGAAAAATCAAAACTTTCCCCGCTAACTGGTGCATAAATGCTTGACCTTATCTCGCCGTTTAACCACTTCCCAAAGCTCTGTATTATTTCCCTATCTCCGTGGACCAGGAAAACTCTTTTAGGGGTGGTTCTGTTTATAATTCCAAGAAGTTCCCCCTTGTCAGAGTGGGCTGAAAGCCCGTACTGTCCTATGCCGCACTTTAGTGGTATTGTTTTACCATTTATATTTAGCTCCCTTTCCCTGTCGATATCGTTTAGCATCTCAAGTATCTCCCTACCGGGGGCTTCCTCATCCTGATATCCTGTTATTGCGATGAAATTTCTCTCATCACCTGCAAACTTTTCGGCATAGGAAGGGCTTGGGCCCCCAGTCAGCATTCCCGAACTTGATATTATGCATAGAGGTTCTTTAGAGTTTAATATTTCATCCCTCATTTCATTGTTTTCAACAGGGGCTATATTGTCATCATAGAAAATATCTATACCCCTAAGAACCTTCTTAGCCAGATCGTTTTTTAGATAATTAGGGTACATCCTATATACCCTGTTAATATCCTTAACCATTCCATCAACATATATTTTAAAGGAAGGAAGTTCCCCCTTGTTCATAGCCTTTTTAAGAATAAGTATAACCTCCTGGGCCCTTCCAAGGGCAAAGGCGGGGATTAATATCCTCCCTCCCCTTGATATAACCTCCTTAACTGTTTGTACAAGCCTCTCCTCCTCAACCTGTCTATTTGAGTGAAGCTTATCCCCATAGGTCGACTCCATTATGAGGACATCGGGCCTGAGTCTTGGAAGGGATGCCCCTGGTACAGTTCTCTGGTCGGTTCCCGATATATCGCCTGTATAAAGAACTGTTCCTTCACGCCCTTCGATATACGCCATAACTGCCCCTGCTACATGCCCGGCAGGGTAAAAGGTAATCTTTATATCGCTATCATTAAATGGCCTGAAGGTAAACTGGGGAGAGAAGCACACAGCCCTTCCAAGCATATCTAAAACATGCTTTTCAGCATATATTGGTATTTCCTCCTCACCCCTGTTCATTATTTTAAGGCTGTCGTATAAAAGAACCCTAACGAGTCCCTTTGTCATATGGGTCATATATATTCTGGCATCGGGATACTCTCTGCTTATAACAGGCAGGGCCCCGGTATGGTCTAGATGTGCATGGCTTACTATTATCGCATCAACCCCCCCTGACCTTTGAATAATTCCGAGGTCAGGCAGACTATCCTTTCCTCCCTTCGGCCTAACTCCGCAATCTAAAAGTATATTTTTACCATCTAAATTCAAAAGTATGCAGCTTGCTCCAACTTCTCCTGCACCGCCGCAAAAGGTTATTTTCATATGAACACCACCTATATCATTTGTTAACATAATATTTTACATTTATTCAAATGCCCAGCGGGCAGCAAACATTTTTTATGATTTTATAATTTGATTATCCTATAATTTTAATTTTTATACAACACTATGGATTTATCAGACATAACCGTCGCCGATTATGCCCTTGCTTACGAGTTGTCTTCCCGCTCATAAGGCGACAAGGCTTCTTTCAGCCTATCGGCTCAACAGACACACTGGGCGCACAAAAAGGGAGATAAAAACTACCTCCCTTTTTTAACATCTTACTAAAGAATATAAGCTTTACCTAAAAACTCAGCGGCATCTTCACTTATTTTATTGATGAATAAACATTTTTATCTATCATATATTTTAAATATCCTTTCATATATCTGTGCATATATTCTTTTCATTATTATGTTAAACTTCTTAGAAGCTTTTTTATATCCTCGTATTTTAGTTTTACGTTTACAACCTCACCCCTATACCTTGAAACTTTAATGGAGATATTTCCAAATTTCGTTTCAAGGTTTTCATGGCTGATTTTAAGATGGTTTCTTCAAAATTTATCTTCCTTATTCCCAATCGTTGTTGTTTTCCTAAATATAATTAGCTTTATTTTCTCCTCCACAGTAAAAGGAGTAATTACCGACCGCCTTTCCCTGTGCTCTTACTTATGCTATACTATTTTCTTCTGCTGAGTTCATATGCGACGTCTATAATCATATCCTCCTGACCTCCAACTGTTTTTCTTCTACCCATTTCTATTAATATATCCCTTGCGTCTATTCCGAACTTCTGAGCTGCCCTTCTGGCATGGAGGAGGAAGCTTCCATATGCTCCGGCATAACCAATGCTCAGGGAATCCTTATCTATAACCTGCGGTCTTTTCATCTTTGGCGCAACGATATCATCCGCAACATCCATTATTTTATAAAGGTCTACACCTGTTTCATATCCAAGTTTATCTAAAACAGCAATTAAAACCTCAATCTGGGCATTTCCAGCCCCTGCTCCAAGCCCCTTGCAGGTTCCATCTACTATATCTGCCCCCGCCTCTATTGCTGCCAGGGTATTTCCTATGGCAAGTCCAAGGTTATTGTGTGCATGGTGCCCAACGGGAACTTTAACTGCCTGCTTTACAGCCCTTATTCTTTCTGCAACTCCCGCCGGGGTTAATGCCCCTGCAGAGTCTGTCACATAAATAGCATCTGCACCATAGCTTTCGAAGAGTTTTGCCTGTTCAACAATTTTATTAACATCAGCCATATGGGACATCATTAAAAAGCCTATTGCTTCCATGCCTATTTTCTTTGCATATTTTATATGCTGCTCCCCAACATCGGCCTCAGTAACGTGGGTAGCAACCCTAACAACCTTCGCCCCATATTTTGCAGCTACTTCAAGATCTTCTATTGTCCCAATCCCCGGAATCAATAGAACATCAAGCTTTGCTCCTTTAAGTACACTTGAAACTGCCTTTATATACTCCCTATCAGATGCTGCTGCAAAACCGTACTGGAATGAAGAACCCCCCAGTCCATCCCCATGACCTACCTCAATGGTATCAACGCCGGCCTCATCTAACTTTTGTGCAATCTCTGCCATATCCTCCGGAGTAAACTGATGGCTTACCGCATGCATTCCATCCCTTAAAGTTGTATCTATAACTCGAATTTTCCTATTCATCATAATCCCTCCTATTTCTTCAAAAGCCTGTATGCAATTTTATCTGCTGCAGCAACTGCCGCTGATGTGATTATATCAAGGTTTCCTGCATACTTTGGCAGATAATCTCCAGCGCCTTCTACCTCTACTATAACTGTAACCCTATCCCCATCAAAAATTGGAGGTACTTTTAATTTATATCCCGGTACATACTCTTTAACCCTTTTTACCATTTCCTCAACTGCTCTTGTAATCGCATCTTTATCCACATTTTCAACCCTTGTATTGATGGTATTTCTCATCATAATAGGTGGTTCAGCAGGATTTAAAATGATAATTGCCTTAGCCCTATCGGCTCCACCAACTTTAACAAGTGCCTTTGCAGTGGTTTCTGTAAACTCATCAATGTTCTGTCTTGTACCCGGTCCAGCACTTTTACTTGAAATAGTTGCTACAATTTCCGCATAGGTTACATTGGCTACGCTATTTATCGCAGAAACTATTGGAATTGTAGCTTGTCCCCCACATGTAACCATATTTATATTTTCACTTTCAAAATTCTCATGGAGATTTACTACAGGAACTACATAGGGCCCAACTGCAGCAGGAGTTAGATCAATTGCTATTTTACCATCCTCCTTCAATAAAGGCGCATGTACGGAATGGGGCTTTGCTCCAGTAGCGTCAAAGACGATTTTTATGTCCTTTTTCCCTATTATTGATTTGATACCCTCATGGGATGTTTTGTATCCTTCCTTCCTTGCAAGTGCAAGTCCTTCTGAGTTTGGATCTATTCCTACAACCGTATCCAGTTCAATGTACTTGCTTTTTTTAATTTTATACATTAAATCCATACCTATATTACCAGGACCTATAATTGCTGCTTTTATCTTATCAGACACAATAACCACTCCTTAACATTAGTCTTCAAATATTACCTTTACACTTCCCAACCTATCAAAGGTTGCTCTAAATACATCTCCTCCTTTAACTGGATATGCTTTAGTTAAAGATCCTGACAGAATTATCTCCCCTGGCTCAAGGGCTATATCATATTCTGCCAGTTTATTAGCAAGCCATGCTACTGCTGCAGCAGGATGTCCTAAAACAGCAGCCCCTGCCGCTGTATCAATTACATAACCATTTTTCTCGAGTACAAGCCCTATATATCTCAAATCCAGGTCACTAACTGGAGTTATCTTGCCTCCTAAAACGAGCATAGCACTTGAGGCATTGTCTGCAACTGTATCCTGTATCTTTATTTTCCAGTCCTTTATTCTACTATCGATTATCTCAAAGGCAGGCATTACTCCTTCCGTAGCCTGAAGGACCTTCGATGTAGTGACTCCAGGACCTTTTAGTTCATCCTTTAGTATAAAGGCGATTTCAGCCTCAACCTTAGGCTGAAGAAGGCATGAAATCTTTACTGGTACCTCTTCATTAACTATCATGTCGTTTAACAAATGTCCATAATCCGGTTCTGGAACTCCGAGCATTTCCTGCATTGCCCTGCTTGTAAGCCCAATTTTTTTACCTATAATCTTGGCTCCCATCTGAAGCCTCCTATTTATATTTTCAAGCTGAATTTTATAGGCGTCTTCAACTTTAATATCTACAAATTCTTTTGTTAAGGCTTCAACAGCCTGAACCTTCCTTTCAGCATCAAACAAAGTATCTGCTGCAAGTTTAATATCCTCAGGTTTCATATTTTCCCTCCCTATACTTCATCATTTATATAAAGAATCTAGTGATGGTGGTGATGCATCTTGCTCCTAAGCTTATCACGCAACGCCTCAGCTAAATTATAGGCAATTGCTTCCTTACTAAGCCCTTTGTCAAGAGCATCCATTATCACTTCGATTCCTATTTTCACCTCATCATTGGGACCTGGAAGAGCAACTATCAATGTCTGCCCAACCTGTCCAACCCCAATCCTTACTCCCTCCTTTTCATGCCTTCCCGTTCCCTTTTTAAACTTAACGATATAAGGCACAGCTGCAGAAGGATCCACCCTTAAAATACCTTCAACAGTTTTATCCTTGTCTTCAGCTCCCACTCCCCCTGTAGTTATAACAAGTCCATAGCCGTTATCTACAGCCTGTCTGATTTTCCCTGCTATAAGAATTTCATCATCGTCTAATATCTCTCCCTGGTTTACCTGATAACCCTTATCCTTTAAAATGTTAGCTATAAGGGGGGTATTGGTATCCTCAATCATGCCTCTTTTAACTTCAAATCCAGTTGGAAATACAATAACTCTCCTGGCAATTCTGTTTTTTATGTTACTACTCATTGTCTTTGTTCTCATTAAAACCTCTTTGGCTTCATCTTCGTCAAGCCCTATCATGCCTAAGATTCCATCGGAATGTATGTCTGTATTATCAAAAATATTAACTCCCGGTATATCCCTTAATTTATTTAATATTTCTTTCTTCTTTCCAAAAACATATTCTGCCTGAAGTTCCTGCTGCAGAATATCAAGAGTAATATGATTTTCCCTGACATCAACTACAAGCACCTTTTCCCTTGGAATATTCATAACTTCTGCTACTACTTCAGCTACTCTAGTTAAATTAGCGCCTTCAAGCTTGATATTATTAATCCACAGTTCAGTTTTATGAAGTAAATTTAGTTCCATAGGATAACCCCCTTAAATATATGATTCAGCATATCCCTCTTCATCTATACAACATCCAGTTTCATGTCAAGGAGTGGAGCATCTACAATTTGTTTACCTATGTCAAGGATATCAATATTCATACTTGAATAAAGTGGTATGTCAGAAATTCTAATCTCCCCTGCAAAGGCTACTTTCTTTTCTTGTCTGATTCCCATTTCATTTAAAAGGTTTATAACTTCAACTGCATCTTGTACATTACCCGTATCTATCATAAGGACATCTGCTCCTTCAGAAATAGCCTCAACTGCTTCTTCCCTTATAGATTTTGTTTCTCCCCTTAGTTGGATTACTCTGCAAATATTGCCCAGTTCCTTTGTAGCTTTAAGTGTATCAACAATTCCACCAAATATACGAACATAATTTTTATCAAGATACATAAATGGAGTATCAACAATTCTAAATGATGCGCCTCCATTTTTTACTGCTTCTCTTACCATTTCCTTAATCTCACCAGGCATCTTCTTCCATGCACCTGATACTATTCTTATTTTCCCTTCACTTAATTCAACAGCTCTGCTGGTGGCAGTTGCTATACCTGATGCCTTTGCCATCTTTCCTATTGCCATATCCTCTGCTGAGGTTATTTGCTTCGGTGTTCCTATGATCTTTGAAACTATATCTCCAGCTTTCACTCTATCTCCATCAGTTACATAAAATTCTGCTTCAACCCCAAGCTCCCTAAGCTTTTCTCCTGCACTTTTAACACCAGAGATTATCCCGTCTCCCTGAACTGTAATTTGAGCTGTAATTCTTTTATACATAATGGAAGAGAAAACAATATCTCTTACATCCTTTACAATACCTTGATGCATCTATCTTTCCCCCTGAAATTAAATTTTATCTCATGCCCGGTAAGTTTTCCGGTCATGAATAAATTTATATTGGCAAATATTTGTATATCATATTTAAATAAAGAGAAAAGCAGAGGCCTCTTACTCTGCTATATAAAGTTACTTTATTATAAATTAGTTTGAAGCTGCCTTTTTAAAGTCACCTGGTTCAGCTATGTAGGATACAATTACTCCTCCAAGCAAAGCCCATAATGGAGCGCTAATCTTTAATATAACAACTCCACTCATAGCTATAATCAGAGAAAAGAAAGCACCTATTTTAAATTGCTTTGATGAGAATGCATCATGGAAAGTACTGATTAAAACATTTATCATAGCTAATCCAGCAAGTACATTTATAAGATCTTTAGGTAATATTGAAACAAAAGCAAGAGCTATACTCGCAAATATACCGAATAATGAAAATAGTATGCCATTTACAACAGTTGCAGCATAACGCCCTTCCTTATTTTCCCCTGCTTCCTCTGAGGCGCATATAGCAGTCATAGGACCTGCAATATTTGCATTATGTCCACCAAAGAATGAAGTAATCATTGAACCAATACCGCTTATAATGGTCATAAAGTTAATTGGAGGCTTATAACCCTGTGCCATTAAAACACCAATAGCCTGTGCATTTTCAGACCCTATAACCAAAACAGCTAGAGGTATTCCAATTGCAAAAATTGAATTTAAACTAAATTGCGGCATTATAAGCTGTGGACCTGCAAATTTAAAATCAATACCACTTGTTTTAAAACCAACTGTTAAGGCAGTAGCGATTATACCAAGCATAAGAGCTCCCAGCACAGGAGGAATCTTTTTAACTATTCTTGGAAGCACAAGATATCCAAATAATGCTGCCATACCTATTATTGGTGCTGCCTGGGTTGATTTTATAATATCTGTACCAAAACGTATCATCGCACCTGCAATCATTGCCATAACAATCGGGAGAGGTATTCTTTTCATTATTTTTCCTATAAGGCCTGATAGTCCTAAAATGAGCACTATAACGCCTGCAATAAAATATCCTCCTGCAGCTTCGTTTATACTCAGTCCCTTTAAAGCATCTATAAGCATAACTGCTGCCGGGATATTATACGCACCATTTATTGGTAACTTATATCTAAGTGCAAGAAAGATACTAATTAGCCCACTAAAGAAGTAAATTGAAAAAAGCCATGAAATTGCTTGTGCATGAGTTAAGCCACTATCATTAGCCGCTTTAATAACCAGCAGCGCAGGCCCCGTACATCCAAAAATCGCAGCTACTACGCCGGCAGTTATAGTCTTTGTGTTTATATGCTTAGGCAAATCCTTAAGACTTGCTAAAAATCCAACTCCCTTTTCAAATACCATGTCTTTCATAGAGGTAACTTTTATCGTTGGCTGAGTGCTCATTATTATCCCCCTTATAAATTAAATACTTTTTATAAGATTAAGAGGCTTGCTTTTCTCATATATTTTAAAGGTTATTTAAGTATATCCGGATTAATTCCCCTCTGTTTCAGCCATTTTGGAAGAAGCTCTTCATCAACTCTCTTACTTACTATTGGGGCTTTTTCTAGTAGAAGCTTGGCAAGGCTCGTACTTACATTTATGCCGCCAACTGCACCGTCAAAAATGATTACCTTATCAGTTTTTGCTACCCTGTATGCAAACTCCATAGCTGCATCAAGGTTATCAGCAATTACCGCATGTTCCATATATTGTAGGTTTTGTGGGTCCCTATTCAATAAATCAGCCTGTTCCCTTCCAACTACTATTGTTGGACAGTGATTGCTGAAGAAGGCACTTGGGTATCCACCCCATGCATAATTATGTACAACCATTTTAATTGCAGGATTAACAGGTGGTACATTATCTATAAGTGGCTTTCCATCTTTGCCATAGAAGGCTTCTGTATACCATGTATATGGCGGCAGTGGCCCATCAAGATCAAACAGGTCTACATTCGCTCCAGTAAAGTTAGCATATATAACCCCCGCAGCAAATACATATGGTACAGGGCAAGGGAAGTCAAGCCCTACTATGCATTCATCAATTTCTCCTAAAAGGGTCATTATCTTTCCATAATACTTACATCCATCAACTGTTAATCTGTCATTAAGTGCATATAAATTATTGTCTGCATCTACACTTACAACTCCTGCTGGGGACATATTTAGGAACACTGTAAACGCAAATTTTTTCTGTACAAAATCTGAATTAAATATTGCTCTTGCTGTAAAGTTAGCTCCTCTTGGTCCAAGATTTTGGTGATATGTTGATCGTGTTTCTATTCTTGCATATGACATTCCAAAGGGTTTTACAGCTCTATCTACTTGCCTATGGAAATGTACTTCTCTAACGTCGCTATTATGAACATGAACTATCCAATCAGCATCGTAAATCGCTTTTATTCCATATAGTGTACCAATCTCTGTTTCTATTGCTATTCCTTCATCAACAGGAGCAACTCCCTTGGCCTTTCCATTGAAATATTTATCAAGTCCAAAGGACTTAATGTATTCCTCTGTTTCTCTAAATCTTAATCCTACTCCAGCTCTCAGTCTTATGTTTTCTGTTCCCGTTCTTCTTGCTATTACATCTCTAACGGTTTTTAACAGTTCCGCATAGGGCTCACCACCAAGAAGCGTAAAACCATGGTGTGATGCACAGATATTTACAGAATGCTCTGGTTTAATCATACTCATATCAACATTTTCAAGTGCCTTTTCAGCAGCTTCCCTTATAGCCTCCACACCCTTGTCACTCGGGAATATAACATCCGGTGTATCCGGAAAAAGGTCTTTTAGCATAAGGGAAGTTATATTTTCATAATCTGCCATTCTTTTTGTTACATACTTAGGATCAACTCCATATTGTGAAACCCTTGGTTTCATAGGCGTTATAGGTTTTCTCATATTATCTCGCCTCCTCAAGAGATTTTTTTCCTTCAGCTACTTTGTTAAGCACTTTGATGTCCTGATCAAAATAGAATCCTCTGTGTGAATATTTTTCCTTTATTTCTTCTGGAATGTCCCAAACAGTTGGAGTACGTCCATACCACTGATATCCATCTGGTCTCTCAGGTGTTATACCAGCTGCTTCAAGAAGCCTTAATATAGGCTGAATACATTCAACCTTACATCCTGTTCTTATTCCCGTTTCTAATGAAAGCTTTTCAGGGGTATCTGCCCCCTTAAGTATTGCTGCTGCAACTTCTTCAGCTCTTGTTTCAGTACAGTAACAAATTATTTGTTCAGGATTAAATCTTGCCTTCTTACACAAAGCTTCAACTTCACTTCTATCCACTGTTGACGGATCAACATAAACCCTAACCGGATTTACCCTTTTAACCATTTTTATTGCATATACAGGACAGCGCTGTTCGCAGTTATTACATCCTCGGCATTTTTCTGAATCCACAACAGCTTTTCTGTTTTCAACCTTGATAGCAAGTGTTGGACATACTTTTTGGCAGGTCCTACAGCCTGTACATTTTTCAGTATCGACTTCTGCCAGCAATGTTACTAATCTCATTAACATAAACCCCCCTATACATAAAATTATGTAAATAAAGCATTATGCTTTCACAAAGAATGGCTAAAATTATTTAAATTATTTTTACATTATCTCATATGAAAATTTTGCTAATATTTCAGCTGAATTCTGTCCAACATAAAGGGTATCTGTCACTCTTGGTCCATCAACTCCCTTTTTTGTATATAGTTAGAAATATCAAGTCAATTACCATGTTTCTCTGCAGTGTAATGCCCATGTATTCAATTTCAGTCATTCCAAGATAGTAGATAAGATTTTCCCTGTCAGTAAACTGCATCATGTCAATATTGTTTTTCCTAACTCCTCCTGCATGTTGTTAAACCTTCTTTGATAATTTTCTTCAATACCCTACACCCCCTTATGATAGACTTTGAATTAATTATTGCTAAGAATATTATTTTAAATTAACAAGTGTTGCATTTTGTTCTACATTGTCGCACATCGTTCTAATTAATGAATATAGAATAGTTATACTATTCTATATTCCCTTATATCCCATTCTCCTGGATATATTAACTGCGGCCTCTTTTACTGATATTGCAAGAATATTCATCTTTTCCCAGGTCATACGGGTTGAAGGACCTGCAACGCTTATGGCAGCTATAACTTCTCCCTTATGATTTTTTATTGGAGCTGCTACACATCTAAGTCCAATTTCAATTTCTTCATTATCAAAACTGTAGCCTTGCTCTCTTATTTCGGCTAGATGTGCTTTTAGTTTATCTACATCTGTTATTGTATTAGGTGTAAAGGGCCTTAAACCTTTTTCGAACAATATTCTATCCACCTCTTTGTCAGGCATATAGGCTAATATTGCCTTGCCAACACCTGTACAGTACATTGGAGGCCTCTTGCCAACCTGAGAATACATTCGTATAGCTCCAGGCCCTTCTACCTTATCTATATAAACAGCCTCTCCACGATCATTAACTACGAGATGCACGGTCTCCTGGTACTTGTCTACTAACTCCTTAAGAAAAGGATAGGCCTGTTTCCTGAGATCAAGCCCCTCATGTACCAAATTACCAAGTTCAAACAACTTAAGTCCAAGCCTGTATTTGCCATTATCAAGGTTTTGTTCAACATACCCACGGCTCTCCAGTGTAGATAGGAGGCCGAAGGTAGTGCTTTTATGCAGTCCTAAATATTTTGAAATCTCAGTAACTCCAAGCTCCCTATTCTCCCTTGAAAAGCATTCAAGTATCTGCAATGCCCTATCCACAGATTGAATAAGATTTGATTTAGTCTTAGCTCTGTTTTCCATCATATCCACCTATCTAAGATTATATTGTTCTGCATTATCAAACAATGTTCTTATTTTAATTTATAAAAATTAATGTTATACATTTCTGTATATATAAATTATCCCTTTGAGTAAATAATAATCTATATGAAATCTTATGTCAAGAAAATTCTCAATGATTCAGAGATTTCGCATCTAATTTCCAGTAAAGCTTTTTTCTTTATAGGAAATTAGATTTTTTCTATTTTATTGAAATTTTGGAAGGGAAAAAGGCC
>NZ_SOAZ01000021.1 GCF_004364155.1 Fonticella tunisiensis | reverse complement strand
GGCCTTTTTCCCTTCCAAAATTTCAATAAAATAGAAAAAATCTAATTTCCTATAAAGAAAAAAGCTTTACTGGAAATTAGATGCGAAATCTCTGTGGTGTTGCAAAAAAAATTATAATATGATATTATGTAAAGGTATTTGGGGGTAGATAGGTGCTGGTGTGCCTACTGGTCTTCAAAACCATGTTGTCGGGCTAGTAACCCGACGGGTGGGTTCGATTCCCACATACTCCCGCCATACCGATTACAACGCCCGCCAAGCCAGTAAAATCAACGCATTAAAAGGTTTGGTGGGTTTCTTGTTTTTTGATATATCACTATGTCCTAAAAGAATTTGAACAGTTTTTAGGGGAACTCCCTTCTCAAATAGTTTTGTAGCATAGGTATATGGTTCCCGGTCCCAGTTGAAAATACTAAATCATCATCTTTTCGGACAAAAGTTATGGGAAGTAGTGAAGTATGTTAGGGAGCCCAGGATATAGAATATCCCAGGCCGTAGAGCAAATAGGGCTACCTGTTCAAGCTATCATTTGGAGCTTTAGGGGATTCAGGATGAAAAGTATCTTTGAAATTATCATCAAGGGATCCTAGAAGGTCATCATCAAAGGCATTGTCTTCAAGAAGCCTGAAAGCTCTTGCAACTTTTCTAGCAAAAGACAACGGTTCATCTATTGAAAAGAAGTGGATATACATTAACCTTGGAGTTTCAAACAACCAATGGTTGTGAAGAGCTGTAACTAGTATACCTTGTCTCTGTAGGGCACGTATAAAGCGATTAATTTCCTCTTGAAGTATTACAGTTTCTCCAAGGTTGAGTGTTCTGCCGAGCGTGTCCATTGACTCAAAGGAAAACAGAGCATCTAATACAAGTGGGCTTTGTGTGGGTCGCCCAGCAATTTCAACGCTTAGATTTCTTCTACGAGCTACAACACAAAGACCATCCCTTGATTCCAAAACTCTACCTTCAAGTATTCTGGCAAACCTGTTGCACAAATCGGTTTCGGACACATTAATCTGATTAAGATTCGCATTCATATTCATAGGATACATAATATCACCTCCTTTTCAGTAACATATTATGCATTTTTGTAATATGCGTGAATTTTCTTGTTTAGTTTATCGAAAAAAGAAAATTATCCTCAAAAGTAATTGAAGAATGTTGAAAAATGTATCTTTCAAAATTAATTTTTATGCAAAATAAGGAGGAGTAAATTGAAATGGCATTAAAGTTGTAGCTAACTACCCAGAATTAAAGAAGAATGGGAGAGTTGATGGAGCTTCATAGCTTATATAATAAGAAGAATGCTAGCTCCAAAGCAACAGGATTCACTCATTATGAGACTAGAAGAGATAAACACTAAAGAAACACAAAACAGAAGTTTATAATTAAAGCAATGGTGAAAACCGGAGCTTTTCTTTTTATCCTAAGTAGAACTTCATCGGCTCTCTTACAAAATCGCTAAAGGAATAGTTTGTATAATTTACATCACTGCCTAAAAAACGTTTGTATCTCTTTTCTTCTTCATATGCAGATTGCTCTTTTTTGCCGGGATGGTTATTGAGCACTGTAAATAACAATTTATTTTTACTGTTTAACTGAATACGTTTAAGAAGATATTTAATGTGAATGTCCGAATCACAAAAGGAGTATCCGCAAAATATGAAATGCTTAACATCCCGCAGTACATTCTCGGCTTTATTCCAGATTGTGCTTATAAAAACATTTGTCATGTCTTTAAAATAGGTTGGTGGAACAATTACAGGAAGCATTATAGAGCCGCATTCCGAACATATAGCCTTTGAAAAATCGGTTACAAGGTGTATTAGGCCACATTCCTTTTTAGTAAGCTTGAGATTGTTGCAGTCTGGGCAGTAAAGCCAGTTTAATGAACCGTGTAGCTTATATATCTTTATTGAATTATCATCGGGTCTGCTCCATCCACTTTCGATTCCATAGTTGATGAAATCCACTCCATAGTTTATATTTATAGATGGAAGTATACTGCATATTGCGCTATCAATTAAAATATCATAGTTTGTGGTAATAAATATCGTTTCTCGAAGTAAATTTTCATTATGAAGGTGAGAGATCAATCTACTGTGAAAACCCTTTGAATAAGGAAGCCTTTCCTGCAACACTTTAGCAATCAAAATAATTAAATATAGTTTAATCAGTTTATTTTCAACGCCGTTTAATACTGCATCCTTTATATATGAATTTTCCATATAGACGCTTAACCCGGAATGGTCTACAAAGTCCTTTAGGGATTTGGGATCAATTATTTTAAGGTTTTCCTTTCTTTTTTCAGCAATATCTAAAATACCTATCACCTCTTCAAAGGTGGGATAGTCGTCGTCTTCCAGATTTTTGTTGTTTACATCTATATTAAAGGTTCTTTTAAAAAAGTTTTCGAGGGATAAGTCTAAACTTCTACTCAATTTTGAGTTCGATGAAGCAGTATTTAACATAGTTTGAAAGTATATTTTAAATAGCTCATTTTGAACAGGAATGCCCTCTTCCCTTGAAGCACCAGCACCAAGAAATATTGCAGTTTTCATATATTTCCTCCTTGCTTTTATTGGTTATGTCAAATTTATTATATGATTAAATACTATATTTTAAAGTAATTTTAGCAATTAGCAAGATAAGCCTAAATCATACACCTGTTTGATAAATAAATTAATGGATGTGAAGTTAACATATAAAAAGTTGTTCATATCTTATACATTAAATGTTGATAAAATAGGAAAATATTGCTAAAATAAATTTTGGAGTGATGATATGGTAAAAAAGGTTTTCTACGTTATTTTAGTATTTTTATTACTTTCGCACAGGGTTCTAGCATATGAAGCAGGTAGTTATAAAGCCGCTGTTCTTATAGAAGCTAATTCAGGCAGGATATTGTATGAATATAACAAGGATGTTCAGCTTCCCCAGGCGTCTATAACCAAGCTCATGACTTATTATGTTATGAAGGATTTAATAAATAAAAATAATATCGATTTGAACAGGGCAGTTAAAATAGATCTAAGTGGAATAAAAATGGACCCAAGCTGGTCTCAGCTTGGTATAAAAACAGGAGATGAGATTACCCTTGACAATCTTATTAAATCCTTGCTTATTGTATCAGCAAATGATAGTGCACTGGTACTTGAAAGGCTTTATAACAGCCCGGATTTTAGCGGTGGCAGCTTTATAAATGCCATGAACGAAAGAGCAAGGGAAATAGGAATGACTAAGACCAGATATGTTAATTCAACAGGCTTGACAGATAGGATAAACAATAAAAAATATTACAATATAACCTCTGCATATGATACTGCAATTCTTGCTTCAGATCTTTTAAAAAAATATCCCGAAATAATTGAAATTACAAAAACAAAGGTTTTTAAATACAGAGGAAGAGATTATGAAAACTGGAATAGGCTTCTCTGGAACAACCCCAGGGTGGATGGTTTAAAAACGGGACACACGATAGAGGCAGGCTACTGTCTTGTTTCCACTGAGGACTTAACTGATTTGAATGGAGGGGGTAAACCTTTTAGGCTTGTTGCAGTAATACTTGGTGCACCAAGTGATAGCGACAGGCTTAATGAAAGTATAAGGCTTTTAAAATATGGTGAGAATAATTTTCAGAATAAAGTGGTGGTTAAGAAAGGGGATAAATTTCGATTAGACAGTGAATTGTATAAGGGGGGCTACGTTGAAGGAGAGGCTTCAGAGGATCTGTATTTTGTAAGTGCAAAGGATGAAAGCATAGGAAAGTATGTTAAATTTAACGAAAGGCTGCCCCGAAAAATTAGAAAAGGTGATGTTATAGGTACAGTGGAGATTAAAAATCAAAGGACTGGTGAAGTAAAGGCTTCAAATATATATGCTTCAGGCGATTTTAAACAGGTGTCAATATTTATGCGAATATTCATGTTTATCAGGCATCTATTCGATTAAAGGACAGGTGATTTATATGAGTGAAAAGGAGCAAATAATAGAAATTATAAAAAAGTTTTTAAATATAGCTGATGAGCTTTTAAAAAATGGTAAAATTGACGGCAAAACCTATGATGATATAACTTTTAACAAAAAAAAGTTTCTTAAAGATATAAACAGCGAGAATTAAAAGTTTTTGGCAAATAGTTGACTTTGTTAATGAATGTGGTATAATTTACTATATAAAAAGGGGAGTAACTCGGCGGAACAAGCCTTAACCGATCGTCATTACGGCAAATGCCCGGTCGGTTATCAAGGTCATCCTTGAGAGTAAGACCTTTATTCATGATATTAATGGATAAAGGTCTTTTTTTTCGTAATAATAAGATTAGGAGGTTGAGAACATGGATAATTTTCATGCTCTTTCAAAACAGGAGATCTTTGAGAAGTTTAAATCACAGGAAAATGGAATTTCAAGAGAAGATGCTCAAAAACGTCTTGAAAAGTATGGATATAACGAATTTAAGGAGAAAAAGGGAAAATCCATGCTTGAGAGATTCATTGATCAGTTTAAGGATATTCTTATAATCATATTACTTATTGCAGCTGCCATTTCCTTTGCACTTGGAGAAAGGATTGATTCAGTCATAATTCTCCTAATTGTTGTTTTAAATGCAATCCTTGGGGTTGTGCAAGAGAATAAAGCTGAACAATCCCTGAATGCACTTAAAAAGATGGCGGCTCCCCTTGCACATGTTATAAGGGATGGAAAATCAGCTGAAATACCTGCAAGGGAGGTTGTGCCTGGAGATATAGTTGTCCTTGAGGCAGGAAAGTATGTTCCTGCTGATTTAAGGCTAATTGAGGCATCTAACCTAAAAATTGAGGAATCATCTTTAACCGGTGAATCGGTACCGGTAGATAAAAGCGATGAAATAATTGAAGATGTTAATATACCCATTGGTGATAGAAAAAATATGGCCTTTATGTCTTCAATGGTTACATATGGAAGAGGTAAAGGAATCGTAGTTGGTACAGGTATGAACACTGAAATTGGAAAGATTGCTGATATGATTTCTAACGTGGAGGAAGAAAAAACCCCTCTTCAGAAGAAGCTTGCAGATGTTGGAAAAACACTTGGCTTTGCAGCCCTTATAATATGCGCAATAATTTTTATCGTGGGTCTGCTTCAGGGAAGGGAAGCCTTCCATATGTTTATGACATCTGTATCCCTTGCTGTAGCAGCCATACCTGAAGGATTGCCTGCCGTAGTTACTATAGTGCTTGCAGTTGGAGTACAGAAAATGATAAAGAGAAATGCAATAATTAGAAAGCTTCCAGCTGTTGAAACTTTAGGTTCAGCCAGCGTTATATGTTCAGATAAGACAGGAACATTAACTCAGAACAAAATGACTGTGAAGAAAATATTTACTATAAATGGATATAGCGATGATATAGCAGATGCAAAAAGAGTGCTAACAATAGCAAACCTGTGCAACGATACTCAGGTAATAGAGGAGGACGGAAATTTCAGAACAATAGGAGATCCAACTGAAACTGCCCTTGTAGATATTGCACTGTCCTCTGGAATAGATAAAAGAGAGCTGGAAAAGGAATATGTAAGGATAGATGAAATACCCTTTGATTCAGATAGAAAGCTCATGACAACCTTTAATAGGTCTAGCGAAGGCATTATTGCTAATATTAAAGGTGCCCCTGATATTTTACTTTCAAGGTGCAAATATATATTAGATGGTGATGAAATTAGAGAAATCACAGCAAAAGACGTGGACGCGATTAAGACTGCCAATGAAGAGATGGGAAAAACAGCCCTCAGGGTCCTTGCCCTTGGTTTTAAAAACATGGATAAAGTTGATAAGGAGAATGCAGAAAGGGATATAGTTTTTGCAGGACTTATCGGTATGATTGACCCACCGAGGGAAGAAGCAAAGGAAGCCGTCAAACTGTGTAAAACGGCAGGTATAAAACCAGTTATGATTACAGGTGACCATAAAATAACCGCTATGGCAATAGCTAAGGAACTCGGAATACTGGAGGATGAGTCAGGAGCTATTTCAGGTGCCGAGCTTGAAAATATGTCTCAGAAGGAACTGGAGGATAGAGTTGAGGATATATCTGTTTATGCGAGGGTTTCACCGGAGCATAAAGTTAGGATAGTAGAAGCATGGAAGTCGAAGGGCAAAGTTGTTGCCATGACAGGTGACGGTGTAAACGATGCTCCAGCCCTTAAAATGGCAAACATTGGTGCGGCAATGGGTATAACCGGTACAGACGTAGCAAAGAGCGCAGCAGATATGGTGCTTACAGATGACAATTTTGCAACCATTGTATCAGCAGTTGAGGAAGGAAGAACTATTTATTCAAATATTAAAAAGTCAATCAACTTCCTGATTTCCTGCAATATCGGCGAGATATTAACGCTTTTTATAGCAACCATATTTAATCTGCCAGAGCCTCTGCTTCCAATTCATATTCTATGGGTTAACCTTGTAACAGACAGCCTTCCAGCCTTAGCGCTGGGTATGGAACCACCTGAAAAGGATGTAATGAAGAGGCCCCCAAGAGATGCAAATGAAGGATTATTTGCAGGCGGGCTAGGGCTTAAGATTGCACTTCAGGGAATAATCATAGGTACTGTTACTCTTGCTGCATATTTATATGGACACTACGTTGTTGGTGAAGAAATAGTTGCAAGATCTATGGCCTTCTTTACGCTGAGCTTTTCACAGCTTGTGCATGCCTTTAACATAAGGTACGAAAAGGATTCAGTTATATTTAACCGCATGTTCTCAAACAGGTATATGAACAGGGCTTTTCTGATTTCAGCTTTAATACAGATGATAGTTTTAGCAGCACCTTTCACAAGGTCGATCTTTAAGGTTGTTCTACTAGACTGGACACAGATAGGCGTTGTTGTATTATGTTCAATAGCTCCTCTGATTGTAGTTGAAATAGCAAAGGCAATAAAAAAATAACTAAAAACCCCCATTTTGGGGTTTTTTTTATGGAAATATTCAAAAATACAGCTTAATTTTGAGAAGTAGAAGTCTATTGCGGCTTCTTTTTTTATTTAAAAGACTATGAGGTTTAAATAAATGTATAATGGTAAAAATAATTATAAGGGAGGTGTATTTATGCTAAATAGTATTCGTGATAAAAGAATACAGAGAGACGGTTTGTACGAACTGACTCTTCAAATTCCTGAAGATGAATATTTTAGTGTTTATGATACAGTAACCATAGAATCAGCCCAGGATATACTACAGCAATTTTTAGACTACCATCAAGATGATGGAAGGCCCGATGAAGTGGATATAAATTATAATAAAAATGGCCATGTAGTTAATATAACAGCAAACCTCCATTATATAGGAAATGAACATACTGAGCCCAGGCATACCCCAAACAGATTAACTGCCTCGAGGAGAGATGAAGGAACAAAATGAGAAAGAAATTTCTTATACTTTTTATTTTTTTCATTTTAGGTTTAATATCCTTCCACAGTTCACACTTATATTTACTTAGTGCAGCATTACCTGCACTATTTTTAATATTTTTCATAAAAAAACAAAGTTTTATGACAGTATTTTCAGTCTTATTCCTGTTATTAGGCTTTTTAGCTGCATATGTTCATTACAGTGGCTTTGAACACAGATATAGTTTTCTAAGAAAATCAAGCTTATTTCAGGGATATGTTATAGAAAGCAGGAAAAATAGCTTTACTTTAAAAAATTACAATGCAAATTATAAAATTATTGCTTCTAGTTATAAAGCTTTAAATGTAAAACCCGGAGATTATGTTGTTTTTAAAGGAGAGGTAGGAGAAAAACCTTTATATAAGAAAAACAGGATGAACTCATCAGGCATAGATGCATATGTAACAATAAAGAATTACGACATTGAAAAAATAAATAAATATGATGTGAGAATGATTCCTATAAAAATAAGGGAAAAAATAAACTCTGCTCTAATAGGTATAGATAAATCAGGAGGTGGATTTATATCAGGATTAATTACAGGGTATACAGAGGATTTGGAGGACAATGACAAAGATAACTTCGATAACCTCGGAATATCCCATATACTTGCGATATCAGGATTTAACCTTGGCATTGTATATTATTTTTCAACCAAGCTTCTCAAAGACTTTTCAGCAAGGTTAAGGCATGTACTTGTAATATTGCTTTGTTTTATTTATACGTTAATTGGAGGCTTTCAGCCGTCAATTTTTAGAGCGTTTGTTATGATATGCATTGCCAACGCAGGAAAGATATTAAATAGGCCCTATGACATACTTCATGGAATTACGCTCTCGGCCTTTGTAATGCTGATTTTTAATTCATATTTTATATACAATCCGGGATTTATTTTATCATTCCTTGCTACCTCTGGCATCATACTTCTTAAGGATGATATAAGGGATAGTATTCCTGAAAAAATTCAGTTCATAGGGGATGAATTGTCAGTAGCCTTATCTGCCTTTATATCAACTTTTCCAATGGTTATATGGTATAGAGGATTTGTTTCGGTAATATCAATTGGAGTTAATATACTTTTAAACCCATTGGTTGCATTTATTACAGTTTTGGGATTTGTAGCTTCATTTATCTATATATTAACAGGTATCAATTTGGTGCTATACCCTGTTGTTTTTTCAGGTGTATTGTTTTTGAGGCTGATAAAATATATGATGCATTTGAATTTTCAATGGTTTATAGAACAACCCAAGCCAGTTTTTATTGTTGTATATTATGCTTTAATACTTATGGTTTTTGGTTATTTTAATATAAAAAGACACCGCAGGGTTAACTATTACTTAAAGGCTTTTTTAGCAGTTTTATGTATTATACTGTTATTCTACCATGGAAAGCTTTTAAAAATACATATTTTAAACGTCGGTCAGGGCGACAGTATATTTATTGAGACACCGGAAAGAAAGTGTATTCTGATCGATACTGGTCCTGAGTTTAAAGATTATTCTGCATTGAAGGAACATGTTTTGCCCTATGTTAAAAGAAAAGGATATAGTAAGATAGATTTGCTTTTAATAACACATTTTCATAGGGATCATGCAGGAGGGTTGGATTATTTGCTTAAAAACTACAGGGTTGACAGTCTGGCAGCGTATAAAAAACCTGAGAAATCTATAAGGGAATTTATAGAGCTTTCGAAGGGTAATTCAATTAAAGTAGGAAGTGTTTTAATAAACGTATTATATCCTCCGAAGAACATGACTTTTGAAGATGATAAGAATGAAACATGTCTGGTTATGGAATTGTTATATAAAGATTTTTCTATGCTTCTAACTGCTGATGCTGAGGTTAAGATTTTAGAGGGTATCACGGGAGATTATGATGTTTTCAAAGTTTCACATCATGGATCAGCCGATGCATTTAGTAAGAAGCTGATTGATAACCTTAAGATGGATACTGCCGTAATTTCAGTGGGTAAGAACAGCTTTGGGCATCCTTCAAAGGATGTAGTTGACGAGCTTAAGAAAAATAATATAGAGGTATTTAGGACAGATCAGTCTGGAGATATATCCATAGTTACTGAGGGAAAAGGATATAAAGTCCTTTTTGAATAATGCTTGATCTATTATAATAGGAGTGAAGTACACATTAGAGGGGATGTTTATGGAACTAAAGACTTATACAGAATTTAAAAAAATTATAAAAGAAAAAAGATTGGAAGGTCCGATTATTATATATGGAGATGAAAACCATTTAATAGATGAAAGCATTAAAATTATATACAATATCATAAAATCCTTTCAGGAAATGAATATTGTAAAATTGGATGGTGAAAATATAACGCTTGATGACATAATAAACGCATGTGAAACATTACCCTTTATGGAGGATAAAAAGATCGTGCATATAAGGAAAGCAGCTTTTTTAAATAAAGCCCCGGGGATGACTGAAGATTTTGTAAAAAATTTCTCAAACTATATAAAAAACCTTCCTGATGGAATTATACTTCTTCTAACCCTTCAGGGCAGCGTTGACAGTACTAATGCCGTTTTTAAGGTTATAAAGAGCACAGGGTATGTAATTGAGTATAAACCTATGAGGGGAGAAGAACTTCAAAGATGGGTTCTTGAGTCATTTAATAAAAACGGAAAGGTTATAAATAAGTATGAACTAAATTATTTCATTATGGAGGCAGGGAGCTCCCTTGAACAGCTTGAGAGGGAGGTAGAAAAGGTATGCGCCTATGCATCTGAAGAGGTTATAACAAAGCAGCATATAGATGAAGTAGTTCATAAGAGCATAGAAAGCAATATATTTAAAATGGTTGACAGCATATCCAGAAAAGATGCTGATAAGGCGATATCAATTTTAAACGCTCTTCTTTTTCAAAAGGAAGAACACTTGAAGATACTCGGTATGATAATCAGGCAGATAAGGCTTATGTACTTAATAAGAGCTTATTTAGATGAAAAAAGATCTCCATCTGAGATCAACAGGGATTTAAAGCTTAATGAATTTGTTTTAAACAATTTAATTAAACAATCTAAAGCTTATACAGTGGAAGGGCTTAAAAAGCTTTTATCCCTATGCTTGGAAACTGATTATAATTTAAAAAATGGCACTTATTCAAGCGACTTTTATGGGCTTGCTCTTGAGACTTTGATTGTTGAACTGTGTAAATAAAAACACCCCCAACGGGGTGTTTAAATTATTTTGCAACTAGTTTATTTAACTTAAGAGCAAGCCTTGACTTCTTTCTCGCTGCATTATTCTTGTGAAGTACTCCCTTTGCAGCAGCCTTGTCAATAGCATGTGATGCTTCTGAAAGAAGAGCTTTTGCCTCATCAAGGTTGTTGTTATTAACAGCTGCTTCAAACTTCTTAATAATAGTTTTAACTGATGATTTAACCATTTTGTTTCTAAGCGTTCTCTTTTCAGTCTTTCTTATTCTCTTTATAGCTGACTTAATATTTGCCAAGCTTAAGTACCTCCTTCTTTGAATACAAATTGTTAGTGATATTTGCAGACTGGGGAATCTGATGACCGGTTCCATACATTAACAAATGATATTATAGCATTAAAGAATGTGTTATTCAAGTATTATATGTTTTTTTTGCTTAACTATTAATGTATTTGGAATGCAACAGGGAATAGTATTTGGCGAATTGGAAAACCTACATTTTAAGAAATAATGTTGGGAGGGATAAGATGTTTAGTATAAGAACAGACCTTGCTGTTGAAGCAAGAGAAATATATCAGAAAGAAAATGGAAAAGAAGTCCCTGGAGTAGTTGTTGATGTAAATGAAGATGATGGTATTAGAGTTACAACAGTGAAGATAGAGGATGAGATGGGCTCTAAAATAATGGGAAAACCCAAAGGAACCTATATTACAATGGAAATACCGAAGATAAACCACTACGATGCAAATATGCAGGATGACTTAAGCAGAGGCGTTGCAAAACAGCTTAGCAAGGTCATAAGTATTAAGGATGGCCAGACTGCTTTTGTAGTAGGACTTGGCAATTGGAACGTTACCCCTGATGCCCTGGGGCCAAAGGTTGTTTCAAGACTTATGATAACCAGACATTTAAAAAAGTATGTTCCTGACACCATAGATGAAGGCATAAACCCTGTATGCGCCCTTGCCCCGGGAGTATTGGGGTTAACCGGTATAGAAACTGCTGAAGTAGTTCAGGGGGTTGTTGAGAAAATAAAGCCTGACGTTTTAATCGTCATAGATGCTCTTGCCTCGCGAAAAACTGAAAGGGTTGCAACGACTATTCAGATAGGAGATACAGGCATAAGCCCTGGTTCAGGGGTAGGTAACAGGAGGATGGAATTTAACACAAAAACCATGGGCATACCTGTTATAGCCATAGGGGTGCCCACCGTTGTGGATGCCGCTACTCTTGCAAATGATACTATGGATATGATGCTTGATAGACTTATTGAACAAACTAAAAACAACAAGGAATTTTATAAAATGTTAAAAAACGTGGATAAAAATGAAAAATATATGATGATAAGGGAGATTCTAAGTTTAGAAAATGGAAACATGATGGTAACTCCAAAAGAAATAGACTCACTGGTCGATACTATGTCTAAAATTATAGCTAACGGAATAAACATAGCACTTCATCCATCAATAGAACTCAAGGATATTAATAAATACATCAACTGACAAAATTTCTGGAATATTTAAGATACTGCCCCTCATATAATATTCTGAGATTTATACGAAGGAGATGAGGGGCATGTCTAAATTAAAGCTGGATTCATTTGCTCAAATTATAATTTACCTCCTTGGTTTACTATTATTGATTAAGGCAATTATTTTCCCCATACTAAATCCTATAAGCACAGCTGCGAATATTAACTATTTAAATACCAATCTTTTTCAGCAGGTCCTAAACAAGTCCAATGCCTTTGTGGATGTAACCATGCAGAGGGACGAGGATGAGGACAGAGAAGAACTTTTTCCCCTTGTTTTCAAATATTTAACAGATATAGACATTTCAAACCCTAAAACCTATATAGCTGCTCAGATACCCATATTGAGTTTAATAGACGTAACTTCCATAGTAAACAATGGGGATGAACCTGCTGTGATAACTCCATCTCAAAATGAAGGGGCTCCAAATAATAATGCTGAAGGGCAGAAACCGGAAGAGAATAATGATTTTACGCCTTTAAAGCTTAATCCGGATAAACCACTTATATTGATTTATCATACCCATACCAGGGAAATTTATAATCCCGGCAATACTTATGGAAGTGACTTTTCTACTGATTTCAATCTTGGAATTGTAAAGGTTGGAGAAGAGATAAAAAAGGAACTGGAATCTAAATATGGAATTGCTACGATTCACGACACAAGGGTACATGATTTGCCGACAAGAACTGGTTCCTACGGAAGGTCAAGACCAACGGTTGAAGAATACATTAAAAAATATCCAAGCCTTAAAATTATAATAGACCTTCATAGAGATGGTGGTGTAAGCAGCAAAAGTAGAACCGCTATAATTAATAACGAGCAATATGCTAGAACTATGTTTGTTGTTGGTGCAAACAATAGAAACAAGGAATTAAATACAAATCTTTCCCAAAAGTTAAATGATACCTTTGAAAGACTTTATAAAGGATTTTCGAGGGGAATCGTTTATAAAAATGCTGTATATAACCAGGATCTATCAGCAAACTGTGTTCTAATTGAAGTGGGTTCCGATGAAAATACACTTCAGGAAGCACTTAATTCAGCAAAGATAATTTCAAGGGTTTTATATGAAAATGTAAAGTAGCTTCGGGCTACTTTTTTTATTGACATATTCCAAAAATTATATGATATAATTTAATTTGATTTTATGTTAGAAATTACTTGGATGTGAGAAACTAAAGAAAGGATTCATTAGCTCGTTATACTGCAAGGAGGATATTTATGTCAACTGAAAGGCAAAGAAGGATTCGAAACTTTTGTATAATAGCCCATATTGACCATGGAAAATCGACACTGGCAGATAGATTGATAGAAATGACAGGAACTCTAACCCAGAGAGAAATGGAAGATCAGGTTCTTGATACTATGGAACTTGAAAAGGAGAGGGGAATAACTATTAAGGCACAGGCTGTGAGGCTTGTGTATACCGATGAGAACGGCGAAGAGTTCATACTTAACCTTATAGATACTCCCGGGCACGTAGATTTCAATTATGAGGTATCAAGGAGCCTTGCAGCCTGTGAAGGTGCTATTCTTGTAGTTGACGCTACACAGGGGATACAGGCGCAGACACTTGCAAACTGCTATCTTGCCCTTGATCATGATCTTGAGATAGTTCCTGTAATCAACAAGATAGATTTGCCAAGTGCAAGGCCCGAGGAAATAAAACAGGAAATCGAAGATGTAATAGGCCTTGACGCCTCAGATGCACCCCTTATTTCTGCAAAGGTGGGGATAGGTATTGAGGATGTATTAAAGGCAGTTGTAGAAAAGATTCCACACCCTGCAGGGGATGAGAACGCTCCTTTAAGGGCCCTTATATTCGACAGCTATTACGACCCATATAAAGGAGTCATATGCTATGTAAGGGTTATGGAGGGGACTGTGAGGAAGGGTACTAAAATAAGGCTTATGGCGTCAGGAAAGGACTATGAAGTAAATGAAGTAGGCATATTCACTCCCAAATACCTCGAAACTTCAGAGCTTAAGGCAGGGGACGTAGGATATATAACTGCCAGCATTAAAAACGTTAAGGATGCAAGAGTTGGAGATACTATAACGGAGTCTGAAAGGCCTGCAAAGGAGCCTCTCCCGGGATACAGGCCAGCCATACCTATGGTCTTTAGCGGTATATATCCAGCGGACAGTGCAAAATATGAAGAATTAAAGGAGGCCCTTGAAAAACTTCAGTTAAACGATGCTGCACTAACCTTTGAACCTGAAACCTCCCTTGCACTAGGATTTGGCTTTAGATGTGGCTTCCTTGGACTTCTTCACATGGAAATAGTTCAGGAGAGGCTTGAGAGGGAATACAATTTAGATCTTGTTACAACTGCACCAAGTGTTATTTATAAGGTGATTAAGACAAACGGAGAGATTATAGAACTTACAAATCCAACAAACATGCCTTCTCCTTCGGAAATAGATTATATGGAAGAGCCCATAGTTAATGCTTCAATAATATGTCCTTCAGACTATGTTGGCGCTGTTATGGA
Source organism: Fonticella tunisiensis (assembly GCF_004364155.1). Classification (GTDB taxonomy): domain Bacteria; phylum Bacillota; class Clostridia; order Clostridiales; family Caloramatoraceae; genus Fonticella; species Fonticella tunisiensis. The sequence continues at coordinate 39,518 of NZ_SOAZ01000021.1, read as the reverse complement.
GCTCTGCCAGAATAAAAGAGGCGTATTTAAGAACATGGAATACATTGAAACCACAAGGGTTATGATTCATTACGAAATGCCCCTGAACGAGATAATATATGACTTTTTTGATGCTCTCAAATCCAGAACAAAGGGCTACGCTTCTTTAGATTATGAGCTAGCGGGATATAAAGAATCAAAGCTTGTAAAACTTGATATACTTCTTAATGGTGATCCCGTTGATGCCCTCTCTCAAATAGTTCCCGAGGAAAGGGCCTATGCAAGGGGCAGGGCTATAGCTGAAAAACTTAAGGAAATAATTCCAAGACAGCTTTTTGAAATTCCAATACAGGCAGCCATAGGCTCAAAGATAATAGCAAGGGAAACTGTCAAGGCGCTTAGAAAGGACGTCCTTGCAAAGTGTTATGGCGGGGATATAACAAGAAAGAAGAAGCTTCTTGAAAAGCAAAAGGAAGGTAAAAAGAGAATGAAACAGATAGGAACCGTTGAGGTACCTCAGGAAGCCTTTATGGCAGTTTTGAAGGTGGAATCATGATAAGATCCCTTTATGTCCACATACCTTTTTGTGTAAAAAAATGCCTCTACTGTGATTTTAACTCATACTCAATGTCTTCGGGTATTCAGGACGAGTATGTTGAATATCTTATTAAGGAAATCAATTCCCTGGGTATAGATAGATTTCAAACTATATTTGTAGGTGGGGGGACCCCCACTATACTATCTTTAGAAAGCATGGAAAAGCTTTTAAAAGAGCTTTCAAAGTTCAGCCCCATGGAATTCACGTTAGAGGCAAATCCTGGTACCCTGGATGATGATAAGCTAAAACTTATGAACTCCTACGGCGTGAATAGATTATCAATAGGCCTTCAGGCATGGCAGGACAGATTGCTTAAAAAGCTCGGCAGAATTCATACTCTGGATGGGTTTTTAAATAGCTACAACATGGCGAGAAGACATGGTTTTAATAACATAAATATAGACATAATGTTTGACATACCAGATCAAAGTTTTGAGGACTGGATTGAAACCGTGGAAAAGGTTAAGGGGTTAAAGCCTGAACATATATCAGCTTATAGCCTTATAATAGAGGAGGAGACGCCTTTTTATGATATGAATGAAAAGGGGCTCCTGAATCTCGTCGACGAAGAAAATGAAAGAAACATGTACTGGTTTGTTGTAGAGAGCTTGGAAGCTTTCGGGCTAATGCAATATGAAATATCCAACTTTTCTATACCTGGATATGAGTGCAGGCATAATATTACCTATTGGCTTAATGAGGAATATATAGGAGTTGGGGCAGGAGCTCATTCCTATGTTTCAGGTGTAAGATACAGCAACAAAAAGGGTGTTAAATCCTATATTGAAGGAATTAAAACGGGGAATGCAAAGGAGAACATAACCTTTATTTCAACTGATGATGAAATGTCTGAATTTATGTTTCTAGGGCTTCGGATGATTAATGGTATAAGCAAAGAAAGGTTTAATCAAAGGTTTGGAGTTGATATTTACAAGGTATATTCAAGAGAAATTGAGGAACTTAAAGAACTGGGACTTATATCAGAAAAAGATGGGTTCATTAAGCTTACTAAAAAAGGTATCGACCTCTCCAATCAGGTGTTTGTGAAATTTTTAAGAGGATAAACTGCCTGTTTATAAAACAGGTAGTTTTTATATTTAATATATAGATAAGAAACTTATTTTTGTAAAAGAACACCTGAGATATTGACAAAATTACTCAATAGTGATATTTTATAATCGTAAAATTAGCACTCATTAAATGAGAGTGCTAATAAAGTGAGGTGAAACTATGGAGCTTGGGGATAGAAAAAAGAGTATTTTAAAGGCTATTATAACTGATTATATAGAAACTGCAGAGCCAGTAGGGTCAAGGACCATTGCAAAAAAATATGAAATGGGAATAAGCTCTGCTACCATAAGGAACGAGATGTCTGATCTTGAGGATCTTGGATATCTGGAACAGCCCCATACGTCTTCAGGAAGGATTCCCTCAGATAAAGGATATAGAACCTATGTAAACTACCTCATGCAGGTAAATTATCCTACAAACGAAGAAATAGAACTTATAAAAAACTATATGAAGTTTGCGACAGTATATGAAGTGGATAAAATTATTAAGCGCACAATAAAACTGCTTTCTCAGATAACTATGTATACCTCGGCTGTTTTAACGCCATCTGTAAACAGGAGTACAGTTAAATCTATACAGCTCATAAGGGTTTCAGCCAGGGATGTTATAGCAGTGGTTGTTACAGATACGGGCATTATAAAAAACGTTGTAATAAAGCTGCCAAAAGAAGTTAGTACTGAAAGTATTATGAGAATAAGCAATATGCTTAATTCAAAACTTTATGGACTGACTATTGAAGAAATAGATCTTGCTGTAATCTCTTCAATACAAAATGAGATGAGGGGATACAGTGAGATATTTAATGCCATATTGCCTGTGATTTATGATAGTTTAAAAGCTAATGACTGTGATGTTTATCTTGAGGGCGCTACGAATATTTTCAATTATCCTGAGTATGACGATAGGGACAAAGCATATAATTTTCTATCAATGATTGAAAATAAGGATGTACTTATTGAAGCTTTATCAAGTGGAGATGACAATATAACAATTACCATTGGAAAAGAAAATGAAATCGAGGAAATTAAAGATTGCAGTATAATAAAAGCGTCTTATAAGGTAGGTGGAAAAACTGCAGGCACTATAGGGGTTATAGGCCCTACTAGAATGAATTATGCAAGGGTTATAGGTATAATAAAATGCCTTACAGATATTTTAAATGATATTCTAAAATCTCCATAAAATAATATGGATGATATAATAATATAGAAGGTGATAGTGTGGCGGGTAATGATAATATTGAAAAGAATGAAATGAATGTCGAAGCGGCATTCAGCGAAAAGGAAGTGTTGGATGAACAAAACACTTTGAATAATGAAGAGGTTACTGAAAAAAATTGTACAGAAGAAGAGGAAGGCGAAAATAATAATTTGAAATTTATAAAAAGAATTGAAGAGCTTGAAAAGCAGTGCGAAGAATATCTGGATTTAGCAAGAAGAACCAGAGCTGAATTTGATAATTATAGGAAAAGGAGTGCAAAGGAAAGGGAAAGTTTGTATGATGACGGATTTTCCGATGCAGTAAAGAGCCTTCTTCCTATCCTTGATAACCTTGAAAGGGCTGTAAACTTCAGTCAGGCTGAAAGCAGTAGCCTGTCCGAAGGGGTAGAGATGGTACTTAAAATGTTTAAGGATACCCTTGTAAAGATGGGAGTGGAAGAGATCGAGGCCGAAGGCAAAAAGTTTGACCCTGATTTCCATAATGCGGTTATGCATATAGAAGATGAAAATTATGAGGAAAATGTGATTGTTGAAGTATTCCAGAAAGGATATAAATATAAAAATAAAGTTATTAGATATAGTATGGTTAAGGTAGCAAATTAACCTGAAATTAAATAAAATAAAGGAGGATATGAAATGGGAAAGGTTATAGGAATTGACCTTGGTACAACAAACTCTTGTGTGGCTTTTATGGAAGGTGGAGAACCTGTTGTAATCCCAAACTCAGAGGGAGGAAGAACAACTCCTTCAGTTGTTGCATTCAAACCAAATGGGGAACGAATTGTAGGTCAGGTTGCAAAAAGACAGGCCATTACAAACCCTGATAGAACTATTATTTCTATTAAGAGGCATATGGGAACTGACCATAAAGTAAATATCGATGGCAAGGAATATACTCCACAGGAAATTTCAGCGATGATATTGATGAAGCTAAAGGCTGATGCAGAGGCTTACCTTGGAGAACCTGTTACTCAGGCGGTTATAACAGTACCAGCATATTTCAATGACAGCCAGAGGCAAGCTACAAAGGATGCTGGAAAAATAGCAGGTCTTGAAGTATTAAGGATTATAAACGAGCCAACGGCAGCTTCCCTTGCCTATGGTCTTGATAAAATGGATAAAAACCAGAAGATACTTGTATATGACCTTGGTGGTGGTACCTTTGACGTATCCATCCTTGAAATAGGAGATGGTGTGTTTGAAGTTAAGTCAACAAACGGAAATACAAGGCTAGGTGGAGACGACTTCGATGAAAGAATAATGAAGTATCTTATAGATACTTTCAAAGCGGAAAATGGAATAGATTTAAGCAATGACAGAATGGCAATGCAGAGGCTAAAGGAAGCTGCAGAAAAGGCAAAAATTGAGCTTTCATCCTCGCTTAGCACAGAGATTAACCTGCCATTTATTACTGCAGATGCTACTGGTCCAAAGCACATTAATTTAACGCTTACAAGAGCTAAATTTAATGAGCTTACATCAGACCTTGTTGAGGCAACTATTACACCTATGAAAAATGCCCTTAGCGATGCTGGTTTAACAATTGACCAAATTGATAGGGTTGTCCTTGTTGGAGGATCAACTAGAATACCTGCGGTTCAGGAGGCAGTTAGAAACTTTACAGGAAAGGAACCATCAAAGGGAATTAACCCTGATGAATGCGTTGCAATAGGTGCAGCAATTCAGGCCGGAGTTTTAACAGGAGAAGTTAAGGATATACTTCTTCTTGACGTTACACCACTATCACTTGGTATTGAAACACTTGGTGGAGTATTTACAACTCTAATCCCAAGAAATACCACAATACCAACCAAGAAGAGCCAGATATTCTCAACTGCTGCAGATGGCCAAACTTCAGTAGAAATACATGTTCTCCAGGGTGAAAGACCAATGGCGCGCGACAATAAGACGCTTGGAAGATTTACTCTTTCAGGAATACCTCCAGCACCAAGGGGAGTTCCACAGATTGAAGTTACATTTGACATAGACGCCAATGGTATAACCCATGTCTCAGCAAAGGACCTTGGAACTGGTAAGGAAGCAAATATTACGATTACGGCTTCAACAAACCTGACAGATGAAGAGATCGAAAGAGCTGTTAAGGAAGCTGAAAAATATGCTGAACAGGACAAGAAAGCTAAGGAAGCAATAGAGATTAGAAATAATGCAGACTCAGTCGTATATCAAACTGAGAAAACCCTCAAAGAGCTTGAAGGAAAGATAAGCGAAAGCGATAAGAAGGTAATTGAGGAAGGCATTAAAAAGGTAAAGGATGCTCTATCCGGTACTGATACTCAGGCTATTAAGAATGCCGCCGATGAACTTACCCAGAAGTTCTATGAAATTTCATCAAAGATTTATCAGCAGAACAACGCTGCAGGGCAGGGCTTTAATGGTCAAAAACCCGGAAACGATGGAGAAGTTCATGCAGATTACGATGTAAAGGATGATAAATAATTTAAGGAGGGACTAAACTCCCTCCTTAATGTATGTGAACTATATGGATACATTTTTTACTGCTTGTGCTATTAGGTGTTAAAGTAAGTGAAAGGTGGTGATACAGGTGGCTAAGGATTACTATGAGATTCTCGGAGTCGATAGAAACGCGTCTGATGAAGATATTAAAAGGGCATTTAGAAAACTTGCAATAAAGTATCATCCAGATAAGAATCAGGGTGACAAGGCAGCTGAGGAAAAATTTAAGGAAATAAATGAAGCATACCAAGTCCTTTCAGATCCACAAAAGAGAGCTCAATACGACCAGTTTGGAACAGCCGATTTTAATGGACAGAGTGGTTTTGGAGGCTTTGAAGGCTTTGGAGGTTTTGAAGGTTTCGGAGGATTTTCAGATATATTTGGCGATATATTTGGAAGCATGTTCAGCGGAGGAAGAAAGCAAAAAAGTGGCCCCCAAAGAGGTGCCGATATTGAGTATACTCTGGACCTTTCATTTGAAGAAGCTGCCTTCGGGGTGAAAAAAGAAATAGATATCTACAGGCACGAAACCTGTGAAACTTGTCACGGCACAGGAGCAAGGCCTGGAACTTCACCTAAGACATGTGACAAATGCCATGGTACAGGACAGGTACAGACAAGAAGGAATACTCCCTTTGGGAGTTTTGTGAGTGTTACAACATGTGATAAATGTCATGGAGAAGGGACAATAATAGAATCCCCATGTCCTTCCTGTGGAGGAAGGGGCAAGGTAAGAAAGAAAAAGGTTGTAACAATTAATATCCCGGCTGGAGTTGATACGGGTAATACAATCCCACTTAGAGGAGAAGGAGAACCGGGTTCTAAAGGAGGACCTTCTGGCGACCTTTATATACATCTCAGGGTAAGGCCCCATAAGATATTCAGAAGACAGGGATTCGATATAACATGTGAAGTTTCAATCTCCTTCGTTCGGGCAGCATTGGGTGGTGAAATTAAAGTTCCTACCCTTGAAGGCGATACAAACTATACTATTTCAGAGGGTACTCAACCGGGAACGATAATTAAACTGAAGGGTAAAGGTATACCAAGGTTGCGTGGCGGCGACAGGGGTGATCTGTATGCTGAAATTAAGGTTGAGATACCGAGAAAGCTTAATGACAAACAAAGACAGCTTTTGAATCAGCTTGCAGCAGAGATGGGTGAAAGTAAAGTCGAGGGGAAGAAGTCCTTTATGGATAAATTTAAGGATGCCTTCGGCGGATAACCTGTTATATATTGGGCCGGATTAACTTGGTTTTGCCGGCTCATTTTTTATCGCTTATAATTTGATGCCGTTATGGTTACACATTTTCTTGAAATGTGATAAAATTTTTATTGTATAATAGCAGGATTATGTGAAATAAATATTGTATGATTTTGTAGGAGTGTCTCTGGCTGCGTTAGCTTGACATTTGTAGTTTAATTTAATTGTCGGATATGGAAAAAATGGATATTTAGTATATAATGGTGGTTTGCAACGTTTATATTTTGTTGTAAGCATTAAGGGAAAGGATTTGATACTATGAGTGAAAAGTGGATAGAAGTTAAGGTAATAACGAGCAGCAGCGCGATAGAACCTGTGTCGGGAATATTTTATGGACTTGATGTTAAAGGAGTTGCAATAGAGGATCCGAATGATATATACTCAAGGCAGCAAAATGCCCTGAGCTGGGATTTTGCCGATGTTAATATATTTGAGTATGGAGACAGGGCAGCGGTAGTCAAGGCATATTTCAGCCAGGAGGATGACATAGAAAAAATAGTAAAATATATAGAGGGTAAACTCAAGGAATTGAAGGAAATGGGTATAGACGTAGGTGACAGTAAGGTTATAACCACAGCAGTATACGAAGAAAACTGGGCTGCATCGTGGAAAAAATATTACAAAACTACCAGACTCGGAAAGCGCGTAGTTATTAAGCCCGTATGGGAAATTTATGAGTCTGAAGAAGATGATGTGGTAGTTGAACTGGATCCGGGAATGGCCTTTGGAACTGGAACACATGAAACAACCATGATGTGCGTTGAATTTCTTGAAAAATACGTAAAAAAAGGCGATGTTGTTTTTGATATAGGCACAGGTTCTGGCATTCTTGCTATTACCGCTTCAAAACTTGGTGCTGAAAGGGTAGAGGCAGTTGACCTTGACGAAATTGCTGTCAGGGCTGCACAGGAGAATGTAGCATATAACAATCTTACCAACGTTGTAATAAAACATGGAAACCTTACAGAAGTTATCGAAGGAAAAGGGGACATAGTAGTTGCAAATATAATTGCTGACGTTATAAAGGTACTTGCAGGAAATATAAAAAACTACCTAAAGGATGACGGTTTATTCATTGCCTCGGGAATAATCATAGATAGAAAAGAGGATGTTGTTGAAGCGCTTTTAAAAGAGAAATTTGTTATACATGAGGTAAGGGAAATGGGAGAATGGGTTGCCATAGCTTCAAAACTTCACTAGAGGTGATATAGTGCACAAGTTTTTTGTCGATGAAAGCAATATTCATAAAGACAGTATATGTATAGTTGGAGAAAATGTAAACCATATAGTTAAGGTTCTGAGAATGAAAAATGGAGATAAGATATTAGTGAGCAACGGAAGAGGCAAAGAATATATTTGTTCATTATCCAATTTAAGCACAAAGGAAGTAATATGTGATATAATATATGAAATGGAAAACAAAACTGAACCTCCTGTTAGTATAACCCTTTTTCAGGGACTTCCAAAAGCTCAAAAGATGGATTTAATAGTGCAAAAGTGTGTGGAAATAGGAGTTTCAAAAATTCAACCTGTTATAACAAGCAGAGTAGTGGTTAAAACAGAGGGGAAAGACATCACTGGTAAGCTGGAAAGATGGCAGCGTATTGCTGAGGAAGCTGCAAAACAAAGCAATCGTGGAACTATCCCTAAGATTTTCAAGCCCATATCCTTTGAGAAGTCGATTGAAATGCTTGGGAATATGGATTTAACTATTGTTCCATATGAAAGAGAAGAGTCTCTAGGGATTAAGAACGTACTGAAAAATGGTATGACATATAAAGATATTGGCATATTTATTGGTCCTGAGGGTGGATTTGAGGAGTATGAAATAGAACGCTGCCTTAAGGCAGGCATAAAGCCTGTAACATTGGGCCCAAGGATTTTAAGAACGGAAACGGCAGGATTTGTAGCATCTACTATGATACTATATGAAATTGGAGATATGGGAGGAAAGGGATGAATAAAGCAGCATTTTATACTTTAGGATGCAGGGTTAATACCTATGAGACAGAAGCAATCATGGAGATGTTTATAAAAAATGGCTATGAGATAGTGGATTTTGACCAGTATGCAGATGTATATATAATTAACACTTGTACAGTAACCAAAATAAGCGATAAAAAATCGAGGCAGATGATAAGAAAAGCGAAGAAGTTAAATCCAAAGTCGGTTGTGGCGGCGGTTGGATGCTATGTTCAGGTAGCTCCTGATGAAGTAGCCTCAATAGACGGTGTTGATATAATAGTCGGAACATCAGATAAGGGAAAAATACTTAAACTTATTGACGAGTATAAGAAAAATAAAAAGCAGGTCCGCCATATTCAAAATATAATGAACATCAGAGAATTTGAGGAACTTGAAATAGATGAATACCATGATAAAACAAGGGCATTTTTAAAGATACAGGATGGATGTGACAGGTTCTGTTCGTATTGCCTTATTCCATTTGCAAGGGGCCCTGTAAGAAGCAGGGGCATTGAAAATATTGAAAAGGAAGTTAAAAAGCTTTCAGAGAGGGGCTTTAAGGAAATAATACTGTCAGGGATACATGTAGCGTCTTATGGTAAAGATATCGGAAATATAAATCTGGTTGATGTTATAGAGCTGATAAATGGTTTTGAAGGTATAGAGAGGATTAGAATTGGATCGATAGATCCAACATTCTTTAGCGATGAGGTAATTGAAAGGCTCGAAAAACTGCATAAGTTTTGTCCGCATTTCCATCTTTCACTTCAAAGTGGATGCGATGAAACTTTAAAGAGAATGAACAGGCATTATACAACGGATGATTATAGAAGAATAGTTAATAAGATTAGAGATACCTTTGAGGATGTATCCATAACCACCGATATTATTGTGGGCTTTCCCGGAGAAACCGATGAAGAATTTAAAAAAACCTACGAATTTTTGAAGGACATTAAGCTTTCTAAAATGCATATATTTAAGTATAGCCCCAGAAAAGGTACAAGAGCAGAAAAGCTTGAGAATCAGGTCAGCCCTGAAGATAAAGAAAGAAGAAGTAAAATATTAATAGAGCTTGATAATGAGCTTGAAAGAAGATTTATAGAAAGATTCGTTGGACGAAATATGAAGGTGCTTTTCGAGGAAGGTGAAAACGGCTTATTTAAAGGCTATACTACCAATTATATTAAAGTAGAATGTTTGGATGAAAGAATAAAAACTGGAGAAATATATGAAGTAAAGCTTGTAGAAAATAAGGGGGATTCAGCATCGGGAATACTTTTAAGCTAATTGATAATATAATGTGTGCTTCAATTATGATATAAAGTTTACTAATGGGCGCACATTATGCCCATACATAACATGCATTTGAAAAGGAGGTGTAATTATGGACTGTATTTTTTGTAAAATAATAAGTGGAGAAATACCTGCAGAGAAGGTATATGAAGATAATAAAGTTGTTGCTTTTAAAGATATTAATCCTGCTGCTCCAGTACATATTCTAATAGTTCCGAGAGAGCATATTCCTTCTACTATGGAACTTGACATTGAAAGGGCTAGTGTAGTTGCCCATATTTTCCTTATAGCAAAAAAACTTGCTTCAGAATTTAAAATCTCCGAAAGAGGTTTTAGAATAGTAAACAACTGTGGTAGCGAAGGAGGACAAACAGTAAACCATCTCCACTTTCATCTAATTGGTGGAAGAGATATGACATGGCCTCCAGGTTGATGACATAATTTATATATTTCATTGACAATATTTGCACATATGTAATATAATATTATATGTGTTGTTTATAGCCACTTTCTTCACGGCATGTACTTTACTTGGTAGCGTTATGCTATTGCGGAGGGAGGGAAAACAGGTGTCAGAAATCAGAGTAGGTGAAAACGAATCGTTGGACAATGCTCTTCGTAGATTTAAGAAGAAATGCGCTAGAGCAGGCGTTCTTGCTGAAATAAGAAAGAGAGAACATTATGAAAAGCCAAGCGTAAAGCGTAAGAAGAAGTCAGAAGCTGCTCGTAAGAGAAAGTTTAAATAATGAAAGAAGGGTGAGTATGTCACTCAAGGAAAGATTACAGGAAGACTGGAAATCTGCTATGAAAAGCAGGGATAGTTTTAGAGCTACCGTTTTGAACATGGCTAAAGCGGCCATTTTAAAGGCGGAAAAAGTAGACGGTTCTAAGCTTGATGATGAGGCTGTCATAGATATATTATCAAAGGAGATAAAACAAAGAAGAGAAGCTATTGTGGAGTTTGAAAAGGGTAATAGGCAGGATCTTATTGATCAGACTAATAAAGAGATTGAGATTTTGCTTGAATACCTTCCTCAGCAGCTAACTGAAGAAGAAATAGCTGAAATCGTTAGAAATGCTGTGATTGAAGTTGGTGCTTCAGATATCAAGGATATGGGTAAGGTTATGACAGCAGTTATGCCAAAGGTTAAAGGAAGAGCAGATGGAAAGCTTGTAAGCCAGATTGTAAAAGAGGCTCTGAAATGAGATAGTGGACCCGCTAGTCGGGTCTTTTTAATTTTGATAAAAAAACCTAATAAATAAAATGAAGAGTCTTTAAGGAGTGTCTATACGACGCTCCTTTTTATTATGCTAATTGAAGCATTGAAAATTAGGGAAGTTATTTTAACTAAATACAAAGCATATGAATAATAATATAGAAATTGTCAGGGTGATATTAATATGAAAAATAATATAAAGAGTAGATTTGCAGATTCATTAGAACTACCCAAGGAGGTAGTGCTTGATACTCCTATGGTTAGAATAACAGGAAACAATGAAATGAGCGTAGAGAACCATAGAGGGATAGTAGAATATTCAAAGGAAATTTTGAGGATAAACTCTACCTTAGGAATAATTAAAGTTAGTGGAAGTTTTCTAAACATTAAAGAAATCAATCAGGAGAATATCATTATATCCGGTGAAATTTCAAGCATAGAATATATCAAATGAGGTGTAAAGCAATGGGGGGAAAAAAGGTTCGGGAATTTATAGCTGGATTTGTAACAGTTAAAGTTGAAGTATTAAACCCGGAAAAGTTTATTAATATGGTATCGCGTTATGGAATGGTTATGTGGGATATAGAACGGGTAAACTTTACTACGCTCAAACTTAAAATGAGATATGATCAATATAGGAAAATAAAGACCATAGCGAGAAAAACAGGAGCTAAAATTAAAATAGTCAATAAACATGGAGCTCATTTTATCTTTAACAAGTTGAGAAGAAGGAAATTTTTTATAATTGGGCTTATAATTTTTGCAGCTGCAATATTTTATTTGTCAAGTATCGTATGGAAGATAGAGATAACAGGAAATAAAAACATTGAAACAAGGAGAATATATGAAGCCTTAAAAAAAGCTGGTTTGTCTGAAGGAAAGTTTAAACACAGCATAAAGCTGAGGGAAGTAGAAAATGCTGCAACTAAACAAATAAATGAGATATCCATGATGAATATAAGATTTATTGGTACCTATGCAAAGGTAGAGGTGGTAGAAAGGACTATGCCGCCTTCCTTAATACAAAGGGATAAAAAATCGAACATAATCGCATCTAAAGATGGAAAGATTACAAGGATAATTGCGCTTCAGGGTCAGCCTAAAGTCAAGGAAGGAGATATAGTTAAGAAAGGTGAGATTCTTATATCAGGAATAGTTACTGACAAAAATAATGTTCCTCTTAATATTACCTATGCGATGGGAGAGATAAAAGCTGAAACATGGTATGATTGTACAGAAGAAATAAATCTCGATTATAAATATGAAATTAGAACAGGACAAACAAAACAAAAAATTTATTTAATAATTGGCGGAAAAAGGGTATACTTAAAAAATGATAGGATTAATTTCGGAAAATATGATAAAATAGAAGAAAAATCAGCTGTTTCCCTGGCAGGATTTGATACACCCATTGAAAAGGTGACTGAATACTATTTTGAAAAAGTTGAAAACAGCGTAAAATTGAGCTATGAGGAAGCCTATCAAATGGCTATTGAGAAAGCTGAGGAAAAGCTTAAAAAAGATATGCCCCAAGGTATAAAAATAATTGATAAGAAGGTTGAAAAATCAAAGGAAGAAGGAAAAGTTAAGGTTAGAGTTTTATATATTTCGGAAGAGGATATAGGTGAAGAACAAGAAATGAAATAGATTGGAGGATATGACTTGGAAAGGGAGAGCAGAATTGAAATTGAAAGATATGAGGATGTTGTAAACTTGTTTGGAAGGTTTGATGAAAATATAAAAGTTATTGAGCAAACCTTTGATGTTGTTATAATAAACCGTGATAGCGAAATAAAAATAACGGGACAGGGAAAAGTCGATCTGGCAGCTAAAACAATTATTAAGCTTCTTGAAATTGCAAAACGGGGCGAAATAATAAATCTTCATACTGTAAATTATATAATAGGACTTGTAATAGAAGATAATCCCCAGGAATTTGAAAAATTGCTCGATGATGTTATTATTGTAACCGCAAGGGGGAAATATGTAAAATGTAAAACCTTTGGACAAAGGGCATATGTAGATGCCATGAAAAAGAATGAAGTTGTGTTTGGTATTGGACCTGCAGGAACTGGTAAAACTTACCTTGCTATAGCAATGGCAATTAAGTTTCTAAAGGAAAAAAAGGTTGGTAAAATTGTTTTAACAAGGCCAGCGGTAGAAGCGGGAGAGAGGCTTGGTTTTTTACCAGGAGACTTGCAGGAGAAAATCAACCCATATTTAAGGCCTCTCTATGATGCGCTTTATGACATACTGGGAGCAGAGACCTTCCAAAAATATATGGAATCAGGAATAATAGAGGTTGCACCACTGGCATATATGAGGGGAAGAACAATTGATGATTGCTTCATAATACTTGATGAGGCTCAAAATACAACTCCTGAACAAATGAAAATGTTCTTAACCAGGTTTGGGTACGGATCAAGGATTGTTGTTACAGGTGATCTGACACAGATCGACCTGCCATCGGCAAAAGTATCAGGGCTTCAACAGGTAACAAAAATATTAAAGGGAATTGATGGTATAGAATTTGTCACTTTCTCCCATAAGGATGTTGTAAGGCACAAGCTTGTTATGGAAATTATAAAAGCCTATGATAAGTATGAAATGGAAAATGAAAATAGGTGATGAATATGAATATTCACAAAAGAATTTCACCAGGTACACTTATACGCAATGAAAAGCTGCAGAAAATTGCAATAGGTTTACTTACTTTTCTTATTTTATTTTTTATCTGTTCCAAAAGCATTATTCCACAAAAATACGAGCTTAATGAGGGAGACATAGCACCTGCAGATATTAAGGCACCAAGGGACTTTGTTGATAAAGGATTAACAGAAGCAAGGAGGCAGGAAGCGATTAAAAATGTTCCTAAACAATATACGAGGGACTATACGGTTCAGAGAAGAGCAGTAGATAAGATAAGGGCCTATTTTAATCAAGCAGTTGAATTAAAAAACTCTAATCTTGATCAAAATGCGAAAATTGAAAAATTGAAGGGCGAGATGAATCTTGCCGATGAGGATTACATAACGACGCTAAAGCTCAGTGTCGAAGAAATCCAGCACATAGCTAATTTTTTAATAAATGAGGTATCTAAAACACTTTCAGAGGATATCAAAGATAATGAAGATTTGAAGGCTGCCCAGGAAAGGCTTGATAATGTTATAAGACAGGAACTTACTTCAAAGGCAATGAGGGACCTTGCGTCAGATATTAGTTATAATCTCATAAAGATAAATTCATTATATGATGAGGAGAAGACCAATGAAGAGAAGGATAAGGCAATAAAGGCTGTTTCAGATGTTATAATAAAAAAAGGACAAATTATCATTTCAAAGGGAGAACCGGTAACATCAAGGCATATAAGTTTAATGAGGGATGCTGGAATACTTGAACAGGACCACTTGGGTGATATTAAGATATATTCAGGAATTGCCGTACTCGTATTAATTGTTTTATCTATTATAGTATGGTATATATATAAGTTTAAAAGAAATGTCTTTGAAGAAAACAGCAAGTTGCTCATCATATCAATAGTTTTATGCATAAATTCATTATTTATTGCAGGTATAAATGTAATTTCTCCGTATTTGATACCTGCTGCGTTTACTGCAATACTCATGGCACTGATATTCGATCCTTTATTGTCATTTGTAATTACATTGCCTATAGCAGTGATTGTTGCATGTATAACCAATTTCAATTATGAATTTATACTCCTATATATAATTAGCTCAATCGCGGGAATTTTGTTTACAAACAGGGCACAACAGAGAAACAACGTGCTTTTAAGTGGTTTTTCAATTGGAGTGCTGAATGGCATTGTAATAATATCGATTGGAATTATTAATAATATCAATATAACACAAAATTTAATAAACGGCTCCAAGGGTATTGCAGGAGGAATTTTGTCAGGAGTCCTCGCCATTGGCATACTTCCTATTTTTGAGGGACTTTTCGATATCATAACCCCAATAAAGCTTCTTGAGCTTTCAAACCCTAATCAACCTTTGCTTAAAAAAATGTTGTTTGAGGCTCCAGGTACGTACCATCATAGTATTTTAGTGGGCAATTTATCGGAGGCTGCAGCCGATGAAATTGGGGCTAATTCTCTTTTGGCAAGGGTTGGATCCTATTATCACGACATAGGTAAAATGAAACGACCATACTTTTTTAAAGAAAATCAAATTACAAATGACAATCCACATGATAAAATAACTCCAAAGCTGAGCACCCTCATTATCACATCCCATGTTAAGGATGGAATAGAGATGGCGAAAAAACACAGGCTTCCTTCAGCTATAATCGATATAATAGCTCAACATCATGGTACAACTCTCGTTCGATATTTTTATGTTATGGCTATAAAGGACGGGAAAGAGGTAGTAGAAGAGGCTTCATTCAGGTATGAAGGCCCAAAGCCTGAGAGCAAGGAATCAGCAATTGTTATGCTGGCCGACAGCGTCGAAGCTGCAGTTAGATCACTGACTAGCCCAACCATTCAGGACATTGAAAAAATGGTTGATAAGATAGTAAATGAAAAGGTTGAGGATGGTCAGCTCGATAATGCCGATTTAGCTCTAAAGGATATTGGTAAGATTAAAAAGGCTTTTATAAAGGTACTTATAGGTATTTTTCACAATAGAATAGAATATCCCGAGATAGAGAAAGA
Organism: Fonticella tunisiensis; assembly: GCF_004364155.1. GTDB lineage: Bacteria > Bacillota > Clostridia > Clostridiales > Caloramatoraceae > Fonticella > Fonticella tunisiensis. Next base: position 23,761 of record NZ_SOAZ01000021.1, on the reverse strand, counting down.
AACGAAGGATAAGGAGGAAAATTAAGATGATAGAGTTTGATAACAGGCAAACCAGGATCGATTTTTCAAAGGAGCTGGAAAGTTTAATTGAAAAATCCGTTGAGGCTGTCCTGGCGCTTGAAAACTTTAATAAGGAATATGAGTTAAGCGTTGTTCTAACCGATGATGCAGGTATAAAAGAAATAAACAGGGAATTTAGGAATATAGATAAAGCAACTGATGTACTTTCCTTTCCTATGCTTGACTTTGAAGAAGGATATTATGATGAAGAAGATATGGATATAGAGGATTTAAATCCTGATAGTGGTGCTGTTGTACTTGGAGATATGGTAATATCGCTTGAAAGGGCTAAATCTCAATCTGAGGAATATGGACATACCTTTGAAAGGGAAGTTGCCTATTTAACAGTGCACAGCATACTCCATCTCCTTGGATATGATCATGAAAGGGAAGAGGATAGGCTAATAATGAGGAGTAAGGAGGAAGAGATATTGGGCAGGCTTGGTATTAGCAGATAGTGGGTGATGATATGAAGATTAAAAAGTTTACTGACAGCTTCAATCATGCTATAGAAGGCATTATATATACAATTAAAACTCAGAGGAATATGAAAATTCATATGGCAGTAGCCATAATTGTTTTATTGTTAAGCCTGTTTTTTGACTTGACCAAGGTGGAAATGTTGATACTTTTTATCACTATAACTCTGGTTATAGTCCTGGAGATGATAAATACAGCCATTGAAGCAACGATTGATGTTTTGGCCAACTACTATCATCCACTGGCGAAAATTGCAAAGAATGTAGCAGCAGGTGCGGTTTTAATAGCTGCAATTAATGCATTGGTGGTTGGCTACTTGCTTTTTCTTGATAAACTAAGGCCTATAACAAAAAACGTGCTGATAAAAATAAAGCAGTCTGATAGTACAGTATTTTTTATATGCCTTATATTGGTAGTTCTGGTTACAATTATTGTTAAGGCTATTTATGGAGAAGGAACGCCATTAAAAGGTGGAATGCCCAGTGGACATAGTGCAATAGCATTTAGTTCTGCTACTGCTATATCCCTTTTTACAGAGGATATATTAATTATAACTCTTTGTTATTTTCTAGCTTTTCTTGTTGCGCAGAGCAGGGTTGAAGCAAAAATACATTCCCTATTTGAAACAACTGTAGGGGCTCTGCTAGGCATTTTGATTACAATAATAATTTTTAAGCTTTTATAGAGGGTAATCCCTCTATTTATTTCAATTAAATCTAGTTTATCTACTTATAAAAAAATTAATTCTTGAAATTATATATTATATAGCTATAAAAATTTCCGTAAATGAAAAATACTGTTGAAAAAAATTATGAAAGAATTATAATATAAATTCCAAGGATATTTTTTTTTAACAAATAAATTTTATGAACAAAATTTGTTCATTGGTGAACTACTTAATCCTTCCAATCTAATAAAGGAGGAATATTTATGGATGACAAAAATCTTATAGAAATAGCCAGAAATGCCATGGAAAAGGCTTATGTTCCCTACTCAAAGTTCAGAGTAGGCGCTGCACTTCTTACGAATGACGATAGGGTGATAACAGGTTGTAATATAGAAAATGCCTCCTTTGGAGGGACTAATTGTGCAGAAAGAACGGCTCTTTTTAAAGCCATATCGGAAGGGTACAAAAGTTTTAAAAAGATTGCAATAATAAGCGAAAGCAGCAACTACACATACCCATGCGGTATATGCAGGCAGGTACTTTCGGAATTTTGCCCTGAATTGGAAGTGATTGTTGCAAATAATAGAGGAGAATATAAAACGCATAAGCTATCTGAACTTCTCCCCTATGCCTTTACTAATGATGATATGGAAGGGAGATAAATATATGAACAGTTTTAGGTCGGGTTTTATAACAATAATTGGTAGACCAAATGTTGGTAAATCAACTTTGATTAACTATTTAATTGGTGAAAAGCTTTCTATTATATCAAATAAACCACAGACCACGAGGAACACAATACAGGCGATATTAACGAGGGACGAATTTCAGATGGTATTTATAGATACTCCTGGAATTCATAAGCCAAAGCATAAGCTTGGCGAATATATGGTTAGAATTGCCGTAAATTCCTTGAACGATGTAGATCTTGTTTTATTTTTAACAACGCCTGAAGAAACTCTTGGGGTGGGGGATAAACATATTATAGAGCAGCTTAAAAATGTGAAAACACCTGTAATACTGGTTATAAATAAAATAGATACAGTGAAAAGGGATGTTACGGCTAAGACCATTGATAACTATAGACATGAATATGAATTTTCTGATATTGTGCCAATTTCAGCATTGACGGGTGAAAATGTTGATAACCTCCTAAAAGTAATGGTATCAAAGCTTCCAGAGGGGCCAAAGTATTTCCCGGAGGATATGATAACGGACCAGCCAGAAAAGTTTATAGTGAGTGAAACGATAAGAGAAAAAATGCTTCACAATCTTGAACATGAGGTGCCTCATGGTACAGCCGTTGAGGTTGTAGCGATGAAGGAAGATAAAGAAAAGAATATTATAAATATAAGTGCAACTATATATTGTGAAAAACCATCACATAAGGCTATAATAATTGGCAAAAATGGTCAAATGTTAAAGGAAATAGGCCAAAGTGCAAGAATAGACATTGAAAAGATTCTGGGCAGTAAGGTTTTTTTGGAACTTTGGGTTAAGGTGAAGAAGGACTGGAGGGATAATCCGTCAACTCTTAAATCCCTTGGATATAAATAATATTTACGGGGGGTGATTATTTTGTCACTTATCAAAGTTCAGGGAGTCATAATTAAATCTATCAATATATCTGAGAGTGACAAAATTGTCACCCTTTTTTCGGATAAACTTGGAAAGATAGATGCAGTGGTACACGGCGCCAGAAGAAGCAGAAGCAAATTTCTTTCATCTACTCAACCATTCTGTTATTGTGATTATGTGGTATATAAGGGTAAAAATCTGTACACAATAAATCAAAGCAGTATTATTGAGTCCTTTCAATCAATACTAATGAACCTCGATAAATTGGCCTATGGAAGTTATTTTTTAGAGCTTGTGGATAATATAACTGAAAAAGAAATGAAATATGTATCTATTCTTGCGATGCTTTTGAAAACGCTTTATATACTTGTGCATGGGGACGTTGATCTGGAACTGCTAAGGTTAACTGTAAGTTTTAAGGCTATATCTCTGGCAGGATATATGCCGCGTCTAAAGGGATGTGTCAAGTGCGGAAGCAAAATGGACTACGGAGTTTTTAGCATAAAAGAAGGTGGTATCCTTTGCAGCAAATGCAGCATAGATGGTGAATATGTATACGAATTAAACAGACAAACATTGCATTTTTTACATACTTTAAAAAACATAAAATTAGAGGATTTGAGATATATTAAATATGAAAGGAAAATGGTAGAATACCTTCAAAATATATTAACAAAATATATCATGTATTATACTGAGAAGGATTTTAAAAGCATAAGTCTAATTAACACTATAAAAGAAAAAGGAGTGGTATGATGGAGGAGATAACCCTTGAAAAAATCGATATTATTAGGCAACGCACAGGTGTAAGTTATGCCGAGGCTAAGGAAGCACTGTTGAATAACAACGGAAATGTGGTAGATACGCTTATATACCTGGAAAAAAACCAGAAAACTTTTACTCAAAACATTACAGAAGTTAGTAATGAACTTATAGATACCATCAAAGATATAATCAAGAAGGGCAATGTAAGCAGAATCAAAGTAAAAAAGGATAACAGACTACTTGTTGATATACCTGTTTCAGCAGGAATAGCAGCAGGAGCAATAAGTCTTTTTTACCCATCGCTTCTTGTAATAGGAGCTGTTACAGCCCTTGCCACAAAAATAACCATAGAAATAGAGAGGCCCGATGGAAGGATCGAGGTCATAAATAAAATAGCAAAGGACACTTATGAAGATATAAAGGAAAAAGTCAATGGCACCAGGGAAAAGGCAATGAATATAGTAAATGATATTACCGAAGATTTCAAAAATACAGCAAATAAAGAGGAAAAAAATAAAGAATAAGTCAGTAAAATCTGACTTATTCTTTATTTTTTTCTATAATGAATATTGAAAAATTTCCAAAAATTATATAAAATATTTTTATAGAAATTTATCTGTTGTTTTTGACTGATTGACGTTTTGTATAGTATTAATGTAGCAAATATACATAAAAAATATGACAAAATGTTATATTAAAAAAAATTTATTGTAATTAAATCTCTGCATCAATATAATAATATATAATATATGTAATATTTTGTTATTGATACCATATGCAGAGAGGTGGTTATTATAAAACTTACAAAACGTCAAGAAGAAATAATTGAACTTGTTAAAAAAAATCAGCCTATAACAAGCGAAAAACTTGCTGAGAAGTTAAGTGTTACCAGGGCTGCGCTAAGGCCTGATCTTGCTATATTAACTATGACAGGAATTTTAGAAGCGAGGCCAAAGGTTGGTTATTTATACTCAAAGCGAGGTGGTAATAGTATAATATATGACTATATTAAAGAGGTCAAAGTAGCCGAAATTAAAACAAAACCAGCAGTAGTGACTGAGGATACAACTGTGTATGATGCAATTGTGCAGCTTTTTTTGGAGGATGCTGGTACTATATTTGTAACTAATAATGGCCATTTAACAGGTGCAGTATCCAGGAAGGATTTTCTAAAGATCGCTTTAGGAAACACTGATATACATAAAGTTCCAGTTGGTATAATTATGACAAGAATGCCAAATATCGTCACAGTAACTGATAATGATACAGCATATGAAGCTGCCAAGAAGATAATAGAACATGAAGTGGACAGTTTGCCCGTGATAGAGAAAACTGTGACAGAAGATGGGAAAGACATTTTAAAGATAACAGGTAAAGTTTCTAAAACAAATATTACTAAACTTTTTGTTAAGCTTGGTTCAGGTAATTGATATTGGTATATCGATGAAAAAATAGAAGCATTTGCAAGTAATTGGGACAAAAAATGTTCCCCAGGGTTGGTTGGCTAATCTAATAATATACATATAAGATAGGGGGTTTTTTTAATGCACAATCAGGTAAAAAAATATGTTTATCTCTTTAGTGAAGGTAACGCAAGTATGAGAAATCTACTTGGAGGTAAGGGTGCAAACCTTGCAGAAATGACAAATATAGGACTTCCAATTCCACAGGGCTTCACTGTAACTACTGAAGCCTGTAATAAATATTATGAAGATGGTCAAGTAATTTCTGATGAGATTAAAGAGCAGATATTTGAGCATCTTGTTAAGCTTGAGGGGATTACTGGAAAAAAGTTTGGTGATCCTTCAAACCCATTGCTTGTATCAGTTCGCTCAGGAGCAAGGGCATCAATGCCGGGAATGATGGACACTATACTGAATCTCGGATTGAATGATGAAACAGTGGTTGGAATTGCTAAACTTTCTAATAATGAAAGGTTTGCATATGACAGCTATAGAAGATTTATACAGATGTTCAGTGACGTGGTTATGGAAATCGATAAAAACAAGTTTGAAAGCATACTTGATGCGGTTAAAGAGGAAAATGGTGCGAAGTATGATACTGATTTATCAGCTGAAAATTTAAAAGAGGTTGTAAGAAGATATAAGGAACTTTACAGGTCAGAAAAAGGAACCGACTTTCCATCGGATCCAAGAGAGCAGCTTTTAGAAGCTGTAAAGGCTGTTTTCCGTTCATGGAATAATCCAAGAGCAATAGTATATAGAAGGTTAAATGATATTCCAGGAGACTGGGGAACAGCTGTTAATGTTCAGCAGATGGTATTTGGCAACATGGGCGAAACTTCGGGTACAGGGGTTGCATTTACAAGAAACCCTGCTACAGGAGAAAATAAAATATTCGGTGAATACTTGATAAATGCACAGGGTGAGGACGTTGTTGCTGGTATTAGAACTCCACAGGATATAAATACGTTAAAAGAAGTTATGCCAAATTGTTATAACGAATTCGTGAGAATAGCCAAATTACTTGAAAAACATTACAAAGACATGCAGGATATGGAATTTACAATAGAACAGGGAAAACTGTACTTTCTTCAGACAAGAAATGGAAAGAGAACAGCACAGGCAGCCCTTAAGATAGCGGTGGATTTAGTTGAGGAAGGATTAATCACAGAAGAAGAAGCTATTCTGAAGGTTGAACCCAAGCAACTTGATCAGCTTCTCCACCCAACCTTTGATCAGGAAGAACTTAAAAATGCCAAGGAAATAGCAAAGGGACTTCCAGCATCTCCAGGAGCTGCATACGGAAGGGTATACTTTACAGCAGAAGATGCAAAGGAACATAAAGCAGCAGGAGAAAGGGTTATACTTGTTAGAACTGAAACTTCACCTGAAGACATAGAAGGTATGGTTGCAGCAGAAGGGATACTTACTGCAAGAGGAGGAATGACTTCACATGCAGCTGTAGTTGCGAGAGGCATGGGCAAGTGCTGTGTTGCAGGATGCGGTGAACTTAAGATAAGAGAAGAAGAAAAATATATGACCGTTGGAGACCTTAGAATAAATGAAGGTGACTACATATCAATAGATGGAAGCACAGGAAAGGTATACGGACAGAAGATCAAGACTGTTGAACCGGAAATTTCAGGATACTTCGGAACATTTATGTCATGGGCAGATAAAATAAGAAAATTAAAGGTTAGGACAAATGCCGATACTCCAAAGGATGCTGCTCAGGCTGTTAAGTTTGGTGCAGAAGGTATAGGACTCTGTAGAACTGAGCACATGTTCTTTGAAGAGGATAGAATACCAGCAGTTAGAGAAATGATAGTTGCTAAGACAGAGGAGCAGAGAAAAGCAGCACTTGAAAAGCTTCTTCCGATGCAAAAGAGTGATTTTATAAAAATCTACGAAGCAATGGAAGGAAGGCCTGTAACAATAAGGCTTCTTGACCCACCGCTGCATGAATTCCTTCCACAGGAGGACGATGATATCAGGGAATTAGCTGAGACAATGGGCATTACATTTGATGAATTAAAGGCTACCGTTGAGGGACTTCATGAATTTAACCCAATGCTGGGTCACAGGGGATGCAGGCTTGCAGTAACTTATCCCGAAATAGCTGAAATGCAGACAAGGGCAATAATCGAAGCTGCCATAGATGTTAAAAAGAGGCTTGGATATAATATTGTACCTGAAATAATGATTCCTCTGGTTGGGGAAATTAAGGAATTAAAATATGTGAAAGATATAATAGTTAGAACAGCCAATGAAATAATTGAGAAGGCTGGAGTAGAACTCAAGTACCAGGTTGGAACGATGATTGAGATACCCAGGGCGGCTTTAACTGCAGATGAAATAGCCAAGGAAGCTGAATTCTTCTCATTCGGTACTAATGACCTAACACAAATGACATTTGGATTTTCAAGGGACGATGCCGGAAAATTCTTAAAGGATTACTATGATAAGAAAATATTTGAATTTGACCCATTCCAGAAGTTAGATCAAACCGGCGTTGGTAAACTTGTTAAAATGGCATCCGAACTTGGCAGAGTTACAAGGCCGGAGTTGAAGCTCGGTATCTGTGGGGAACATGGTGGAGATCCATCATCCGTAGAGTTTTGCCATAATACGGGACTTGACTATGTATCATGTTCACCATTTAGAGTTCCTATAGCAAGGCTTGCTGCAGCTCAGGCTCAGGTTAAGAATCCTAGATAATTTAAGGAGTAGCGTATGCTACTCCTTAAATTTTTCTTCAATGTAAATTTTAAACTGATTGCAGAACAGATCATGTTTTTCCTGCTGAGCTGAGATTTTTTTCAATATAGTAATAAATGCATCCCTATTGCACTCTTTTCTATTTCTATAGTAATCCCTTGAAACCTTCCAGAACTTATGAGGGAACATTAAAGCTGCCAGAAGAGCAACATGTTCACTATAACTCATTTTACGAACCCTTTCATAACTTTCAATTGCAGTCTTAAATATTTCAAAGTTCCAGGAAGTGTTTTCTCTTTTCAATATCCTTCTAAAATAATATATTAAATCATGAAGAGGCATGTCTATTGCAGTCCTGTCAAAGTCTATTACTACAAGTTTATTTTCAGGTGTGATGATTATATTTTTATTAACATAATCAAGATGGCATATGGCTTTTTTACTTACTCTGTCACCAAAGTCTCTAGAAAAGTCTATTAGCGAAATCAAATAAACGCTTTCTTGAGCTTTTTCAATATTGTAATCAAAATTATCCAGAAATAAACGTGAGAACTTGTCCTTAAGGATAAAAGCTTTATTTGAAAGTTCAAGAAGCTGAAGAAAATGCTTATTGAGGCTTTGAACAAAATCACTTTCTGATTTTGGAATTCTGCTGCCTTCTATGGGGCTGAACATATATGAGTACAAATGAATTCTGGCAAGATTTTCAGAAGCCAGTTTAAGATCTTCGATATTATCGTAATCACATTTCCTTCCTTCTATCCAGTCCGTTAACAAGTATAGGCTATTTTTATATCTTACATATTTAAGTCCTTTTTTCGTTGAAATAAATCTAGGGGATATTACACCTTTAAAATTAAGCCATTCAATGACAGAGTAAATAAAAAGCAAGGTAGGTTCATCATAGTATACTTTTTTAAGGCATTTTACTCCCCTGTCGGTGCTAACCTTAAACACAGCTCTAGGTTTTGAAGTGTCTTTATACTTAATATTTTCTATGTTGAGGACATTTAAATTGTAATTGATTAAAACTTTTTCCTTTATTTCATCTATGGATAATATATCTTTGCTTGATTCTAATGGAAAATAATCCATTTACTCACCTCATAGAACTTGCTATTGAAGTATATGAAAATAAAACAGCATTTATACGAGCCCTTTAATATCTAATTGTATAAAATTTGTTATTTTATGAAAAAATGATAAATACTGAGTATTATAAAGTATCCTTAAGATGATACAAGATAAAGCATAAATAATTTTTGTAAACGATAAAGAAGGGATATTGACATTGATGTTGTATATTATATATAGAATTTATTTTTAAAAGCGGTGATGGTTATGAATATTAGAGAAAAATATGAAAAGCTGGAAGAAAAAATACTTTCTCCTCTTGCTACATTAAGCAAAAATACTGTTGGAAGGTTACGAAGTGAGGATAAATGTGAAATACGGACTGAATTTCAAAGAGATAGGGATAGAATAATTCATTCCAAGTCTTTCAGAAGGCTTAAGCATAAAACTCAGGTTTTTATAGCACCTGAAGGTGATCATTATAGAACCAGACTTACACATACCCTCGAAGTTTCCCAAATTGCAAGGACTATGGCAAGGGCTATTGGTTTGAATGAAGACTTAACTGAAGCAATTGCACTGGGCCACGACCTTGGGCACACTCCCTTTGGCCATACAGGCGAAAGAGTTTTAAACGAGATAGCAAAAGAAGGCTTCAGGCATAATGAGCAAAGCCTTAGAGTTGTAGATTATCTTGAGAAGAGCAAAGGGCTTAATTTAACAGGAGAGGTAAGGGATGGTATATTGTGCCACTCAGGTGACCTTATACCGAAGACCAACGAGGGAAAGATAGTTAAACTCTCAGATAAAATAGCTTATATTAACCATGACATAGATGATGCCATAAGGGCGGGTATAATTTCCCTTGAAGATATACCAAAGGAATGCATAGATACTCTCGGAAGAAGCCATTCAGAGAGATTGAATACCATGATAACAGCTATTGTAAATCATGCTTTAAAATTTGGAGAGATTAAGTTTGATGGTCCAATTGGGGAAGCAACCTGGGAGCTTAGAAGGTTTATGTTCAAAAATGTGTATATAGGTTCAAATGCTAAAAAGGAAGAAGAAAAAGCCATGCACTGTGTTGAAGAACTTTTCAATTATTATAAGCAGCATCCGGATAGAATGCCTGAGGAATACATTAAAAAGATTGAAGAGTGGGGTTTGGAAAGGGTTGTATGTGACTATATTGCAGGGATGACTGACAGGTTCGCAATAACTGAATATATGAACATATTTGTGCCTCATCCTTGGAAGAAAAATTATTAAATTTTTTTAAACAAGAAGGATTAAGATAGTTTATGTCGAATATAATGTACTTGTGTCAAAACATAGTTTGATTCTTTTGTTTAAAAAATGGATTTATGTAACACTTTATGAACCATGTTTTATCTTTTTAAAAGTATTCAGAAGGAAATTTTAATATAATGTAGAAATATTAATTAGATTGTCAGGTGATATCATGGGGCGAGTTCCTGAAGAAGTCATAGAGAAAATAATTGATAGCAATGATATTGTAGATGTGATATCGGAATTTGTTCCACTGAAAAGATCTGGAAGAGGCTACATGGGAGTTTGCCCTTTTCACAATGACAAAGGACCTTCCATGAGCGTATCCTCTGAAAAACAGTTATTCCATTGTTTTGGATGTGGTGCATCAGGAAATGTTATAGGGTTCATAATGCGTATAAGAAACCTGGATTTTATCGAGGCGGTTAGATACCTTGGAGACAGGGTTGGTATAAAGCTTGAAAGAACACCGGATAACCCTGAAGCCGTCAGGGAGCAAATGCTTAAGGATAAGCTGTATGAAATAAATATCGAAGCAGCGAGGTTCTATTTCAGAAACTTATTTGAAAACGAAAAACCCCTAAATTATTTGTTAAACAGGAACCTTGATGGGAAAACTATAAAAAAATTTGGCCTTGGCTATAGCCTGAATAGTTGGGACTCACTACTTAAATATCTTAAGTTAAAGGGATATAGCGAAAAATTGGTTTATATGGCCGGGCTGCTTTCTAAAAAGGAAAGCAGCTATTATGACAAGTTTAGAAACAGAATAATGTTTCCTGTTTTTGATGTAAAAGGAAGGGTTATAGGTTTTGGGGGAAGAGTCATGGATGACTCAAAACCAAAGTATTTGAATTCTCCTGAGACACCTGTTTTTGTTAAGGGAACAAATCTTTATGGATTAAATATGGCTATAAAACCCAGGATTCCAGAAAGCATAATAATAGTAGAAGGTTATATGGATTTGATATCCCTTCATCAGCATGGTATCACAAACGCTGTTGCATCCCTTGGAACAGCAATGACCCTTGAACAGGCAAAACTTTTAAAGCGCTACAGCAAGGATATTTATATATGCTATGATGCTGATGCTGCAGGTCAAGCAGCAACGCTTAGAGGTCTTGATATATTATCTTCCGTTGGATGCAATGTAATGGTAATTATGATACCAAGGGGAAAGGATCCCGATGAATTTATTAGGACCTATGGAGTTGAGGAATTTAAAAAAATTATTAAAAATGCTATTCCTGTTATAGACTATAGAATATTAAAGGCTAAAGAAGGAAAAAATCTTAAAGACGCTACACAAAAAACTGAATTTGTCAACAGTGTTGCCGCAATAATCAGTAAGCTGGATAATGAAATAGAAATTCAGGCCTATGCCTCTAAAACCTCTGATGAAACTGGAATTGATGTAAACAGTATATTGGATCAGGTTCGAAAAATTAAACAATATAAAGTGGGAAAAAATAATAAAAGAAATTTGAATGACAACGTAATAAGGATAAATACGGTTGTCATTGAACCAGCATACAAAAAAGCAGAAAGACAGCTTTTAAAATTTTCGGTTTTAAATAAGGATTATTTTGACTATATACGCAATAAAATAAATCCAGACGAGTTCATCACTTTTCATTTTAAAAAAGCAGCAAAACTTATATTCCACAAACAGGAAAAGGGTGAGAAATTTACTCCTAACGATATTTTAAAGGACTTTCACGACAAAACCGAAATCGATGATGTTTCAAGCATTTTTGTTGATGATGGTGAAAAGGAAGATGAATTTAAAGTTATTGATGATTATATTAAAACAATCAAAAAGATAAACATAGAAAATAGAATAAATGAAATAACTTTGTCCATAAAAAAATACGAAGAGGAAAAGGATATAATAAAATCAGCAGCATTATCGCAGGAATTGATATTACTTCGCAATAAGCTTACCATGCTCTAAGGATTGAAGGGAGGTTGTATAATTGAAAAAAGAAGCTTCAAATAACGCTAAAATGGGAATAGTAAAGCAGTTGATTGATAAAGGGAAAAAATCCGGTGTTTTAACATACAAGGAAATAATGGATACTTTGGAAGATGTTGATCTATCCCCGGAGCAAATAGAAAAAATTTATGAGATTCTGGAGTCTATGGGAATTGAGGTTATTGGCGATGTTGATGACTTTAATCCAGAACAGCTCCTTGAAGAAGATATTGAACTTTCAATTCCTGAAGGAATAAGCATTGATGACCCTGTAAGGATGTATTTAAAAGAAATCGGCAAGGTACCTCTGCTTTCAGCAGATGAGGAAATTGAACTGGCAAAAAGAATAGAAAAGGGTGATCAGGAAGCTAAGAAAAAGCTTGCTGAAGCTAATTTAAGGCTTGTAGTAAGCATTGCGAAGAGGTATGTTGGAAGAGGTATGCTTTTTCTGGATCTTATTCAGGAAGGCAATTTAGGACTTCTAAAAGCGGTTGAAAAGTTTGACTATAGAAAAGGATACAAATTTTCAACATACGCAACATGGTGGATTAGACAGGCAATAACCAGAGCCATTGCTGATCAGGCCAGAACAATTAGAATACCAGTTCATATGGTTGAAACTATAAATAAACTTATAAGAGTTTCAAGACAGCTCCTTCAGGAGCTTGGGAGAGAACCATTACCTGAGGAAGTTGCTAAGGAAATGAATATGGAAGTTGATAAAGTTAGGGAAATAATGAAGATAGCTCAGGAGCCTGTGTCTTTGGAAACACCAATCGGTGAGGAAGAGGACAGCCATCTTGGGGATTTCATTCCTGATGATGATGCCCCTGCACCAGCTGAGGCTGCTGCCTATACAATGCTTAAGGAACAATTGATGGATGTTCTTGATACTTTAACCCCAAGGGAAGAAAAGGTTTTAAGGCTCAGGTTTGGACTGGATGATGGCAGAGCCAGAACTTTGGAAGAGGTTGGAAAAGAGTTTAAGGTAACAAGAGAAAGAATAAGACAGATAGAGGCGAAAGCTCTTAGAAAATTAAGACATCCAAGCAGAAGTAAGAAATTAAAAGATTATCTTGACTAATGAATATTTGAAGGGCCTGGAAAAGATCCAGACCTTTATTTTTTTATAATTTAACCCGCTGTGCCAGTTTTTTGTAAATAGCAGAGATAAAAATTATATGAAATTCACATTTTTCAAGTTCAAAGCCTTATACTTCTTTGCTAAACTACTAATGAATAAAATATGTTTTTTATAGATCTTATTTATGAGGAGCTGGCACAAGAAGCTCATTTAAGATAAAATACCTATTGAACAATATCTCAATATCAAATGGCTCCAAATATTATTTTAAAAGGGTGATTTTTATGAACTTATCTAAACGGCTGAAGCACATAGTGAAAATGATTCCATCATGTAGATGTCTTGCAGACATTGGGACTGACCATGGATACATACCAATATACACTGTAATGAATAACATATCTAAATATGCCATTGCAAGCGATATAAATCAAGGTCCAATTAACGCGGCGATACAGAACATAAAAAAATTTAATTTAAACGATAAAATACAAACCAGAGTAGGTTCGGGACTGTCAACTATAACTGAAGGTGAGGCAGATGTAATAGTTATAGCAGGCATGGGAGGAACCCTTATTACTGAAATACTGGCTGAAGGCAGTCCTGTAGCCAGACAGGCTGAGTATTTGATACTTCAGCCCGTTCAGTACCCCGAGGTTTTGAGAAAATATCTTGTGAATAACGGTTATATTATAATTGATGAAGATATTGTGAAGGAGGATAATAAATATTACCAGGTAATAAAAGCTGCCAATGGAATATCAAAGCCATATGATAAAGAAGTATATTATTATATTGGAAAGATACTAATAGATAAGGGAAACCCCCTCCTTAAGGAATATATAGAGTATAAAATGGATATCTTAAAAAATATACTTGAACAGCTTTCTGAAAAACAACAGGTTGAAAAATACAGGGAATTATCTCAATTGATTAATGAGTTTAAGGATGTGATATTGTGTCTGTAAGATGTAGTGATATTATAAGGCACCTGGAGTCTAACTTTCCGCCTAATTTTGCAGAGGACTATGATAACGTCGGGCTAATTTTAGGTGATGAAGATAAGCATATAAATAGGATTTTACTTTCACTGGATATAAACGATGGGGTTATTGAAGAAGCAATAAACCTTAAGATTGACATGATAGTATCACACCATCCAATTATATTCAGGCCAATAAAACGAATACTTGCCAAGGATCCAATTTCATCGATGGCAATTAAGCTTATAAAATCTGACATCAATGTATATGCATTACATACAAATTTTGATAATGCCGGAGCTGGTATGAACGATATACTTGCTGAAATGCTGGAATTAGATAATGTATCTCCACTAACACATGATCATAACATAAAACTATATAAACTCGTTGTATTTGTACCAGTTTCTCATCATGGAGCTGTACTTGAAGCAATGCTTGAAGCAGGTGCAGGGCATATTGGAAATTACAGCCACTGTTCCTTTAACATAGAAGGTAAAGGAACATTCAAACCTCTTCCAGGAACATCCCCCTTTATAGGAAGCATAGGTGAGGTTGAAAAGGTGGATGAGGTAAGGATTGAAACTGTTGCTGATGAATACAATTATAAAAAGGTCATAGAAAGAATGCTTAAAGCTCACCCATATGAAGAGGTGGCATATGATATTTATCCACTTAAGAATACTATTGTAAATGGTGCAGGAAGAACAGGTTACTTAAAGGAAGCGATGGCTTTTAAGGATTTTTGTCAGTATCTCAAGCATAAGTTGGGTATTACGCACATAAAAGCTGGAGGAGATTTAAACAAAGCTGTGAAGAAGGTCGGCATTGTTGGAGGTTCTGGTGCTGGCTTTATAAAAGATGCGATAAAGAGCAATTGCGACGTGTTTATTACTGGGGATGTCAAGCATCATGAGGCGCTGGATGCGATAAATTCGGGGCTATGTATCATTGATGCAGGACATCATTCAACGGAAGTCGTTGCTCTTCCATACATAGCAAAATATATTGAAGAAATAAATGGTGTTGAATGTATAATATCAAAAGTATATACAAACCCCTTTTCAATAATATAATGAAGTAGCTCTATATCTGAACTAATTCGATAGGGCCAATAAAGTTTATGCAGTTATATGCAGAACAGGAAATGAATAAGTGTTGACAATTAAAGGCATCATGTAATACAATGTTTCCACGGATCAACAGATAAGTTTTCTAGAGCTAAGTTAACAATTTCTTCAATTATGTACGAGGATTAATAGAAAAAATTGCACTTTACAGAATGAAATTAATATGCTAATATTATTCTGCTGAAGGATTTAAAGCATGAAACCTAATTAAGGAATAAGCTTATTTTAAAACTACATAATGAGTAAGTTAGATGATCGCTGCCTCGAAAGAGGGAGAGGAAAGTCCGAGCTCCGTAGGGCAGGATGCCGGGTAATACCCGGTGGAGGCGACTCCAAGGAAAGTGCAACAGAGATATACCGCCATAATCTTTCTCCGGCTTTCATCATTGAAAAATGCTGGAGTTGGATGAATGCAGTTTCCATTTAAACTGCGTGGCAAGGGTGGAAAGGTGAGGTAAGAGCTCACCAGCAGTTAGGCGACTAACTGGCTCTGTAAACCCCATCTGGAGCAAGACCAAATAGAAGAGCATTTATGTACTGGCCCGGTACGCTCTTGGGTAGTGTCGCTTGAGCTAACTGGCAACAGTTAGCCTAGATAGATGATCATCCACGACAGAACTCGGCTTATAGACTTACTCATATGTATTTATTATGCGGAGATGGCGGAATCGGCAGACGCGCACGTTTGAGGGGCGTGTGGGTATCCCGTGCGGGTTCAAGTCCCGCTCTCCGCACCAGTCGCACTCACTTAAGTGGGTGCTTTAATTTTATTTTAAAATATCAAAATAAACATTATCATAATTGATAAAATATAAGCTTCAAACCATATAAATAAACAATTACATTCTATAGTTGTGATTATAATCACAGTATCTTCCTTTGGATTAGTCTAGAATTTATATTAATAAAACATAAATATGTCATAAAAAAATAAAGGTGCATAAAAAGCATAAAATGTTTTATTGTAGAAAAGCATTTTGTGTCGTAAAAACACCTATTATTTATTTGATTTTTAACATATTTTATAAACTAATTGACAGTTAACACAGTAAAGTCATTTATAAAATATAATAGTAACATTGTAAACATCTATTGATAATTATTATTTATAGAGGTAAAATATAACTATCAGCTTAGAAAGTATTAGAAAGAAGGGGTTCTATGAGCAAAATTATGAAAACTATTGATGGTAACGAAGCTGCAGCTCATGTAGCATATGCCTTTACAGAGGTTGCAGCAATTTACCCGATAACTCCATCATCACCAATGGCTGAGCATATTGACGAATGGAGTTCCAAAGGGCGTAAAAACCTGTTTGGCCAGGAGGTAAAAGTAATCGAGATGCAGTCAGAAGCAGGTGCTGCAGGAGCTGTGCACGGTTCACTTCAGGGAGGAGCTTTAACTACTACTTTCACAGCTTCACAGGGACTTCTGCTTATGCTTCCAAATATGTACAAAATATCTGGTGAACTTTTGCCAGCTGTATTTCACGTAAGCGCAAGAGCAATAGCGGCTCATGCACTATCGATATTTGGTGATCATCAGGATGTTATGGCAGCAAGGCAGACAGGTTTTGCTATGCTTGCTTCAAACAGTGTACAGGAAGCTATGGATTTTGCAGCAGTTGCGCACCTATCTGCAATTAAAGGTAGAGTGCCGTTCCTACACTTCTTTGATGGATTTAGAACATCCCATGAAATTCAAAAGATTGAAATGTTGGATTATGATGATTTGGCCAAGCTTCTTGACTATAAGGCGGTTGAGGAATTTAGAAAGAGGGCTTTAAAGCCTGAGACGCCGGTAACAAGAGGTACTGCTCAAAATCCAGACATATACTTCCAGGGAAGAGAAGCTGCTAATAGATATTATGATGCTGTACCTGAAATAGTTGAATACTACATAAATGAAATAAACAAGATAACCGGAAGAGATTATAAACTATTCAACTACGTTGGCGCAGAGGATGCCGAAAGAGTAATAGTTGCAATGGGTTCAGTTTGTGAAACCATAGAAGAAACCATAAAAGTGCTGAACTCAAGGGGAGAAAGGGTTGGACTATTAAAAGTTCACCTGTTCAGGCCATTCTCAATTAAACACTTCCTATCTGAAATGCCAAAGACGGTTAAAAGAATTGCGGTCCTCGATAGAACAAAGGAGCCGGGCTCTGCAGGTGAACCTTTATATGAGGATGTAAGAAATGCTTACTATGATGTAGAGAACAGGCCTCTCATTGTAGGAGGAAGGTATGGACTTGGTTCTAAGGATACAACACCTGCACAGATAGTTGCAGTTTTTGAAAACCTAAAGTTGGCTGAACCAAAGAACAGATTTACTATCGGTATTGTAGATGACGTTACATTTACGTCATTACCGGTTGGAGAAGAAATAGATGTTGCTCCAGAGGGAACTATTGAATGTAAGTTCTATGGCCTTGGCTCCGATGGAACAGTAGGTGCCAATAAGAGCTCTATAAAGATAATAGGAGATAAAACTCCGCTTTATGCTCAGGGATATTTCTCATATGACTCAAAGAAATCTGGAGGGCTTACTGTTTCCCATTTGAGATTTGGAAAGGAGAAAATAAAAGCTCCGTATCTTATAATGAATCCTGACTTTGTAGCATGCCATAATCCTTCATATGTATACACATATGACATGCTCAAAGGGTTGAAAAAGGGAGGTACGTTCCTTCTCAACTGCCCATGGAGTGTTGAGGAACTGGATAAAAAGCTTCCAGCCAATATAAAATCTTACCTTGCAAACAACAACATCAATTTCTACATTATAAATGCCGTTGAGATAGCAAGGGAAATAGGACTCGGTGGAAAGATAAACATGATAATGCAGACAGCATTCTTTAAACTCGCAAAAGTAATTCCATTTGAGGATGCTGTAAAATATCTTAAGGAAGCTGTTGTTGAAAACTATGGCCTTAAGGGCGAAAAGATTGTAAATATGAACCATCAAGCTATCGACAAAGCAGCAGAATCCTTAATTAAGGTGGAAATACCCGAAAACTGGAAGACAGTTGAAATTGAAAATAAGCCAGAGAGAGAAGTACCGGAATTCATCGAAAAGATTGTTGAGCCAATGAACAGACAGGAAGGGGACAATCTACCTGTAAGTGCCTTTGTCGATAGGGAAGATGGTACATTCCCAAATGGTACAGCGAGATATGAAAAGAGATATATTGCTGTTACTGTTCCTGAATGGCTTCCTGAATATTGTATACAATGTAATCAGTGCGCATTTGTTTGTCCTCATGCTGCAATAAGGCCATTCTTGTTAACAGAGGAGGAGAAGAGTAACGCTCCAGAAGGCTTCAAATCAATAAAGGCAATTGGTGGCAAAGCCTTTGAAGGATTGGATTTCTCAATTAAGGTTAGTGTGGCTGACTGTACTGGGTGTGGAAACTGTGCTGATATCTGTCCTGCACCTAAGCATAAAGCACTTGTAATGCAGCCAATCGAAACCCAGATGCATGAGCAGAAGAACTTTGACTATGCTTACAGCCTGCCAGCTAAGAAAAATCCGTTATCAAAGGAAACGTTAAAGGGAAGTCAGTTTGAAAGGCCTCTGTTCGAATTCAGCGGTGCATGTGCTGGATGTGGTGAAACTCCTTATGTAAGACTTCTAACCCAGCTCTTCGGGGATCGAATGGTAGTTGCCAATGCAACCGGATGTTCATCTATATACAGCGGAAGCGCACCATCTACGCCTTATACTACAAACGACTGCGGTAGAGGACCAGCATGGGCAAACTCACTTTTCGAGGATAATGCAGAATATGGTCTTGGAATGTTTATAGGAACTGAGCAGGTTAGAAACAAGCTTGCTTCACTTCTTAAAGAGCTAAGAGAAAAGATAGATAATAGTGAGCTAATATCAGCTATCGACCTCTACCTTGAAAAGAGAAACAATAAAAAGGAAACAAGGGATGTATCTGAAAACCTTCTTAACTATTTAAATAAATTTAATCCTGAAAATGATGAAGTAAAGAAGTTATATGATGAAATATTGTCAAAGAAAGACTTCCTTACTAAGAAATCCAACTGGATCATAGGTGGCGATGGTTGGGCATATGACATAGGATTTGGCGGCCTTGACCACGTAATATCTACAGGAATGGACGTAAATATCCTTGTACTGGATACAGAGGTATATTCAAATACTGGAGGACAGGCTTCAAAATCTACTCCTACCGCTGCCATAGCTCAATTTGCAGCATCAGGCAAGAGAACACGAAAGAAGGATCTTGGACTTATGGCTGCAACCTATGGATATGTATATGTGGCACAGGTGGCAATGGGTGCCGATAAAAACCAGTTAATGAAGGCGCTAGTAGAGGCTGAAAGTTATGATGGTCCATCTATAATAATAGCCTATGCTCCATGTATCAATCAGGGTCTTAAGAGAGGAATGGGCAAGTCACAGGATGAAGAAAAGCTTGCCGTTCAATCTGGATACTGGCATCTTTACAGATATAATCCAATGCTTAAAGAGCAGGGCAAAAATCCGTTTGTACTTGATTCAAAGGAACCAACACTTTCAGTTAGGGACTTCCTAATGGGTGAAGTTAGGTTCGCTGCCCTTGCAAAATCAAAGCCTGAGATTGCAGAGGAGCTTTATGCCCAAGTTGAAAAGGAACTCAGAGAAAAATATGAGCTTTATAAGAAGCTTGCGTCGCTTTAATAAATTAAAAGAGGCACTTTTATTGTGCCTCTTTTAATTTGTTTTATTAAAATTAATCATCTAAGTTAACGATGGAAAAAAGTATTCTAATTAATGAAAAAATATGGATATAATTGCCTTATTTCCCAATGATCTAATCCAATAAATAAAGTTTAAAAATATAACGGGAAGTTATGATAACTAATAAAGTTACCAATATACCTAAAATATTGTTCGAGTTGTATAGGAAAAGAAGTAATATACCAAATGGTGAAGCATATACTATATTTAAAAATCCAATTCTTAAATGATAACTAAAAATATCGAAAAAATTAGTTTGGGATAAAATTACTACTAATATTGAAATAATAAGTGTATTTACCATTAAAAATAAAATAACAAAAGAAATATATTGTACAAATATATATATAGGATAAGTAGTATAATTTCGGTTTAATATAAAATGAAATACAATACCACCAAGATAAGTTGAGATAGAATAGTTTGATATGTTATATAAGGTTTTATATACAGGAGTATTAAATAAATGGTTAGTTTTACCTTGAAATCTTACGCATCTTAAAGTAGTGCCAATACTTACTATAACCATTCCCCAAAATACACCAAAATGTAATGTAGCTGCAGTTGTAATTCCAAATCCAGGACTGATGCCAACGTTTTTATATTTAACTACAAATGACTCAGCAATAGCGGATAAAAAAATAAATATTATAATATCTGAAAAACTTATATTTGCAAGTTGAGCATGGTATTTTTTTGTATATAATAAATAGCTACTAACATAGCAAAAAGCTGAGAGAACATAAAGTATTGCAAGATATATTGCTAATTTTTTGTTTTTCATTTTTTCCTCCGAAAATTAGAATGTCATTAAGAATTACGTGATTATATTAAATTAATTAATTTTAACAATATAAAAAAATCATCTTTCTGCATGATTTCTAGTCATTTCACTAACTATAAAAAGCATCAAACCTATGCATAAAACTACATCCCCAATACTAAAAACATAATTTCTTAATATCGTTTTTGGGAAAATATCTCCTAAAAACCAAAGTTTTGTGTTAGAATTTATAATTGTATAAAGTCCTTCAGAAGAAATTTTTGCCTCTTCAATAGAAGGAAAAAGCCCAGCAATTACTGTAGCTTTTGCATCTACTGGCATTGCTCCTCCGTTTAAAAAAATAGGCAATGCATTTAATAAAAATCCAATTCCCATTAGAACAATGTATTTATTTTGCCTATTGAGATAGATAAACAAAAATAAAATTAAATACATTAATAAATCAAATATATAAGTTAAAGTACCCCTAGCTACGACATGATTTCTAATTAACATAACTATGATGAATTCTATAGAAAAAGCAATGAAGACCAGATATATGCTTTTTATTTTGGATACATCAAAATTTTTTATGTTACCTTTTAAAATAAATCCTAATATAATCGAAAAAATAAATACCTCAATAAACATTGTTACTACCCCTCATTACTTTTGTAGCTTTTTCAAAGCTTTAAGATAGGCGTCTACAACATCAGGATGAAACTGAGTACCTTTATTTTTTTCCAATTGTTCAATAATTTCTTCCTGACTTAATGCTTTTCTATAAGGTCTATCCGTTGCCATAGCGTCTATTGAATCTGCTAACTGAACGATGAAAACATCAAGACTTAACTCGTTTGCCTTTTTTCCAAGTGGATATCCTTTTCCATCAAATCTTTCATGATGAAATCTAACTATGTTATTAATTTTCTCAAGATCTTTAATATCTTTTAAAATATTATATCCTATCTCAGGATGTGTTTTAATTATATCGTACTCTTCAGCAGTTAGTTTACCAGGCTTATTAAGTATGTGATCATCAATTCCAATTTTACCCACATCATGCAATAAAGCTGCAATAGTTAGCTGTTCGATTTCCCATTCACCATATTTCAACTCTTTAGCAATTATTCTAGTGATTTCTGAAACTCTCTGGGAATGACCTTCGGTATACTTATCCCTTGCTTCAATAGCTCTCATTAGTGCATTAACTGTTTGTATATATTTTGACTTTGATTCAATATATATAGAAAAAGTATACCTAGCAAGAGCGATTGGAAAGATGAATAATAGTACGCCTATGTATTTATAAGAATTAAATATAAATGCTAATATAACACCAAAAGGGGCCATTGCCAGTATATTAAGCAAACCTAATTTTGCATTGCTAACAAAAAAATATAAAACGTTTCTATTATTCAATATTGCAAATAATCTAGATATTATTAAAGTATTCAATAAAAAAAATACTATACAAAAAGCTATAATTGGAACAATGTTCTCATTTATATTCTTAATCGGCAATCGACCACCAAAAATTAGAAAAACATAATTTCCGTAAAGCGTTGATAACAGAAAGATACTATAATTAAATACAGTTTTATATAATGGTGTATTTAGTATATGAATATGTTTATTGTTTGTTTTTAAAATTCTCAATGAAAAACCAACAATAGCTATTATAATGGTAGATAGTGGACCAAATAAAATATAAGAAGCTAACTGTATAGCGAAACTTGTACTAAATGAAAAACCATAAAAAGGCACAGTTATTGATTCTGTTAAAGCGGTCAATAATATAAAAAATAATATGTTCATATAATTTGATAATTCAAGAGGTATATAATTTAGATATAAAAAAATACATAAGGAGCCGAAGGCTAATATGTATATTGTTACTAAGAAAGCTTTTAATTTCATAGGTAAATTCCTCATACGTGCCTCCCTATATGTAATAAAGGCCGATTATAGGTCAATGTATTTTTATATCCAAGTAATTGTTGATCCGCCAGCTATAGCAAGAGCTAAAACAGCAAGTAAAACAGGTAAATACTTCTTCATGAAAATTCCCCCTTTATGTAAATTCTTTAGGGCTTCGCTAAAAACCTAAAGTAACTTACTCCGCTTATGGGGTAAAGGATAAACAAAAGATAAAATTTATAATCGGCCTTTATTGACGAATTAAATATTAATTTTTTGAACCCTTCTATTAATGGCATCAAGCGTCGATTTTGCAATCGTTTCATTTATATCGTTTTTAACAACTGCTGACCCTACCATGGTTTCTTCACTTCCTTCGAAGATCATATTTACAAGCACCGATACAAATGTTACATCATTGCTTGATGATAATATCACATCCTGGATATCAAATACAAAGGCTTGTCCAAGAATTTTTTCTACTGCTTTAACTGTGGTATCGGCAACTATTTTTCTCCTGTTTGCAGCTGTATTTATTCCAATCTGTGTTACTGAATACTCCTCATCCTGATATAGAAGTTTTACGCTGCACTCTACGGTATTGTCATAAGTTTTAAGTGTTACACCTATAAATTTTATTCTTCTTAGCGAATCATGATCGTCAGCCTGAATCTGGGCAATACTAACCTTCTTTCTATCAATCCTATAATTAAAGGCAGCCAAAAGTGAAGATTCAATATCTCTAACTATTTGCTTTGGAGACCTGGCATTGTTTGCAAGTATATGTATTTCAACTATATTGTTTTTATCAATAACTACTTTAGAATTTATTACTCCTGAAATCTTATTAATAATGCTTTGGTAATCAGAAAAATTCATTTTAACCCCACCCTTAAAAATTTACATGCATATTATACCATATTATTTTGTCATTATTCAATAATTGCCAATTACAAAAATAATTTGGTTCATTGTAAAATTAAATGCAACAGATAGAATAAAAAAATAACAACCATAGTGAAAATCATGTATGATATAGGTGTCTAATCCAAACAT
>NZ_SOAZ01000020.1 GCF_004364155.1 Fonticella tunisiensis | reverse complement strand
GTTGTCTTTCCATGGTCTACGTGACCGATTGTTCCAATGTTTACGTGTGGCTTGGTTCTCTCAAAATGTGCCTTTGCCATTATTTTTTCCTCCTTCTTCTGACATATATTAAAACCAATAGTTTATAGTTTTTCAACGGCCTAAACCGTTTAATAAACTTATCCCGGCGTATCCAATATGTAAAATAATGGAGCCCATGACCGGGATTGAACCGGTGACCTCCACCTTACCAAGGTGACGCTCTGCCGACTGAGCTACATGGGCAAAAGGAATATTATTTTGCTTTCGATTAATTATTTTACACTCAAGCAAAACATATGTCAATATGATTTTAACTAGTAATCTATTCCTCTTCTTTAAGAAATTTCTCCAGCTTCCTTTTTACTCTTTGAAGGGCATTGTCAATGGATTTCGCATGTCTGTCCAAATCACAGGCAATCTCCTGATAGCTTTTACCATCAAGATAGCATCTTAGAACCTCCATTTCAAGATCGCTTAATATCTCAGACATTTTCCTCTCAATTTTTATCCTTTCTTCCCTGCTTATTATAAGCTCCTCAGGGTCTGAAACATGAATTGTTGAAAGTACATCTATAAGGGTCCTGTCCGATTCTTCATCATATATAGGCTTATTCAAGGATATGTAGCTGTTCAAAGGTATATGCTTTTGACGCGTCGCCGTCTTAATTGCTGTTATGATTTGCCTTGTAATACAGAGCTCAGCAAAGGCTCTGAACGATGATAGCTTATCTGGTTTAAAATCCCTGATAGCCTTATATAAACCAATCATCCCCTCCTGATAGATATCATCCTTATCGGCACCAATCAGGAAATATGACTTTGCTTTAGCTTTAACATAGTTTCTATACTTGTTTATAAGATATTCTTCTGCACTACTATCACCAGTTCTAGCTAAAACAACTATTTCTTCATCAAGCATGTTATCAAAGTCATGCAAAGTATGCTTCACTTCCAAATTCGTCTTCACCATTCCCTCCCCCCCGAGATAAGCAAGGTCACCGTATAGAATAAATTATATAGTCATAAACTTTAAAAAGTCAAGTATTTTCAAAGGTTTCGACGCATTTTTTCAAGTTTTTCCAAAATGCTTTTATCAATGCGATCCTCAAGGCCATTTCTTTTCTCAACATAGGTTAATTTTGATTTTTCTTGTATCCTTTTTTTGGCATTTTGAATCTCAGCCAGAAACTCCCTTGGAGTAATCCTTATTGCCCCCATCTGCATTGCAATCCTCTGTTCAAGATAGTCGAAGGTAACTACACCAACTTCACCTTTTTTTGAAAGTTCAACAATTGTTCTTTCAATATAACAGTCCGCCGTTTCACCCTCTTTTGTGTATACTACTTCAATATTGCCGTACTTTTCATGCTTCTCAATACTTCCCCTGACAAGGTGTGCATCAAAAACCACTATGACCTTTATGCCTCTATAGGCAGTAAAATCCTGCATCATATCTACAAGTTTGTCCCTTGCATCCTCAAGGCTCTCCTCTCTAAGAGCCTTGAGCTGCTGCCAGGCATTTATCACATTGTACCCATCCACCATAATAAACTTTAATTGACTCACCTTGTGCTACTCCTTTGTCTTACAACTTCATACATAATAATACCAGCTGCAACAGATGCATTAAGGGAGTTTATCTGACCTTTCACAGGGACGCTTACAATCATATCACAGTTTTCTCTAACAAGCCTTGAAATACCTCTTCCTTCACTGCCTATAACAAGGGCTATTGGACCCTTCATGTTGCTCTCATATACTATGCTTCCGTCCATATCAGCACCCATTACCCATATTCCTCTATCCTTTAACTTCTTAATAGTTTGGGTAATGTTTGTTACCTTTGCTATTTTTGTATACTCAACAGCTCCGGCTGATGCCTTTGCAACCGCTGCAGTTACCAGTGCAGAACGCCTTTTAGGTATAATTACCCCATGGGCACCACATATATTGGCTGTTCTTACAATTGAGCCCAAGTTGTGCGGATCTTCTATTTCATCAAGTATTATAACAAATGGATCCTCTCCTTTCTCCTCTGCATAGCTTAATATATCATCCATCGATGAATACTGATATGGAGATACAACTGCCAAAACCCCCTGATGGATTCCACCCCGGGACAGTTCATCAAGCTTTCTCCTGTCAACCTCGCTGATTACTATCCCCCTATCCTTTGCCATGGAAATTATCATTTTTATTGAACCTTCAAGATCTCCCTTTGCAACATAAAGCTTTTCTATCGTTCTTCCTGATTTTATTGCTTCTATAACCGGGTTTCTTCCCTCAACTATATTTTCATCTTTTTCGAAATCTATTTCCGTTTCCCTATCTCTTCTTACTCTACTTGCGTGCTTCTTACCTGCATCCTTTTGATTTTTCATAAACAATCATCCTTTCATTTACCTCATACCATTATATTTTTCCCTTACTTCGATTATTTTACCACATGTCATTGACCCTTCCGGACAAGGACCCGAAATACAGGATGGCCCTGCATGTTTAAAGAGATTCGGGGCAACTTTTTTAACTTCCTTTAGCATTTCATCTGCCATTCTTCTGATCTCCCATTGTGCTCTGTTGCAGCATCTATGGCTGAAGAAATTAAGAAGGGACCTTGCGTTCATTGTAAATACTATCTTGGTTTCGCATGCATTTGGGAAAACGTACCTTGCATCCTCTATAGCCATTTTCTCCGCCATTTTTTCCGCTTTTCCTTCGTCATATCCCTCTTCCACCAGCCTCCTTAAGTGCTTCTCTTTGAGCATAAGGGACAATTCATTATAGGCTTTCTGCTGCTGCTCCATTGTCTTTATAAATAGCTTCTTTGCCTCAGGAATAACTTCAATTGAAGGAGGTATTATGTATTCAAACTGTTCAAGCTTAACATACCTCTGGCTCTGCTGGGAATAGGACGCAATTCTATGCCTTACAAGCTGATGGGAAAGGGTTCTGGAAACTCCTTCAACAGCAAATGTGAAACTCACATGCTCAATAGGGCTTTCATGTCCAAGGCTCATAAGCATATTCAAAAATTTACTTGTGTTCTCATCCGTCAGATTTTCCATGATATTATCAACGCCTGCTTTGCTATAGCAAAGCTTTGCAGCAGATGCCACTATCTTCTCAGGATCCGGTGTATATGCAATTAACTTAACTTTTAATTTTGCTTCCATTTATGCTCCACCTCTCTGACAATCTTATGTCATATTATATAACAAATTGGTAAGCAGTTCACCCTACTTTGTTCTAAAATCTGTTTTGAAAATAAACCAAAGATTACAGGCTGCTTTACTCTCAAGCCTTTACTCCAATATTTCCATTATGCCTTATGTTTATCCATAGTGCTTCTTTTAAACTGCACTTACTGGACTTTCACCAAAAATTATAACCCCGCTTTATGAGATACACCCAAAATAAAAAGAGGGAAGAACTGTCCCCCTTCCCGTTTTTCAAAGGACGCCTTATGAGGTTGTCCTTTCAAATACAATATTCATTATTTCATCAATTCTTTCGAAGCGCTTCATAAGGTACAGGTAACCTATTAGCCCTTCCAATGCAGTTGCTCTTCTATAGTCTATTACATCGGCATTTTTAGGAACATGCCCTGTCCTCGTGTTTCTTCCCCTTCTTACAACGTTTTGCTCCTCTTCGGTAAGATAAGGCATAAGCTCCTCGAGAATTTCAGACTGGGCACCTGCCTTGACAAACTTAATTGACTCTACATGGAGGTCGTGGGAGTTTTTTTTTGTGTTTGAAATTATAAAGCTTCTTACATAAACCTCATATACAGCATCCCCTATATATGCCCATACAAGGGGATTTAGCATTCTAACGTCCATTTCTCCCAGATTTATATACTTTTCAGCATTAAACATTAATATATCATACCCTCTTCCATCTAACTCCCTGTGGAGTATCTTCAAGAATAATTCCCCTTGCCTTAAGCTCATCCCTTATTTTATCTGCAAGGGCAAAGTTCTTTTCCTTTCTCGCCTTCTGCCTTTCTTCAACCAACCTTTGAATTTCCTCATCAAGTTCCCCCTTTGTGCTCCTTTGAAGTATTCCAAGGGGCTGGCCAAGCTCCCTTAAAAGACCAAGGGCCTTTTCAGCAAGGGATTTTGCCGTGGATTCTTTTATAAAGATATTAACATCCCTTACTATATCAAAAAGAACCGATGAAGCATCAGCTGTGTTAAAGTCATCATCCATAACCTCAATGTACCTTTCCCTGTATCCGTCAAGCTTATTTGCAAAATCCCTTTCCTCATCTGTAAGTTCTCTGTCCTGTGCAGCCTCTATAATGTACTCTAGATGATTTACAGAGTTATAGAGCCTTTCAAGGGCTGACTTTGCCTGATCTAAAAGTTCTATGCTGAAGTTTATTGGATTTCTATAATGCCCTGAAATCATAAAAAGCCTTACAACCTCTGAATCATACTTTTCAAGTATTTCCCTTGCAGTAAAAAAGTTTCCTGTGGATTTTGACATTTTCTGATTGTTTACGTTCAAAAAGGCTACATGCATCCAGTAGTTTGCAAAGGGTTTGCCGCTCCTTGCCTCACTCTGGGCAATTTCATTTTCATGATGTGGAAAGGCAAGGTCAGCTCCACCTCCATGAATATCTATCGTTTCTCCAAGCAGGCTGCTTGCCATAGCGGAGCACTCTATATGCCATCCCGGTCTTCCAACTCCCCATGGGCTCTCCCATCCAGGCTCTCCAGGCTTTTGTGACTTCCACAGTACAAAATCCAGTGGGTCTTCCTTTCTTTCATCAACCTCAATTCTGCTTCCTGACTCAAGTTCATCTATATTTTGATGTGAAAGCTTTCCATACTCTTTGAACTTTTTAGTTCTAAAGAATACATCCCCATCTACAGCATAGGCATATCCCTTATCCTCAAGATCCTTTATAAATTTTATTATTTCATTAATATGCTCAGTTGCCTTTGGATTTACAGTTGCTCGCTTAAGTTTTAATGCATCTGCATCCTTGTAATATTCCTCAATAAATCTCTCTGCCACTTCCTTAACAGTTGTACCTTTCTCATTGGCCTTTTTAATAAGCTTATCATCGATGTCGGTAAAATTCTGAATGAATTTCACCCTGTACCCCCTGTACTCGAAATACCTTCTTACGGTATCAAATACGATAAAGGTTCTTGCATTTCCTATATGAAAGAAGTTGTACACAGTAGGGCCACATACATACATCTTAACCTCGCCTGAAGTAACAGGAACAAATTCTTCTTTTTTTCTTGTCATAGTATTATAGATCTTAATACCCATATCCATTCTCCTTTCCACCTATGTAAAAAAGCCCTTCATCTCGATTTAGAGACGAAGGGCTCTCCGTGGTTCCACTCTAATTAGGCAAAGGCCTCACTCAAAAATATAACGGTTTATCCGTCTCTATCTAATGGTTTCAATAGAGAAGCTCCGGGACGCACCTTCGGAAATATTCATTAAAGCTGCTCTCAGCCATTGACAGCTTCTCTCTTAAATGAACTCCTCCCCTACTCTTTCCCTTCAATGCTTTTTTTGATATTATATCAAATTGTTTTTAGTATATTCAATTCTTTTTATTAATTTATCTTTTCCCATTATATCGATTATATTCACAAGCTCTGGCCCGTGGACCTGACCCGTTATTGCAACTCTTACAGGCATAAAAAGCGCCTTGCCCTTTACACCGGTTTTCTTCCTAAGCTCCTTAAATAGTCCCTGTGCAAACTCTAAATTAACTTCTTCTGCCTCTTTTATCATATTCAAAAACTCATCAAGGAGTGCAGATACATGTTCCTGTTTTAATACCTCAGCAGCTTCTTCATTTTCAAGTCTTACTTCATCTCCAAAGAATATGCCAACATGATTTACAATATCTCCAACGTATGGAAGCCCATCCTTAACTGCTTCAACAACCTTTGTTATCCATTCCCTGTTTTCCTTTGCAAATTCCTCCGTAACATATCCAACAGAAACAAGATGAGGAATGGCAAGGTCAACTATTCTTTCCACGGGGCTCTTTCTAATATATATACCATTTATATGATTTAATTTATCAATATCAAATACCGCAGGATTTTTAACCACTCTATCGAGGGTGAACATGTCAATAAGTTCATCGAGGGAGAATATCTCCTCTTCCCCCTGGGGAGACCATCCAAGCAGGGCTAAAAAGTTTACTATCGCCTCCGGCAGGTATCCTGCATCTCTGTACTGTTCAACCCAGGTTGAACCATGCCTTTTGCTCATTTTGGACCTGTCCTTGCCAAGTATCAGGGATACATGGGCAAACTTTGGAACATCAAAATCAAGGGCTTTGTATATTAAAATCTGCCTTGGAGTGTTTGAAAGATGCTCTTCACCCCTTATAACTGTTGTGATCTTCATAAGGTGGTCGTCTATCGTAACAGCAAAGTTATATACAGGTATTCCATCGGACTTTACAATTATAAAGTCTCCTATATCCTTTGAGTTGAATTCAACCCTTCCCCTTACAATATCATCAACAACAATAACTTCATCATCGGGAACCCTAAACCTTACAACGGGCTTTCTTCCCTCTGACTCAAGCCTCCTTCTGTCCTCCTCAGTTAAATGTCTGCATTTTCCTGAATATCTTGGCATTTCTCCCCTTGCAGCGAAGGCCTGTCTTTCAGCCTCCAGCTCCTCTTCAGTGCAATAACAAAGATAAGCCTTGCCTTCCTTTAGAAGCCTTTCAACATAGGGATTGTATATATATGTCCTCTCGGTTGAACGATATGGGCCGTAATCTCCTCCCACTTCTATTCCTTCATCCCATATTATACCTAGCCACTTTAACCCTTCTATTATTACCTTTTCAGACTCCTCCGTTGAACGGTTCAAATCCGTATCCTCAATTCTAACTATAAACTTTCCACCTGTATGCTTTGCATAAAGATAGTTAAAAAGTGCTGTTCTTGCTCCGCCTATATGCAAATGCCCTGTTGGACTCGGGGCAAATCTTACCCTTTCCATCAACTACACCTCCAAAATTCCTTAGCTTCTAGTATATCCATCCTTTAAATTTTATATTTTTCAGGCATTTTTTTCAACTGTAAACTGAATAAGTCAAAGTTTTCTCACTTAAAATTCAGTAAAAATATCAAAGGTAAACATCTTTTTAACCTATACCCTTTTATAAATGCTTATCACCAATCTTCCATCAATATCAGAACCCTTCTGCGTAGTTTTCAATACATTTATTCATTCATTAAACATACTGCTTGAACATAATATTTATTAGAGAGTAAATATTCGGGTGGGGTGGAGGTCCTTTGGAGTATAAAAGAAATGCTGATGCGGTAAAGTTGCTTTTCAAAATGAAGGATATTGAAAAAATGATCTCAAGCACATCAAATCATCTTAGAGGAATTAAAGTTCCTAAAAGCTCAATGGAATCCTACAACAGGTGCCATAACATTTATAAAGAAGGCTCCATTTACTTTTATCAATGCTGTGGATTCTTAAAATCAAGATACTTTGAGAATAACCCGTCCTTATCAGGAAAGAACTTTTTTATTAACAACCTTTATATACCTGCCTATAAGAGATTCCTTTCTTTAAAGCATAATTTATCTTTAATTGAAGTTAGTGATATTTATGCTGAAAGCTTCAGATTGCTTAAGGATAAAGTTGACTATATAAACGCTTCGCTGTCAGCGCTTCTTAATGAATTTATTGAAACACAGCAATTATAAAAGGCATGCACAGACATGCCTTTTATGTTCTAAATATTACCCTTTCCCTTGAGAACATGTATCTTGCAAAGGCTATTGCCGCTGCTGCATATACGAAGATCCACACAAATGTTATTGCTATATGGACAGGGTTAAATAAGCCGTTTATTAACTCCTTCATTACAAGGGATGCGTTTACTAGAGGAATGTTAAAGAGGAACAGGCTTACATTTTTTATTTCCATAGCATATGTTCCATATGCCGCAGCCATACCTATGAAGGTAAATGGAGTAAGGTATGTCTGTGCCTCTTTAAATGACCTTGCATATATACTTATTGAAAGCTCGAGGGCCCCAAAAACCATTGTTAAAAGTATGGTTAAAATACCCATTATAACTAAGGCCGGTATTGGAAATGACAGCCCGCCTTTCCCTCCGAAAACTCCTGGTGATATCTTCATAGATATCATCAGGCCTGCAATAGATGATATTACACCTATAACTCCCATTACAGTAATTGCAAAGAACTTTCCAAAGAGAAGGTTCATTCTGCTTGTTTGGGTTGTCAAAAGAGGTTCTAAAGTTCCTCTTTCCTTTTCACCTGCACCTAAGTCAATGGCTGCAGCCAATGGCCCCGATACGGCATACATTAACAGCATAAGTGGAAGCATAAGGGACATCATAAACTTTGTAAATCCTCCCTGCTCCTTTGAGACGGTTTCTATGCTTGTAGTAAAGGGAGTAAGTATTATAGGGTCAATCCCCCTTGACGTTAACCTTGACTTTACCACTTCTTTGGAATAGGCTTCAATCATTGCCCCAAGGCTTCCCTGGGCCATCATTGAACTCTGACTTGAATCATCCATAACCATCTTTAAATCAACTTGTTTATTTTCATTAACCATATTATCAAAATTTTCGGGAATTATCAATCCAACATATACCTTCCCATCCTTAACGTCCTTTTGAATATCCTGAGAATCAATTACCGTAACCTTTTGCTGTGATTTTAAGAATTTGCTGAGGGAGCTGTTTCCCTTATCAACTACACCTATTTTAAGGTTTTCTTCCACCTTCTTTGTACTGCTCTCAATTCCCCTTCCCATAAGGCCAAATATAAGTGGAAATATTAAAAAAGGTATAAGTATTCCAACTACTAATGTTTTTCTATCCCTGAAAAGATCCTTAATTTCTTTATTAAAAACTGTTAAAACTCCCTTTATATTCATCTAGACTCACCCACCAATCTTAAGAATACTTCCTCAAGGTCCTGTCCATATTTTGTCTTCATCTCATCCAGGGTTCCATCTTCAACGATTTTTCCTTTATGTATTATAATAATTCTGTCACAGAGTTTTTCCACTTCCTGCATACTGTGGCTTGAGAAAATTATGGATTTATTTTCACCTTTGCAGCTGAGTATAAAGTCCTGTACTATTTTTGAAGATGTAACATCAAGGCCAATGGTAGGTTCGTCAAAAAGCATAACGCTGGGGTTGTGAACTATGGATCTTGCTATTGCAACCTTTTGTTTCATACCCCTTGAAAACTTGCCAACTCTCCTGTCTATAAACTCCTCCATGCCAAGAAGCTTAATTAAATTTTCAATGCTTTTTTCAGCTTCCTTTGAGTCCATTTCATTTAAGTCCGCAAAATATCTTATATTTTCCCTGGCTGTAAGCCTGTCATAAAGCCCAACCTCTCCTCCAAAGAGTATACCTATCTGGCTCCTTACTTTATGTGGTTCTTTTATTAGGTCATATCCATTAACCAGGGCAGTACCTGATGTGGGCTTTAACATAGTTGCAATCATTCTTAATGTTGTTGTCTTTCCAGCTCCATTTTCTCCAAGGAGGCCAACAATTTCACCTGGGCTTATATAAAAGCTAATATTATCTACAGCCTTAACCTCTTTAAAGTGCTTGCTTAATCCTCTCACTTCAACCAAACCAATTCACTCCTTTATTTATATATAAGGCAAACTGCATGCGAAGATATTCCTTCACCACTTCCCGTAAATCCAAGGCCCTCTTCAGTTGTTGCCTTTACGTTGACACAGTCAATATCTATGTTAAGCGTCCTTGAAATATTCTCCCTCATGGTATTTATGTATGGCGCCATCTTTGGCCTCTGGGCAATTATCGTTGCATCGATGTTGCTTATTTTATATCCTTTATCCGATAAAAGCCTTCCAACGTATTCTAAAAGTTTCAGGCTATCTGCTCCCTTAAACCTTTCATCGTTATCAGGAAAGTGTCTCCCTATATCTCCAAGTGCTGCCGCACCTAAAAGCGCATCCATAACAGCATGAAGAAGTACATCTGCATCAGAGTGTCCTAAAAGCCCCTTTTCATAGGGAATTTCAACACCTCCAATTATAAGTTTTCTATCGTATGCAAGCCTGTGAACGTCATATCCATGACCTATTCTCATAAGCACCTCCATTATTCCTAATATTTACATTAACAATTTAATACTAACTTATTTTAAAATTAATATCAAGAAAAGTGATGTAAAAGCTATCTAAGAATTGTTAAACGATAACAATTAGGGGGCTGTCTAAAAAGACAACCTCCTTATACGATCCTTATATTATACTCCTTCATCCACTCATTAATCTGTATAAAATAGGCAATGAGCTGGGGACCTGTCATAAGCTGTCCATACCAGGGTTTCTGGAAGGCAGCTCCTCCAGTTTCAACTATTTCCCTTACCCTACCCACATCTATTATCTGAAGTATAGGAGATGTTTTATCATCTAATATCTGCTGCATCCATCTCTTTACCAGTTTAAGATATTTAGGGTTATGGGTTTTTGGATATGGGCTTTTTCTTCTTTCTAGTATTTCATCGGGAAGTATTCCCTTAAGGGCTCTCCTTAAAAGCCCCTTTTCCCTTTCATCGCAGTATTTAAATTTCCATGGTATGTTAAAGGCATATTCAACTATTCTATAATCTGCAAAGGGAACTCTAACTTCAAGGCTGTTTGCCATGGACATTCTATCCTTCCTGTTCAAAAGAGTAATCATAAACCATTTGATATTTAGATAGAACATCTCCCTCATCCTGTGTTCTTCCTTCGATTCCCCCTCAAGTTTTGGAACCTCCTTCAGTGTATCAAAATATTTAGATGCAACGTATTCTTCAAGGGGCAGATTTCCAAGATTTTTAGATACAACTTCCTTGCGCTCCTTTAATGCCTTTGACCATGGAAAAGTTGTAGCATTAATATCCTCCTGTCTTATATACCATGGATATCCTCCAAATATTTCATCTGCACATTCTCCTGAGAGGGCAACGGTGTTTTCCCTTCGCACCTCCTTGCTGAAAAGATACAGGGAGGAATCAACATCTGCCATTCCCGGCAGATCATTTGCCATAACAGCATCCTTAAGTGCTAATACAAGTTTTTCATTATCAATATAAATGTTATGATGATTGCTTTGTATATAACCTGCCATTCTATTAGCCCATACCCCATCTGAATTTGGCTGGTACTCGTTTGGCTTAAAGTAAATGTCGTTATCAACATAATCTATTGAATATGTTTTTAGCTGCCCTTTATTATCCTTTTTAAAGTTTTCTGCTGCAATGGCTGATATTGCACTGGAATCAAGCCCCCCTGACAGAAACGTACATACGGGAACATCTGCAACAAGCTGTCTTTTAACTGCATCAAGCAGCAATCCTCTCACGTGTTCAACTGTCTCATCTAAATTTTCCCTATGAGGCTTGCTTTCAAGCTTCCAGTACTGCCTTTTTGTTATCCTTTCTCCATCAAAAACCAAATAAAATCCCGGCTCAACCTCTTTTACATCCTTAAAAACACCGCAGCCCAGTGATCTTGAAGGCCCCAGTCCAAAAATCTCAAGAATCCCTTCCTGATCAACTACAGGCTCTACCTCAGGATGTGCAAGGAGTGCTTTAATTTCTGATGCAAAGAGCAATGAATTGTCCCTTCGTGTGTAGAATAATGGTTTCACTCCCAATGGATCCCTTGCAAGAAAGATTTTCCTTTTACTCTCATCCCATATTCCAAATGCAAAAATCCCATTAAAATACTTTACACATTCCTCTTCCCACTCAATATAAGACATCAGAATAACTTCCGTATCGGAATAGGACTTAAATTTATATCCTGCCTCAATCAACCTGTTTCTTATTTCATCCGTATTATAAAGCTCCCCGTTATAAACTATCGTGTATTTCCTATTTCCAGATGTTCTTGTCATTGGTTGTGCCCCGCCTTTTGGATCAACCACAACGAGCCTTCTATGACCCAACAGTGCATGTTGAGAAACATAAAAACCAAAATCATCAGGCCCTCTTTTTTCTAGTCTATTGGTCATATTCTCAATTATCTCCATATTCCCCCCTATATTTTTCTTAGTGTTTATCCATCCTGCTATTCCGCACATATCTTCATCTCCTAATATTGATGTTTATTGCTACATATAATAATTTATGATTGAAATAAAAAAATGTTACAAAGACAGATTATCAAAGGGAATAGTGAAAATGCTACAGCAAAAAAGTGTGACTAAAAATCCCTGTAGATTTTTAGTCACACTTTTAATTTATATGTTGAATAACAGATCCCCATAGGTTGGGAAAGGCCACAACTTTTCATCGACAACGGTTTCAAGCTTGTCTCCATCAGCTCTCAACCTTTTCATAGCTTCAACTACTTGATCCCTGTAGAAGCACGCCTTTTCAAACATGCTCCCTTCAAATGAAGCACCCTCTGAAACTAATTCCTCAAGCTCCTTTATATGCTTCTTGAAGGAAGCAGCGTACCCTGACACTTCCTCTAAAATCTCCTCCTGGAAGGCTGTATCAACTGCAGTCCCTGAAGCTTTTATCTGATTAATTGATAGTGCAATGTCATTTAGATACCTTACAACTGCAGGAATTATCTGTCTCTTTCCCATGTCAAGCATTGTATTAGCCTCTATATTAATTTGCTTTATATAGGTCTCAAGCATTATTTCATACCTTGAATTAAGTTCACTAAAGCTTAAAACGTTATGCTTTTCAAATAGTTTTATGGCCTTCTCAGTAATTAATGCCGGTATAGCATCAACGGTGGATTTAATATTTGGAAGCCCCCTTCTTTCAGCCTCCGCTACCCATTCCTTTGAATATCCGTCTCCGTTGAATATTATTCTTCTATGATTTTTTACTATATCTTTAAGTATTTCTTCAACTTCTTCTTCAAAATTAGCTGCACCTTCAAGCCTGTCTGCAATCTGGCTTAATGTTTCAGCAACAACTGTATTTAGTATAAAATTGGCATCGGATATGGATACCGATGATGGAACCATTCTAAATTCAAACTTATTGCCTGTGAAGGCAAAGGGTGATGTCCTGTTTCTATCAGTTACATCCTTATAGAGGGATGGTATGGTTGTAACACCTATTGCCAGTTCCTCACTCTGTTTTGTTCCCCTAATTTCTCCCTTCTCAATTTGTTCCAAAATGTCCGTGAGCTGCTCACCCAGGAATATCGATATAATAGCCGGAGGTGCCTCGTTGGCTCCAAGCCTGTGGTCATTTCCAGGACTTGCAGTGGATACCCTGAGTATATCCGCATACTCATCTATTGCTTTAATAACAGCAGCCAGGAATATTAAAAACTGCTTATTTTCATGGGGCTTTTTACCCGGATTTAATAGATTTTCTCCCTCATTTGTAGATAACGACCAGTTAACATGCTTTCCTGAGCCGTTGATTCCTTCAAATGGTTTTTCATGAAGGAGGCACACAAGCCCATGCCTGTTTGCAACCTTTTTAAGTGTATCCATAACTAGCTGGTTGTGGTCCGTAGAAATGTTGCAGTCATTATATATTGTTGCTATCTCAAACTGCCCAGGAGCGACTTCATTATGCTTTGTTTTGGCAGCTACTCCAAGTTTCCAAAGCTCGGTGTCTATCTCACTCATAAAGGCCGCAACCCTTTCCTTTATACTTCCATAGTAATGGTCTTCAAGCTCCTGTCCCTTTGGAGGTTTTGCACCAAACAGGGTTCTTCCTGTAAACACCAGATCCTTTCGTTTCATATACAGGTCCCTGTCAACAAGAAAATACTCCTGCTCTGGTCCCACAGTTGGAATAACCTTTGATGCTGTAGTATTTCCAAATAGCCTGAGGACTCTTATTGCCTGTTTTGATATTGCTTCGATGGATCTAAGCAGTGGTGTCTTCTTATCAAGAGCCTCTCCCGTATATGAACAAAATGCCGTTGGTATATAAAGGGTAATACCACCCTCGTCTTCTTTTAGAAAGGCAGGGGAAGTACAATCCCATACAGTATAACCCCTTGCTTCAAAGGTCGCCCTTAATCCCCCCGATGGGAAGGATGATGCGTCAGATTCCCCTTTGGTAAGTTCAAGGCCTGAAAATTCAGTAATTGCTCTTCCATCTCCTGATGGTGATATAAAGGATTCATGCTTTTCAGCGGTTACTCCAGTCATGGGCTGGAACCAGTGAGTAAAATGTGTTGCCCCCTTTTCTATAGCCCAATCCTTCATAGCATTGGCTACAACCTCAGCTACTTCAAGGCTCAATGGTTTACCTTCATCAATTGTTTTCTTAAGGGCCTTATATGTGCTCTTTGGAAGCCTCTCCCTCATAACTGCATCGCTAAAAACATTGATTCCAAAGCATTCAACCAAGCTATTTTTACACACCTCATTTTCTGACCTCATTTCTCCATCCTCCTTAACATATTTAGCTTAAAATAAAAAAAGAGACGTTTCCAAGTGCCTGTACAATTAAGTACAAGCCCGTGGAAACGCCTTTGCTTCCAAAATTATATTCAACTCAATAATTCATATAGTTTATTCTATTGCAAATCAAGGAGATTTGCAATAATGACTTTGTTAATTTTTTTATACAAATTATTTAACGTTGCGCAAAATGGCTTCTGCAAAAATTAAATCCTCAGGAGTGGTTATCTTTATATTGAAATAATCACCATGGGTTAACTTAACTTTATATCCTATGTTCTCAACAAGAGCAGTATCATCAGTTGACAAAACATTTTTTTCCATTGCTTCCCTGTGGGCCCTCAATATAAGATCATATCTAAACGTCTGGGGAGTCTGTACGGCATATAAAATCTTCCTGTCAGGAGTCGAAATAATAAATTTCTTATCATCTACAACTTTTATTGTATCCTTAACGGGCACAGCTGCAGCACAGGCGCCAAACTCTCTGCTTTCCTCTATTGTGCGCTTTATTAATCCCTCATTTATAAATGGACGTACACCATCGTGTATAACGACTATTTCAGTTTTACCGCTGCAGGAGAGAAGCCCGTTAAAAACAGAATACTGCCTTTCTTCTCCTCCTGCCACAATGCTCCTAACCTTTGCGAACCTATATTTATCGACTATAGCTTTCCTGCAAAATTCAATATCATCGCCAGGAACAACAAGCACTATTTCATCGATTTCACTGCTTTTTTCAAAAACCTCTAAAGTCCAGGCAAGTATCTCCTTTTCATTTATTTTTATATACTGCTTTGATATGTCCCTGCCTATCCTTTTCCCTTTTCCCCCTGCTACGACCACTGCAGAAATCATAAAACTCCTCCTAATTCTTTAGTACCCTTATATATTATCATAAAAAAGGGGGGCTGTCTAAAAAGTCAAAGAGCTTATAGGATTTTTCATCCTATATTACAGGGAATAAAATGGTAAGGAGACAAAGAAAATATATGAAATGGATATTTCAGCGATCATTAGGAGTTCACAAGACAAAAAGTGACTGAGAAGCCTTAGTGCAATTCGTTGTGTTTTAGCATGTGTTAAATTAACGAATTCACTTGGCTTGTCAGCCACTTCGATTTTTAGATTTTAAACTGCCTTTTCATGTGCATTTTTTATCTTTGCAAATATCATTCTGCCTGCTGCAGTCTGAAGCACGCTGGTTACTGTGACATCAACGATTTCCCCAACGAATTTTTTACCACCCTCAACAACTATCATCGTTCCGTCATCAAGGTATGCAACTCCCTGCCCCGATTCCTTTCCATCCTTTATAATCTGGAGATTCATTTCCTCTCCTGGGATTACAACGGGCTTTATTGCGTTTGCAAGCTCGTTTATATTTAAAACTGAAACACCATGAAATTCCGCAACTTTATTCAGGTTGAAATCGTTGGTTATTATCTTTCCACCTAAAACTTGGGCAAGCTTTAAAAGTTTGCTGTCAACCTCCTGTATGTCCGGGAAGTCCCTTTCACTGATTTCAACTGCTATAGAAAGTTCCTTTTGAATCTGATTTAAAATATCAAGTCCCCTTCTACCCCTTGTTCTCTTAAGGGAATCAGCAGAATCTGCAATGTGCCTTAGCTCCTCAAGAACAAAGGATGGAATTACGATAGGTCCTTCGATGAATCCGGTTTTCAGTATATCAAGTATTCTGCCATCAATGATTACACTCGTATCGAGTACCTTGGGCTGGGATATCCCCGTCTTGTGTTCTCCCTTTGACTTTTTATCCTTGCCAAATTTTTTGGGAAGAGCCAGCCAGCTGTACAGATCCTCTTTCTTTTTAATGGCAATGTTAACTCCAAGGGTTCCGAATACGATGTAAAGAACTATAGATACGATACTTCCCATAATTTTTAGAGTTGTACTTCCGGTAAGAAGGTCAATAAAGGCGCTTCGTACAAGAAAAGCTACTAAAAGACCTATTATAAGTCCACTTACTGCAATTATTATGTCGTTTGTAGGCAGTTTTTGAATCCCACTTTCTAAAAGTCCCGTAAGCTTCCAGAAGGAATCGATAATTAATGGAGCTGCTAAATAAAGTATAATTCCAAATAAAATAGTTCCAACAGCCACTGCAGCTATCATGGATACTGAACCTGATTTAACATTTATTAAGCCCTGCACAAATTCAAGTCTAAGAATAGCTCTGCTTACTGCATAGCCTAATAAGAGTCCTATAGCTGTAAGAAGCCATCTGAATAATTTATTTAACATTTATACACCTCCTTATAATATATTATTATCATATTTTAAATGGATAAACCATAGTATATTTCAAATATTTCCAGATAAAAGGTATTAATATTAATATACCGTAATCATTTTAAAAATGCAACGTATGGATATGAAACATACTATTATATTTTTGTTAACAAAGGAACTCATTCATATTGACCTTATTTAATATTTCCTTTTTTACCGAATTCAAATCTCTGTTTGTAACAAGCGATAT
The DNA here is from genome assembly GCF_004364155.1 of Fonticella tunisiensis. Classification (GTDB taxonomy): domain Bacteria; phylum Bacillota; class Clostridia; order Clostridiales; family Caloramatoraceae; genus Fonticella; species Fonticella tunisiensis. Next base: position 37,891 of record NZ_SOAZ01000020.1, on the reverse strand, counting down.
CTCTCCTGCTACCATATCAACAATATCCATGAAAACTTTCGCCTCACTTTTTGATAAACTTCTTGTTCTATATAGCCCGGCAATATCACGAATAATAGATGCAAGCAAAAAAATATCTCCACTTCTTATGCTCTGGGTATAATGTTTACATCTTTTGGACCACTTTGAAGAAAGTTTAACAGGATTGCTTTTTATAATATTTAATACCTTTTCACATTCATCGGGAGATATTGCCCTTCTAATCCTTCTTCCCACGACCGATTCTATAGGTATCATCATATTCATATCATTTAATAAAAATTTCATAATATAATATTTCTTTATTTCACCGCAGATTTCCTTTTCTTCTATATTTAAAATATACCCTGCTCCAAATACAGGATAAAATATTATATCTCCTATTGAAAACATTAAGGTCACCCCTTATACATAAAATGTCTTGACTGGAAATTTAGAATTTATTCGATATCCTTAAGATATATGTTATAACCAGCGCATGAGTGACCTCTTTAGTATTATTATATTAACCTCGTTGAAAATATGTTTACATAAACTTATTTCACCCTTCAATATAATTGACATGTCATTATTTGAATATTTATAATATTTATATAGGTTGTTGTTCCTTAAATTTTGCTGCTATATAGTACATATTTTAAAGTTGATTTTGTTTCTGTTTTGTTTTACCTTAAGCACTTCCTGTTTCCTAAAATATTACTACAAGGAGTGGAAGCATATGAAGGATATTATAGTTGATGATTTTCAAAATTCTGTATCACAATCTCTAATAAGGCACAAAAGTATAATAGATATAATGACAAAAATAGGCGAATCCAGTTCGAGGATAAACAGGGCACTGGCAAAATCCGTTACTAACTGCGGCTGCATTGAAATAAATGCACATAAGCAGTCCCTCCCTGAGGATGCTTCCCTTGACCAGATAGGAAACATCTTAAGCTACCAGGTTGACGGAAAGATGTGCAGCAACTGCCGTGAAGTACTTGAAGAAGAAATAGGTACACTTCTATACTATATTGCAGCTTTATCTGAGTCTCTTGACATCAACCTTTTTGACATCATTTTAAAACAGTATGGTAAAATTCAAACCCTAGGTAAATTTTCTATGCTGTAAAACTTACTCCCGGCACAGCCGGGAGTTTTTTTGTCATATAGGCCTGTTTAAAATAACCTGTTCCTGCATCTTCCTTAAACCTTCCTTTATCGCCCTGGCTCTTGCCTCACCTATACCTTCAACTGTATCAAGTTCTTCAATGGAGGCTTTGATAACGTTTTTAAGCTGTCCAAAGGTTTTTACTATGTTTTCGATAACCGCCTGAGGTACTCTTGATATTTTACTTAAAAGTCTGTATCCTCGTGAGGATACCATTGTATCAAGCATGGCGTCTGGAGAATACCCAAGGGTTTTACAAATAACAGATAAATCCAACAGCTCATCTGAAGACATACTTTTAATTGCCTTAATAACATCATTAGCATCCTTCTGCTCATCTGCATAATCTCTTATAAGCCTTATTCCATCTTCTTCAACTCTATCCACAAGATCATCCAGCTGCATAGAAACAAGCCTTCCCTCATTTCCAAGCTCAGCTATATGCCTTTCTATTTCATAAACTATCCTCATAACCATTTCGTTTCTCTGTACAGCGGTTGAAACATCGTAGACTGTTACAAGATCTTCAAACTCAAGGGCTGAAAGGTTTGCCATAACCTCATCGAGAACAGATTTATATCTTTCAAGGGTCTGAATTGCCTGGTTTGCCTTTGTAAGTATTATACTGGTATCCCTTAATACATATTTTAAATTTCCCTTATAAACCGTTATAACGTTCCTTCTTTCTGAAATTGATATGACGAGATTACCAGTTTGCTTTGCAACCCTCTCGGCGGTTCTATGCCTCGTTCCCGTTTCAGTTGTTGGAATGGACGGGTCTGGCACAAGCTGTGTATTGGCATATAGAATTCTTTTAAGGTCGCTGCTCACTACTATGGCCCCGTCCATTTTAGCAAGCTCGTATATATAAGATGGATTATATTCGCTGTTTATATAAAATCCACCGTCAACTATCTTCATTACCTCTTCTTCATCGCCGATTACGATAAGTCCTCCCGTTTTTGCCCTTAAAACGTTCTCAAGTCCTTCTCTAAGGGGTGTTCCCGGTGCCATCATTTTTAAAACGTTAATAAGCTCAATTTCCTTTGCATCTCTCATATTTTACCCCCCCAGCACTTCATCTAATGCTTCGTATATATTTTCCACTGGTGATATTTGTATTCCTTCAGGTATTTCTATACCCTTCAGGTTTTCCTTAGGTACAACACATTTTGAAAATCCAAGTTTTTGGGCCTCCAAAATTCTCTTTTCTATGAAGTTTACGCCCCTTATTTCCCCCGTTAAACCAACCTCGCCTATAACAACTGTTTTAGGATCTATAGGTATATTTCTAAAACTTGAGGCTATTGAACATGCAATGCCAAGGTCACAGGCAGGCTCATCAAGCTTCAGTCCCCCTGCAACGTTAACGTAAGCATCAAAGGTTTGAAGCTGCATCCCTACCCTTTTCTCAAGAACTGCCATAAGGAGCACAACTCTGTTATAGTCAATTCCAGTTGCCATTCTCCTTGGCATTCCAAAGCTCGTTGCAGAAACAAGTGCTTGAATTTCAACCAGCATGGGCCTTGTTCCTTCAAGGCTTGACACAACAACAGATCCCGGCACACCTTCAGGCCTTCCGGAAAGAAGCATCTCAGATGGGTTTTTAACTTCCTCAAGTCCTGTTCCCTTCATTTCAAAAATGCCTATTTCATTTGTCGAACCGAATCTGTTTTTCACTGCTCTTATTATCCTGTATGCATGATGCCTTTCACCTTCGAAGTATAAAACTGTATCAACCATATGCTCCAGTACCCTCGGCCCTGCTATGGAGCCTTCCTTGGTAACATGACCTACAATGAATACAGAAGTATTTAAATTTTTAGCTATACGCATTATGGATGACGTTGCCTCCCTTACCTGGCTTACACTCCCTGGTGCTGACTGCAGCTCTGGCCTATACACAGTCTGAACAGAGTCTATTATCACCACATGGGGGCTTATATCAGATATATACTTTTCAATTATAGAGAGGTTTGTTTCAGAAACTATGAAAAGCTTTTGAGCAGCGACTTTAAGCCTCTCCGCCCTTATCTTAATCTGCTTGGCAGACTCTTCACCCGATATATATAATACAGTTTTACCGGTTGATGAGATATTTTTAGATACCTGCAGAAGAAGGGTTGATTTACCTATACCCGGATCTCCTCCAACCAGTATAAGGGAGCCCCTAACTATCCCTCCACCCAGAACTCTGTCAAGCTCCTCCATACAGGTAGTGTACCTTTCTTCATCGGTAATCTCTATCTCATCTATTGTAAGGGGCCTTGTAGTTTCTATATTTAAAACAGGATTTCTATCCTTATCCCTATCTTCAATTTCTTCAACCATACTATTCCAGCTTCCACAGCCAGGGCATTTACCCATCCATTTAGGTGATGCATAGCCGCACTCCTGACATACAAAAACCGTTTTTATCTTAGCCATAATATCACTTCCCGGGAAATATTTTTCAGCATAACCATTATATTTTATTATTTAAACATTATCAATTAAATTATACCTATTTAAAAATATTTGGAATATATATTAAAATGCCTGCTGTTATAGCAGGCATTTTAATCTACTTCCTTCTAAACACTATTTCACCATTCTCAACATCCATAACTACTTCGTCGCCCTTTTTAATTGTACCCTTAAGCATCTCCTCCGAAAGCCGATCTTCAACGGTCTTTGTAATTGCTCTTCTAAGAGGCCTTGCGCCATAGGCAGGATCAAAGCCTTCCTTTGCAAGGTGGGCTGCAACAGCATCTGTGTACTCGATATGAACATCAAGATCCTTGAGTCTTTTTACTACGCTATCAAGCATAAGTTTTACTATCCTTTGAACATGCTCTTCACCAAGTGAATGGAAGACTATTATATCATCAATTCTGTTTAAAAACTCCGGCCTGAAGGTTCTTTTCAGTTCTTCCATTACGTTATTCTTCATTCTCTCATAGGCATCCTCTGCTTCTCTGCCACTTTGGGTAAAGCCTATTGACTGCTGCTTTTTAATTGTGTGGGCTCCTACGTTCGATGTCATGATTATAACTGTATTTTTAAAGTCAACGGTTTTACCCTTTCCATCGGTTAACCTTCCATCCTCAAGTATTTGAAGAAGAATGTTGAATACATCAGGGTGGGCCTTTTCTATTTCGTCAAACAGAACAACCGAATATGGATTTCTTCTAACCCTTTCTGTCAGCTGTCCCCCCTCATCATATCCAACATATCCTGGAGGAGAGCCTATAAGCCTTGAAACGGTATGCTTTTCCATGTACTCAGACATGTCTATTCTTATCATAGCATTTTCATCGCCAAACATTGCCTCGGCCAGTGCCTTGGTAAGCTCTGTTTTACCAACCCCTGTAGGTCCCAGGAATATAAATGAACCAATGGGCCTTTTCGGATCCTTAAGCCCTACCCTTGCCCTTCTAACTGCCCTGGCAACGGATTTTACAGCTTCCTCCTGCCCTATAACTCTCTTGTGAAGTATTTCTTCAAGCTTCAAAAGCCTTTCGGATTCTGTTTCAGTGAGCTTATTTACAGGTATATTAGTCCATCTTGATACAATACCTGCTATATCCTCCGGTGTAACCACCATAAGGTCGCTCTGTTTTTTGTTTTGCCAGCTTGCTTTCATCTCATTGAGCCTGTTTGTGAGGTCCTGCTCCTTATCCCTTAGCTTTGCTGCCTTTTCAAATTCCTGCATCTTAACGGCTTCTTCCTTTTCACTTTTAATCTTTTCAAGCTCCTCCTCAAGGCTCTTAACATCCGGTGGTGGAGTTAAATGTTTAAGCCTTACCCTTGCTGCTGCCTCATCCATGAGATCTATTGCCTTATCAGGCAGAAATCTGTCTGTAATGTATCTGTCGGATAGGTTTACAGCTGCTTCAAGGGCTTCATCGGTGATCTTAACCCTGTGGTGAGCTTCATATTTATCCCTGAGTCCCTTAAGAATTAGTATTGACTCTTCCTTACTGGGCTCTCCAACAGTAACGGGTTGAAACCTTCTCTCTAGTGCAGCATCCTTCTCGATGTATTTTCTGTATTCATCTATGGTGGTTGCGCCAATTATCTGTATTTCTCCCCTTGCAAGTGCAGGTTTTAATATATTTGAAGCATCTATTGCTCCCTCTGCCCCTCCTGCACCAACAATTGTATGGACTTCATCGACAAATAGTATTACATTGCCAGCCCTCTTTATATCGTCCATAACCTTTTTGAGCCTTTCCTCAAACTCTCCTCTATATTTGGAACCTGCAACCATTCCTGAAAGATCCATCGTTACAACCCTTTTATCCTTTAAAACCTCAGGCACGTTTCCTTCTACGATCTTCTGTGCAAGGCCTTCGGCTATTGCTGTTTTACCTACTCCAGGCTCTCCTATAAGGCATGGATTGTTTTTGGTTCTCCTGCTGAGTATTTCAATAACTCTTTCAGTTTCCTTATCCCTTCCAATCACAGGGTCAAGCTTTCCTTCCCTGGCAAGTTGTGTTAAATCCCTTCCAAACTGATCAAGGGTAGGGGTTGAAGTATTTCTTCCCTTTTCTCCCGATGTCCTTGGAGCAGCACCATCGGCATTTATATTGGCCAGTATAGCATTTCTAAGATTATTAAGATCAAGGCCCATCCTCTGCAAAATTGCAACTGCTACCCCTTCACCTTCTCTGATTATTGCAAGAAGTAAATGTTCAGGAGCCAGGAAATTATGGTTTAAATTTCTCGCCTCTGCCCTTGCAACCTCTATTAGCCTTTTAGTCCTTGGAGTTAGAGGAATTTCTTTAAGAAGTAAATCCGGCTCTCCCTTTCCTTCTATTTCGATTATTGCGTTTCTTATCTTATCTACGGTTACTCCAAAATCATTTAATATCTTCGAAGCCTGACCGCCTTCCACAGCAATGCCTAAAAGCACATGTTCCGTTCCAATATAGTTATGTCCTAAATTTCTTGCTTCTTCGGCCGCTGCATAGAATGCCCTCTGGCTTCTTTCAGTAAATCCTCCAAACATTTTCCTACCTCCTAACTAATGGATTTTCTTACTATTTTTGCTCTGGTAATATCCCTTGTCCTGCTGTCCAGCTCCCTTCCCTCTATTATCTGAAGGGTTGCGGGCTGAACTTTAACTATAAGCTCATTTATTTTATTTATATCTATATCCTTAATTATTCCCATTTCAATTCCCATTCTTACTTTGGACAATAAATTTAAACATTCGGATGCTGAAAGTACCCTTGCATACTTCAGCACACCAAGGGATCTGTATATATCATCTTCAAGCTCCATTCCCTGCTTCTCAAGCATAATTCCCCTTGTTCTTTTTTCCTGAAGTATGATTTTATTAACAACTGCAAGAAGGTTGTTTATAATATCCTCCTCTGAAAGCCCCAAAGTGACCTGATTGGATATCTGGTATATATTGCCCATGGCATTACTTCCTTCTCCATATATCCCTCTTATTGTTATCCCAACCTGAGTTACTGTATTTAATATATTATTTATATTTTTGGTTATCGTAAGAGCTGGAAGATGAAGCATAACAGACGCCCTTAAGCCAGTTCCAATGTTTGTTGGGCAGCTTGTTAAGTAACCAAGCTTTGAATCAAAGGCATAGGTTATTTTCTCCTCAATGAGGTCATCAAGCCTGCTTGCATACTCATATGCTTCCTTGATTTTCAGACCGGGATATATTACCTGAAGCCTTATATGATCCTCCTCGTTTATCATTATTGAAACGGTTCTGTCACTATTTAAAAGCACTGCAGTTTTATCGTAGTTCTTAAAAAGATCCATACTAATTAGATGCTTTTCAACAAGCGAAAGCCTTTCAAGTTGATTTATATCCTTAAGCTTTATAAGGTCAAATGTATGGGCTATGGCAGAATTGCTATCTATTATGGAAGATGCAACTTCATTAATAAGTTTACGGGTTTGTTCATTCGTCATTTTATGGGGAAATGGCATATTTTCAAGGTTTCTGGCTATTCTTATTCTGCTGGTTAATACAATATCAGTTCCAAACATATTCTCAACCGACTTATCCATAAATTCACCCCCTGGTTTCCTGATCCTTTATCTTTGCTTCAAGCTCCTTAATTTCATCCCTTATTTTAGCAGCTTTTTCATATTCCTCATTATTTACTGCCATTTTAAGCTCTTCTTTAAGATTATTAATCCTTCTTTTTAATTTTAAAAGCCCTGCTGCACGTCTTGGAAGCTTTCCCGTATGATGTATATTTCCATGAATTCTTCTTATAAGAGGTACTATATTTTTATTGAATTCCTTATAGCAATTTCCACATCCCACAAAGCCTGTTCTTCTAAAATCCTCAAAGGTTGTTCCACACACTGAACATTTCTCTTCCTCAAAGTACTGAGGCTTGCTGCCTCCCATCACCTCAACAAAACCATCCAGTATATTCTGGAAGGAAAGATCCGATCCAAAACTAAATGGTGAGCTAAAGTTAAACTCATTTTTCTGTTTTGCACAATCTTCGCAGAGATGAAGTTCGGTTTTAACGCCGTTTATTATTTTTGTAATATGAACGTTGGCCTCCTTCTGATTACATGATTGACAGAGCATATTTACACCCCCTTTAATCTAAAACAGTTATTAACATGGTTTTTAATATCTGGGCCCTTATTATATCCCTTAAATTTACCGGAAGCACTAATGTTTTATCGTTTATCGCTGCTTTCATAATTTTCGCCTCTCTGTCGCTTATATATCCCCTCTCCTTGAAAAGCTCAATATACCTTTCGCCCTCCTGGAGAGTGATGCTGTTACCTATATTATTCCAAATTACATCTTTAATATAATCATTTTTGTCTATGTCTATTCTGGTAATCTTAATAAATCCTCCTCCACCCCTCCTGCTTTCAATGTAATATCCTTTATCTATGGTAAATCTTGTGGTAAGTACATAGTTTATCTGTGAAGGGGCGCAGTTGAATATATTAGCAAGTTCATTTCTTTGTATTTCAAGTACATTTTCCTTTGACCCCTCAAGCATTTCCTTTATAAAGCTTTCAATTATATCAGATAGCCTAGCCATTTACTCACCTCTTTTGACTTTGACTTTCTTTGACTTTCAATTTAATTATAATACCAGATTATGGAGATGCAACAACGATTTTCAATAAAATAGTTTGTTTATTTCTAATAAATGGTTTATATTGTAGAATATAACGATATTTCTATCTTTTCCTTAAACATCCTGTTGAATGCTTTTATTTTCATATCTCTGATTCGCCTCCGCAGAAAAGCTTTAGATCTCAGGATGGCTTGCAGCATAATGAAAAATTAAAAATGGATACGCAATGTAGCATATCCATTTTTAATAGTTTACTATATAATTAGAACAGCAGCCCACCTAGCAGAAAACCTTCAAGGAATGGAAGTCCCCAATTTGCGCCCCAGCCCCAATATGGGTAACCCCCGTAGTATGGGTAACCTCCGTAATATGGGTAGTAAGGATACCAGTACATTGTAATACCTCCTTATTATCGTAAATCATTCCTGTATATCAACCGAATTAAAATAATTTTGACTTAATATGGTCTATTCAATAAATATCGGTTAAAATACAGTTATGTCTCACAAAGAAGGTATTTAAGGCTGGGAGTTTAGCTATGGTGAAGAATTTTTTGTAGCTGTGCCCTTCTACTACATTATATGTAATTTGAAGAATTATGTTTAAAAGATTTTCATCTTTTTAAATGCAAAGGGAGCAATACGCTCCCTTTGTCATTCAATATATGCACCTATGCTTCTAATCTTTTTATATCTTTCCTCTAATAGTACATCTATATCTTTTTTCATTAAATCCTGCAAAACTTTAAAAACTTCATCCTTTACCCTTCTGACAGTTCCAGCGACATCGCTGTGGGCTCCCCCAACGGGCTCTTCAATAATTCCATCTATTATTTTAAAATCATATAAGTCCTGTGCCGTTAGCTTCAGGTACTTTGCTGCTTCATGTGCCCTTGATGAATCCTTTAAAAGTATGGAAGCACACCCTTCCGGTGATATAACAGAATATATGGCGTTTTCAAGCATAAGCACCCTATCCCCAACTCCCAGAGCCAGGGCGCCGCCGCTTCCTCCTTCCCCTATAACAACTGAAACTATAGGCGTCCTTAGATCTGACATTTCAAGAAGATTACGTGCTATTGCTTCACCCTGTCCCCTCTCCTCTGCTCCTACACCGCAGTAGGCACCTGGAGTATCTATAAGGCATATTACAGGCCTTTTAAACTTTTCGGCCTGCTTCATAAGCCTAAGAGCCTTTCTATAACCTTCTGGATGGGGCATTCCAAAGTTTCTTATGATGTTTTCCTCCGTATTCTTGCCCTTGGCATGACATATAATAGTGACGGGTACAGAATTTAAATAGCCTATGCCCCCTACTACCGCTCTGTCATCTCCATAGAGCCTGTCTCCGTGGAGTTCCATAAATCCTTCTATCATTCCATCTATATAATCCTGAAAATTTGGCCTCTGTTTGTTTCTGGCTATTTGCACCTTTTGCCATGGAGTAAGCCCTGAATATAGCTTTTTCATAATAGCCTGCCTCTTTTCCTCAAGTGCCTCGTATTCACCCGAGAGGTCTATGCCCGTTTCCTCAATAAACTCCTTTACAGCCTGAAGTTTTTTTTCAACATCCTTAAGCTGAAGTTCAAGATCTTCCAAAAGAGACCACCTCCCCGTGAATGGCCAGAAGCTTTTCCAGTACATCCTTCATGTCTTTTCGCTTAACTATCATATCAACAAAACCATGATCAAGTAAAAATTCCGCACTCTGGAAAGAATCAGGAAGCTTTTGCTTTATTGTCTGTTCGATTACCCTTTTTCCTGCAAAACCAATCGTTGCGCCTGGTTCTGCAATTATTATATCCCCAAGGGATGCAAAGCTTGCTGTAACCCCTCCGGTTGTAGGGTCCGTTAAAACGCTTATATATAATAGTCCCCTTCTCATATGCCTTTTAAGCGCAGCTGAAACCTTGGACATCTGGGATAACGAAAACATACCCTCCTGCATTCTTGCGCCCCCTGATACGGAGAATATTATAACAGGCAGCTTTAAATCAGCAGCTCTCTCTACCATCCTTGCAAGCTTTTCCCCAACAACGCTGCCCATAGAGCCCATCATAAATCTCCAATCCATCACTCCAAAACAGGTTTCCTGTCCATTAATTTTTCCTCTACCCGTTAAAACACCCTCATTAATTCCAAGGGATGTTTTTAATTTGTTTAGCTTTTCATCATATCCGGGGTAATTTAACGGATTTATGCTGGACATATGATTATCAAAATATTCAATACTACCCTCGTCAAAGGTTATTCTTATTCTCTTTAAGCTGTCAATTCTGAAATGATACCCGCATTTATAACAGACATCCATATTTTCCTCAACATCGATATTTATCAAAACCTCACCGCAGGAAGGACATTTAGTAAAGATATCCTTATCAAACTCTTCAACTGCTGCTTCAGGCCTTTTGCCAATATCCTGACTGGTAACCCTTATAGTACCATACTGCTTTCTTTTGACAAATATATCCTTCCACATATCTATTCACCCTGCTTCCTGAGCCATCTTTCAATATAGGATGTATCATAATTGTTATCCTCTATATCCTTCTCTCTTAAAAGCCCAATTAAAAAGTCTATATTTACATCAACTCCCTCAACGGCAAACTCAGACAGGGCCCTTCTCATCTTCATCAAGGCCTCTTTTCTATCCTTACCATGAACGATTAACTTCGCAATCATAGAATCATAAAAGGGGGTAATTGTATAGCCCTGATAAATGGAACTGTCAACTCTAACTCCAAACCCTCCTGGTGTGTGGAATGTAGTTACCTTCCCAGGACTTGGCCTGAAATTACAGGATGGATTTTCAGCATTTATTCTGCACTCAATTGCATGTCCTGATATTTTAACTTCCTCCTGAGTTATATTAAGCTTTTCCCCTGCTGCAATCCTTATCTGTTCTTTGATTATATCAATCCCGGTAACCATTTCAGTTACAGGATGCTCAACCTGAACCCTTGTATTCATTTCCATAAAGTAAAAGTTTTTATTCTTATCAAGAAGAAACTCAACCGTTCCTGCATTGTAATAGTTACATGCTCTGGCAGCCTTTACTGCTTCCTCACCCATCCTCCTTCTAAGCTCATCATCAAGTATTATGGATGGTGCTTCCTCTAAAACTTTCTGATTTCTTCTCTGAAGTGTACAGTCCCTTTCACCAAGATGTATTATGTTTCCATACTTATCCCCAAGTATCTGAAACTCAATATGCCTTGGATTTTCAATGTATTTTTCAACATAAAGAGCCTCATCGTTAAAGGCTGATCTAGCTTCATTCTGGCAGAGGTTAAAGAGCTCTTCAAACTCTTCTTCACTTTTTACAATCCTCATGCCCCTTCCACCGCCGCCGCTTGAGGCTTTTATCATAACAGGATATCCGATTTGTAAAGCTATTTTTTTACCTTCCTCTGATGAATATATCTTACCTTCTGAACCTGGAACAATAGGTACTCCTGCCTTTTTCATAGTTTCCCTTGCTGCAGCCTTATCACCCATCAGCGATATTGCACCAGGTGATGGCCCTATAAAGTTAAGCCCAGCCATTTCACATAAAGCTGCAAACTTAGAATTTTCAGAAAGAAATCCAAACCCTGGATGAACTGCATCGCATTCTGTTATTTTTGCTGCTGTAATAACCGAAGGTATGTTTAAATAGCTCTTCGTTGACTGATAAGGACCTATACATATAGCTTTATCCGCCATATAAACATGCATGCTTTCCCTGTCAGCTTCAGAATAAACTGCAACGGTCTCAATCCCCATCTCCATACATGCCCTGATTATCCTTACTGCAATTTCCCCTCTATTTGCAATCAGAATCCTCTTAAACATACCATCACACCTTTCTAATTTTGAAAAGTGGCTGTCCATATTCCACAGGACTCTGATTTTCAACCAGTATTTCAACCACCTCACCATCAACATCGGAGGTTATTTCGTTCATAAGCTTCATAGCTTCAACTATACATAGCACATCTCCCTTTTTAATTTTATCCCCTACCTTAACAAATGGGGGAGAATCCGGCTTTGGAGATGAATAAAATACACCTACAATTGGACATTTGACTAAGTGAAGATTTTCATCTTCCTTATCCTTAATCCTTTCTTCCTTCAATGCATCTATTTCACTTATATGCTCTTCCTTATTTAAAGTTAAAGCTTTTTCATCCTTTATAATCTTGACAGTACTTTCTTTTTTTATCTGCAGTTTAATATCATCCTTTTCCAGATGGAACTCGCTCAGGCTGCTTGAATCTATGAGCTTTATAAGTTCCTTAATTTCCTTTAAGTTCACTTTCACCCCTCCATAATACCACATATTATAACCTAGTAATAATTTTAATCTATTATACCACATATTAAAACTACATATCAACTTATTCACCTATTTAACATTTTGTTAATATTTACAATAAAAAAAGGAAAGCAATAGCTTTCCATCTCAATTCTATTTTAACCCATTATTCTTAAATTCTATATCCTTTGCTTCCCCATCATTTAGATTTCCTTGAACTCCCAAACTTTTAACCGAACAAGCTTCCTTTTTAACCTCCGATGGAGACCATATCGAAACTAAGGGTGCCGTCTCACCATAAACCTCAAGATTTTGATGGTATTCCTTATTTCTAACGTTATCAAGTCCTACTTTATTTCTCAAAAGTTTTATTACCTTCATAGCATCACCCTTTTCTTCTGGCTATGATGTTATATTTTCCGTCGTCGTTTCCTCCCTTTGTTTTAACTTCAAAGTTATTACCTTCAAGAACTCTAAAAACGCCTCCTGACTGCGTTGCATCCGTTGCATCTATACTTATTATAAGCTCATCGTCCTTATCCAATATATCTAACATATCATAAAGCTTACTGTAATCCGATGGTCCAATTATTTTACCAAAATTTATCCTATAGTCAGACATAGTTACACCTCCTTACGCCTCTGTAGTCTTATTTTTTACGTTATAAAATTAAATATGAAAGTAAAAAATAAAGAAAACCTCCACAAAATGGGAGGTTTTCTTATTTATTCTTCTTCGTCCTTTAACCTTTCTGAGGCTTCTATGATCTTCTGAGCAATTGCTGAAGGTACTTCCTCATACCTTTCAAACTTCATCGTAAAGCTTCCCCTTGATTGTGTCATTGATCTTAAATCAGTCGCATATTTAAAAAGCTCTGCCATTGGAATCTCTGCGGTTACTACCTGCTTTCCGTTGACTGGCTCCATCCCAAGCACTCTTCCTCTTCTTCTGTTTATATCACCCATTACATCTCCCATATATTCATCAGGGATGGATATCTCAACATGCATAATAGGTTCAAGAAGTACAGGCTGTGCTTCTTTCATACCCTTCTTAAAGGCAAGGGATGCTGCTGTTTTAAAGGCCATTTCAGAGGAGTCAACAGGATGGTAAGAGCCATCATGTAGGGTTGCTTTAATGCCAATTACAGGATAGCCTGCAAGGACACCTCTTTTTAAGGCTTCCTTTAATCCCTTTTCAACTGCTGGAATATACTGCCTCGGTACAACTCCACCAACAATTTGATCAACGAAGATTAAATCTTCAGTCTCACTTTGAGGTTCAAACTTAATCCATACATCTCCATATTGTCCATGTCCACCACTCTGCTTTTTGTATTTGCCCTGAACGTCAGAAACCTTCTTTATAGTTTCTCTGTATGGAACCTTTGGCAGGGTGAGTTCAACATCTGCACCAAATTTACTTTTAAGCTTGCTTGCGATTATTTCAAGATGCAGTTCTCCAAGGCCCGATATAATCATTTCAGCGTTTTCCACATCCCTTGAAACTCTAAAGGTTGGATCCTCTTCAAGCAGCCTGTGGAGCCCGGTTGAAATTTTATCTTCATCTCCCTTGGATTTTGGTTTTACTGACATCGATATACATGGTTCCGGGAATTCAAATTTATCGTAAACTATGGGATTTGATAGATCGCATATGGTATCGCCCGTCATCGTATATTGAAGTTTTGCAACAGCACCGATATCTCCTGCATAAAGCTTCGTTACAGGAATCTGTGATTTACCCTTTAATAAATATAATGTGCCTGCTTTTTCAACTTTATCCTGAGTTGCATTGTATATAGACGTGTCAGATGTCATAGTTCCCGATATAACTCTAAAGAGTGAAAGTCTTCCAACAAAGGGGTCTGCAATAGTCTTAAATACAAAGGCTGAGAAAGGCTCTTCCCTCTTTACACTTCTCTTTTCGTTATTTCCGGTCTTTGGATTCTTGCCTTCATAGAATCCTCTATCGGCTGGTGAAGGTAGATAATTCACTACGCTGTCAAGGAAGGTATGAATACCGATATTTCCAAGGGCTGAGCCGCAGAAAACAGGAGATATCTCGCAGGATGCAATTCCTTTTCTAAGCCCCACTATAATATCTTCCTCTGATAAATCCCCTTCACCGAGGTATTTTTCAAGGAGTTCTTCGTCCGTTTCAGCTACAGCTTCCATAAGGTTATTTCTATATTCATCGACAATTGGAATTAGCTCGGCCGCTAACTCAGTATCAATCATAGACCTGGTTTTAGGGTCATATACCTTGGCCTGTTTATTTACAACGTTAACAACGCCTTTAAATCCTGATTCCTTTCCTATTGGCACCTGAAGTGGAACTACCGATAAACCAAACTTATCCTTTAAGCTTGAATATACCTTTTCAAAGTTTGAATTTTCCCTATCAAGCTTATTAACAAAGAATGCCCTCGGCAATTTATACCTGTTTACAAATTCCCACCCTTTTTCTGTTCCAACTTCAACTCCAGATACTCCACAAACATTTATAATTGCTGAATCAACAGCCTTCATACCCTGGATAAGCTCTCCCATAAAATCAAAATACCCTGGTATGTCAACTATATGTATCCTGTGATTGTTCCACTCACAGGGGGCAACAGCTGCAGAAATTGATATCTGCCTTTTCCTTTCCTCGGGGTCATAGTCAGAAATTGTAGTACCATCCTCAACTCTTCCTATTCTATCCGTTTCCTTTGTATCAAACAGAATAGCCTCTGTAAGGCTGGTCTTTCCGGTACCACCATGGCCTATAATCCCGATAGTTCGGACGTTTTCAACCTTATATTCCTTCATATTTATTCCCCCTTTGGTCTTTATAAATTGAATACCATATCCTAATTATGATATTCTATAAAAATCTCATTTTTCCTTTTTACAATATTTAAAATTTTTTGACAGCGTTTGTTTATATTATATTCTATTTTTTACCATCTTATACATGTATACTATATTTCGCCAATAGAAAAGTTGTTTCTAGCAACCTTTCTGTTTATGTAAATTTTATTCTTGAATTAACTTGTTATGCTAGTTTTGTATTCTTAAGGCTCCTTTTCTCCTTAGAAAAACTTTTTAAATGCTTTTTTATCATGATTTTTTCTTTTCCGGAGTATATAATATACTGTGTAGGCTTTAGGAGGGATATTATGCAAAAAAGTTTTATAGAGGAGCTTAAGGAATGGTCAGTTTCCATTGTTATTGCTGCTGTAGTTGCCTTTTCAATTAAGACTTTTTTATTTGACATTATAGAAGTTTCAGGCACGTCTATGCTGCCTACACTCCATGACAAGGATAGAGTAGCTATTGAAAAGATAACCCTTTATACTAAGGATATTAAAAGAGGGGAAATAGTAATTTTAGATCCCGGTACCAAAGGAAGGGGCATTTACATTAAAAGGGTAATTGGCCTTCCGGGAGAAACAATTGAGATAAAAAATGGAAATGTCTACATTAACGGAGAGATCCTTCATGAAAATTACCTGAGATCCGGAACCTATACTGATATAGATATGAAGGTTACCATACCGGAGGATTCAGTATTTGTAATGGGTGATAACAGACAGGTAAGCGAGGACAGCAGAATTATAGGACCCATACCTATTAAAAATCTTAAAGGGCATGCCCTATTTAGAATCTTTCCCTTTAACCAGATGGGCAAAATTTAATCCCGAAGCTTAAAGCTTCGGGATTATTTTAGTTTATCTCCTCAAGTTTTCCTGTAATCATGTATATAGTCCTTTCACATACATTCGTTGTATGGTCAGCAATTCTTTCAAGATACCTTCCTATGAATAAAAGTTTTGTTCCCTGCCTTATAGTATCCTTCTTAGCGGTGATAAGCTCTAATACGTCTTTTAAAATTTCTTCATATATTTTATCGACTTCTTCATCCATTTCAGCCACCTTTCTTGCAAGTGCCTTATCTTCCTTTACAAAGGCATCAAGGCTTAAACGCACCATTTCCTGAGCCATATCTGCCATCTTTGGTATGTCAACAAGTGGCTTTATTAGAGGTTCCTTGCCAATTTCAATTACAATCTTAGCTATATTTACTGCATGATCGCCCATTCTTTCAAGGTCTGTTATAATCTTAAGGGCAGTTGTAATAGTCCTTAAATCCTTTGCAATTGGCTGCTGAAGGGCTAAAAGTCTCATACATTGTTCTTCTATTTCAAGCTCCATGGCATCTATTTCATCATCCTCAATATATACTTTTTTTGCCATTTCTGCATTTTGTTCCTTAAGGGCTGTAACGGCAATATTGATAATGTTTTCAACCATGGACCCCATTCTTAAAACCTTGCGTTTTATTTCCTCTATCTGATGTGTGAAATGCTCTCTTACCATATAATCCTCTCCTTTTAACCGAATCTACCTGTAATGTAATCCTCTGTCCTCCTATCACGTGGATTAGAGAATATTTTGTTCGTTTCATCGTATTCTATAACCTCTCCACTCAAAAAGAAGGCTGTATAGTCAGAGATTCTCGCCGCCTGCTGCATAGAGTGGGTTACTATAATTATAGTATATTTTTTCTTAAGTTCAAGCAGCAATTCCTCGATCTTCATCGTTGAAATTGGGTCAAGTGCAGAGGTTGGTTCATCCATGAGAAGCACCTCAGGTTCTACTGAAAGTGCCCTTGCAATACATAACCTCTGCTGCTGGCCTCCAGAAAGGCCTAAAGCACTTTTCTTTAACCTGTCTTTAACTTCGTCCCAGAGGGCAGCACTTTTTAAACTGTTTTCAACAATTTCATCAAGCTCTGCCTTATTGTTATTTCCATGTATCCTCGGGCCATAGGCTATATTATCGTATATAGGCATTGGGAAGGGGTTTGGCCTTTGAAATACCATACCTATTTTCTTCCTTAATTCTATCACATCATAATTGTCATAGATGTCCTTTCCTTCGTATAATACTTTACCTGTAATCCTAACGTTTTCTATAAGGTCGTTCATTCTATTTAAAGTTCTGAGGAAGGTCGATTTTCCACAACCAGAAGGTCCTATTAATGCAGTTATCGCATTTTTTCGTATGTCCAGATTTATATTTTTAAGGGCATGGTTATTACCATAATATAGATTTAAATTTTCAGCTTTAAGTATGCTCATATTCTCCCACCTTTACTTTTTACCTGTATAAGAATAATATAATTTTCTTCCTAAATATCTGGCAAGTAAGTTAAAAATCAGAACCATTATTACAAGAACAGCTGCTGAACCATTTGCTATTTTAACAGCATCTGCAACCATTCCTTCTGAATTAAGCTTCCAGATGTGAACTGCAAGCGTTTCCGATGGCCTGAAGAGTCCGAATGCAGAGCTTTTTCCAAGAAGGTTAATACTTTTAAAGTTCAGCTTTGTTGTGCTCATTCCTGCTGTATATAAAAGGGCTGCTGCTTCTCCAAATATTCTTCCTGCAGCAAGAATAATTCCTGTTAATATCTGAGGTATTGCTGAAGGAAGGATAACCTTTTTAATAGTCTGCCATTCCGTTGCCCCGAGGGCTAAACTTGCTTCCTTAACGCCTTTGGCAGCAGTTGTTATTGCCGTCTCACTTACCCTTGTCATCGCAGGAAGATTAAGTACGGTAATTGCAAGGGCTCCTGCAAGCATAGAATATCCCATTTTAAGCATTATTACAAAAACTAAAAGTCCAAACAATCCAACCACTATGGATGGCAGCGATGCCATTGTTTCAATTGAGAGCCTTATAAGGTTTAAGAACCATCCTTCCTTTGCATACTGGGAAAGATATATTCCCGCTCCAACACCCAGCGGTACAGTTATAAGAAGAGAAATTATGAGAAGATAAAAGGAATTAAATAATTGTGGGCCAATTCCTCCCCCTTCTCCGCCAACTCCTGAACTTCCAAATAAAAACCTAAAGTTCAGCGATTCGCTTCCCTTTATGATTATATATCCTATAAACATAACCAATAACAAAACTATGGCAGAGGAAATCACATACAAAACTGCTGTAGCAATTTTATCCTTTGTTCTAACATTCATTTAACTTCACCTCTCCTTCCAATTATCCTTATAACGACTATAAATAAAAAGGATATTAAAAGAAGAAGCAATGCCATTGACCATAATGCGTTATTCCACTCAGTCTTAAATACAGTATTTGCCATATCCATCGTCAATATACTTGTTAAAGTAGATGTGGTTCCAAGCAGGCTTTTAGGGAGATTAATAGAGTTTCCAATGACCATTTGAACCGCTAAAGCTTCTCCAAAGGCCCTGGCAAGACCTAGTACTACTCCAGTAAGTATACCGCTCTTTGCCGCCGGAACAACCACCCTGCTTATGGTCTGCCATCTTGTGGCACCTAACCCATAGGAGGCTTCTACATATTCTATAGGTATGGCCCTTATTGCGTCCGATGAAATGCTTGTTATTGTGGGGAGTATCATAATGCTTAAAACTATTATGCCCGCAAGAAGACTAAATCCTATACCTCCAAACATGGATTTGAGCAGCGGTATTAAAAGGGTTACGCCAACCCATCCATAAACAACGGATGGTATTCCAACAAACAATTCCATTGCAGGTTGTAAAACCCTTGTTCCAAGTTTTGGAGAAATAAAATTCATAAATATTGCAAGTGCTATTGCAACAGGAGTACTTATCAAAACTGCTCCAAGGGATACCAGAACTGAGCCTGTAATAAATATCATCACTCCATATTGAGGTCCACCCGCTTCAGGACCTGCATCCGGCTTCCATATTGTTGAAAAAAGGAATTTAGAAATTGGATAGTGATTTTTAATGAAAAGGCTTAATCCCTGAGAAGCTATAAAAAATATTATGGATAAAGTTATTATCACTATTAAAAGGCCACATATGATTGAATAGGTTTTACCTAGATATTCATTTTTTATCCTGGCAATTTGCTTTCTTTCCATAACATCATCCTCATTTTTATTTTTTTAAGCAACACAAGACTGGTTGTTTGAATATAAACAACCAGTCCAAAATTTAAAATTATCTTGAGACCTTCATATCTGTTGTTGGAATATATCCAAGCTTTTCAATTATTGGCTTAACTTCATCGCTTGCCATAAAATCAAGGAATGTCTTTGTAAGTCCTGATGGCTCACCCTTTGTATACATATGCTCATAGGACCAGATTGGATATTTTCCAGATGTTATGTTCTCCTTATTTGCTTCTACTCCGTCAAGCTTTAATATATTAAGCCCCTTTCTTCCTTCCTCTGTTGAAAGGTATGATAGCGCAAGGTATCCTACCGCACCTTCTGTTTGCTGTATAGCCTGCTTTACTGCTCCGTTTGAATCCTGTGTTAAGGCCTTGCCCTCTATCTCTTCCTTATTATCAAGGGCATATTTCTTAAATGTTGCCCTTGTTCCTGATGATTTTGGTCTGTTTATTACCTGTATCGCCAAGTCCTGTCCTCCAACTTCTTTCCAGTTTGTTATCTGTCCTGTAAATATCTTTATAAGCTGATCCTTTGTTAAATTATCAACCTTAACATTTGGGTTTGTAACCACCGCAAATCCTACTACTGCTACCTTGTGGTCTACAAGGGCTGCCGCATCTATTCCCGACTTTTCATTAGCATATATATCCGAGTTGCCTATTTCAACGGCTCCCTGCGCAACCTGTGTAAGACCTGTTCCTGATCCTCCCCCCTGAACGTTTACCGTTGCGTCTGGATACTTCTTCTTAAACTCTGCTGCCGCCTGTTCTACGAGTGGCTGAAGGGCTGTTGAACCAGCTGCTGTTATGGTACCTGAAGTTGCTCCTCCCTGAGGTGCCTCTTCCTTGGCACATCCAATAAAAAAGCCTGAAATCATTGTGCTTATCAAAAAAAACATTAAAAGCCTTGTGCTTCTTTTCAAAAAAATCGACCTCCATTCGATTTATACAGTCATTCATTTTTAATTTTATAATGCCAATATTAAAAGAATATTATCCTTATGTTAAGTTAAATTTTACATTATGTTCTCCATGTTCTTAATATTTATATAATTACTAAATAAATTAATTCGTTGCGCTACTCTGAAAAGCCCATTGGAATAAAAGCAGAAAATATATATATAACGACGCTGCGATAAAAAATATATTTCATTCACCAATAGGTTTGTGCAGTGAAGTTACAGAAAAATTCCTATTGCTCGCTAAATATGAATTTTATATATTTTTATCTCCTCTTGTTTATAAAAAACTATCATAACAAATTAAAATAGAGCCGCATAGAGCAGCCCTTCCATATTATTATCTTGATACCTTCATATCTGCTGTTGGAATATATCCAAGTCTTTCAATTATTGGCTTAACCTCATCACTTGTCATATATTCAAGGAATGCCTTTGTAAGTCCTGTTGGCTCACCCTTTGTATACATATGCTCATAGGACCAGATTGGATATTTTCCAGATGTTATGTTCTCCTTATTTGCTTCTACTCCATCAAGCTTAAGCATTTTAAGTCCCTTCTTAGCATCATCACTTGTTAGATATGATAATGCTAAATAACCTATTGATCCATCTGTTTCTGCAATTGTCTTGTGTACTGCACCGCTTGAATCCTGCGTTAGTGCCACACCTTCAACTTCTTCCTTGTTATCGAGGGCATATTTCTTGAAGGTTGCCCTTGTTCCCGATGACTTTGGTCTGTTTATTACAATTATATTCTTATCATCACCACCGACTTCTTTCCAGTTCTTTATTTCTCCAGTAAATATCTTTACAAGCTGATCCCTGGTTAAATTGTCAATTTTAACCTTTTCATTTGCAACCACTGCAAATCCTACAACCGCAACCTTATGGTCAACAAGCGCCGCTGCATCTATACCTGACTTTTCATTTGCATATATATCTGAATTACCTATTTCTACAGCACCCTGAGCTACCTGAGTAAGACCTGTTCCTGAGCCACCGCCCTGAACGTTGACTGTGGCCTCTGGATTTTTCTTTTTAAATTCCGCAGCTGCTGCCTCCACAAGTGGTTGAAGGGCTGTTGAACCTGCTGCTGTAATTGTTCCTGATAAGTTGTTATTTTCTGATTGCTTCGAGGTTGCTTCACCCTTGGAACACCCAGCGAATAATCCTAACATAAGGGATAGCATAAGACCTAAAACTATAAGGGTTGTCTTTTTTCTTTTCATTTAAAAAACCTCCGTTTTTTAATTTTATTTTCCCTACACCTATATATTACAGCCCCAATATTAAGGCAGTATTGTCCGAAGGTTAAACCAATTTTACACATTATTATGTTTTATTAAGTTTGCGTTAAACATTTAAACTAGTCTTTAATTTAAGTGTTTAATGAATTAACTTGTTGTGCTAGATAAATTTATAGACCGGCGCTAAGATAAAAAATATATTTCATTCATCAGTACGCTTCACAAAGAAGTTCTAGGCGAAGGGATGCAGAAAAATCCTGAAACTTTTGGTTGTTTGGCTTATAAGCTTAAATTGAAACTGGCACAACAAGTTAATTACCAAATCAGCATTTGTCACATATTTTATAATATAGTTGTTTCAAAGGGGATGATGATTATAAAAAAATATGGAGAATACGACATAACAAAACTTAAATTCATTGGAAAGGGCATGCAGGGAAGCGTATATAAAATAGACGATAATAAATGCATAAAGATATTTGAAAGCGAAAAAATCTGTAAGCAGGAAGTTGATACTCTTAATATGGCACAGGGAAATCCCCACTTTCCCAGAATTTTTTCCTGGGGCAAGAATTTTATAGTAAGGGAATATGTCGACGGTATAGAACTTGACAAATATCTTAAGGAAAACCCTTTAACCCTTGACCTTTCGGAAAAAATGGTAAGGCTTTATGAGGCGATGGTTGAAGTTGGTTATAAAAGGTGCGATGCGATTTTATTTCATATTTTTTTAACCAAGGATGGAAGCCTCAGAATGATTGATACTGCAAGGATGATGAAAAAGACCGTTGTATATCCTAAGATTATGATGGAGGAACTCGATAAGCTAGGTTACAAGGATATATTTTTAAGCCATGTTAAAATGCTAAGGCCTTCTTTATATGAGTTGTGGAAACATAACAAACAGATTTTATAAAACAAAATAGGTTAGCTTTTCGCTAACCTATTTCATTTAATTTCTTTTCAATCCAATGCTTTAGAATAAGTGCATGGCTGTATTCAATATTTTTTGCAGCGAAAAGTAGTGTTACATATCCTTATACTTCTTCATTTTAACAATAGAAAAAAGTCCTCTACTGAAATTGAGCTTCATTTGTTAAACAGACAGCCCTACATAATACAAGTTCTGCTTTACTTAACTTTTTTATCGCGGATATAAATGGGAGTTAAACCTTTATATCAGCTAAAAACAAAAAAGGAGCATCGGCTCCTCTATAAACGTCTTAAATATGTGATATTTTCCTGTATTCATCACACACTATTTTAATCTCCCTTCCACCAAGTTTAGTTTTAAGTATTACTGTATGCCCCCACAAATCGACAATATGTTTTAAAGTGGACTCTGCGTAGTCCATGTTTAATTCTCTTCCATCATAAACATGCTCAAGTATGAGGGTTTTATCCTTTCTTGACATATCAATTACCCTTATATAGGGCACCATACCCATGCCACAGGAGCTGGCAAGAATATTTCTTATATTCTTCCATCCTGCTTCATCCGATATATCCTCAATAACGTAGTTCTTTCCCTGTTTAACATAACTAAACAAGTTAAGCTCCATACAAAGTTCCTCAGTTAAATACCTTCTTATAAAGGATTCATCCCTCTCAATGCTTCTAACCTCAAATATCTTATCCTTTCCATACCTTTTATGAATATCTTCAAACACTTTAAATCCCAGGAAATATGGGTTTAAACTTCCCGACCACTGAGCAATAACATCGTTATGGCGTTTAATGAACTCCATATTGAGATATTCCGGGAGTTCGAGCTTTTTAAGTATATTGTAGTGCCAGTAGCTCGCCCATCCCTCGTTCATTATCTTTGTTTCTATTTGAGGTATGAAATATTGGGTCTCTTTCCTTACTATTTCAAGTACATTTTTCTCCCATTCCTTCAGATCACCATACTCAATAATAAAGTATAAAAGATCTTCTTCAGGCTCCAGGGGAACTTTATCGATCTTCGGAGGTTCAGGCTTTGTATAGGGTTCCAGGATGTTATACCTTTCACTTTTTTTCTTATAATCTTCTAAAATATTTCGTTTCATAGTTTCATAACTTAGCCTTTTTTCTCCAACCACCCTTGAAGTTTGAATCTTTATGGCATGTGCTGAATCTATTACTCCCTCTACGCTTTCATAACCTATGCTTGGATCGTTTGCATAGCTTCTTATTATATCTGCATGGGTTTTAAACATCCCTATGGTATAATCTGCGCAGATACCTTCCCTGAACAGCCTGTTATTCTTAAAAAAGTCATTATGGCCATAAACATGGGCAATGGTTAAAATCTGAATAAGCAGAGTATTCTCATTCATAAGGTATGCCAGACAGGGATTAGAATTTATTACCATCTCATAAGGAAGTCCCGTAAGATTAAATTTATAAAGGGTTCTGGTTTTTTCATATGCCTTTCCAAAGCTCCAGTGGGGGTACCTTGAGGGCATTCCTACATATGCCTCATAGGCTATCATATCTCTGTAGTTTATTATTTCAAACTCCTGATCGTAGAAATCAAGTCCCACATCCCTTGCAACATCTTCTATACGCTCGCTCCATCTTTCAAGATCCCTTATAGTATAATCCACACAATCACTCCCCGCTCAGTTCTTTTTTAAGCATGGTTTTAAGGGCTGTCCAGAGCTCCTTTTTCTCGTTTATTGTTACAGCTATAAAATTGGTGTAATTAATTTCACTAACCATCCTGTTCTTTATCATGGAATACGTTCCCGGCAAAATCTCTGCATAACCAAACATATTACATATCTCACAAAGCTTCTTTGAAGCCTGTATTGCCTTTTCATTGTCCTCGGCCCAATTTTCGCCGTCGCTTACATAGAAGGTATAAACGTTCCAGTGTGCCGGATTATATCTTTTATCGATTATCTCCAGTGCCTTATTTAATCCACTTGAGATATATGTACCACCGGATTCACCCCTGTGGAAAAATTCGTTTTCATTTACTTCCTTTCCGATGGTAGTATGGGAAACAAAGGCCACTTCGATGCTGTTGTACTTCATTCTGATAAATCTTGAAAGAACGAAGAAGAATGAGCGGGCTAAATATTTTTTCGTATTATCCATGGAACCTGATACGTCCATTACACATATTATTGCTGCATTGGATTCTCTTTTATAAGTCTTTTTAGCCCTGTAGTATCTTAAATCATCCTCCTTAAATGGGAATCTTTCTATTTTATCGGGCTTTTTAATTTCCCTGAGTGTCCTTTTCATGCTCTGCTTCCTCTTTATCTTTTCAATAACAGTCCTCTTCTTTGCAAGCCTTGGGTTTATACCATGTTTCTGATACCCTGACTTTTTTTTACTGTTTTCAGTAAGTATTTCAGAAAATCTGCTTTTACTCATGTAGGGAAGGGCAAGATCCTCCATAAGGTAGTTTAACACATCCTCTATCGTTATCTCGGTTTCATATATATCCTCCCCTTCTTCATTTCCTGCCCCCTGGCTGCCCTGTCCCTTTCCGCTTTTATCCTCCCCAACTATATCTCCTCTTCTTTCCGTTCCATCCCCCCTTCCTACACCCGGCGAGTTTTTCCCATAAATGAATTGATATTCCTTAAGACCCCTTATAGGAATTTTTATCTTTTTATCATTTCCTTCCCCTATGATGCTTTCTTCAGATAAAATATCACCGAGGTTTTCCTTAATAGCCCTTTCTACAAGCTTGTGATGCCTTCTCCTATCCTCTATGGATCTATCATGCTCTACAGGATTTGAATTATGCTCTTTAAATATCGCCATAATATCAATCCTTCCATAAGTTGTTGGCAGCATACTTTAATACAACATCGCAGCAATGTTCACAGTATCCGTTGCTCTTCATCTGTTCAACCATGGCGTTATACTTCTCCTCCTGTTCCTTATCCCTTACCCTTGATTTTGTAACTACCCTGGATAAATCCTTTACCGAAGCTATGAGCTTTTTCTCTATAGCCTCCTTAAGGGGCTCATAGGAGGTATAGTCTATCTTTCCTCCATTTCTTATAACATAGAACATATAGGAGGTAACATCTGTCCTAAATCCCTTTGCAGAGCCTTCAGATATTCCTATATGCTCCTCAATTGAACGCATAAACTTTTCGTCGGGTTGAAGCTCTTCCCCTGTATACTTGTCCTTTAGCTTTGTCTTATTCACATAGGCCTCCGCATGATCAAGGTAATTGTTAAACAAACTCTCTGCCTGTTCCCTATAGCCATAGATGAAGGCCTTCGTAATTTCCTTTTCGAGAATTTTATTGTATTCCTTTCTTATTGTATCCTGCACAAATCCAAGATACCTCTTCCTCTCATCTTCTCCAATATCAAGCTCCTTAACAGATTTTATAATGCTTTCCATAATGCTCAATGGATTTATGCATTCAAACTCTGAATTTGAAAGGGCATTATCTATGGCCTTTATGATAAACCTTGTAGAAATTCCTGTCATACCCTCCCTTATACCAGCTTCTTCCCTCAATTCCATAATATCTATCTTTCTGGTGCTGCCCTTTTCTACAATTTCTTCGCCGTTATATATTTTTAACTTGGTCATTGGATCTGCCTTGCCTGACGGCGCAAGCCTTGTAAGGATTGCAAACATAGATGCTACCTCTATGGTATGGGGAGCTATATGGGCTTTGAAATTGCTCTTCTTCAATATTTTTTCATATATCTTTATCTCTTCGTTTAGTTCAAGACAGTAGGGAACCTCGATTTTTACAATTCTATCAAGAATTGCTTCGTTTGTATGATCTGACTTAAACTTGTTCCATTCAGCTTCATTGGAGTGTGCGATGATTACTCCATCAAAATATATCATAGAACCTTTTCCCGGAGATGGAATCGATTTTTCCTGGGTTGCAGTTATTATTGTATGAAGATACTCTACATCGTTTTTAAATACCTCTATAAATTCAACAATTCCTCTATTGCCTACATTGAATGCTCCGTTAAGTGAAAAAATTCGAGGATCATCTTCCGGATACATATCCATTTTAGATATGTCTATAGACCCTGTAAGAATTGAGGTATCCTGATTGTTTGGATCAACCGGAGGCACAACTCCTATTCCCTTTCTTGACCTTATTGAAAAATCAGTTGTAACAACCGGGAAATTTTCATACTGGCCATTATAATCATTTAAAAGCCTATACCTGCAAACGGGACATAAATCCCCCTCAATTTCAACTCCAAGCATTTTCTCAAAGTCCTTCCTAAGATGCTTTGGAATCAAGTGAAGTGGTTCTTCCCTCATGGGACATCCCTTGATGGCATATATAGGTTCAGACTGTTCCAGCGCTTTTTTAAGTGCCTCTACCAGGGAGGATTTACCTGCACCTACAGGCCCAACAAGATAAAGCACCTGCCTTGATTCCTCCCCCTTCATAGATGCAGAATGGAAATAGTTTACGATTTTCATAAGCACCTTATCTATGCCGAAGAAATCATCCTTAAAAAAGTTATACCTTTTTATGACCTCGTTTCCGTATATCTTTCTAACCCTCTGATTTTCCTCAGGCTTTAAAACCTCACCCCCCCTTTGAAGGATTATATCGTGAACCCTTTTATGAGCAAGTTTTACTATATCCGGATTCTTTTTCACAAGCTCAAGATATTCTAAAAATGTGCCTTCAAATTTACCTTTGTTCTGCCTTTCTCTGTCCCTCTGAATTATTTCCCTAAAATCCATAAGGCACCTCCATTTAAAATAATTTTCCTGGATAACCAACCTGCGTGCAGGAATAGATTTAAAGCATTCGTAATGTTATTAATATAATATGCTGTAGATAGTTTATAACATGATTATTTTTAACACCAAAACCAAAACAGTAATATTATATATTAGTCTGATAGGACTCCGTTTCCTTCAGTAACAAGCATGAAAGGAGATAGTATGTGAATAGCGGTAATTTAAACTCAAATAACTTCAGCTTCTTAGACAGAATAAGAATTATGGATGGAACTGAAGAATTGAAGTCCATTTTTAACCGATTGATTAAGGACAATGCAAATGATGCTCTAAGTTTAATCAATCACGAAAACCTTCATTTCCCTTCCCTGTTTTTGCTTTCACCTGAAATTGAAAAGTCAAATCTCTTCAATAATTTAAGCCTGCGAAATCAAATCGCTTTACAGATTACAAATGAAATACTGCTTAAAGAAAACTCCAATACTAAAGTTCTTAAATCAGAATACAGGAAAAGAAATTATCCCGTTCTTAAATGGATGCTCGAAACAGGTTTTATGGATTTTGACATAGGTGACGAATACGATGAAGTCCTGGATATTGTTTCAGCGATTTTAACTACTGAATACAGGGACAAATCAGCTTTACCCATTATTTCAGATATGATCTTTAAGCGCAACAGAAAAGGGCATTATTTTTACGATCTTGTATGGGCTTTTTTCCAATGCCGTGACCCATATAGCTTAAGCCTCATCGCAAATTACCTGCACTCAAGAGATATAAAGGATGTTAAACTGTCCCATAGACTTTTAAGCTTTATTCCAGATATGGCATATGAAATGAGAGCTGATAATGAGAAACAGTACTCTTTCTGCATTAGATGGATTAGAGAAAACGGCCCCTTTTTATATTTTACGGGGGAAAATTTCCATCAAACCAGCAGACCAACCCCCTATAAGTTGAGCTTGGAAGCAAAATATCTCTGCAAATCCATATGTCTGGATAATGGCAAGCCGATAGCACCTGTAACGGAGGAAGAGCAAAGACTTCTTGATAACTTCAACAAGCTGAACGATGACATCAGGATGCTCCTTGCAAACTGCTCCGTTCTGTTAAATCATCAAAATTTATACTGGTGGAACATGTGGATTCACTATCCCCTGTCGGAACAAATAAAAATTGCCAGAACTAGAATTGGAGGATTAGAATGATTAAAATTTCAGGCAGCCCCATTAATTCCAACGACGTTTTAAATCAATATCCCCAAAACAGCATTGAGAGGAAAATTATATCGATATTATCGTCGAGCAGCAGCACATATAACTATAAATCCCTTAAGGAGCTGAAATTTGAATTAAACCTTCGGGTAAATATTATCAATGCATCAAGGGAGCTTAATGGAACGAATTTTGCCTTTGCGGTTTTCCGTAAATCCAGATGCAACCCTGATTATTGGGAACGAACCGATGAAGGAGGTTTTTTATTAAAGAAAGGCGTAAAACCCTCCCATGCCATTAAAGATATCTATATAAATGCTTCAAAATACGCCACCGAGTGCGCCACAGCTATGGTTATCGTTTATTATAAGGCACTTCTTAATATATTCCCTGAGGAACTTTTCAATGACTTGTTTTCTGAGATATATTTAATGGATTGGCAACATATAGATAGGGATCTCGGCAATATAGGCTATATGGAAAAGGAAGAGGACTATTTGCCAGGAGATAGAAGATATTTTAAAAACCCGGCTGTGGATCCAGTTCATCCCGAATGGCAGGGAGAAAATGCAATTGATCTTGGTGATGGAACCTATTACGGCCATGGAATAGGGATAAAAACAGCTGAAAAAATAATAGACATACTAAACAAGCTCAGAAAGAATGATGCACAAATATCAGCCTATTTAATGGATTTAGCAGGCAGGCCGGACTTTAAATATCTTGCTGATAAGTTTTATAGTTTTTCTTCACGGCTTTTGAAAAGAAACTACAAAATCACTTAGGTTAACTTGTTGTGCCAGATAAATTTATAGATCGGCGCTGCGATAAAAAATACATTTCATTCACCAGTACGTTTTGCAAAGAAGTTCTAAGGCCCGGGATAGCTGACAAGCCAAGCGAACTTTTAAAACTCGCTTTGCTTAAACACTACGGACTCTGTTTTGGCTTTTCAGCTATCCACTCACCAAAAACTCCAACTTGCTCCCTCAATTTGAATTTCATATATTACTTTATCTTGCTTCTTCGAAGTAATAATATAGTTCTACTTCCATGGATGGAAGTGGATTTGCTATTATATGCCATAAAAAATGAAGACAAAGGATATTGCTGCAGGAAACATAGAGTGAATCCTGGAATCTTTTATGCTGGCGAAGGAAATATAAAAGATTCTTGATAAGCACCAAAAGTTAACAGGAACAATATTTTTACAGGAATGGTGAATAGAAAAGTAAAGAGTTCTCCTATGCTAAAAATAATGATGTCTGCTTTGGAAATGCTGGAAGAATATAATATAAGTGTTATAATCTTTATAGTGCTTATGTGTCTTTATCATAGAAGAATTAGTGAGGTGATATATTGATCAAACTTCCCCATGATTTTACAAATAAAATGAAGGAACTTCTCGGTGAGGAATATGACGAATTTATTAAAAGCTACGACTCTCCTAGAAGCTATGGATTAAGGATAAACACTTTAAAAATCAATATAGATGATTTCCTTAAAATAACCCCATTTAATTTAGAAGGGATTCCATGGGCTGAGGAAGGTTTTTACTACGCCGAAGATGACAGGCCTGGGAAGCATCCCCATCATGAATGCGGCCTATACTACATACAGGAGCCAAGTGCTATGGCGGCAGGAACTCTTCTTGCCCCTCAGCCGGGAGAGAGGGTTCTTGACCTGTGCGCCGCCCCAGGAGGAAAATCAACCCACATAGCCTCTAAACTTCAAGGCCAGGGCTTCCTTCTTTCAAACGAAATAAACCAATCAAGGGCCAGAGTGCTTTCCCAGAATATCGAGAGAATGGGCATTAAAAACTGTGTTGTAACCAATGAAAGCCCCGGAAGGCTTGCACAAAGGTTTAAGGGATATTTTCACAGAATTTTAGTGGATGCACCCTGTTCAGGTGAAGGTATGTTCCGAAAGGACGAAACAGCTGTTAAGGAATGGAGCCTTGAAAACGTACTTCACTGCGCCATAAGGCAGGATGAAATTTTAGATAGTGCTGCTGAAATGCTAATGCCTGGAGGTATCCTTCTTTATTCCACCTGCACCTTCTCACCTGAGGAAAATGAGAAAACCATAGAAAAGTTTTTAAAAAAGCATAGTGAATTTTCAATTCAAGAGGTACACCCATACACAGGATTTGAATCCGGAAGGCCTGAGTGGAGTGATAGCAGGAATCCAAAACTTCGTAGAAGCATTAGACTTTGGCCCCATAAATTAAGGGGAGAAGGCCATTTTATAGCAGTCCTTAGAAAAACCGATGGAGAAGATAGTCCTAAGCCTAAGGTAAAAAGAAAGCAAGTGGATAAACAATATTTAAAGGATTATTATGATTTTGCCAATAAATATCTAAATATTGTTCCCGAAGGGGAGTTTATTATATTTGGAGATAACCTTTACATAGTTCCAGAGGAAATGCTTTCCCTTGATGGATTAAGGGTTGTAAGGCCCGGGCTGCATCTTGGTACAATAAAGAAAAACAGATTTGAGCCTTCCCATGCCCTTGCACTCAGCCTTAAAGCCTCAGAGGCAAAAAACAATGTTTTCCTTGATTCCTCCTCCAAAGAAACCCTTTTATACCTTAAGGGTGAGTCCATTAAGCTTCAGTGTAGCGATGGGTGGAACCTTGTAAACGTCGATGGGTACTCCCTTGGATGGGGAAAGGCTGTTAGTGGAACTTTGAAGAATCATTATCCAAAGGGCTTAAGGTGGGTTTAGATTAGGTTTATTACAGTGCTTTTTCTACCGTATTATTACATATTAAGTATTTATTACTTTCCATATATCCACACTAATTAACTTGTTGTGCTACTACTCTGAAAAGTCCGTTGAAAAAAATGCAGAAAATATCTACAGACTGGCGCTGCGATAAAAAATATATTTCAGCCGCTGCTACGCTTCGCAAAGAAGTTCTATGGCACCGGATTCGCACAGCCTAAGTAGGCTTATGAACTTGCTCTCGCTCAAACACCACGAACCCTTCTAAGGCTCTGCTTCATCCTATGTGCCAAGAACTTCTAATTGCTTGCTAAAATGCGGCCTGCATATATTTTTATCTCCGCTTTAGTTTTTGAACTGAAACAACAGATTAATCTAGAAACTGTTTTCATAATATTGTGGCGAATTTTGTTTCATGTATAGCTAGTTCAGAGGCTAAGAGTCGATCTGTAAATTTATCTAGCACATCGAGTTAATTAATATATTCTTAAAAAATAATAGTAACCCCTTGCAAAAGGAGTTACTATCTTTTTAAATGTGTATTTTAGCCGCACTTGGAGAATCCACAGTTGGGGCAGATTACGCAACCGTCCTGATGGGTTATTATGTTTCCACACTCAGGACATGTAATCTGCTTCTTCTGTGATTGTGGAACGGGGATAAGGTCTTCTATGTCCTCTACAGTTTCTACAGCAGTTTCTTCATCATTTCTAATCTTCCTGACTTCAACCTTTTTGTCCTCTTGGGGAGCTTCCTTAACCTCCGTTCCAACGCTTAATACCTGTCCATCCCTGCTTCCGTCCCTGTATATTGTTACTCCTTTGCAGCCAAGGCTGTAGGCAAGGTCATATACTTCCTTAACCTCTTCAACGGTGGCCTCGTTTCTAAAGTTTACAGTCTTTGATACTGCATTATCAACGTGCTTTTGGAAGGCCGCCTGCATCTTTATGTGCCAGATAGGATCGACGTCGTGGGCAGTTACAAATATCCTCTTTATATCCGATGGTATTTCGCTTATATAGGAAGGAGTTCCATACTTTGCAACCTTCATCATAAGCTCCTCCGAGTAAAGCCCTCTATCCTTCAAAACCTTTTCAAAATATGGATGAACTTCAACGAGCCTATCGTTATCCATTACGTTTCTAACAAAGGCAACTGCAAACAAGGGTTCTATTCCTGAAGAAACGCCAGCGATTATACTTATAGTTCCTGTTGGAGCTATGGTTGTGGTTGTAGAATTTCTAATTGGCTCACCGCCACCATATATGCTTCTTTCAAATTCGGGGAAGGCTCCTCTAACCTTTGCAAGTTTCCTTGAGGCCTCCTTTGACTTTCTGTTTATAAAGCCCATTATCTTATCCGCAAGCTCAACGGCTTCTTCTGAGTTGTATGGTATTCCAAGCATTATAAGCATATCAGCAAAGCCCATTATTCCAAGCCCTATCTTCCTTGTAGCCTTTGTCATCCTGTCTATCTCGGGAAGGGGGTAATGGTTTGCGTCTATAACGTTATCAAGGAAGTGCACTGCATCGTACACGGTTTTTTCAAGAAGCTCAAAATCTATCTCATATCTGCTTCCGTTTTTCTTAAGCATTTTAACAAGATTAATCGACCCGAGATTGCAGCTTTCATATGGAAGAAGGGGCTGCTCACCACACGGGTTAGTACTTTCAATCTCACCAAGGTGTGGGGTTGGGTTATCTCTGTTTATTCTATCTAAAAAAACTATTCCCGGTTCCCCATTTGTCCATGCCATCTTTACTATAAGATTATACACTTCCCTGGCATTTAGGCTTCCTTTAACTTCATTGGTGTGTGGATCTACTAAATCATAATTTTCATTCCTATGTACCGCCTCCATAAACTTTTCAGTTATTGCAACGCTTATATTGAAGTTAGTTATTTCTCTGTTATCTTCTTTGCACTTTATAAACTCAAGTATATCCGGATGGTCAACCCTAAGTATTGCCATATTGGCACCGCGTCTTGTTCCACCCTGTTTTACAGCCTCTGTTGCAGCATTGAAAACCTTCATAAAGCTAACAGGACCGGATGCAACTCCACCTGTTGTCCTTACAGTTGAACCCTTTGGCCTCAGCCTTGAAAAGCTAAAACCTGTTCCTCCGCCTGATTTATGGATAAGTGCAGCATTTTTAATGGAATCAAAAATCCCCTCCATCGAATCTTCAACAGGCAGAACGAAGCATGCCGAAAGCTGTCCAAGGGGCCTTCCAGCGTTCATAAGTGTAGGCGAGTTTGGTATAAACCTCAGGGATGCCATCATATCGTAAAACTTCTTCTCGGTTGCCTTCACATCGGCATTTTTATCATAAATGCTATCTACCTTAGCAATGGTATTTGCAACTCTTTTAAGCATATCTTCAGGAGTTTCAATAAGTTTGCCCTTCTCATCCTTCGCCAGATATCTCTTTTCAAGAACCCTTATTGCATTTTGACTAAACTCCATATCTATCTCTCCTATCTATATTTAGTGCTATAATTTATCTACTAATACAATATATTGTATCATCTTTAAAATTATACTGCAAAACTAAATAACAGCAAAATTGGATATAGGATAAATTTTATTTTAGAATTCTTCATCCTTCTCCGCCTTATCAATAATAACAGTTTTTTTGCTTAATCGAAAATAGTTGTTGAACATATATTCATAAAATATAGGCAGAAAATCAATTCTTTTTGCCTTTTATTTTTACAAAAAGCAAGATATCGGCTATGAACATTATAAGTATAAAGACTGCACTTCCCATAATGCCAAATTCTCCACCGTTTAATAGAATTTTATCCGTAGGGTTTAACATTATAACTCCATAGGTCTGGGCAGATAGGGGGGAGAATATATACATATTTGCAAAGTACCATGCTCCATGGAAAACTATACTGTACATTAGATTGCCTGTTAAAATAAAAATCAGAGATAAAAGAACTGTAAAGAGGAAGTATCCTAAAATAGGCAGTATATTAAATCCCAGTGTTAATATATTCAATATATTTATAAGCACATAAACGAGAGAAGCCAGTATAACTCCCAGATAGATGTTTTTAAGATCTAACAGCTTATATACATATCCTCTTATTACTATTCCTTCAGTTATTGCTATTCCCATTGAATGCAGTATTCCCATTATGAGAGCAGGAATTATATCCTCCAGGAAGAGCTTATTCCATATGAATCTATCAAAGGTAAAGCCTCCTGCGGCCAATATTATAAGGATACCAGCCAAGCCTGAAATAAGCCCTCCAATAGCCATGTAAAGTATGTTTTTATTGACTTTCAAGTAAAGTCCTATTTCTCTGAAGCTCTTCTTCCATAAAAAAACCTTTACAATAAGCACAGCTGCAAGGGTTTCTAAGATTATTTTTATCAAATCCGTCAAATAATCGTTGTTAATTATATCTGCACTTAATTGAACAATTGGTTGTGCTAAAAATTCAGCCAGTGTAAATAATGTAAGAAAGGCCAGAAGCTTTAAAGGCTTTAAAACATATTTCTTCATTCAAAATCCTCCTGAATATGAAAATTAGGTTAAAGGCATGTCCTAAAAATTTCTGTAAAAAGCCACTTGATAATACTTCATACCATACTATAACATATATTTTATCAAAATATAAATAACTTGTTGTGTTGGTTTTTTATGTATAAATAAGCGGAGATAAAAAATATATGAAATTCACGTTTAGTAAGCAGTGGAAAATTCTTAGAGGTTAGTAGTTAGGAAGGCCAGGTGACCTTTGTGGTGTTTTAACGAAGGGAGTTACACAAAGGTACTTGCCTTGTCAGCCAGCCTCTAGAACTCCCCTCTACAGGCCCGTTGATGAATGAAACGTTTTTTATCGTACCGTTTTTATACTCTTTATCCAACCAGTAACCTTTGGTCCGGCCTTAACATATTCATCTCCTTTTATGCCCGAGCTTCTATATATGATATATACTTCTCCGTTCCGATTAATCTCAGCCTCTACATAACATGAAATGCCCTTAAGATGAGGGGATATTAGCCTTATTTTGTAGTTTGCAGTGTCAGGATAAGGTGTTGTTATATGAATTGACCTTCCACTGCTGTTCATAAGCTCTTCTATAATCCCCCTATCTCTGGTGGATGCAAGTATTCCATTTGATGATTTTGCCCTTAATGTCTGTATTTCCTCTATCGGCATAGTCCTGAAGTTAACAGGTGATATATCCTCCCTTCTGAAAACCCTGTTTAAAAAATTGCCCCCCTTAACTAAAACCCATTTGTGATCCTCCTGGCCCACTATTTCATAGACTTTAACGCCTCCCGTTAATGTAGCCATAAGCTTTCCTGCTTTTATAACCTCAAGATTGCAGTCATTTCCGCCTGTTACATATGTTATACCGTTTACAATTATCATATCCTCGGAGGCTGCATGGGCCGATAAACGATCTTCATATCCCAAAAAGTCGAAAAACGATATTAAGACTACAAGACAAAGGAAAGTATAAAAAAATCTTTTTATCTTCATACCTTCACCTTCCTTAGTTTTTCAAATTTTCATATGTTAGTTTTCTACTTATTTCAATTCTTAATACCTGTTTTATGGCTTTGTCAGTGATTATATATATGATGTGAAGCGATTATAATAATAGTATAATTTAATTAAATGTGCTGATTTTAGCTTTAGAAAATGCTGCGCTAAAAATATGTTTGGAGAGATAATGAACTAGCCAACAGGTGAACTTATCAAACAACAATACGAGGTGATGACATTGAATAAACTTCCCCGTGAATTTTATATGAGAGCCAGCCTCGAGGTGGCACCGGATCTTCTTGGCAAATATCTGATTCACGTCGTTGATGGAAAGGAGCTTGTAGGAAAAATCGTTGAAGTTGAAGCATATATGGGACCCCATGATAAGGCAGCCCATTCATATAACAACAGGAGAACAGAAAGAAATGAAGTTATGTATGGCCCTGGAGGATACGCATATGTGTATATAATTTATGGAATGTACTACTGCATGAATGTAATAACCGCTAAAAAGGATGTTCCACATGGGGTTTTAATAAGGGCTGTTGAACCTGTAAAGGGCATTGAAGAAATGGCTAGAAACAGGTTTAAAAAGGATTATAATGATCTTACAAAATTCCAGATTAAAAATCTCACAAACGGCCCCGGGAAACTGTGCAGTGCAATGGGAATCACAAGGGACAACAACGGCGACGACCTGTTAGGAGATAGGCTCTATATAATGGAACCCGAGTTTAATGAGAACTTTACAATAGCCCGTTCACCAAGAATAAATATAGACTATGCTGAGGAAGCCCGGGACTATCTATGGAGGTTTTATATAAAGGGAAACATGTATGTGTCAAAGCCCCATGAATAGAAGGAAGGCCTTCTATCCAGGGGCTTTTTCATTGAAGCCTATTGCACCCATAGCGTTAAATTTAACTCTATGAATTATAATCAACTGCCACTGAAGATTCTCTAACTGTTGACAGGAAGTTCAAAACCTCAACATGTGCAGGATGCACCTGATAAGCCTGCATATCCTCAAGGGAATCAAATCTGGTAATTAATGAAATATCATAGGATCTTTCAGAATGAAGTATGTCAATTCCTACCTCTATGTACTTAAGCTGTGGTATTTTTCCCTCAAGGTTCATTAAAAGCTCCTTAACTTTGTTTAAAGTTTCGGGGCTTCTATCCTTCAGTTTAAAGAGCACAACGTGAGTTAACATGCGACCACCTCTTCATATTATTTTCCATATATTTATTATACTATATGTTTCAAGGAAACAAACAAACGTACAAAAAATAAAAAAGGCCCCATAGAGAGGACCTAAACTCCAGACCGACTGTTGAACGGCTGGCTTGCAACAACATCGCATCTAATCTATGCTTCTAAAGTTTGTAAAAATTTCATTCCTAAGCCAACTCGTCATGCTGGTTTTCGCTTTCAAAGAACGCTGCGATAAAAAATATATTTCATTCACCAGTGCGCCTAGCAAAGAAGTTCTAAGGCTCGGTATTTGAAAAATCAAGAACTTTCATTAAACTCGCCTTGCTTAAGTCACGAAAGTTCTAGGATTTCTCTGCATCCCTTCGCCTAGAACTTCTAGATGCTCGCTTTATGTGAATTTCATATATTTTTTATCTCCGCTTTCTTAGCAGAAAAAGCAGGATATTGTCAAACTAATTACGACATTTATATGCAAAAAATAAAATGGCTCCATGGAGAGGACCTAAGCCTCCAACCCGACCGTTGAACGGCCGGCTTGCGACACTATTGTTTCAAAAAATAAAATTGGCTCCATGGAGAGCACCTAAGCCTCCAACCCGACCGTTGAACGGCCGGCTTGCGACAACATTGCATTCAAAAAATAAAATGGCTCCATGGAGAGGACCTAACATCCAATCCGACCGTTGAACTGCCGGTTTGCGACAACATTGTATTCAAAAAAATAAAAATGGCTCCATGGAGAGGACTCGAACCTCCAACCCTCCGGTTAACAGCCGGATGCTCCACCATTGAGCTACCATGGAACGATAAAGATTTATT
>NZ_SOAZ01000019.1 GCF_004364155.1 Fonticella tunisiensis | reverse complement strand
AGATGACAAAGCTCATGTATAACAACATAATCAATTACAGACAAGGGGGCCATTATAAGCCTCCAGTTAAAATTTATATTTCCCCTGCTGGAGCAACTTCCCCAAATGCTTTTTTGTTCCTTTACTACTACCCTGTTAGGAACAAGATTTAGCTTTTTGCTGTAAACTTCAGTTCTTTCCTTAAGTTTAACCTTGGCCTGTTCCTTAAGCCACTTAATTAACTCTGCCTTTATCAATTCCTGTCTCTTATCCTTCTCGAGCTTTGAATCTACTGTGACTTCAAACTTTCCCCTAAAGAGCCTTACGTTTACTCCCTTGATACCACCCTCAATAACCTTAAGCCTGTATCTTCTCCCCAAATACTCTATTGATTCACCGCTTACAAACTCCTTCTCCCTTATCTCTTTACTAATCTCCCTAACAAGCTTGAGTTTTCCTAAAATCCATCCTGCCTTCTTCATGACAACTTCGTGGACAAGGCTATCTTCTACATGAAGGGGAGAAGTTACGATAACTTCTCCCTCCGGTGTTACGAGTATTCCTATGTTCTTTTTCTTCTTTTTTATTGCTTTATATTCAAAACATTCACTACCATATACAATCTGCGGCATAGTCATCTACCTTCCAAAGTGTACTTTTGCAAGTTCTACTATTTCAGCTGTTATTTCATTTGCTTCTCTTAAACTGTAGCCAAAGGATCTTAAAAGCCCCTTAAGTTCCTTCTTCATATCCTTCTGGGCATCATCTCGCTTCGTCCAGTCAACTACAGCACATTTTTTCACCTTTTTTACAACTTCCTTTGCCCTATATACTGTAACATCTCCATACTCTTCCCCCTTCTCTGCCACCATGTCCTCAAAAACCTCATCCCTCTCAAACTTTTTAAGAAGCCCGTAGAAGGCATACTCAACTTCGCTAAGCCCCTTATCCTCCGCCTCATCCCTGTGGCCTGTTTTAATATCATCCCTAAGCTTTTCAAGCTCCATTGCAAGCTGTTCCCAGCTTTCGTCATACTTCCTTATTATCTCCTCAAGCCTTTCAAGGAGGGTTTTATAATAAACCGGGTCCTTATCTATGTTTACTGAAATGTAGTGCCTTATAGCATGCTCTATTTCCGAGGCCTGTGCCTTCTTGCTTGTAAGTCCCTTTACATGTGCATCAAAGCCCTTGTCAATTATACTAATGGGCTTTATTACTGTGCTTATACCTGAGCTTCTTATATGCTCCTCTATAAGCTTTCTTACCTTTTCTCCACAGCCCTCAAGGTTCATAAAATCGTCCCTGTATCTGTTTTTGGCCGCAGCATATACAAGGCTTAGGAATTTAAAGTCAGCCTTATATTTATTTACAAGTGGGTCCGGCATTAATATATCATAGTACCTTGCAAACTCCTTAAAGGCTGCATTGAACTCATCCCTTATATTCTTATCCTTCAGGACATATATACATTCCTCAAGGTCATTTCTATCAACATTTCTAAAATATTTCACAGCTTCCCTTCCTGCATTGTCAAGGTACGGAAGTATATCCGAAACAGGCTTTAATGCTCCCTCTATATCCTCATCTGAAAATATTTCAAGGGCCTGGTGAAGATGCTTTGAAACTCCAAAGTAATCTACGATAATTCCAGCCTGCTTGTCCTTATACTTTCTATTAACCCTTGCAATTGCCTGAAGGAGGTTGTGCTCCTTAAGGGACCTGTCAAGGTACATAACCTGAACAACTGGAGCATCAAATCCAGTTAGGAGCATGTTGTTTACAACAAGTATTGATAAGTTATCTTTATCATTCTTAAACCTGTTTATTATATCCTTTTGCTTGTCCTTATCATAAACGTATTTAGCAATATCGGCCTCATCGTTTTGCTGACCTGATATGATTATCTCTGCCTCAGGTCCGTTAAGCTCCCTTAAGGTTTCAAGGTATCTTACCGCAGCAAGGCGTGAGCTTGCAACTACCATTGCCTTGTATCCGTTTGGCTTTACCCTCTCTTCAAAGTGCTTAATTAAATCAAGGCATATTGCTTTAATTCTTGAGGGAGATTCGGCAATATATGTTGCATTAACATATCTTTTCTTAATCTCCGCCTTTTCCTCAGGTGTTTTATTGTAGAACACCCTGTCAAAAAGCTCCTCAAGGTTTGCACCCTCAACCATAAGTTCTGGTTTTCTTCCCTCGTATAAAATAGGAACAGTCGCACCATCCTTAATTGCTGCATTAAACGGATACTTGTCTATATAATCTCCAAAGGTTCTTCTTGTGTTTTTGTCTATCTTGGATATTGGAGTTCCTGTAAAGCCAAGGTATGCTGCATTAGGAAGGGCAGTTCTCATATTTCTTGCAAGGTCGCTGTATTGGGTTCTATGGGCCTCATCAACCATTACTATTATGTTTTCACTCTCAGAAAGCACAGGATACTCAACATCTTCATCAACTCCGAGGAATTTATGTATAGTTGACATAATAACAACGCTTTTATCCTTAGTTAATAGCTCCCTTAGCTGCCTTCTGCTTCCTATATGAATAACCTCATCCCCTGAGGTCTTTCTAAATGTATTTGTTATCTGCTCATCAAGGTCAACCCTGTCGGTTATGATGAGTATTGTTGATGCCTTAACCTCAGGAATCCTTCTTATCTTTCCACAGAGATACACCATTGTAAGGGACTTGCCTGAACCCTGTGTATGCCAGATAACACCGCTTCTCTCCTTTGAGTTTTTAGCATTAATAAGTCTTTCGAGTGTCCTGTTTACTGCCCTAAACTGCTGATATCTTGCAAGCTTTTTAATGAGCTTTCCATTTACAGATTCATAGACTATAAAGTTTTGAATAAGGTCAAGAATGTTCTCCTTTTTAAATATTCCTGCAAGAAGTATATCCTGTATCTTATGCTTTCCCAAGTCCTTTATGCTCAGTGGATATGGGTCCTTCCACTCAAGATAGTGGTCATACCCTGCACCCACCGTTCCAAACTTTGCTCCTCCACCAAAGGTTGAAACAAGAACCTGATTGGTATAAAAGAGCTTTTCAGCGCCTTCATTTTCCTCGGGCTTTCTCATATTCGTATATTTTAAAAGCTGTTTTATCCCCTCCTCCATGGCATTTGGCCTGCTTTCGGCCTTGCACTCTATAACTCCGATTGGAAGGCCATTTATAAACACAACTATGTCGGGAATAATAGTTTCTTTAACTCCCTGCACCTTATATTGGCGGGTTACTATAAATTCATTGTTATCTATATTTTCATAATCAATAAACTTTACAGTCTGTCCCTTTTTACCCGTTCCCAAGTCCTGCTCAAGGGATATATGGGAGGTAAGCATTTCATAGACGTCCCTATTACCTTCCATAAGCCCAACTGCACTAACATGGGTTAACCTTCTGACTGCCTTATCCAAGTTAACATCATCTATCCACGGATTTATTCTTTTTATCGCTTCCCTAAGCCTTTTAACGAGTATAACTTCCTTTAAGGATTCCCTTTCCTCCATGAGAACCTCAGGCTCAACATAAGTGTACCCAAGCCACTTTAACCTCTTAATGGCAGGAAGCTCTACTTCGCTTTCCTCTGTCCAGATGCTCAACAGTTCCACCCCCATTGTTGCGGCGAACAATGTTCGCCCCTACATAGATTCTTTTCATGTTCACATGTCTTTTCATTTGCTTATTAATCCATCCCACCGTAGGGGCGAACAGTGTTCGCCCCTACATAGATTGTTTTCATATCGGCGTATCCTCCTGTTTGTTTAATTATCCCCAATCGTTAGGCCTGTTGCGGCAAATAATATTCGCCACTATATGGATTGTTTTCATGTTTACATGTCTTTTCATTTGTTTATTAATCCATCCCACCGTAGGGGCGAGCAGTCTTCGCCTCTACATAGATTCTTTTCATATCGGCGTATCCTCCTGTTTGTTTAATTATCCTCATCGTTTGGCCTGTTGCGGCGAACAGTGTTCACCCCTGCATAGATTGTTTTCATGTTTACGTGTTCTTTCATTTGCTTAATAACCCATCCCACCGTAGGGGCGAACAGTGTTCGCCCCTACATAGATTCTTTTCATATCGGCGTATCCTCCTGTTTGTTTAATTATCCCCATCGTTGGGCCTGTTGCGGCAAATAATATTCGCCACTACATGGATTGTTTTCATGTTTACATGTCTTTTCATTTGTTTATTAATCCATCCCACCGTAGGGGCGAGCAGTCTTCGCCTCTACATAGATTCTTTTCATATCGGCGTATCCTCCTGTTTGTTTAATTATCCTCATCGTTTGGCCTGTTGCGGCGAACAGTGTTCACCCCTGCATAGATTGTTTTCATGTTTACGTGTTCTTTCATTTGCTTAATAACCCATCCCACCGTAGGGGCGAACAATGTTCGCCTCTACATAGATTCTTTTCATATCGGCGTATCCTCCTGTTTGTTTAATTATCCCCAATCGTTAGGCCTGTTGCGGCAAATAATATTCGCCACTACATGGATTGTTTTCATGTTTACGTGTTCTTTCATTTGCTTAATAACCCATCCCACCGTTGGGGCGAACAGTGTTCGCCCCTACACATTAAACATCGTTTGTACATACACTTCGGGTGACATACGTCACCGCATAGACTGTTTTCCTATTTAGGGCCCATTATGATAGGATTACCTATTATAATATTTATCCGACTCCCATTTTAATGGGTTGGTGTCAATATATTGCCAAATCTTTTGATATTCTGACTCATTACGTATAATATGGTCGTAATAGGATTTCTGCCATATTGAATAGCCTATTTGCTTTGCTATGTATCCCTTCATTTGTTTAATGATTCGCCCTATTGTCGGTGCTGTAGGGTCGAACATCGTTCGCCCGCTTTCATTACTCTGCAATACAAGAATCATATGCAGATGGTTTGGCATAATAACGTACTTTTCAATTTCAACATTCGCATAATATTTAGGTATATTTCTAATTGCAGTATCCACTAATATTCCTATATCTGATAACTCAAATTGGTGGTTATTTTCTGGCGAACAGTGTTCGCCCCTACATAAAATATTTTTCATGTTTTGAACACATATTGTAATAAAATAATATCCATTTTGACTATAATCATAACCCTTTAAACGAATTGATTTTCTTTTCGGATAATCCATCACATCACCACCAGATTGTTTACCGTAATTAAAATTTTTATTCTATAATTCACCCCATCATTGGTACAGTAGGGGCGAACATCTTTCACCCATGTTCATTCAACAATGCATCCCATCTATAAAAATTACATTGTTTTGTAGGGGCGAACATCCTTCGCCCATGTTCATTCAACAATTCGTGCCATCTATAAAATTACATTATTTTGTAGGGGCGAACATCGTTCGCCCATGTTAATCAACAATTCATTCCAGCCATATAAATTACATTGTTATATAGGGGCGAACAGTGTTCGCCCGTATAAAGAATCATTACACCTTTACCCTAACCCTTCCTGTTAAAAGCTGCTGCATAAGGCCTTTTTTAAGCTGTAATAGCTGCTCTTTGCGTTTTTCTTCGGCTTCGATTTTTTCGTCTACAGCAGAGAGGATTGAGGCAATTTGGCGTTGTTCGTTTTTGTTAGGACTGGCTAACTTTAAAGCTTTTAGCTCTCCACTATTAATTGCACTAAACGTACTTCCTTGAGATACTTTATCGAATATGTCTTTATACTGTTGAAGAGCATAATAAATGAACTTAAAATCATTCTCTCTTTTTGCTCTAATCGCTGCTAACCCTCTGCCGATACAAGCCTTTACATTATTTATATTTACATCTCCAACAGGTGCCCTAACTGACAACAATATATCAAGAGGTTCTGAAATTTTAGTAGGTTGAATGCACCATTTTCTCACTGTTGGATATGTTGTTCCAAAGTCAGCTTTTCCTTGGAAAAATGGGATTCCTTCCCCTACATCGTTATAGGTACTTGAATCAGGTGATTGCCCCATAATTACATCTGCTAATTCATCTAATCTTCTAACTTCCCAATCCTCAGGTATCTCCCCTATTTCAGTCATCTTAAATTTGCTGTGCCCTATACCCTTTGTAAGAAGTTTTTGCATTAATCCCTTTTTAAGTTCCTTTGTTTTTTCTATTATTTCATCAGTTTTTTCTATTAATTCATCGACGGTGGAAAGGATTTGAGCAATCTTTTTTTGCTCCGTAAATGAAGGAAGAGCAAAAACAAATCTTTTTAAATCCTCCTGATTTAAACTTGCTTGATTTACAGCTTTCTTACAATTATCTCTAAAATATTTCCTGGCATTATATGAGCATAATAAGAAATACAAATATTTGTCATATATTTTATCTTTATCCGATCTAATCCTTAGTAAATTCATTCCATGATATAAGTTATAGTCTTTATCAACATATGCTACCTTTCCAATATGCTCAACACTATTTATATTACTAAACAATATATCCCCTGTATGTAATTTATAATCAGTTAGATCCCTTTCAGTTTCAACATATCCAACTTTATTAATATCAATTATCCCGTTTGATATTGTCTCAATTCTCGTGACTCTAACACCTTTACCTTCTCGATTTTGCTTATCACTTAAACCATTTGAACAACTTTTTATTACACTACCAAGTTTTACAATTGACCACTCCTCAGGTATCTCCCCAATCTCCGTCATCTTATATCCTTCTCTAACCTTCTTCACGCTATCACCACCTGTCTAATCCCTAAATCCAAGCTCAACTAAAAATCCATTTAGCTTCTTATCTATTGCTTTTCTTTCCTCTTCAAGTTCGTCGAGCTTTTGAATAACTTCCTCTATATCAATCAACTCTTCCTCCTCGCTTACATCAACATACCTTGAAATGTTCAGATTATACTCGTTCTTATTAATTTCTTCATTTGTAACAACCTTTGCATACTTCTCCATATCCTCAAAACCATCAAAGGCTTTAACTATTTTCTCTATA
Organism: Fonticella tunisiensis; assembly: GCF_004364155.1. Classification (GTDB taxonomy): domain Bacteria; phylum Bacillota; class Clostridia; order Clostridiales; family Caloramatoraceae; genus Fonticella; species Fonticella tunisiensis. Next base: position 48,457 of record NZ_SOAZ01000019.1, on the reverse strand, counting down.
TCCTCATTCCTTAAAACGTTCTGGTTCTTTCCTTCCTGGTATTCCCTGCTCGCGTCTATAAATAGTACCTTTCCCCTTCTCTTTGTCTCCTTGTTCTTATTAATCACAAGTATTGCTGCAGGGATGCCTGTGTTATAGAAAAGCTTTGAAGGCAGGCCTATAACAGCCTCTATAATATCATCCTTTATCATGCCTTCCCTTATCTTTCCCTCTGCTCCGGCTCTAAAGAGAACTCCATGGGGAACTACCGTTGCCATCTTTCCAGTAAGTTTTAATGAGGCAATCATGTGCTGAACAAATGCTAAATCCCCATAGCTTGCAGGAGGAAGTCCATATGTAAACCTGTTAAATCCATCATTCTCAACGTCTTCCCTTCCCCAGTTCTTCAAGCTGAATGGAGGATTTGCAATAACCCTGTCAAACTGCATAAGCCTTCCATTTTCTATATTTTGGGGAGCCCTTATGGTATCACCCTTATAAATCTTAGCCCCTGTGACACCATGGAGTATCATGTTCATCTTGCAAATAGCCCAGGTGCTTAAGTTTATTTCCTGTCCATATAATGAAACGTTGTTTGGGTTTCCACCATGCTCCTCTATGTACCTTATTGTTTGAACAAGCATACCACCAGAGCCAACAGTAGGGTCATAAACCTGCATTCCTTCCTCCGGCTTAACAAGGTTTACAATTAGCCTGACAACCTCGGCAGGTGTATAGAACTCCCCTGCCTTCTTTCCCGAACTATCGGCAAACTGCTTTATAAGGTACTCATAGGCGGCACCCAATATATCTGTCTTTTCAAAGTCAGAATTTCTAAGCCTGTATGTATCAAAATGCAGTATAAGGGACCTTAGCTTATTGTCAGGCAGCCTGTCCTTATCATTAAAATCAACCGCTGTCAAAACTCCTTCGAGTATTGGATTTTCATGTTCAAGCTCCTCAAAGGCCTTGTTAATTTCCGGTCCTATATCGTGCTTCAAATCCTTTATATTCTTCCACCTGGCCCTTTCAGGCACATATATATCATGCTCATCCCTGTCCTCAGCGATCTCCCTTGCTTCCTCCTCCGAGGCTCCAAGTTCCATTTCCCTCTTTATAATATTTTCTATTTCCTCATCAAAAACATCGCTTGCCCTCTTTAAAAAGAGCATTCCGAATATGTAGTTCTTATACTCAGAAGCATCCATGTTGCCCCTTAATATATCAGCCGCTCCCCAGAGAAAGCTTTCAAGCTGGGATAAGGTTAGTTTGTTCTCCATTTATGTTCACTCCTTGAAATAGCTTTAGTTTGATATATTTACATTTTATCACAAAAAATTAATAGCCAACTATTGATTTTATATAAGATAAAATAGGCAAAAACTGGCAGCTGAACCTATTCCAAAGATCCATTTACCAGTTTTTTCTTATCATTAAATACGGCTGCTTATTCAATTCTGAGTAAGCAGCCGTAATAACCTGTTCAGAAGCTTTGTTTACAAATTTAATTTTTATTCTTTTGCAGCCCTTGATACAGCCTCTGCCACTGCCCTTTGAACCTTATAATCAAAAGGCCTTGGTATTATATAATCTTCTTTCAAATCCTTTTCTGGTACTGAATTTGCTATTGCAAAGGCAGCTGCTAATTTCATTGCTTCATTAATTTCCTTTGCCCTTGCATCCAGTGCTCCCCTGAATATTCCCGGAAAGGCTAAAACATTATTTATCTGATTTGGAAGGTCAGAACGTCCAGTTCCTACAATCCTTGCCCCACCTGCCTTAGCCTCCTCAGGAAATATTTCAGGCGTTGGATTTGCCATTGCAAATATTATTGAATCACGGTTCATGGTTTTCACCATCTCTTTTGTAACAACGTTTGGTGCTGAAACTCCTATAAATACATCAGCACCCACCATAGCATCCGCCAAGGTTCCACTAATACCCCTTGGATTTGTAATATGTGCCAGTTCCTGCTGGGCTTCGTTTTCAAAATTGCTTTCTTTATTAATAATGCCCTTTTTATTACATACAACTATATCCTTTACCCCAAAACTTAGAAGTAGTTTGGTTATGGCAGTTCCCGCTGCACCCGGACCGTTTACGACAACCCTTATTTCATCCTGTCTTTTTTTAACTATCTTTAACGCATTAATTAAAGCCGCTAAAGTAACTATTGCTGTGCCATGCTGATCATCATGAAATACTGGTATATCAAGCCTTTCCTTAAGCTTTCTCTCTATTTCAAAACATCTTGGAGCCGATATATCCTCAAGATTGATCCCCCCAAAACCTGGAGACACCCTAACAATAGTATCAACAATTTCATCCACATCATTTGTATTTAAAACCAGTGGAAAGGCATCTACGCCTCCAAATTCCTTAAACAAAACTGCCTTCCCTTCCATAACAGGAAGTGATGCCTCAGGACCTATATTGCCTAACCCTAGAACAGCACTACCATCGGATACTATAGCTACACTATTCCATTTTCTTGTATAGATATAGGCATTTTCCTTATTTTTACAAATCTCTCTGCAAGGTTCTGCAACTCCTGGAGTATAGGCTAAACTCAAATCTAATTCATTTTGTACTTTTGTCCTAGACTTTATCTCAATCTTCCCTCTAATTTCATTATGAAATTTCAGGGAATCTTCATAAATAGACATATTCTATTCCTCCAAGTCATTCTGTATATTAACATAAAGCATATAAGTAATAATAGCTATTGGGATTATCTTTATTTAAACCGATATATTTATCTAAATTGAAGGTTTTTACCTCTTTGAAATCAAGCTTTTTCTCTCTGTGCATTGATATAAGTTCCTTGTACATAGGAACTGGAGTACCTCCAGTTGCAAGGCCCAATACACTTTGTGGATTTAAATAAACATGGCATAGTCTCTACCCCTTTATTTTTTATAACCAGATAATATAACAAGGGATAGTTAATTCTAAACAGGACAATAATTAAAGGACTGCCTCACAAGGAATTATTGTGAGACAGCCCCTTTATCATCCTCGAAAGGGGGATGTCCCCTACACTTCTATTCATGACGTGATAGAAAAAGTCTTAATTCTTTTTCTCCAAATACCAGTAGTCTTTATTATGCTCCATCAAATCATCAAGTACAGCTTTAGCTTTTTCAGGATTTATAACAGTTCTGTTCAAGGTCAGGGCCTGAAGTGCCTTTACATAGTCCTTTTCCAAGAACGCTTCAACTGTTAGAAGTTCGTAGGCATGCTGAGCCTCCATTAAACCTTTATAGAAAGGCTTAATTTCTCCGTAGACATAAGGATGTGCTCCATCTTTTCCAACGGTACCCGCTACTTCCACTATGGCATCCCTGCTGAAATTGGTTATTATATCATTGTTTCTGCTCATCAGAATGAATTCACTATGCAAATCGTATGCAATAGATTCTGCCAGTTCTACCATCAGGTCACCAAAGACACTGTTTGTTATGATTTCCACATCATCTATGGATTTAGCATTAACAGCCTTGGAACAGATTTCCCAAACTTCCTTTTCTCTTGAATCCCTTGCTTCATCTGCTCTTGTGTAGTTTGGATTGCTTTCAGCTACTATTTCATCAGGGAAGAAATAGTATTGAAGATAGGTTGTTGGTATATACTCATCAAAGAATTTCATGTACTTGTTTACTCTTAAATAAGTATCCAACCAGGACTTGGAACGCTGCTCTGCATTATAGGGCCTGAAGTCATGATCCCTTAGGTAGGTTCTTAGCTGCTCAAAATAGTCCTTTCCATTGATGTCCTTAAGTCCTGTAAACCATCCAAAATGATTTAATCCAAAATAGGTAGCTCTTAAATTCTTTTGTTCAACTCCAAGAATCTTAGCAAAGGATCTCATAAGTGAATATGGCTGGTCGCATAAATTCAATATTCTCTTATCATCAGGGAAAACCTTGTCAAGGCCTAGGGCCACTATTGCAGCTGGGTTTGTATAGTTTAAAATCCAAGTATCCTTTGAATGCTTGCGCACTTGGTTAACCATCTCTATCATTGCACCAAGGGATCTCATGCCGTAGGCAAAGCCTCCCGGTCCGCAGGTTTCCTGTCCAACTAATCCATATTTTAGTGGAATTTTTTCATCCAGGCTTCTCATTTCGTTTTTTCCAGCACGCATCTGGCAAAATACAAAATCTGTATTTTCATATGCTATATCCGGATCTGTAGTAAAAACTACTTCCGTTTCACTACAGTAAGTCTTTAAAACAAGTCTTATATAATCCTCCATTTTTGAAGTTCTTTCGTTATCTATATCATAGAAAATTATCTTCTTTAACGGGAACCTGTCCTTATATTTTACTAAACTTCCAACTAATGCAGGAGTTCTGGCACTGCCTGCTCCAGTTATTGTGATTATATTGCTGCTTCTCATGTCTATTCCTCCATTATTTATATTTTACATCCTAGCTAACTGCTCATCTACCTCATTTCTTACAAACTCTACTAAAGGCCCGTAAACAATATGAATATGCTTTGGCGCAGGGAAGAATATTCCTGTACAACCTGAACTTTCAAGCAACTTACGGTCAACCAAGTTTACATCACCTAAATCAATTCTCAAACGTGTTATACAGTTATCAACATGTTTTATATTGGCTTTTCCTCCTAAGGCCCGTATTACAATTCTAGCTATTTCATCGTATCTCTTTTCCTTGATAAGATTGTTATCTGCAGATGGTGAATCTTCCCTACCTGGAGTCTTTAAATCAAACTTTAATATTGCCCACCTGAATATAAAGTAGGTAACAACTGCAAAAATCAAACCTATTATCACGAAAGCTACCCAGTTTGTTCTTTCATAAAGCAAACCGAATATGGCAAAGTCGAATATAGTTCCCCTTATATATCCTATTCCGACATTAGCCAATGATAATGCCACTGCTCCAATTCCTACAATAAATGCGTAAATTACATATAGGATTGGCGCAATAAATACAAAGGAAAACTCAAGTGGTTCTGTAACATTACCTAAAAATGCTGTTAATATACAAGTAACAATCAGAGATTTAGCCAGCTTTTTATTTTCCTTGTATGCTGTATGGTACATAGCAAGCCCTATTGCAGGGAATAAAAACAATGTAACTAGCATTTGCTGCTGAGCCATAAACCTTGTCAGCTTCGGAAGCATGCTCCAATATTCACTGTTTGGTCCTAAATTGAATAGTATCTCATTAAGAGTAGGAACTACTCCTACGAAGGTCTTTCCGTTTATTACATAGGAACCTCCGGCCTCTGTAAATCTAAACAGAGCATTCCATACGTGGTGAAGACCGAAGGGAATAAATAATCTTTCTCCGGCTGCTGTGAAGAAAGGTCCTACAGGACTTAGATAAACTACAGATAATTTAGTTAATATGCCTACGAACATTTCCCATATGAAGGGTATTGTTAAACCAATTGCCATCATTATTCCCATAGTTATAATAGGAACTGACTTCTTGCCTGAGAAAAAAGCAAAGGCTATTGGAAGCTCAAGCTTGTAGAATCTATCTGTTGCCCATGCCGCAACAAGTCCTGTAATTATTCCGCCCAGGGCGTTTACATTCATAGTCTGAATGCCCAGCACCTTTATCTGTCCAAACTGGCTCATTACCTCCGGTGCTGCCATCTTTCCGGTAACTGTCAGCCATACATTCATGGATATTATCAGAATGATATATCCTATTGTAGATGCAAATACTGCTATGCCCTTATCCTTTTTGCTCATTCCATATGCTACTCCCATAGCAAACATTAGGGGAATATTATCAAAAACCGCACCAGCTATTGTTCTCAAATTAACTAGTATTGTATTTAGTACCGGATTACCTAAGAAAGGGAATCTGGCTATCATATAGGACTGAACAAGTGCACCTGTTAAGCCTAGTATCATTCCTACAGGTGCCATAACTGCAATTGGCAATAACAAAGTTCTACCAAACTGCTGTATCTTCTGACTAAAATTCTTGGACATCTCGCCTTCCTCCATTTACAAATTTTAAAATATATCCTATGAAGCATTTACTAGAAGAGCGCCCTTCTTAATAAAGATTTTACATTCCGCCGGAAGGCTTGACAATGATTCCTGATGATACTCTTTTCCTAGATAATGTCTCAGGTCATGGGAAATGAACTGGGTCATGTTAAAGTCTGGATAAAAATAAATAGCCCGTCTTTAAACGAGCTATTTTCTATCGAGTTCCTTTATACAATTAACAATCATTTCAATAACTATGAACATTCCTATTCTGGATATGCTGTCGTTGTGCTTAGTCTCGGTATCATTTGCTACACAATGCAGGGTATAATCGCATATCCTGGATAATTCATTGTTCCCAAAGGAGGTTATTGCTATGCTTTTAACCCCCTTGACCTTTGCCATATTAGCCACCTCAAGTATTTTTTCCGTATTCCCTGACAAGGAAATCAAAATTACCAATTCATCTCTTGTCAATGTATTACCAACAAGGGTAAGCAAATTATAGTCGTCGACAAATATACACTTGATCCCAATGGTAAGGAGCAGATGATTCAAGTAATGTCCGGCCGCTTTACTTGTACCCCTGGCAAAAACGTACACAGTTTTAGCATCTAATATCTGCCTGGTAATTGTTTTATATAAATCCGTTTCTACTACAACAAATGTTTTCTCAATATTTTGTTTTAAGTTATACTGCAAATCCTCTAAAACTTTTTTGTCATCTTCATCATTATTTACAGATTTAAGATAATACTTTAAATCCGCAAAGCCCTCAAATCCTAACTTTTGAGCCATGTTAATAATCACAGTTTTAGACGTATAAGTTTCCTTAGCTAAATCACTTATCCTCATCTTCATAACTTTTTGTTGATTTTGATAGATATATGTGAATACCTTCTGTTCGCTATTTGTTAATTTATTAAATAATTTAGCTAAATTTTCCATAATTCCCCCCTCACTTTTTAAATAATTGCCCCTCACTTTTTAAAACTATAAACTATATCTCAAACTAAATCTATAACTCTTTTATCAGAAACGTTTGAAAATTACCTATATTATCAAATGTGATTATACCATATCTGTCGAAAATTACAATATTATGAAAACACTCATCCTATAACAGGCACCCCGTACCTCATACCTCGGGACAATTCTCAAAAATCTCAAACATATATACAACAAAATAGCCCTGCTATTTAGCCCCCTAAAGTACTTGGGCAGTGTGTCTTAATATGATAAGATATTATTGGCTAGGTGGAATGCATTATGTCGATAACAAGAAAGAAATATACACCTGAATTTAAAGAGTCAATAGTTAAAGCAGCAGTAGAAACAGGTAATGTATCTTTGGTTGCAAGGCAACATGGATTAGCCTGAGAATAAAACCTTAGGAAGTGGCTCAAATTTCTATTGACATTCACATTGAACCGCAGTTACACTATCACATTATTTAGTAATACCCCACAAAAAATAAAAATTACTACAGGAGTTGTCTCCTATAGTAATTTCCAGTTTGAATTAATCTTATCTAAATAAATTTACACAAATCTGTGGGCGTTCTCAAAGCTAAATCTGTTTTAAAATATGATATACCCCTTCTTCATTGTTTGTATACTCGGTAAAGTGGTTCCATCTTTCCTGAAGCATAGAATCTGCATTTTTCATTGCTATTCCTATTCCAGCAAAACTAAGCATATCAATATCATTTTGGCTGTTTCCTATGGCTAAAATCTCTTCTCTTCTAATGTTAAGGTAATTTGCAACTAATTTTAGTCCATTGCTTTTTGATACTTCCTTTGGTACAAAGTCCAATGCTATTGTGGCTGAAGCAGTTATATTTACATTTATATTCTTAAGTTCGTCATCAATCTTACCGTATATTGGGTCTTTATAATAAATTATAATCATATTAACATCTTCTGTAAGGTTTTCACTCAGCTTTCCAACAACCTTATATTCTATCCCGCGTTTTTGGCAGAAAATCCTTGAGGCTTCTTCATCTTTTTCAACATACATCAAATCATCTATATATGCCTTAACATAAAGCTCCTTATTTTCAGCATATTTTATTATTTTTATAGCCTCAGTAAGGGGTATTTTGGCAGTATAAATCTCTCCCTTTGGTGGAACAACTATTCTTCCGCCATTATATGCAACTATTGGTACCTCAACACCTAAAATGTCTCTAACCAAATAGGCAGATCCTAGAGTTCTTCCCGTCACTAACGCAATGTTGATACCTCTATGTACCAGACTTTTTATACAATCAATTGTTCTTTTAGAGATTTTTAAATCATCATCTAATAATGTTCCATCTAGATCTAAAGCAATTAGTTTTATATTTTTTGCTTCCTCTATGTTTAATCCAAATCTTTTTTTATATTTACTTGTATCATTTTGAAAATTCACTATCATTCCCCCTGCGTTTTAATAAAAAATGAAACTAAAACCCCTGTACAAGATATTTAGGTTCAATCCCTTCCAATACGCTTATAAGTCCTTCTACTGCCATCATTCCCATTCTGTTAGTAGCGTCAATTGTAGAAGCCCCACAATGTGGAGATAAAATTACATTATCTAGCTCCAATAGCTTATTAGAAACAGGGGGTTCAATCTCGAATACATCTAGTGCTGCCCCTGCAATTCTGCCATCTTTTAAAGCCCTGTATAATGCTTCCTCATTAACAATTCCACCTCTAGCTGTGTTAATTATATAGGCAGTGTTCTTCATTAGATTTAAATCTTCCTCATCTATAAAATGATACATTTCATCTGTTAAAGGTACGTGAAGTGTTATAAAATCAGATTTTTCTAATAAAGTCCTTTTATCTACATATTTTATTCCATTTTTTACAGCAAAATCATGGTCAGGATATATATCATAGGCCAATACTTCCATATCAAACCCCTTTGCTCTCTTTGCTACTCCCCTTCCAATTGCTCCTGTTCCAACAATTCCTATTGTTTTACCGTATATTTCACATCCAATTATTTTTTCCCATCCCCTATCTCTAACTATTTTATCCAGCTTTATAATATTTCTGCTTAAACTTAACATCAAAGCAAAGGCATGATCTGCTACCGATTCATTATTGGCACCTGGTGTATATGTAACTTTAATTCCAAGTTTTTTTGCTGTTTCAAGATCTATATTATCTAAACCAACACCATATTTAGTTATAACTTTTAGATTTTTTGCCCTTTGTAATACTTTAGCTGAAATAGTGTCTAATCCTACAATCATTCCGTCTATATCTTCAACAATATTTAATAATTCCTCCTCTGTATACTGTTTGCCAGAAGAATTTTTAATTATTTCATATCCATATCTCTCCAAAATTTCAAATGGAGCATTACTTGTTTTTCCAAATGATCTCGGAGTTATTAATATTCTCTTAGTCATTTTTTATCCTCCTTTATTAAACAATAGATTATTTTTATTTATAATCATAAAATTTGAACCCCTTTCCAAATGTCCTTTTATTGTTAAAATTATTGGTCTGCTTTGGAAATGGGGTTTTTTTATTATAGAGATTTTTTATATCTTATTAAAAATTCTTTAATGCATCCTGCAAAGTAACAGCTTTTGTATCTGGAACTGTTTGGAAAAATACTTCTATTCCTTTTGAAGCTAGTGATTTAAGGATTTCTGCATCTGAAGGCTTAAGACCAACACTTGGTATAACAAATTTAGCTTCCTTTGTTTTAGCAATTCCACCAATATTTAATCTAGTTATAGGCAATCCCTTTTCAACAACTTCATTGACAGTATCAATATTTTTGAATAAAAGAATTGCCCTGTAGTTTTCAAATTTTGTCTTATTCCAATATTCCACTACCTCATCTGTGCTGAAAACCTTTATTGTCATTCCAGAACTTGCTGTTGACATAATGTAAACTTCCTTCATGAATGGATCCTTGGCAGTTGGATTATCAACAACAAAAATAGCATTTGTATTTAGTCCTCTTGACCATTTTGTCATAACCTGTCCATGAATTAGTCTGTCATCTACTCTTGCTAAATTTATTTCTCCCATATTTATCACTTCCCTTTCTAATTTATTTATTAATAAGTATTATTTTTGAAATTTTTTTATACCTTCAACGCCTGAATTTATCATTTTTTCAACTAAATCTTCTAACTCTTCAAACTCCCTAGATGAAAAGAACTCTATTAGCATAAGCATATTAACCCCTGTAATAACCTTAATATCATGATTTTTTAGAGCATACAGCCCTACATTAGATGGGCTTCCTCCCAATAAGTCAACAAGAACAATAGTATCTTTATCGGCTTTTTCATTTTCTGCAATAATCCTTTCAACATCAGCCCTTAAAACATCAACATCATCACCTAGGTTAAGTCCAAGAGCAGCGGCATCCTCCTGTTCACCCATGATCATTTCAACACTTTTTAGTAATTCCTTTCCAAAATTTCCATGGGTAATAATTAATAGGAATTTTTTCTTCATATAATCACCTCATTACTTGATCCATATATATCCATAAAACTTACAATATCTTATATTATAAGTTACTTTTCGAATTTACATTTTTGTTATGGGCAGCATGGATATATAAAATTTTCATTATAATAATGCATCTGTCAACCAGCTGCCCACAACATGAATACTAATTTTAAATTACAGTAATCCTATTCCTGCAAGGATTCCTAATATAACTGATAATCCTAATAGTGCCTGAGTAATCTTTAATCCCTTCTTTGTAAAGTATAAGTAAACACCCATTACAGTAACAAGTGGCAGTAAACCTGGTAATACTTGATCCAATATATTTTGAAGAACAAATTCCTTTCCTGAAATTGTCCATTTAAATGATGTTGATACCTTCACATAGGAAGCAGCGAGGATACCCATCATAAATATACCTAATACTGATAATCCATTTAGCAATTTCTTTATGTTAGCGCCACCAACTATTTCAACTGCTGCCGCACGTCCTAATCTGTGTCCGAGCTTAACAAAATAGAAACCATAAATATAGGTGAGTGTTACAAAGGCAATCCATGGAATTAATGCTCCAAGACCACTGCCAGCCTGCGCCCACGGAAGTGCTATGGCTAACAGTATGTACTGCACTGTACCTGAATCTATGGCATCCCCTATTCCTGCAAGGGGCCCCATTAAACCTAGTTTTGTACTGTTAATAACTTCAGCACTGACTGCTTCATCCTCTCTCCCTTCATAAAGAGCATTTGCCCTTGCCTCTTCAAGTGAAGCAGTTATTCCTAAAATAGTGCCGCCTCCCCAAATAGCCTGTGTATTAAAAAACTGCATATGTCTTTCATAAGCTTCCTTTAAATCTTCTTGTTTCTTATATAATTTCCTCAATATTGGCATTAACCCCCAAAGAAGAGAAGGTGCTATATATCTGTCAAAGCTGTGAGGAATTTCATTTGCATACCACCATCTGAACCAGCTTCTAGCTAAATCCTTCGTGGTAATTTTTTCAGGTGCTAAATTTTTATCCTTTTCTGCACTCATCTCTATTCAACTCCCCTCATTCTATGCTTCTGCATTTGCACTGGTAAACATTACATACAAATAAGCTACTATTCCACCGATTATTGCGTATGTAACAGTATTAATCTTAAGTGATGCTAGAGATACAGCCATAAAGTAAGCTAGCAGGAAGAATACAAGAAAACTTGGTTTTCCTATTACCTTAAGTATCAAGGCAATACCTAGCGCCGCAAGTCCTCCACCTATTACACTTAGTATGTGGAATATCTTTCCACCAGCAAGTGAAGCTGTAAAGTTTGCTATTACAGGAGCACCATAATAAAGTGCAACAAATATTAATGGTACATATAAAACAAAGCTTACGATTGTAGGAAGAACAATTATTCCAAGGAATAATCCCTTATCATTCGTTTCACTGGCAAATTTATCAGTTAAACGTATGATAAATGTGTTGAAATAAAATCTTAACTGGTAAAGGTAACTACCTAACATACCAACCGGAACTGCTATTGCAATTGCTTCAGTTGGTTTTAAACCTGATAATAATGCTACTGGCACAGCTATTGAAGTTGCAACTGCTGGTTCACTTGGCATTGCTCCACCAGGTGCTATCATACCCATATAAACCAACTGAATAGCAGCAGTTATTTTCATTGCCTGGGCTACATCTCCCATTACTAATCCAACTATAAAACCTGTCATCATTGGGCTAAATCTAAGCATTAATGTTGAGTATCCTAATGCACGAGATTGAACAGCTGCTACCCACAATGCTATCAACAAAGATTGTGCTACACTAAGACTAGCATGTTGCATTTTAATAATTCCCCCTTATTTCACTTAATTAATAATTATAAAAATAAATTCTAAATTAAATTGTATTCCTTAATCCCTCCCTCATTTGTTATAATATAGTAAATGCAGAAAACTGCAAAAATTTTAAACACATTTATAAAGTCTTTATAAAATTATATATGCACTTTTTTTACTCCCAAATCGTATGAAAAGTTCCTTCCATATCAATTCTGCTATATGTGTGAGCTCCAAAAAAATCTCTTTGTGCTTGAATAAGATTAGCTGGAAGGTTTTCTTCAGTCATACTTAAGAAATAATCTAATGCGGTATTATGTATAAGCATTGGTATATAGTATTCTCTTGCAACATTTGTTATATATTTTACAGATTCTATTTTTTCCATAAGGAATTTTATAGACTTTTCATTATTTAGAAGATTAGAGTTATCATCCTTTTCATCAACTATTTCCCTATAAAAATCCAGCATTTTAGCCCTAATTATACATCCGCCCTTCCATATCTTTAGTACATCTGAAATTCTTATATTATATCCATAAACCTTTGAAGCCTCTGACATTAACCAAAGCCCCTGAGAGAAAAGTATAAAGTTTGAGAAAAGAAGAGCGTTTTTAAGTTCCTCTATAATCTTTTCCTTGTCTAATGTAAGGTCTGGATATTTTTTTTGTATTTTTCTAGATAATTTAGTTCTGTCCTCCTTGAAGAATGTAATAATCCTTCCCTCAACAGCAGCATTTAACGAAGGTGTTGGAATACCAAGCTCTAAAGCTGCCTCAGCGGTCCATTTCCCTGTACCTTTCTGTCCCGCCTTGTCCAATATTAATTCAAGTGTTGGCTTTCCGGTTGATTTATCTATATGCCGCATAAGTTTATGCGATATTTCTATAAGAAAAGAATTTAATTCTCCTCTATTCCATTCCTCAAAAATTTCAGCTATTTCATTCGTTGACAATTTTAATACTTTTCTTAAAATATCATATACTTCTGAGATTGCCTGCATCATTCCGTATTCTATTCCATTATGCAGCATTTTTACGAAATGTCCTGCAGAATCATTTCCTACATAGGCACAGCATGGTCCTGATTCGGTTTGAGCAGAAATTTTTAATAAAATATCTTTTACCAAATCATACGCTTCAATTGTTCCTCCAGGCATTAATGATGGACCATTAAGTGCACCGGATTCTCCTCCCGAAACTCCAACCCCTAAGTAGAGTATGCCCTTTTCCTTCAGCTCTTTTAATCTCCTTGTTGTATCCTTATAATAAGAATTTCCACCATCAATTATAAGGTCACCCTTATCAAGATACGGTATAAGTTTTTGTATCATTTCATCAACAGGTTGTCCAGCTACAATCATCAAGAAAATTTTTCTAGGTTTACTTAATGATTCTACAAATGATTTAATATCATAAAAAGGAAAGATATTTCTATCCTTTGCCCTGGTTTCCATGAAAGTTCTTGTTAAGTCAGAGGTAATATTGAAAACAGATACATTATAACCTTTATTTGCAATATTTAAAGCCAAACTTTGACCCATTACCCCCAGGCCTAACAATCCTATGTCATTCATATATTTTACCTCCTACCTCTAAAGCCCCATTTACAACATTTTGTTGATTATCTAGTATTATTTCTTTGATAATACATCTGTATTTATTACAGCTTCTGGAATCTCTCCTCTTAAAACCTTCTCAACATCGTCAACTACCTTATCACCCATTCCCTTTAAACATTCATATGTATAAGCAGATGTATGGGGTGTAACTATAACATTTTCATATGATAAAAGTGGATGTGTTACATCAATTGGTTCTCCTTCAACCACATCTGTTCCGAGTGCCCATATCTTACCTGAATCAAGGGCATTCAATAACGCATCCTGATCCATTAGTTCTCCCCTTGCAGTATTAACAATGATTACACCATCCTTCATTAGGGCAAATTCTTCCTTAGAAATTAGATGATAGCTTTTCTTATCTACGTAGGCATTTAGAGAAATTATATCAGCTGTCTTAAGAAGATCTTCAAGAGATAATGGTTCAGCTCCCCTATTTCTTATTTCTTCAGCTGAAAGATTTGGATCATATGCTACAAGTTTTGCATTAAATCCATTTTTTAATATCTCGCCAACCCTACTTCCAATATTGCCAAGCCCTATAACACCTACAACCTTATCTTTTATTTCATATCCCATAAAGGATGCCCTTTCTGACCATCTTCCATTCTTTGCAGCCAAAGATGCTGGTGTAACTTTTCTTATTACGTCCATAAGAAGAGCAACTGCGTTTTCTGCAACTGCCTCTCTTTCAACAATAGCAGGTACCTTTGTAACTATTGTTCCTTTTTCTGTTGCAGCTGTTATATCAATATTGTTATATCCTATTCCATGGCGAGCAATCAAAAGTGTTTTATCTTTGTACTGAAAAAACTCTCTATTATATTGTGCTGTAACACTCGCTATTATTACAGAATATCCCATTAATTTATCAGCTAATTCCTTTCCACCCATGTCCTGTGGAACAGTAAACCTCTCTACTTCACCTAATGCCTTAAGTCTTTCCATATGCTCTGGAAAATGCTTTCCAAAACTACTAGAATTAACTATTGCAATCCTGTAACCCATTCCGTATCCCTCTTTCTTGTTTTAAAATCTAATTAATTAACACTAAGTTCTATCATTTCTAAATAATCAAATTTATGTTACTTTCTATCAAACATTCTGACTACACAATTTTAAATTCTTTCTGATTCTAAATTTTTGTAAATTTTTTTCATTTTTATTGAAAGAAATTCTGAATTTTGTTTTTAGTGAAATTTTTCTCCACAATTTAATAATACTATGTTTTATTTATTAGTCAAGTTGTTTTTTACTAATAATTTTGTAATTTTATCAAGTTAAAATTTTCGCATAATTAAAAACCTACTTATTGACAGATTTTTTAATTTAAAATCTCTTCTTTGCAATTGCACTTCTTGTTTTAGCTAAGGTTTTAAAATAATGCTCTTTATTCCTTAAACAAAGTCCAACAAACAAACAATCAATTAAAGTTAAGGTGCTAATTCTAGATTCCATCGCCTCACTTTTAAGATTATTTCCTTTACCACAGGAAACCAAAACAATATCCGATACCTTTGCTATTGGTGACTTTATGTCGGATGTAACAGCAATAATCTTAACTTTATTTTCTCTCGCTATATTCAAATTTTCTATCAATTCCTTAGTGCTCCCTGTATTTGAGATGGCTATAATACAGTCATTTTCTCCTAAAACTGCAGCAAGTATTGACTGTATATGAGAATCCCCATGATATTCACATCTTTTCCCAGTTCTTAGAAATTTATGATACGCATCAAAGGCCAATGCGGATGAGCCTCCCATACCAAAAAAGGCAATGCGTTCAGATTTACTTAAAATATTTATTGCTTTATCAATACTTGCAGTATCATTCATTTTCATAGTTAAATTTAATGAAGAAATGGTTGAATTAAAAATCTTTTGAATAACGATAAACAAGTCGTCGTCTTCTTTAATCTCTTCATGTATATCCTCTATGGGCGAAACAACTTCACTTGCTATTTTAATTTTTAATTCTTGATAACCTTTATATCCAAGTCTTTTGCACAATCTAAAAATAGTAGCCTCTCCACTTTTGCAAGTTTCTGCAAGCTCTGTAATGGAATAATGAACAACATCGTTAGGATTTTGAAGTATAAATTCGGCTACTCTCTTTTCTGCATTTTTTAAACTAGAATAAATTTCTCTTAATTTTTGTAAACAACTTATTTGTTCCATATTTTCCCTCGCATTTCTAAATTAATAATATTGCAGTTAATATTCTAAATTATATCATAAATCGATAAATTGAAAATATTTACCGTGAAATTTATGAAAAAATTTTTCAAAATTTATTTACATTATCATAATTTTTTATATATAATATATTTAAAAGTTACTTTCTTATCAAACAATTTATTTTTATAAATTCAATCTTTTTTCTCCACACTTCTACATTCTTATTTAAACCATTTTTAAGCATTAATAAATTTATTTTTATACATATCTATATAAACGGAGTTTCACAATAATATTAGTTATAAATTTTTGTTAGGAGGGATAATATGAAAAAATATGAAATTTTAAGCAGAATTGAGTCAACCGGTATTGTTGCTGTTGTTAGAGCCAAAAATAGTGAAGATGCCAGGCGCATTGCACTAGCTTGCATGGATGGTGGCATAGATGCTATTGAAATTACGTTTACTGTTCCTGGTGCTAATAGAGTAATTGAATCATTATCACAAGAATTTGGTGACAAACTATTGGTTGGAGCTGGAACAGTATTAGATAGTGAAACCGCAAGGCTTGCAATTTTGTCTGGAGCAAAATATGTAGTTAGTCCAGGTTTTGATATTGAAACTGCAAAGTTATGTAACAGGTATCAAATACCTTATATGGCCGGATGTATGACTATTACTGAAATGATAAGAGCTATGGAAGCAGGAACAGACATAATTAAACTCTTTCCTGGAAGTGCCTTTGGCCCATCTTTTGTATCAGCAGTAAAGGCACCCCTGCCGCAGGTATTATTAATGCCAACTGGTGGAGTTGATCTTAATAATGTTGCTCAATGGATTAAAAACGGCTGCGTAGCTGTTGGTGTTGGCGGCAATCTTACAAAAGGGACAAGCGATGAAATAACTGCAACAGCTAAACAATTTGTTCAAAAGATAAAAGAAGCTAGATCATAATGAACAAGAGGCTGTCTTATGGAAAAAAACTCCTTTTAAGACATGCCTCCTTTTCTAAAGAGTATTTTCTCATGAATAAAACAACATTTCTATATGGAAAATGTTTGACGCTTACATATAATGTGTAAAAAGAAAACTTTCTCCTTAAATTACTTGGGAGGAAATTTTCTTTTTAAAGAAATATAAATCCCTCGAAGTCATCCCAAAGCCATATTCGTTTTTATCTCCAAGTCCCAGTATATTGGATAGCCTTATTAATTCTTTTGAACCATACAGCTGGAATTTGCCCTTAAAGCAAACTCCGAATTTACAGTTTATTATTTCTGGTGTGGAGCTAAAAATAAAAATAAATGAATCATCCTGTGGAACATTTCTAAAGATATCTAAATATTTTGTTATTAATTTTTTTTCTAATAGATTCACTGAACATAACCGGGTTTTTAAAATAGTTTACACTCTCCCCTCTATCATCGAGAACTAATACAGGAGAGAGCATATACCCTTCTGAAAAATAGCCAATACCACTTAAATTTATTTTGCTTAATGGAAGTGTACCATTCCCCAAATCCATATCTTCATTTGAAAACTTTCTCACTAAATTTATCACATCACCATTAATAAAAGTTGCAATATCAAATCTACCCTTATTTAATCCATAAAATCCATCATTTAATTTCTTTTGCTTTATACATAAAAGATCTGAAAAGGCAAAATGTTTTACTCCCGATTCGATTAAGAACCTGTTTATATGTTCCTTATAATTTTCACTAAAGAAAAAAGGCTGTCTTAACTTAAATTGCACACTTATTCTTATACCTTCCATTAAACATCCCTCAAGCTTATTTTAATCCATCCAAGTGGTGTACCTATTCTATCATGCTTAATGGTTAACCTTCTGGTCTTTGGGAACAAATCATCATATATTCTGGCACTGCTATTTACTCTTTTTAGATTAGCTATAAAACTGCTATCAATATTCCTTACAACAGACTTGGGCAAATATCCTGTTGAAAAACCTATTTGAATTAAAAATTCGTTATCTCCAAGTTTTATATTTTTTAAGTTCCTATAGAAATTTACAATTTCACTTATATGATATCTCTCAAAGAATTGTATTTCTCTTTCGATGTAGTTATCAATATCTTTTCTTATCTTACTTACTATATCTTCTACAACTTTTATATTTCTAATCTCGTCTTTATCTATAAAATAATCAAAAAATCCCTGGGATATCTTCCCCTCTAGTTTTGTCCCACTTTTAATTGCTTCGCTGTAGATTGAAGTAGCTAAATTTATTCTATCAGTATTTTGATTTCTGCTATACCATTTTACACTTCCATTACAGATATTCATTATCTTTATTTCACATAGCTCTAAACTATTATACTCACATGTACTTGTATCGGATATCCTTAAAAATCTGAAGGGTGATTTGTAGGAACCACCAAACAAATAACTTTCTGCTCCATCATCGGCTGTTTTTTCAGGATTTTTAACCTTCCTGTTTAAAATATTGCTCAGGGCTCTTTTGTAATCACCTTCTACATTCATTGCCCTAATTAATGATGACCTCATTGCACCCTTAATTGAAGTTCCTGGAATATATGGCCTTCCTGCTGTTTTTATTACTTCCTTTACTGCTCCTCCTCTGAAATATGTACCATTTAAGTCAAGTTCATACTTTTTATAGTCCTGATAATTATTTAAACCATTTTGCTTTAAGAAGCTTTCTAAATTAAAGTTATTATCATCATATTTTATTTGGCTTGATAAGGAAATAAACCTTCTATTGGATCTAAATATTTTCATCAAGTCTAGTATATGTACTTTATCTTTATGTTTTATAATTTCAAAATTCTTAATCTCATATCCAGAGCTTACAATGGTAGGTGATAAAACTTCCAATTCATATCTATATACCTTATTTTTCATTTCATACCTCCAACCCTAGAGGAATTAAAAAGGCTTTGCCATATTTTATTACCCTGTGAATATCAAAGTCAGAAGGGGTATTATCAACAACATTCCCTATAAATTTATCTCCTAGTATGCTCCCTTCCTTAATCATTGTGTGGAGCATATATCTTTTTGATTTTAAATAGGGAGAGCTGATATATCCTGTCCTTTCAATAAGCCCATATGCTTTAAGCTTTTCCAGGTCATCCCTTTCATTTGGAATACAAAGGGACAACAGCATATACTGCTTTGCATTTTCTACCCTGCTTTCTATTTTCTCCATAGAAAAATCAAACTGTCCATATCCATAACTTCTTTCCCCACCAATGCCTTCATCAGCAAGAAGCTTTATGGCAGATTTGATTTCATGCTTTATTCCGTCTTCAACATCTAAATAAAACCACAATCCGCAGCCTTCATTAAATCTAGAACAGCTGCTGTAGTAAATATGTGTTGCATTTGTAAACCTATCAACAACAACCCTTGGCCTCTCCTCAACCTTATATATTTCCTTTTGTATATCCTTTGAGAAGGCAAATTCTCCCTTTATATATAATTTTTCTAACTTACTAAACAATACTCTTTCAGATATGTATTTTACTTTTTTATCCTTTTTAATATCCTCTTTAATATCCTCTGTGTATCTTTCTAACGAAAAGTTAAAGGGTCTTGCTATTAGATATTCATCATCTACATAATAGAAGGCAGAAGATACCATAAAAGGTGTCTCTTCCTCTTCTTTGAGAAATAAATCAGCCAATTCCTTAGTCTTTTTGTTTCCATATAATAATGCATAGCAGTTGATAATCCCTGAAAAAATGGTGTCCGAATGAATTATAGTATCGGTTAAATCAACTGCCCCTTCCCTATATCCTATATGTATAGGTGTTTTAAAGGACAGTTTTACTCTATACCTGTTCATATTCATCATCCTAACCTAATTTCTTTATTTCACCCAATTCTTTATATTCGTACTTTCTTTCATCCTGGTTATTTCCCTTGTAATAGTCTGCATCCCTATAGCAAATTTTGATATCTTTAAACTTAACCTGTCCATATCCTCTGCTGCCTTGTCCACCAAGATAATCATCCTCTAAAAGCCTAAGGGCTGTAATGAGTTCATTTAAATATTTATTTCCATCATCGTTATAGACATTCACTACAAATGAGCACTTAAATCTAGCTCCAGCAGGAACCCTCTCAGTTTGTCTTGGATTTGCCGCTGAGGTTATTCTGTCTAAATTATTTTCAAACTTAACCTCTGTATAATCTAAATCCATATTATCTCTCATTTCATCTGAAATACTGTCTTCATCAAGGATAGCATCCCTAACAATTAGCCTAGTAGGTTGTATCCCATCACTAAAATCTTCTGGCTTAATTTTACCGTCGTTATCTATTATTACTTTATGTTCTCCGTGATTCCTTCCAAATAAACCGCACACAGGACAGTTTTCATCTCGGCACATATGCATCCTAATGTTATTTTCAGATTTTACTTCATTATATACTGAGTATATTACATTTCCTAAACTTAATTTATCATGATGAAATTCTGTCAAACTTCTAAGCTTTCCCTTTAAACTGCTTCCAGGAATATATGGTCTTCCAAAGGCATCTTTAATTACAGAATTGTCTACCCCGCCTATTTCCAGGCTATTGCCTGCTGTTCCAATATGAAGACCTGTTTTAAGTTCGATTTTCGCCTCGATTAAATATTTACCTTTTAAAGAAATTTCTTTAAATAACATATTTTTGTCCCCCTTAATTATTCTCTTCCATTTTCAGCACGATGATAAGCAATAACTGCTTCAGCAAAATCTTTAAATCTTTTTAATTCTTCTTTCCCACCCTTAACTGTTTCGTCTATTAAATTATCAAAAACATTTTTAAAGTTCTTAAGCTCTTTAAATCTTCCTGAAGAATATGCTATTTGAGCCTTTAGAAGTCTAAGTTCATATTTATAATCTCCCTTATCATCATAATTTATCTTTCTCATTTCTGAATAAATTTTTCTAATTTGAGAAACTGTAACTTTATCATCCTTTAACTGCCTGCCCACAGCTTGAGCCTTTTCAAATAAAACCTTTCCATCCCTTTCATTTATGTTTAGAATATCTTTGGCATCCTGTGCTGTAAAATTAAATCCTGTTTGATAATTTGTATTGTTTCTTTGTTTATTGTTATTTCCATTATTATATCCTGGCATATTATCCCCCTCCTAACATCTTGTTTCAAGGTCAGCCCATATTGTCGCTGACTCAAGTTTTGAATATAACTCATTATGATTCTTTAATATTAAATTTATAAGCTTATCTATTTCAGATTTATTTTTTGAATATCTTTCCTTTAATTTGGCTATGTAATATACAAGCCTCCAAGTTCTAAATATTTCATTATTATCCTTGGCCCTTTGGTTTTGTTCAAATATAGAATAAAGAACATTAAATATGTTCCTTGTAACTTTATCATTTATAAGACCAACAAGGATTTCCTTTATAAGCTTATGCGTATCATATTCCTCCCAACCTACTGCTTGTCCCATAAGACTAATTGCATTTTTTTCATAATTTCCCCTTTTACAATCCTTTGCCCTATCTAAATTTTCACCTGCAACTTCAGCCACTCTATATATTGGAAATTTAATATCCGGTGCAATTTCAATGGCCATGGAAACTGTAATGTTGGGATTACCTCCTGCATACTCGCATAGCCTTTTATTTATTTCTTCTGCAAGATAAGGTAATTTGCTCCAGGGACCGATTATAAAGAAATCATCACCACCAGAATATATTACATCGCACTCTTTAAATTCATCCCTAATAAATCCTTCAAGAAAATTTCCGAAAAACATATCGAGTTCATTTGATAACGTAGAAACCCTGGCTATGGATTTATTTTCCTTTAAGCCAGAATGAAATATTTTTCCAAGATTATCTACATCACCCCTGAGTATGCCCCATCTTTTAATTCCATCTGATATCTTTGATATATCATCCAGGGATACAACCCCATTTCCGTTCTTATGAAGATGGTTTGCTGTTTTTATGTAATACATAGATTTCTTAAAATCAAACTCCTCTTTAGATATAGAATAGGATTTCAAATTTGGCTCATCTGAAAATCTAATCCTAAATCCAAAGCTCTCGAAAATATCAAATACATTTTTTATTTGTCTTTTTTCATTTATAACATCTTCAAAACTTATATACCTATGTTTAATTAGATTGTCGCCTAAGGATTCAAAGGACGAGCAAAAACTACATTTATCAGAATCCATTTTCCTGTTACAATATGGACAAATTCTTTCTGCCAGCCATCTAGGCTTAAACATGTCATGGCTCATAATACTTTTATTTTTCCTATTTTTCCCCTGTGCCAGCATCTTACCAACTTTATCAAATATCTCTGAAAAATTATTATTCGTAAATATACCAGCATCAAACCTTTCTGCAGCAAGAAGAACAGCTACGTCCAAACTGTGGGCTTTATATAAAACTTCATCTACAAACCTCTGATATTTAGGCAAATTATCAATGGACTTTGCTGGTAATAAAATATAAGAGTGTCCTCCTCCACAATAGAGCAAGTTGCTTAATGTAAGCCCTTCGTTTTTTATAATGTATCTGGCAATAATCTCCAATATATAAGCAACATAAAATGAACGTCCCTTTAGTGCCTTAAGTGCACCGTCCATATCTACGTTGTAAATAAAGCCTTGAATGCCTGATATATCTCCCTTAAGTAAACAAAATATCTCATCTTCAGGGGATTTCCCACCTTCTAATTTATCTAGAAGTGCTTCAATTTTCTCAAATTCTCCCTTTTTTATTTCCTCCTCATACTGCCTATATATACAAACTGCTATAGCTGCTGTAGTATTTAAATGGGAAAATAAAGATATATCAGATGTATTATCAAAATCCTTTCTTATGTTCTGCGTATATTCCTTTAGGATATAATAAATTCTTTCATCATCCTTTTCATTTTTGATAGTTTCATAGAACTCATCCCATAGTATCTTATATTCCTTTTTAATGTTGGGTTGTTCCGAGTCTAGCAAGCCTTTGTACACAGACGCCTTGCCTAAGGCTTTATACTTTTTATTTGTTTTTTTACCTATATCAACCAAAGATAATACAGATTCAATATTCCTGTAGTCTATTATCTTATCCTTTTGTTCCCTGTCTTTTCCTGAAGATAATATATCTGCAATTTTTATAATTTTACCAACTAAACTTACTGGATTGTGATGTTCTAAAATCCGTTGAGCTATTACATCTTTTTTGTCTAAACTTGTATTTTTACAAAAATATGCTCCCCATTCCCGATGCCCTGGTGAATTGATATCTTGAGCAGGCAATTTTTCTTTAAATGTGTTATATACCTTATTTTTGTCATCTTCAAGGGCTGCTCTTTTGTAAAATTCTCCTATATCATGTAAAAGTGATGATAGGTATACCTCATGTAATTGAAATTCCTGTTTCAAATTCCTCCCCCCTGACATTTTAAAAATCAATCCTGGGATAAATATTAGTTTTTATTGACAATTTTTAAAAAACTCTCGTATAGATCTTTTATTTCATTTGAAAAATCTGTGCACTTCTTTACATCTTTAGTAAACCCAAAATGATTCAAGTCATTTCTAGCCATCTTTAACGTTGCACTAATTTTAAAAATCTCATCGTCCATATTAGCCAACACGCTCTCAACAAATTCTATTGCCCTTTCATCAATCTTCCACTTACTTCTTGGTATCTTCTGCTCTTTTATTCTGAGTGCCTTTGTAATCACTTCTTCCCTGAAAAATGGATCTGTGGAATCAAAATTATATTTTTCACACATATATGTAACAACTGTCTCTTCTAACGCTGTATATGCCTGCTGAATCAGGTTGTTATCTATACACCACTTTACATAAGCAAGCCCAGTATTTAAGTTACCTCCTTTATCAAAGTCCTTGGTTCTAAGGGATATTTTCTCAATCAATGGATTTATAGCCTTTAAAGAATTGTTATCCTTAATTTTGTTAAGTTTTGACCTCATATCCCTGTAGGCAACTTCCACAGATTTTTTCCTCATGCTATCAAATTCCCTTATATATTTACCTCTGCAGGTTAATATTGTGTTCGTGAAGTCGTTTAAGGAATCAACAAAATCCCTCATATTAATGGCCTCTTCATCCCGCAAGCTGAGTTTTTCGCTTAACTGCAGCCTTGAAACTTCATAAATTTGAGAGCTGTTTCCAAATTTCAAGAAGGAATTTATTGCATAGGACCAATCAAGTAGCATATTAAATTCTATAAGATCAAATACTGGTGCTATTTCCTCTTCTCCATTTTTTTCTCTAGCCTCATAGGCACCATAGTATATACCCTTTAACCTTATATCCTTTGCAACCTTTGCATAATTTAAAACCACCATAGCAAGCATTGGTATGGATCTAAAACTATGGGTTATATCGAATATAACTTCATCATTATCATCTAAGGACTCAATCATGGAGTCAAATATCTGCCATATCTCCTGCTTGTTTTTACCCTCTGGAATATGCTTTTCAACAATCTTAAAGCCATAATCATCCTTATCAAAGCGATCCAGCCTTTGTTTTAAACCAATAAGTTCATTTCCGTTCTGATCTACACTGTTTAACCAATTTTTATTTCTTGCTTGTTCTGTTAAAAAAATTGTGATCTCATCATTCTCTGTCCAATTTAAACACAGATCTTTAATGAGTGCTTCTTGGATAAATCTGGTTTTTGTTAAACTTTTAAAACGGTAAGTACATTCGCTATAATTACCTGTCCCAACAAAGCTTAAAAACTTTTTTGCCATATTACCATTAGCCTCCTTAAACATACCTTCTAAAACAAACGTGTTTAAATAATTTTATCGATTCCACTGTATTATCATCCAGTGTGCTTTCCTTATGAGCTCTTTTTGTGGTGGAATACACAGGTACAAACCCCTCCTTCTTTGCAAAATTGACCATATGATAAACAGCTCCAAAATCCCCTTGAATTAGAATATAATCTCCCTTATCTATGTTTTTCTTAATAAATTCTTTAATTTTATTTAGTTTATCAATTTCCAATTCACCATATGGATTAATATTTGACCATATATTTTGAAGTTCTTCAGGCAAATAAATAAATTCATCTATATTTAGTTTTTTAATTGCATCAACTTTTTGATCCTGCGTAAGTATATGTGAAAAAAGTAATAGCATTTTCATCATTAATCACCACACAATTCATTTATTACATCAATTTAAATATTTCGTCAAAAAATTTAATTTTCCTGCCATAAAAAAATAATTTTGGATAATTATTTCATTATTTGTGTAGTTTTACATTACATTTTTGTTATAATATAAATATGAAATTTACCATATCAAGGAGATAGATACCATGATTAGAGGCAAATTTAGAAATATCGTCATAACAGGTGGAACTTCAATATTTAATGGTTCTAACTGCCTGTCAGAAAAATCAAAATCCATTATGGAAAAATTAAAGGAAGTGGAATATTCAAATCTGGAATCCAAGTTTCAAAATCTAAAATCAATTTTAGACATAAGCTCAATTAGCCCTAAAAGAGTAAGTGCTGAATTTTCAATTTTAAATGCACTTAAAAATGAGGAGGAGCTTTTTAACGAATTCACGACAACAATATTCTATACAAAGAGTCATGATGGAAAACTAGCGGCACTTATAAATCAATATATAATTTCCAAGTATTTCAATGCAGATGTAAAAATAGTTGAAATCGATAACGTTGATGTAAAGGATAGAATTAAGCTAAAAAAATCCTTTGGGGATTTTATGCAAAAGCTTTCTAACACATTGCTTGAACAGGATAAGGAATACACATTTTTCGCACCTATTGGAGGATATAAAGTTCTTACATATCTTGCATATGTTGTGGGCTCTTTCTTCGGATATCAAACAGGATATTTATATGAAGATGCACAGGTTTTAATGAAGATACCACCTATGCCCATCAAAATAGACTTGGAATGGATTGTAGAAAGTAAAGATCTACTTTTAAAGCTAAAGAGAAACGTTCTAACATTTAATGAGCTTTCTGATGATGAAAAGGAGTTTATAGAGGATAATTCATTCTTTTTTGAAATTGTAGAAGATGCAAAGGACACCCTTGTTACTTTAAATGTATATGGTGACTTTTTAATCTCCGATTATCTGGAAACTAAAAAATTAATCTCAGAGGATGTCTTAAATACTATAAGAAATTCTGATTCAAAATTTGTTCTTGAAAAAATTCTTGAAATGGTTAAAAAGATAAAGCTTTACTATAGTTCATATGAAAAACCAAGAAGCTTGGAAAATTCGATTAAACATAATTTCCAGTGGGGATTTGAATTTCCATATCTATATAAGGGTGGAAATGGTAAAAACGTATTTAGGGCTCTTTGGGATTATAACCAATATAGTGATACAATAACAATATATAAAATCTGGCTAAATCATGATGATTATGAAAATGATTGTAATTACATAAAAAATAATTCATTTAACACCAATGTTAAATTAGTGGAAATTGATTAAAATATGAAGCTTTATATAAAAAACCACCTTCCTAAATTGAATTAGGATTAGGTGGTTTTTTATTGGGTTAAATCCAATATGGTATGATAAAAACCTTTCCCCGTAGGGGCGAACAGTGTTCGCCCCTACAATTTCAATTCCAACATGGTTTGATTAAAACTGCTTGCGTGTGTATTTTGTAATAATTGAATACATGAAGTTGAAAAAATAATTACAACATCTCAATTTCCATAAATGTAATTAATTGTATTTCATAAGAGAGTTTTAAAGCCTATAACTTGGGCCATTGAATTTCAGCAAATGTCTGTGTTGAACCATTCTATCTATAATTTCATTAGTTAGTTTCTCATCAAAAAAGATCCTGAATTTGCATTTTAGGCTAATTTTACTAGAAGCAGTTTATTTAATCTGCTGTTTTTAGAATCATTTTTTATTATTTTGAGGTTATTATATTGTGACTTTATCAGCATATTTTATTGTGCTGTGTAACAATTAATGAACCATTCACTATAGAAAGCAGGTATGTCTGTTCTTCTACTTACGCTTAAAATCATTTTATCCTCCAGAACTAATAGTTTATCTCCAACAGTGATTTAAGAAATTACTCATACTGATAATGTCAAATTTACTTTCACAACCTATTTTAGTTTCGTTATGTATACTAAGCCTACAGGTTTCAAAGAGAACTTTAAGATTGCATGGTTTGGACCAAAACAGCTGAGAACCGTCCCCTATTCAAAAAAGCCCAGCAGCATATCCTTGCTGCCAGGCAGTATTTCCGAATTATTAAATTATGTTAACTATCCCGAAGCCTAATTTTCAAACAGCTTTTAGAGATAGCTTTTTACTGTAACAGCCGCTTTAACTCTATCAATACCCAATCTATCTACAACGTCTGCCAGTCTTTCCCCCGGAAGACCATTTTTATCATAAAAAGCGATTACTCTTTCGGTTATCTCTACCGCTTCGTCAATACTAATGAGTGTTTCAAGCCTATCGCCTATTCTATACCTTCGTCCGAATTTTCCACCAATAAAAACAGCTAGTCCTTCTTTTTCGGTCTGCATAGCCTTAAAAGGACATACCTTAATACATTGACCGCATTGAACACACTTTTCATAATCTATCTTTGCCCTTTTTTCTACCATTTCTATTGCATTGGCTTTGCAATTTCTCTTACACATAGTGCAACCTTTGCATAGATCTTCTTCAACTCTGGGAAGTTTTTGTGCCATAAAGCCTAAATCGTGTATAGGGGCAGTTACACAATTATTTGGGCAACCTGCTATGCCAATTTTGAACTTGCCAGGCAGCTCTCTCGCAAAAAATCTTTCATGAAGCCTATTGCTTAAGTCCAGGGTGTCTATCAAGCCGTATGAACATACTGTTCCTTTGCAAGCAGCAATAGGTTCTACCTTCTTACCTGTACCACCTGTTATAAGTCCTGCCGATTTTATCTTTTCTTTAACTTCAGAAATGTATTCTTCCTTTATCCAAGGAATTTCTACACTTTGCCTGGTTGTAAACCCTATCTGTCCTCTACCATACTTATCTGCTATCTCTGATAAACAAATCATCTGCTGTGCAGTCAGCGTTCCCGCCTTTGTTACAATTCTTACTGAAAAATATCCGTCTTCCTTTTGTTTTATATATCCTTCTTCGTGTAATACAGCAATTTGTTGTTTATTCATTGATTACTTGTTCCTCCTATTTAGAATTATTTGCCACTAATTATGGTTATTATATAAGAACCATAATATTATACCACAAATATAAAATAGTTTATAGTTAGCAGCCAACCCCATCAGACATAAGATTCTTAAAAACCCGAATGGACAATTGGCTTAAAACAATATGCAGGAGGTTGCTTCATCCCAGTAAAATTATAACCGCAGAAGTGGATGACTGCGAAGGTTTTAAAACCAAAAAAAGCACCTATCCCCCCAGGATTAGTGCTTTTTTCTCCTTAACAACCCAATAGTCCTAAAACAAATTTAAAATTATCAATCTCCTACCCAAACTCCTCAATTCCTGATACACCGCCATCATCAGATAATCCTTATAGCCAATAGCTTTTATATATTTATCGAATTCCTTCTTATACCTCACAGCTTGGAGCCTTGAGGAGGTTACAACCATAGCCTTGGCCTGCTGCCGCCTATTTTGTGCATTACGCTCTGCCTGAGATGCTCTGTTATAATTTAAGTTTTCTGTGCCATTAGACACATTTGCACTTTCTACTTCTTTCACTGACATATTATTTTAATTATTTATTCCATCAGAAACATCATAAAGTCGGTCATATAAGAAATAAATATATTTAATAATTTCATCATTTTGAATATAGCTTCTTAGGGTTTCAATTTAGCTTCTCCATTCCGGATCAAGTTGGATTCTATAATTTTCAATAAAACACTTTTCTGGAAACTGATTATCTATATATATCCTAAGTGCTTTTTTAATTCCCCAAATTAAATCATTATAAATTGTTAAAGCATATCCCTTAGCTTCTTGTTTATCTATTCTTTCAATTCCAACATGGTTTGATTAAAACTGCACTTGCTTCAGTTCTTTCCTTTAGTGAGTTTATAGTTTCAATTCCAACATGGTTTGATTAAAACCGTATCAGGGAACAGACATGAAGATTTAATAAATTTAGTTTCAATTCCAACATGGTTTGATTAAAACATTGCTACAGCAGATACAACTACATATGCAACCAAAGTTTCAATTCCAACATGGTTTGATTAAAACGTTATCAAGTCATATAAAACTATCAACTTCTATGCAAGTTTCAATTCCAACATGGTTTGATTAAAACAGTATTGATATCCACCTACTTCTAACATAATTGCATTGTTTCAATTCCAACATGGTTTGATTAAAACCCCTCCGGGGAGGCATAGATTTTCAAAGCCTCGGGAGGGGTGGAAACTTAAAAATCGTCGTAAACCTCCAATCGTTTAAAATGGACGGGAGGTTTACAATTTTTCTTGCTATTTAATCCTATTATAACATAATATGGTTAGTTATCAAGAATGACTATTTAACCATCTACCTCTATGCTGCGTTGAACGCAACCTGAAGATTTCCTCAATAACAGGATATAATGAAAATCTCCTACTTCTATTCATACACCTTCATCTTTTCTCATAGACCTACATCATACCCATTCCAAGGGAATTTTTGCCCCCAAGCCCACACTCACAGGCTGTTTTAATAAGATCGGGGTTGCCTTGAAAAAAATTAGAGTAGTCAAAATTTATGTTCCAATATAACCCTTAATATAAAGATTTATCTTATATCCAATTTTCCTAACAAAATCTCCTCCAATATTCCCAGCTCAATCATTTTTAAATTCAATATATATTTATTATGATTAAAGGTCTCCTGCAGCGGCCTGCTTGCAGTGAGCCAGCCTTTTCCGTCAGTTATCCATATAAATTCATGTCCGTCACCGTTTAAAACATCAAAGAGGGTTTTATATTCTCCAGCTGTAGCTTTTAGCTTTGAGCCACCGCCGCCGTAGTAGTTTGTTTCAATTAGGAAGAGCTTTTTGCCAGTGTTAACTGCAAAATCAAATCTTCTTTCAGACTTATCAACAGTTACATTATAACCCCATTCGCTTTTTATTTTTGTTGGAGTTGCTTGGGTAAAATATTCATAACCGTATTTACTACAGATGTTCTTTAAAAAAGTTTCTATCAAATCCTCCATCGCAGTACCGGAACGATTTTTTCTTCCATTGCTATCCAAACCTACTTCTACCCCAAATACATAGTCTACAAGATTCTTAATAGTTTTATCTTTAAATAATTCCATTAGTCCTGTCTTTTCAATAAAGTTAATAATGTTTTCAATGTCACTTTCTTTGAGAAACTTCTTATTAAAATCAAATATCTCCAAACTGAAAGTATTATTTGCACCCAGGTTAAGTATTTCAAACTTGTTGTCCCTGCTGGCAATAAGAAATGGAATTGCTCTTATTATTTCTGGATTTCTTCTTAATAGGTATTTTAGCTCTTCCCTTATGTTTTCCTTCCCTATAAGATAGTTCAAAATATTGAGCTCAATTTCAATATCCTTTACATTTTCCTTTACCTTTGACCAATTAACAAAATAGTTCCATCCTTTTATAGAGTCGACCAAATTGTCTAATAAAAACTCAAAGGTTGAACTTGATTTATCATAGACAAAAACATCGTTTTTAGTCCCCATCCTCTTTACTCCTTAATTAATTTGTTATTAAGAGTTCTCGAATTTGCCCTCTTCCACTTCCCTTTGAATTAATTGCTCTTGAAGCTTTAACCCTTTCTATATTAAATCCTTCGTACAGTTTATCAAAAAAATCATCATCTGGATTTACGTTTGTTGGATCCGAATTGCTGAGCATTAAGAATGCATTATTTACTTCACTTAACTTCCTAAACCACTTAGCTAGTCTTATTTGACTTTCATCATTAAATGGCTCCTTGGAGTAGTCATTAAAGTTTGATGTAGCATTCAGTGGCCTATATGGTGGATCCATATACACAAAGGTTTTTTCATCGATAAACTGAGTAAGTTCCTCAAAATCAAGGCAAAGTAATTTTACACCTTGTAGTGCAAGGCTCGCTTTTCTTAGGTTTTGTTCATCACAAATGGTTGGATTGCTCCTCTTTCCGAAGGGCACATTAAAGAGTCCTTTTCTGTTCTCCCTGTAAAGACCATTAAAGCATGTTTTATTAAGAAATATCATAATAGCTGCATGCTCTATCCAGTCCTCTGAAAAATTATCATAATCCATATTTATTTTTCCTTCGTTGAATTTATCCCTTTGTCTATAATACATTTTATCCTTTTCATCCATGCTTTCGAGTCCAAAATACTCATCTTCCATCCTGGAAAGAACAGCAATTAAGTCTTCAACATTATTCTGAATTACTTTATATGTCAAAATGCATTCTTTATTAATGTCATTTAAAATCACTTCTTCAAAATCATATCTGGCGATTAGGTGAAAGAATACTGCACCCCCTCCTACAAAGGGTTCTACATACTTTGTAATCTTATCTGTGTTTATCTTTTCTGGCAATCTCCTGTTTATTTCATCCAATAACTGTGTCTTTCCCCCTGCCCACTTCAAAAACGGCTTTGCTTCTACTTTTTTCAAGAATATACCTCCAAATCCTGATGTAAAATACGTCTTTTCGTTAATTCTAAAAACTCTTGTTCAGTATCTATTCCAATAAATCTTCTTTTGTTTTCTACTGCAACCACTCCAGTAGTTCCTGAACCACAGAATGGATCCAGTACTAGTTCTCCTTCATGGGTACAGGACATTATGCATCTGTATAAAAGTTCCTTGGGCTTTTGAGTGGGATGTCTACCCAATTCCTTTTCCCTTTTAGGGGTTGTTGATATTTCCCACATACTTCTCATCTGCTTGCCACCGTTATACTCTTTTATAAAGCTATAATTAAAGGTATGTTTCGCCTTCTTACTCTTCTTAGCCCATATAAGAGTTTCATGGCTTGCAGTAAAGCACCTGCATCCCATATTTGGAGCGGCATTAGGCTTATACCAGGCGATTTCATTAATTATATAATAATCCATTTCCATTAAGGCAAAGGCTATCGAGTGAATTATATGATAGGTTCCAGAAATCCATATTGTTCCATCGTCCTTTAAAACCCTGTCACATTCCTTTAACCATTTCTTATTAAATTCATGGTCATTTTTAAAACCACTTGACCTGTCCCATTCGCCTTTGTTGACACTTACCATTCGTCCATTTTGGCATGTAATCCCGTCGTTACTAAGCTTATAGGGAGGATCAGCAAATATCATGTTAACTGACTTCTCTTCCAGCTTTTTAAGTTCCTCTATGCAATCACCGAGTATTAGTTTCATATTCTCATTCTTATAGTACTCCATATCTAACTTCCTCACATAGCATTTTAATATTTCATTGCATACATTAGATATAATAACATTATACTTCATTTTTTGAATACGAACAAATATTCGTGAGCAATAAGATAAAAATTCCTTTTAATACAGATATCCTCCCAATAGCTTGTTGAGCTACAGTTATGCTGCTGCTTAATAATAATCTCTTTTAATTTAAAGCCTGTGTTAAGAAAAATATTCATTACATTAAAACCTAAGGGTATCATGAAACCATTCTTTCTTGTATCCCCAATAAGGATTGCACAGTACTTTTTAGGTTTTAAAACCCTATAGCACTCCTTTGCAACCTTCTCCATTTCGTAATAAAAATTCTCAGGAGATAGCAAGGATAAATCCGCTTCTATAATCGTCGTTCCGCTGCCCACAAATTGGTCTAAAACTATATCATTTCCCTGGAGTATCTCAAAATTATATTTCTTGGCACATAGGGACTAAAGTTTCCAGGATAATCTCCCTTATGGGTTAACCAGTTGCCTCTATCAGGAAAGCTCCATATTGTTGTGGCTTCAAGGCTAAACTTTTCTTCCATAAAAAACACCAACCTTTTTGTTCTTATTGTGATTGTTGGCAAAAAGGTTGGTGGAAATACATCCTAACTCATGAGCCTGTCACTTCTCTGGCCAACTCCAAAATATCCTTCAGACTTCCTCCATCGGCCTTTACCTCATAAAACACCTTATCGCTCAACAGCACATAATCCCAACTGCAATTCATTCTATCCTCGGGCTTCAAAGCATTAACCCTTTCAACCCACTCAAGTGCAGCCCTCTTCTTACTCTGAACATTCCTATTATTCATATTCACCTCAGCCTTTGTTTCAACCAAGTATATTTCATCCTTAAACTTAACAATAAAATCCGGATAGTAATGGGCTATCATTCCATCGTCTCTGATGTAGGTCAAGTCAATGAAATCAGTAATGTTTTCCTTTATCTTTATAAAAGACTCAACCTCCGCCTGCCTGTCACAAAATAAAATGAAATCCTTTTCAAACTCTCCCTTGTTGCTTGGATAGGGCAGCCTTTTATATATGCTCTTAGAAACTTCTATCGAATAATTTTTTCTCATTTTCATTTCGTCTATATCCGACAGATATTTTTTTAAAACAACTGCTTCTTCAGTCTTTATGTTGTTTTGTTGATGATAAATCAGCTTGTTTACTTCTCTGATAATGTGTTCAACAATAAGATACTTTGTTAGGAGTAAAACCTTCCAATTATCCCCTTCAAGTGGGTTAAACTCCCTATTAAATAATCTTATTCTGATATATTTATCTATGGCTCTTGCTACCTCTGATGTATTTATCTGCATGTAGGTAAATTCCCTGCTCCTATGTTTACCTGTCTTTAATACATTTCTGTTAATTGCAGATACAATCTTGGCAATGTACTCATTGTAACTTTGTGCACTAAAAACTTCTGGAGGAACCCTATAGTTTCCAAAGACCGTTTTTACTGTCAATTCCTCAGAATAAAAGGTGTTCTCTTTGTTCTTTACAAACTTTTTCATCTGTTCCAGTGAAAAAGCTGTAAATGGTTCCATTTTATCAATATTGAATTTAATATTTTCAAGAATCTCTTCCTTGTCTTTTATAATGAAAGGTATATACAAATCATAATCCCTGTAATTTTCCTTCAGCGGAACTCTTATTAAATCCCCTAATATTTTCTCTCTATCAGTTGGAATTTCTCCTCCTTCTCCACATATGCCCTGGTTTATCAAATCATTATAAAACTCCTGAAATCTTGGATGCTCTATTATGCTTAGAATATCAAGATAGCTATTCGGCTCCTTCTTTTCCTCTAAAAGCTTCTTTCTGTTCTCAGCCTTGATGTCATCAAACTGCCTTTCTCTCCACATAAGCCTTAAACCTCGGCCCACTGTCTGCTCCAATAAAATTGGAGCTTCTGTGGAACGAAGTGGTACTATTACACAAATGTTATTCACATCAAAACCTTCCCTAAGCATAAGAACAGATACAATAACCTTTGGTTTAGGATACTTATCAATATTAAACAGCTTTTCCTTTACCTCTGACCATACCTTATCCGATACATTGCCCTTTGAGTCGGAGTCTATCCTTACAACTTCATCCTCATTTAATCCCTCATACTTTACTAGATAGTCAACTACAAATGGAGAGACACTTGTATCCTCACACATAATAAGCATTTTAGGATGCTTGTTTGATATTCCGTTTTTATCCGCAGAAAAACTTACAAACTGTTTTTCCAATATCTTTAACTTTTGAAGCCCGGCTCTAATCATTATCTTCTGCCCTTCCGATAAGGAGACAACCTTTTTTCCCTCTCTAACTGCCTTAAAGTCCAAGGCTTCAAGATTCTGCCCGGATATGCTTTTTCTCTTGTCTATTACAATTGTTTTTACCTTTCCGGTTTTTATGGCCTCTTCCAATCCATAGTCTACTATAATGTGTGGAAAATAGTGCTTTGTTCTTCTTTGTCCGCTTCCTGTTACGTTGTAGGGAGTAGCTGAAAAATCAATCTGAATGAATTTATTTCCCTTTGAAGCAGCGATAACGTTTATGCTTTGCTGCCACTTAACCTCTTCTTTCTCACCCCTGTTTTTATTATCGTGGACATGATGTGCCTCATCGTTTATAACAACAATATCACTTAAACTGCTTAAATACTCTATTTCATTTCCTCTTAGATATCTATCATCCAGGGTTTCAAGGGAATGGTTTGCAGTCTTACCTGGCGTGATTGGGAACACATCATTTACTATTGAGTAAATATCATCTTTAGCTTCATCTTTTTCCTCGTTTTCCAAGGATAGTAGATGCCAGTTTGTTATCGCTATCATGCCATCGCCGGTTACCTTTTTGCCAATATCCTTTTTGGTTACTATGCTGCTTTGTATAAACCCCAGTACCTCTTCCCTATACTCATCAGGAATAAAAAGCTCTGCGTTTATTTTTATGTCTGATGTATCAAAATCCCTGAGTTCATTCTGCTCTGAGTTAGCCTTTATTTTTCCCAAATACGCGTCAAGAAGCCTGTCATAGACTATTAATCCTGGAGCAATTAATAAAAAGTTCTTTGAATATCTCCCAGAGTTTTGAGTATCAAATTTTGCATTTAAATACTGCCATACTATGAGGGCATGCATAACCCAGGTTTTACCAGTACCCGTTGCCATCTTTATTGCATACTTGGGATAGGCAAATCTATCATCAAGTTTCTTATATATTTTTTCTTCTTCTTTAAATCCCTCTCCAATAATTTTGCACGTTTCAATTGCTGACTGTGGTTTCAATATCTCATGAATATATATGGTATTTAATATTGCTTGTTTTTGTCCTTCATGAAAATTCATACTCCTATTGTCTGTAAAGGGTGAGGTAAACCAATGTTTCAAAAGCCACTGTGTTATTGGCGTTACCTTTTCAAGAAAAGCACCACTTTCCCACTCATGATTTGCAAGTTCTGTTATGCGTTTTGCATACTTTAGGGGAATATTTCCTGTTTCTAAATTAAGCCCAGTTGGCATTATTTAACCACCTCTAAAACAATGCTCTCAAATCCGAAGATATCTACTGCTTTAACACAGATTTTCCTCTCACCGTCTTTTTTATCAACCAACAGTTCAGCCTTTTTTACAACCTTTAACTGACCATCCTTAGTTCCATTATTTTCCCTGTAATCCTGCCATGTGCTTTTAAATATCTCACCATCGTAGTCGGTATCAATACTCCAATATTCAATAATTGAGAGGGGATCCTTTGCGATTATACCCTGAAGATTTTCCTTATCCTTATCCTCAAGGGGTAGTGCATCAGGTGAAAGAATAATATAATTTTCAAGTTCTATAGTAAGTTTGTCCATCATTTTACCGTCATTTGTGGTGGTTGGCTGCTTTATTATGGGTTTTATTGATAGGTATTGCAAACTTGAAAATCTGATTTTTCCCGACTTTATCAAATCCTGATAGCTCTTTTCATTTTTCATTTTGTTAAGTAAATCTGGAGGAATAATTTTAACTTCTATTTCATTGGCGCCATAATTCATAAGAATTCTACCTATGTTAAAATCAAAATTCCACCCTAGTATAGTTACCTTGTCCCATTTTTGGCCTAGAAAACTTTCCTTATATTTTTCTGCACGCTTGATGGAGTTATGTCCTGTAAGCTTAGAAGGTGAGTCTACCATTACCAGTTCCTTAGTCCCCTCAATCCAACCAAGGTTCTTCCCAGGACATTGTTCCTGAGAAAATGTCCTGGCACCATAAAGCTTTAAAATAACCTGAGATAAATCCCCTATTCTCCTAAAAACCCTGGTTGATTCAAAAATCTCCTTCTGGTAATCACCTATGCTTTGATATAAAAAAGTTTTAGCCTTTTGATCGATCAATCTTTTTCTCATAATCATACACGCAGGCTTTCCTATGTCACAGGCTATCCACCGCCTGCCCAGCCTTTCTGCAACTGCAGCCGTGGTACCGGAGCCTGCAAAGAAGTCGGCAACTATGGAATTTTTGTTAGAAGATGCTTTTATTATTCTTTCTATAAGTTTTTCAGGTTTTTGGGTATCATAATTTAATCTTTCACTTGGTGGCATATGCCCACCAGCTCCAATGTCGGTCCAAAAATCCTCGGGCAATTTTCCTCTTTCCAAATAATTTTGTCTAATTTTTTCATCTTGAAGTTTACCAACACTACCCCAAATAGCTGCATTCTTACCCTTGTCAGTGTGGAGCTCCTTATAAGGTATTCTTATATCCGTGCTATTAAATATAAAATTGTCCCCTTTTACATATCTCAATATATTATCATGCTTCCGAGGAAAATCAGTTTTTACATTTGAAGGACCTGTATAACACCAGCTTATTTCATTTCTAAAATTTTCTTTACCGAATATATCATCTAATAATACTTTTACATAATGCCCTACATGCCAATCACAGTGAACATATAAGCTCCCCTGATCACTCAGCAATTCTTTAATAAGGACCAACCTTGGATAAATCATCCTTAAATAACTTACAGTACCATCCTTCCATGTATCCGAATAAGCAAATTGTTCAATTATAGTCGGTAACTGCTCCAAATCGCCACCAAACAATTTAATCTTTGTCCTATAATCAGCCTTGGAATCAAAGGGCGGGTCTATGTAAATTAAATCTATCTTTCCCCTCATGGGTTCAAGCCCATTTTCCTCATCCCCAGCCAATAGTGCCTGCATTGCAAGTAGATTATCTCCATAAATTAGTCTGTTATACCATTCATTTTTATTAATATTTTCACATTTTCTATCCTTTGGATTAATAACAACTTCATTGGTTTGCAACAATAAATTCTTTCCCTTTGATAATCTCTCAAGTATCAGCTGTGCCTCTTTCCTGCCATCCTCCGCAATCTTTGGCAGCATATCTATCAAAGATATCGGCATCACTACACCCCTTAAAATTCATATTCTTTTAAAGCATATTTTCAATTAATTGCATTTATGAATATTTTAGTTTAAATAAAGGGGTTTTAAAAAAGCTTACTAAAATAGATATAGCCACCGTGGAAAGAAGAAAAAACAGTCCTCTCTACGATGGCTGATACCACCACTAAAAATATATGAGTTTACATGTTTTTATTGATAAACTCTTCAAGGAATTATTATCACATTTTTTCACTACGTTTATAGAAACTCGTAATAATTGAATATCCAAATATTAATTGAAATACATGCATAAAATTTGTTCCACTTTCCAATAATATACCCACAGGGTATGCCAATATATTTCTCACAAATTGAATGCTGCTATAATATAAAAACATAGCAAATGAAAAATATAATGAGGGCAACACCATAAATACTATTTTAGGTGAATTGATTATCCATGTTCCTTCTTTATTTATTTCGTTAATTAGATGTTCTAAACCCAATAATAAACCTATGCATCCATAAAAAATAATCATAACCATATTTATTAAAAAAGGATTCATTTTAAATGTTGTTTGAATATTTTTCGTAATGCCTTCAAAAACATGTTCCCCAAAGAACATTATTATAAGTATTAATAAAATATTAATAAAGTATTTAACCCATGATTTCATTTAAATAATCCCCTTATTTAAATATTATGATACGATATTTCCTAATTTCAAAGATAATGTTTAATTCTGTCTATTTTATCCATTTTTATATTCAAAATTAGTTTCTTTCCTTTCAAAAGCTTCCTCAGGCCCCTCTCCGTCTGAGATATCAAGCGTATTTTTATCTATAGGAATTGTTACAACAATTCTTTTTCTGCAATACTGACTATAAACATTCCTTGCAATTTTATATATTCAGGTAGATACATGACAGTCACCATGAAATCTATGAAAAGACTTAAGCACTTGAAAAAATGTTTCTTGAGTAAGTTCTTCATCTACATAGTAGTCTAGAGTTAATCCATATAAATATCTGAAGATATACCGTTCATATGTCTCATAAAGTTCTTTCACACCCTCCAGCATAACCATCCCCTCTAGTTATATAGTGGAAAAAATATCTAAAAAGTTGCACTTGACTTCTTAATTTTTATAAATTATTTATCTTTGCCTATTAAATAATATAGAAAAGCCTATGTAGCCAAATCAGATACAGGCTTTTCTTTAGTTTTATCGGGGAGATAATAATAGCTGTATTTTAAACTATTGTTGGTGATCATATTAATATGCAATTTATTTTATATTTCCACGCAAATCAACCTATGCAAATGCTTAAAAGTAATATCTTAAATTAATTAGTTATTACCAAACAATATCAATTAATGTATAATTATCCATAAATAGAAATAGTTTAAAACTATAATTAAATATCAAAATGCTCCTAAGTTTATTAAACCTAATTAGCACACCTGATTAAATGATCATGGAATTTTATAATTGCATTTTTTTCTTTTTATGTCCATCTTCACAATATAAATATAACGTATTATATTATGTTTACCTAATCCAATTTTGTAAATATAATGACCACACAGAGCTGCCACGAACTAAGTTTACTTCAGAGTTTACACCAACTGACATTGACGCATCGCGTTTTATAGGTGTCCAACCAGAATCGACACTATAATCCCACGTATCATATGCAGGATAATAATTTCTTACTTGATCATTTACATAACTACCATCATATGCAGATGTTCCATTTTGTCCATACCAAACATGTCTCATTTCTAATCTGATTGTTGTATCAGCTACGTACCATCCTCCGTAAACTCTAGACATTTTGACTGCTTCTTTTCCAGCATATGTAATAACAGTATAAACTTTAGTCGAATATGCTTTAACCCCATAAGTTGAATCCCACTTATTTGCTTCACCATAGGGCTCCGATAATGCAACAACCTCTGACATAGTAGAATCATTACTGATAAGTCCGTCGGTGAAATTTACTGTATCTTCCGGTGCAAGGAATGTTGTTGTTGCATAAGTGATTTCCTCATAGTCGTTAGTTATAACTGATTTAAGTATTTGTGTTGTGGATAGGGCGTCAACCTCTACAATTTCATTCGTAGTATGATTTTTAAATATCCATTTTTCTGCATGCTTTTCTTGTTTGTCACTTACCCCTTTTACTGCCCTATTATAAAGTTCATTAAGGTCAGTGATTTGTTTGTTTTCTTTGATTTTGGGTTGATTGCTTTTTGCCACAGCATTAACAACAGGGAATAGAGCCAGTAAAAGAGTTAATACAGCGATAATGTAATTTTTCCTTTTCATGACTATTACCTCCTTATAATTTATATGTTTATTATATACACCAGTACCATTATATGTAAATAGTAAAAATGCATATTTATACATATTTATTTTATAAGTTAAGTAATTCTTTCAGATGCTATTTTATTTTAGAACTAAAGGATTTCATGCTCTTGAATTTTCTGATAGATATGTTATGGTTATTATATTTATACTTAATTTTAATATTATGAAATTTATATAAGCGTAAAATAATCCCCACCTATTATATAGATGGGGATCAATATATCATTATTCTTGACTAGAAACTCTGCAGTTGTCAGGTAATGTATCTCACCAAAGCTGATTACTAAAGTCAGGCCCTTCCTTAGCTGCTACTTTAGCTAAACTTTTTGAATCCGGCAGTGCCTTTAAGGCTTCATCAAATTTTCTTTTTCCATGAGCAAAGCAGCCTGCTAACTCATGAGCCTGCCACTTTACCTTATTTCATATTCCAAAGCATTTTACCAAATGAAAAAGAACGGGAAGAAGAATGGAAAGAATGGGAAGAAGCGCCTTCTCCTAAACCACCATCCATCAGGGTTACCAGAATTACTATAATTGTAGTATCCTGTAGTTCCGCTATATCCATCATATCCGCTATATGCATCATATCCGCCATATCCTTCGTAATAAGGATAATATGACTCATATTCATCTGAATACATAAAAATACCACCTTATAGATATTATTTTTAGGAATAGGATAAATCTTTACCGTATCGAAATTTGTCCTATCCTTTCCTGGTAATAATGTATTCATCAAATAAAAACTGGTTACATAATATTTCCCAATTTTTTTATTATTTAAGGAAGTGGAATTCGCCTCTTTGTTGGATTATTTTGGTGTCACTTAATATATTCGACATTTGGGGTGAATTTCCTTTTTGTATTAAGAAAAAGTTAGTTATATCAATGGTTTAGAGATATGTATCCCTTTTTCCCCCTACCACACAATCTCCTCAGGATACTCCTCCCTTAGCCTTATATCCTCAACTGAGCGGCCATATTCCTTTGCTGCGACAATTACCTCTTCTTTAACTCTTTGATATTCATCTCCCTGCTCGGCAAGCCTCTTCGCCATGGTAGGTATGCTTTTAAGACGCTTTTCACTGTTCATATTGATAAATTTGAGATTTAAAAGGTCTAAGTACTGGGTAATATAGCCGTCCATCCATGGATAGTCTTTATTCATTATATTCATCATTCGAGCGAAGGAAGCTTCGGAAACCGTTTCCTTTACACACTTTGCAATTTCTGACTGAAAAAGACGGACTATCGCAATGTATGGGTCCCATATGTTGCATCGGTCAAGTACAAATTCAAATTTAAGCTTAGCCTTCTTTCTGGCGTAAAGATTTATAAAATCGTTGAGTGCCATAGTAACAAAAAGCATCTCAGGCCACAGCACATTTATCTTCAAATACAGGTTTTTGTCAGGGGCAACAATATCCATCCGCCTCTTTTTCTCGGCGTCCATGCCATTATCTACAAACTCCACTTCCCTGCCCCCCATCATGGCATGGCGGAGGTCATAGCATACTCCTAAAACCCTTATTCTGGCAGATGAATAGGAGGGAAACTCATACTCATCGCCTGCTACATTATGCAAGGCCTCATAAAGATTTTCAAAATCCATATGATCACCATAAACTGAAACTCCCGTATTATTTGGCGTGTTTTTAATTATAAACAATTTCTATCTCCCCATTTCTTTATAATCTAATATAAGGCATCCTATAGTATTTCATGTGAATGTCTTAGACATAGTACACTTGGGCCTTAGTGCATATGTTTTATAAGGGTTATGGCCGTTTATATTCTATTCATCTCCTCCCAACCAAGTAAAACCCCACATACAACCCAAACACCATCCCCCCAAACAGCGCCGTAAACCTAATTCCACTAACATCCAAATTCCCCAGAAGCACCCCAACCAAATACCCCGGGTTGCTCACAATCTCCCAACTGTTCACCCTTATGAACCTCCCAAGGTAAATTGCATATCCACTTAAAGCCGATACTGCGCCAACACAAATCCACCCTCGAACTCTACCAATATGCTTTTTAACATAGTTATGTATAAGGTTCAGCGAAGCATAGGACAGTATTAGCCCATTTACGACGAAAATGGAGATCAGGAAGAAATCATACCAGATGTTAAAGTTGGCATTAAAGGCATGGGCCCCTGATTTATAGAAGTTGTATGCTGACAGGTGGATAAAGTCTGTGATGATATAAGGGGCGTTGGGGTAAAAGATAATCCAAAGAAAGGCGGTTATAAACTTTAGGGCTCTGCTTCTTAAATTACTCTGGGTTAAGATGAGGCTTAGGTAAAAGGGGACCCAGGCGAGGAATATGTTCCATATTAGAAAGGCATATCTCAGGCTGCCTCTGTACCAGATCCTTATAAACACGAACAGGGATGCAGCGATAGTGAAGAGAAAGGTTCCGATTATGAATTGATATAAATCGTAATTCTTTTCCTTTATAAGGCTAAACATAGATTTTTTCCTTCCCGGTTTTTAGGTTGTATTTGCTGTTTGGTTTAATTAGTTTAGGTAGTTAATGGACGGCTAATGCCCTAAAATAACAAGTCATTAACCGTCCCTTATAAGTGCTTGCTTAAGCTCTTTCAATAACTTCCAGCCTCTGCTTTTCAAGTTTCTCAAATTCCTCTTGCGCCTCATCCAGCTGACCTTCTATTTTACTTATCAGGGAGTTTACCCTGTAAACAGCGTCTTCTACCCTGGCCATAGCATCGTGAATTTTATTTTGTACTGTCCAATCGGTAAAAAAGTTATCAAAAAAGTAATCTGCAAAACCCAGGAAGGAGCCAATGTCTATGCTTATGTCAAGATATTCACCTAGATCCTTAAGCTCCCTGTGAAATCTGGTTAAAAGCGACTGTGCTGTGTTTATCCTTTCACTTGCTTCATCAAGCCTAGAGTGCTTAGCCATAGTAGCTATAAACCCTCCTCCCATCATGTCGTAAACTCCCCAGCCTTCCGCAGAGCTAAGACTTTCCTTCACACCTTCAAGGGCGACCATTAGCTCTCTTCCTGCGTATAAAGCCTCTTGAAGTTCCTTTATTGTTCTTCTAACTTCCGCTTGCTTTTCAACTATAGCTTCAAGCTCATCGGTGTAAAAAGCAGGATTGTTTTTAATGTACTCCTCCTTTTCCCTTATAAGAGCCATGTACTGCCCCTCAAGGTCTCCAAGGGCGTATATCTGCCTGCGTACATTTTCTATTTCGCTGTTTACTAGCTCAAGCTCCGAGCAAACCCCGTCATACTTCATTTTAGCAGCAATGGCCTCCTGCTGTTCCTTGAAAAGGGCATCATCCATATCACCCTTAATCATATGAATGAAGCGCGTTAAAGACATGCCCTCAAGCTTTTCAACGTCCTTTTCTTCCTTTTTAAGTATCTCCTGAAGCTCCCCTTTTCTCTCCATGAGCTCCTTCTGCTGATACTCAGCCCTACTCTTAAGACTTTGAAGCCTTTCCTTTTCCTTCATCTTAAACCTTATTTCCTTGAATCCTTCATTAAAATTCATCATGTTACCTCCTCAAAAACTTAAAGAATATCTCTTATACCCCTTGCGGCATACTATCTTTTTCCGTGTTCATCAAGCCGGAATTTGTTTGCTCCTGGGATTTATATACAAAATTACTTGTACAAATATCCAACTCCCCCTTCATTTATCCCAAATAAAATGCCGCATTCCTTAAATCCCCTTAACCTGTGCCATGCCTGCGGCTCTATTTCGTTTACCTGGGAGGAGCTCAATAATACTCTTCGGCCATTACTTAAAAGAAAAGACTCCAGAAACTCTAGCATTTTAGTACCTATACCCCTGCCTCTATATTCCTCTAGTATTTCGAGATCCTTTTCTGTTGCAAATCTGATATTTACGTACATATTATCAATCCTTCCGCCCTCCGTTTTACCTGCAGATTAGTTCTGCCAGAATTCTATCTATCTAATTTCATACTTAGTAATTTCTACCAATTCATATAACCCCCTTCATTAAGAGTAATATTTTTATAACGGTCCTTGATCGTCTGTCCCCCTTTTCAAGCAGGGACATTATCAAGGGTTACTGCATAAATGGTTTTATCTGATAACCGTCTGCTTTATTCTACTTGCTGTCGTCCCTTCGGCCTCGTCCGGCAAATAAAAAATGACGGCTAATGCCATAAAACAATAAGTCATTAACCGTCCCTTGTATATATTTATTTTATTTTTCCCTGAACTTTTTAAGGTATTCAGATGCAGATCTATTCATTTCCAGTGAAAAATCGGACATATACTTGCGTGCACAATTAGCTTTAATAATTTCACTGGCGTCCCTCTCTAAAAGACCTGATTTTTTATTTCTTATACTATGCATCTCCCTGTGCTCTTCCTTTGTTAGCCTGCGATATTTGTTTTTAAAGACTATATAATCCTTTTCAAAGCGAACAGGTTTTTTTCTGATCCTTTGAGACTCCGCAGGATAACCA
The DNA here is from genome assembly GCF_004364155.1 of Fonticella tunisiensis. Classification (GTDB taxonomy): domain Bacteria; phylum Bacillota; class Clostridia; order Clostridiales; family Caloramatoraceae; genus Fonticella; species Fonticella tunisiensis. The sequence continues at coordinate 3,717 of NZ_SOAZ01000019.1, read as the reverse complement.
TAAACCACCATAGCAGCAGGTAAAACATAATCAGGAAGATCCAAAAGATCCCTGACTGTTTCGCAGTTTTCAATTATATCTCCAATATAACAGGAACCAACCCCCAGGGATTCTGCTGCTACAACCGTATTCTGTGCAGCTATTATTGCATCGGCACAGGCTAGAAGAATATCACCTTCCCCGGGTTTTCTCGGATTACAGCCTTCAAAACAATATGCATCATACCATCTTTGATAATCTGCAAGAAATACAAGCACCAAAGGCGCCTTTGCAATAAATGGCTGATTATCGCAGACCACTGAAAGCCTTTCCTTTAACCTTTCATCAGTAATATCAAGTATGCTATATAGCATCATTCCTCCCGCAGTGGGAGCTTCAAGGGCAGCATTTAATATTTCATTTTTAACCTCATCTTCAACTTGTCTCTCTTCAAACACCCTCACAGATTTTCTATTTTTTATTTGCATTAAGACCTCGTTCATTTTATTACCCCTCACCCCTATTCTTCTTCATCTATTTTTCTCTCGAATATAATCTCAAAGTTTTTTGCCCTTCCCTCTAGAGTATAGTATAAAGGCACAAAGTGCATTTCTCATTTAGCACTCTGCGTATCCTATGGCAACTGATTTCCTGCTGCTCTATATAATTCATACCATTCCTGTCTTGTTAACTCAACTTGGGAAGCCTTGCAGATATCCTTAAGGCGCTGGCTGTTTGTTGTACCAACTATTGTTTGGATTTTGGCGGGGTGCCTTAATATCCAGGCAATGGCGATGGCTATGTTTTGTACACCCTTAACCTCTGCTATTTCGTTTATTTTCCTATTCAACTCTGGGAATTTATCGTTATTCAGGAATACACCTTCAAAGAAACCATACTGAAGTGGCGACCACGCCTGAATTGTTATGTCCTTTAAACGGCAGTATTCCAAAACGCTTCCATCCCTGTCAATAGAGGCGTCTTTTTTCATGTTGACATTAAGCCCGAAATCAATCATACCGGTGTGGGTTATGCTTAACTGCAGCTGATTTATTATTATCTTCTGGTTTAAATATTTGTTAAGCAGTTCAATCTGCATGGGATTATGGTTGCTTACTCCAAAGTACCTAACCTTGCCGCTGCTGTGCAATATATCAAAGGCTTCTGCAACCTCCTCAGGCTCCATTAATGTATCAGGACGATGCAGAAGCAGTATATCTATGTAGTCGGTTCTCAGCCTCTTCAAGCTGCCCTCAACAGAGTTTAAAATATGCTCCTTTGAAAAATCATAAAATCCCTTTCGGATACCACATTTGGTCTGAATAATAAATTTTTCCCTAACACTGGGCTTCATATCAACAGCCTCTGCAAAAACTTCCTCGGATTTTCCTCCCCCATATATATCAGCATGGTCAAAAAAGTTGATTCCTTCCTCCATGGCAGTATTAATAAGCTTGGTTGCCTCGCTAACTTCAAGGTTTGCAATTCTCATACAGCCAAGGGAAATCTCGGAAGCATTGATTTTACCATTTCCAATATCGATATTTTTCATTAAAAACACCCCTTTCTCTCTATATATAAAAAATATTCAGAACACTTCTGCGATAAAAATATATCTATCCCTTATAATTACTTTATATCATAATATTTGTTCGTGTCTATAGCTATAATATAGATTATAGAATAAAGCATATACCTATAACATCAATCAAATGTGAATTGCCCCTCGCGTATTGTTAATCAAATCTTTTTACCCTTTGCTTCTCTAAATTGATTGTAATCACATATATTGTCATGAATTTAACATATAATCAATTTATACTCGAGGATTACATCAAAGATTATCTGCAGGTGCACATACACAATTATACAAACACAAATCATACAAATAGTGAGGTGATATCCTTGAATAAAAAAATCGTTGTCGTTGGTAACGGAGCTGCTGCTGTTTCAGCAGTTAAAGCAATACGTAATATAGATCAACAAAGTGAGATTCTTGTATTCGGTGAGGAAAAATTTCATCCTTACTATCGCATTAAACTTTCCAAGAGTCTTTTAGGTGGCTTGGATGAGGAAAAAATCTTAATTCAAAATAAGCAATGGTATGAATCTAATAACATTACACTTTGTTTGGGACAAAGAGTCGTTGGCCTGGCTCCTGAAAAAAAAGAAATAATTCTACAAAGCGGAGCTTCTGTTTCATATTCCAGGTTGCTTCTTGCAAATGGTGCAAGCAACCTTACCCCTCCGATTGAGGGTATTGATAAATTGGGAGTATTTACCCTCAGGTCACTGAATGAAGCATTTATGGTCATAGATTATTTAAAGAATATTAAAACAGTTCTCTTAATTGGTGGCGGTGTTCAAAATCTTGAAATTGCAAATGTACTTTGTAAAAGTGGTAAGAAAATAATTATTGCAGAATTTGCTCCACGTTTAATGGCACGTCAGCTCGACGATTTTGCATCCAATAAACTAAAACAATCCATTGAATCCCATGGTGTGGAGGTTATGCTGAATACCCAAATTAATGAGATATTGGGTAATGATAAGGTTGAAGGCTTTATCACGCAAGAAGGAATACAAAGATCCTGCGATATGGTCATTTATTCTACAGGAATTATGCCAAATATTCAAATCGCTCAAAATACATCGCTCTCTATAAGTAGAGGTATAAAGGTAAATGAAAGAATGGAAACCAATGTAAATGACATCTTTGCAGCCGGGGATATCGCTGAGTTTAACGGAAGAGTTTATGGCCTATGGAGCATAGCAACGCAGCAAGGAAAAATTGCTGGAGCAAACATATGTAATCAAGGTTTAATTTTTGAACCTCCGGCACCAGTCACCATAATGGATGCCTTTGGCCTATCGCTGAATTCAATAGGCGATATTGAAGAGCGACAGGATACTGAATTGTTAATTGAAGTTGACGATAAAAACAATAGGTACTACAAACTATTCATCCGTAATAAACGCATTGTAGGGGCCATCATATTAGGTGACACTAAAAAATTCATGACTATTAAAAACTTCATAGAAAAAAAGCGGAAGTTAATTTCAATAAGTAATTAAGGGGCGGTTAATGCCCTAAAACAATAAGTCATTAACCGCCCCCAATAACTTGCTTTTTAGACATACTATCTTTTTCCGTGTTCATCAAGCCGGAATTTGTTTCCTCTATCCCAAATAAAATGCCGCATTCCTTAAATCCCCTTAACCTGTGCTATGCCTGCGGCTCTATTTCATTTACCTGGGAGAAGCTCAATAATACTTTTCGGCTATTACTTAAAAGAAAGGACTCCAGGAACTCTAGCATTTTAGTACCTTTACTTTGAAGTGTTCAAAACCTATACAGGCTTCTATCTACCTAACTTCATACTTAGTAATTTCTACTAATCTATAGAAATTCCTTCATTAAGAGTAATATTTTTGTAATAGTACCCCAAGCGTCTGTCCCTTTTTCCAAGCCCGGGCATTGTTAAGGGTTATTGCATAAATGGTTCTACCTGATAACCATCTGCTTGATTCTATTTGCTATCGTCCCTTCGGCGCGTCTAGCAAATAAAAAATGACGATTAATGCCCCAAAACAATAAGTCATTAACCGTCCCTTGTAACACTCAATTAAACTACAATATTTCCAGAAGTTTCGCAGCTAAAAAAATAAATAGGGCGTAGCCCCTTGATATGTAATGGTTTAGATGAATAATAATTGAAATATGTAAATTCCGATTTT
>NZ_SOAZ01000018.1 GCF_004364155.1 Fonticella tunisiensis | reverse complement strand
AAAATCGGAATTTACATATTTCAATTATTATTCATCTAAACCATTACATATCAAGGGGCTACGCCCTATTTATTTTTTTAGCTGCGAAATTTCTGGAAACATAATGTGATACGATATGTGATAAAAATTACAGTATCACTTATCAATAAATATTATACTTCTATTGTGCAGATAATATTGAAGGGAGAGATAACATGAGTGCATTTTTAGCGCCAATACATTCATGGGTATTTAACAAAATAAAATTATATGAACATCTCGAAAAGAATTTAATTGATGCCTTTGAAGATAAATTTGGCAGCGATATTAAAACAATAGTTAAATCTGCCCAGGAAAATTACGGCCTTCCTCTTGAAGATAAGCCTATAGAAGATCTTATAGATTTATCAAATATCCATGGCTGGCTTCAGGGAAGAATTGACATTGCAGAAACAAGACATGCTGAAATTCTTGCAAAGGCATTCAAAAAGTATGGCCAGGAAGCAGTTGACATTGCTCTTAAGGTTTACGAAGAACAGGGGGCATACTGTGGAAATGAAGCAAAGTCCCATTTCCCCATCGGTACAGCTCCTGAAATATATAAAGCTCTAAATAACTACCTTCTTGAAGGCATGCCCTGCGACCTTGTAAACATCGTTGTAAAAAATGAGCCTGACAGGGTTCAGTGGAACAACATTAGATGTCTCCACAGGGGATACTGGGAATCAGTAGGTGCAGATATTGAAACCCTTTACAGACTCAGACATGCCTGGATAAAATCCTTTATCACAAATGCTAATAGTGACTTCACTTATAGGGTAACACCCTCTGAGTTTGACGGCGAACCCGGCTTTGTAAATGAAATAGTTAAAAAATAAAACCTTCTGGTGTCAATTTCAGAAGATTTAACCTTACAGTCGAAAAGTGAATTATAAAAACTTCCTGCAGTTTATCTGCAGGAAGTTTTTTAAATACGCGACGAATATTGTTTTATCCATAAAAAAGTGATTAAATAATATTAGAACCTATCACAGGGGGAGTTTATATGGAACAATTCGGTAGAGTAATTAAAGTAAAGGGAGATAAAGCAGAGGTTGAAGTTTTCCGCGCTTCAGGCTGCGGAGGCAACTGCGGCTCATGTGGCGGCTGTGAAAGTACAAGCCTCATAGTTGAAGCAGAAAACTCTGTAAATGCATCAGTTGGCCAGTTTGTAAAAATAGATTCATCGACAAAGGGAGTTATGTTTGCAGCCTTTATTACATACGTAATCCCTGCAATACTTTTAATAGCATCCTATGCAGCAGCTTTCTATACACTTATATCAAAGGGCTACTCCAAAAGTGCAGAGCTTATAGGGGTAGTTGTCGGTCTTGCAGTCCTTGGACTATATTTTCTAATTTTAAAAGCCATGGATAAGAAGCTTGTAAAAAATAAAGGATTGGCTATAAAGATAGTACAGATAATAAAGTAATTCAATGTGATACTCTGAAAAATATATACGCTTATATTGGTGATCAATCATTCATTTACTGCTAGTTTTGTCTTTAAAAGACTCTGCAATAAAATAACATATTCAATTTACTGCTTCGCTTGCGCAGAGAAGTTCTAAGATTCGGGGTAGCTGCAGCCAAGTAAGCTTTTAAAGCTGACTGAACTTAAACACCACGAACTCCACTAAGGCTTCTCAGCTGCCCACTCATTAAGAACTTCTACTTGCCCCCTCGATGTGTATTTCATATATTATATTATCTCCGCTTTTTTGAAAAAATAGCATGTCCATATTCTGCAGATAGCAGCAGATTATTATTGGTCAGAACATTAATTATTATAGATCTAAAATGTCATACATCTCCTTAAGTGAAGTTATAGTATAATCCGCTTCCTTAACTGGTGGAATTTCATATGTCATATAGAGGCAGGCTTTAATACCTGCATTTTTAGCCGCAAGCACATCAAGTTCTCTGTCTCCCACTCCAAGGGCACGGCTTTTATCAATTTTATATTTATTTATCAAATATAAAAAACCCTGGGGATGGGGCTTTCTATTAAAGCCGTAGTGTTTTGTAACTATTTCGGCAAAGAGAGATTCCATTTCATAATATTTTAGATATTTATGAGTTGAATTTCCCCTGTGAGTGAGAAGAAAATTTCTTCCCTCCTTCTTAATCACAGCCTCACATATCTCCCTTGCATATGGAAATGGAGCCCTTTTAGTCTCTTCTATATTTTTTTCATAGGCGCTGTACCTTTCAATAAAATCATCCCTTAAAGAATATTTATCCTTATAATGATTAACTGCACAACTCAGCGAGCTTTTCATAAGACTTAAAATATCTTCTCCATCCTCCTCTATACCATCCTCCTTTAAAGCTCTTTGAAAAGCATCAACCATACCGGGATATGTATCAAAAAGCGTTCCATCAAAATCCCATATGATATCCGTGAACATAACGCAATCCTCCATTTTTTCGTTTTCATTTATTAGTATATCCCCATTATATCATTATCTTTAAAACTAAAAATTGCTGGAACATTTTTAGCAGTAATAAGCCGTGGATAATAAACTGATAGAAGTTCTAGCTACTCTAAACCATCATACAGCATTTTCCCTAAAAAACGAATGATTTTATTTACAACATCCTGAAACTCCCTATCATTCATAACCTCAATATCGCAATACTTCTTGTACAAGGGATATCTTTCCTGATAAAGCTCATAAATCTTTGACGCATCTCCTGCCAAAAGAGGTCGTACAGATATATCGATATCCTGAAGTATCTTCTCTATCGGCCGGTTTATAAAGAATATGACTGAATTTTCCCGTAATATTTTCATATTGAGAGGAACCTTTACTGCTCCCCCTCCGGTAGATATCACCGAGGGACGATTTTGACTGATTTCCCTTATGGCTTCGCTTTCTATTCTTCTAAAATGCTCTTCTCCATGCTGAAAAATCTCCTTGATTGTCTTTCCTGCTTTTTTTTCGATGTACTCATCCACATCATAAAAAGGCAGCTTAAGTCTTTCCGCAACAATCTTTCCTATACTGGATTTACCGCAACCCGGCATTCCTATAAATACGATGTTTTTATTGGTATCCATTCTTTTTCCCATACCTTCTCCCTCCTTAAAAACACTTTCAATAATCTAGTTATTGGAGGTATACCTGTCATTTGATGCATCTCTTTCCTTAATTCTAACAACTCCTTCATTTGCATCCCACACCTTAAAACCTTAATTGGAATACAGTAAATCTAAAATAGCCATGGCTGTTACAGCTTCCACTACGGGTATGGCCCTTTGTACAATACAGGGATCGTGACGTCCTTTCACTTGCAACTGTGTACTCTCTTTTTTAGATATATCAATGGTTTTTTGAATCTTTCCTATAGAAGCTGTAGGTTTAAAAGCAGCTCTAAAAATTAAGGGCATTCCACTTGTAATTCCTCCTAATATTCCTCCGTTATGATTTGTAAATGTCTTTACTTTTCCATTTTCTATGTAATACTCATCATTAGCCTGAGAGCCCTTCATTTTTGCAATCTCAAAACCTGTTCCAAATTCTACTCCTTTCACCGCAGGAATAGAAAATAATAGATGTGCTAGATTGCTTTCTACAGAATCGAAAAAAGGAGAACCTAAACCTGCCGGCAAATTCACCGCTGCCGCCTCTATCACTCCACCAATAGAATCCAGCTCTTTTTTTGTTTCCAATATCAAATTTTTCATTTCCTGGCCTTTTTTTTCATCTAACACGGGAAAACTGTTTCTTCTAAGTTCTCTCAAAAGCTGAGGTTCTATTCTTACTTTATCAAAAGGAACGTCATATATCCCTCCTATATGGTAGATATGACTTCCAATAAAAATCTCTCTTTTAGCTAAAATCTGCTTTGCCACAGCTCCTGCAAAGACCAGAGGAGCAGTTAAACGTCCGGAAAAATGTCCTCCCCCTCTATAGTCATTAAATCCTGCATATTTGACATAGCCTGTATAATCTGCATGTCCCGGCCGTAAAACGTTTTTCAGCTGCTCATAGTCCTTTGAATGCTGATCGCCATTCCATATAACAGCGCATAGTGGAGCCCCTGTAGTATGATCATTAAAATATCCGCTCAATATTTCAAAACTATCCTTTTCCTTCCTTGGAGTAGAAAATTCATTTTTTCCAGGGGCCCTTCTCCCCATCTCAAATTCAATCTCCTCCAAATCAAGGTTTATTCCAGGCGGAAGTCCATCAATAGTTATCCCTATTGCTTTTCCATGAGATTCTCCAAAAATTGAAAACTTAATCCTTTGCCCCCATACTCCACTCATTTACAATTCCTCCTAACATTAAAAAGTCTTTAAAAAATTCAGGATAGGATTTTTTTACAGCACCGCTGTTTATGATCTCCACCGGTTCAGTGCATTTTATGGAAGCAATAGAAAGTGCCATCGCTATACGATGATCATTCCAACTATCCACTGTTCCTCCTCTTAACTGCTCTTTTCCATGAATCACTAAGCCTTCCGACTCTTCTTTTACCTCTGCACCTAATTTATTTAGCTCTGTAGCAATCGCCTTTAATCGGTCAGATTCCTTTATTCGAAGTCTTCCTGCATTGATAATTTCAGTCGTCCCCTCACTGAGTGCCCCTAAAACTGTCAAGATTGGTACAAGGTCAGGACACTGGGAAGCATCAATGGTAATCCCCTTTGTCCTTGAAGCCCTTGTTGTGATTGTATCCCCCTCTATGGATATATTTCCTCCCATTTCCTTGATAATGTCTACAATGACTTTATCCCCTTGAAGGGAATTCCTATTTAAATCAGTACATTCAACCTGTCCTCCAAGTATTCCTGCTGCCAGCCAGAAGGCTGCTTGAGAAAAGTCTCCTTCCACCTTATAATTCTTTGCAACATATTTTTGATTCCCTGGAATGTAAAACTCTCTATAACGACGATTTTCAACCCTTATGAAAAACTCGCGTAAAACATCCAGGGTTAAATCAACATATCCTTTGGACTCCAATTCAGTGGTGATAATAACCCTGGAATCTCCCTCTAAAAGTGGAAGTGCAAATAGAAGCCCTGTAATAAATTGAGAACTTATATTTCCTGCTATTTCGTAATCTCCCGGCGCAAGATATCCCTGTAAAGTAAGGGGTAGCCCTTCTTGACTGCTATAATATATGTTTTGTTTTTCAAAGATTTTATAATAAGGAGTTAGGGGCCGACTTGTTAGACTACCTCTACCCTGGAACGTGATCTTCTCCCCTGTCAAAAGAGCAATGGGAATTAAAAAACGTAAAGTTGAGCCAGATTCAATACAATTAATTTCTTCTTCCCTTAGATGCAGCGGCTGTGCCCCTTTTATCACCAAACCGCTGCGGTTCTTTTGAATCTCTACTCCTAACGCTTTCATACCATTACAGGTAGCTGTAATATCCTCAGAAAATATCACATTCTCTATATGACTTATTCCACTGGCAAGTCCTGCAGCTATAATTGCTCTATGGCAAAGGCTTTTCGATGGGGGAATCTTTACTTTTCCCTGCAGCTTCGATGGTGTGATTCTTACACAGTTCAAACCCTGAGTTCCTCCCTTCTATTTCCTAAATATAAAGAAGCAAATTCAGCAATTCTCCTGCAAAAGCATAGAATCTTGTTTTGCCTCCACATTGATTTTAGTGGTTTGTCTCGGCTTTAACTCCTACCATTTATTTTAGCTATTTCTCTTAGGGATGTCATCAATGTACAGAATCTATCAGGTTTGATGGATTGTTCTCCATCGCTCTTATTTTAGGAGCTTCAGAGACTGTGCCTACAGTAAGACAGGCTTTCAGTGCATCAAAACAGATAAATCCTTAATACTTCATAAACATATGCAGATAACAAAAACCTCTCTAAGAAGCTAAATGCTTTCAGAGTTATCTCTGTTCACCATCTTTGACCGCAGTCTGTTCATATTTATTTTTAAGTTTAATGCTTTCAAATGCTCTTCCTCTAATCTATTTTTAGTGAGAAGAAACAGGGATTTTATAATTCCTGTTTCTTCTCATGATATAAAAATGTGCACAAAAATAATATGAAGAAAGTGGATGAACGATAAAATAGAAAGGCACAGGCCTTTCTATTTTATCATGCTTCTATAAAGCTTTTCATACTCTCCTGCCGACCTTTCCCAGCTAAAGTTGCTATCCATCGCATTTTTTACAATTCTGTTCCATTTATCTTTGTCGTAATAAAATCCTACAGCACGCCTTATGGTATAGAGCATATCGTGGGCGTTATAATTTGTAAAACTAAAACCATTCCCCTCTTCTGTATATTCATTGTAGGGCACTACCGTGTCCTTAAGCCCACCCGTTTCCCTGACTATAGGAAGGCTTCCATACCTCAGAGCTATTATCTGTCCAAGGCCACAGGGTTCAAAGCGTGAGGGCATAAGGAAAAGGTCCGATGCTGCATAGATCCTGTGGGCAAGGGTGTTATCAAACCTTATGTTTGCTGACATCTTATCACAATATCTATAAGCATAATATTTAAACATATCCTCGTATTTTTTTTCTCCCGTCCCTAAAACCACCATTTGAACATCCATATCGAGTATTTCATTTAATACACAATTAACTAAATCGAGCCCCTTTGAATCTACAAGCCTTGTTACCATTCCCATCAGGGGAACGTCCCTCTGTGGAAGCCCCAGTTCCTGCTGAAGCCTTATTTTATTCTCCTTTTTATTTTCAGCTCCATTTTCATAAACTGCGTATATAAACCTATCGGTATACGGATTGTACTCATCATAATCTATTCCGTTTAATATTCCTGTTAAATCACATTGCCTCTTTCTAAGTATTCCATCAAGCCCTTCTCCAAAGTAGGGGTATTTGATCTCACCTGCATAGGTTTTGCTAACAGTTGTTAGCTTATCTGAAAATACAAGGCCACCCTTCAGGCAGTTTACAGATCCGTAGTATTCCAGCCCGTCAATGTTGAAGTACTCATCCCCAAGTCCTAATATATCCCCAAGTATACTTTTTGAGAACACTCCCTGATAGTGGAGATTGTGGATTGTAAAAACCGTTTTTATATCGCTATAGAAAGGATTCCCTCCATAATGCGCCTTTAAAAATACGCTTAAAAGTCCAGTATGCCAATCATGGCAGTGAAGTATATGGGGCTTAAAACCGAGGTGGGGAAGGGATTCTAAAACTGCCTTAGAGAAAAATGCATATCTTTCGGGATCATCGTTATATCCGTAAAGCCCTTCACGCTTAAAGTAATATTCGTTGTCTATGAAATAAAAGTGAACACCATCATACTCCATTTCCTGTATTCCGCAATATTGATTTCTCCAGCTTAAAGGTACGTTAATTACCTGTCTGGTCGTCATCTTTTCCTTGAAACTCTCTTGTATGCCTCCATGTTTTGGAAGCATCACCCTTACGTCCAGCCCGTATTTCTTTAAAGCCTTTGGAAGGGATCCTATAACATCTGCAAGTCCCCCTGTCTTTATAAACGGAACCCCTTCTGAAGCTGCAAAAAGTATATTCATTTCATATCCCCCTGTTATATAACTGTTTTTTTCTCTATTACAATCGGAAAGCCATCAGAACCCGTAATGTGGCGCCCCTTAGTAATTTTGCTGTCTTTATCAAGAATTACATTTTCGAGTATGGCTTCCTCCCCTATTTCACAGTTTTGCATCACGATGCTGTTTTTAATCTGTGCTCCCTTATGAACTTTAACCTTTCTAAAAAGTATGCTGTTTTCAACATTACCTTCTATTATACATCCATTCGCTATTAAGGAGTTTTTAACCGTTGAACCCTTCATATATTTTGCAGGACCGTTGTCCATTGCCTTTGTATATATTCTTCCATTCTTAAAAAATATCTCGTGCCATTTATCGGTGTTTAAAAGCTCCATGCTGTATCTGTAATAATCCTGAATCGAATTGACGTGTGCAACATAGCCATCGAATTTAAAGCCGTATATTTTAAGCTTTCCTATGTTTTCTATTATTCCGTTTTTGACAAAATCAGTTTTTCCCCTTGATATGCATCTCTGGGTAATCTTGGCAAGAAGCTTCTTACTTAATATATACATATTCATTGACATGGCGGTTCCTATACTTTCATCGGGACCTACTTCCATATCAAGTATTCTTCCATCATCTCCAACCTCAAGATTGGTACACATCGATAAATCCCTCATATCATCTCCCATATCCTTGTAGATTACCGTAATATCGTTACGATTCTCCATGTGAAATCTCAGTGCCTCACTGTAGTTTATATTGCAGAGTATGTTTACACCGGATATTATAACTTCTTTCTGTTTACACCTTGCTATATAATCGAGATTACTGTGTATTACTTGAAGATCCCCCATTAAAGCCCCTGGTATTCCGAAATCATATCCAGGTGGAAGTATAAAAAGCCCATCTCTTTTCCTGTCGAGATCCCATTCCTTGGGTGAGCGCAAATGTCCTATAATCGATCGATAATTCCTCTGAACGAGTATTCCAACGTTTTGAATCCCTGAATTTATCATGTTTGAAAGCACAAAATCGATCATCCTGTACCTTCCCCCAAAGGGGATTGAGGCCATGGAACGGTAATTTCCTATCTCCTTAAGATTATAATCATATCTTGCGTCGTTGATGATTCCTAACACTTCATTCATCTATTTCACCCCAACCCGTTTTTATAAATCATCTCAGCATCTTTTGAAAATAAAACCATCACAATTCATTAAATCACAGTGTTTTCACCTATAACTATTATTCCAGTATCGGAGACATCGTAGTTTTCTGTCTGCTTATGCTCCTTTCCTCCGATAAGCTTTACTCCTTCCCTTACAATGCTACCTTCTCCAACAATTACCCTGTCAAGTGTAGCATTATCCATTATCCTTGCACCAGGCATAATAAGAGAATTCTTTATCTTTACATTCTTTCCTACGTAAACTCCCTGAAAGAGTATTGAATTTTCCACTTCTCCAAATACTACACAGCCTTCATTAATAAGGGAACACTTGACTGATGCATCTGGACCTGCATAATGGGGAGGCTGAGTGGAATTTTCAGAATATATCTTCCAGTTTGAATCGTAAATATCCAGTTCAGAACTGTCAGAAATGAGATCCATGTTAACTTCATAAAAGCTTTCAATGGTTCCGACATCCCTCCAGTACCCCTTAAATCTATATGCAAACATCCTTCTTCCATCCTTAAGCATGGAAGGGATTATGTTTTTTCCAAAATCATGGCTTGAATTTTCATTTTTGCTGTCCTCTATAAGGAAATCCCTAAGCAGTTTCCAGTTGAAAATATATATTCCCATGGAAGCAAGGTTGCTTCTTGGAACCTTTGGCTTTTCTTCAAACTCTATGATTCTTCCATCTCGTTCAGTATTCATTATCCCAAACCTGCTGGCCTCATCCCACGATACTTCAATAACTGATATTGTAGCATCCGCCCCCTTCTTCTTATGGAAGGCTAGCATTTTCGAATAATCCATCTTGTATATATGGTCTCCTGAAAGCACAAGAACATAATCAGGATCGAATTGGTTTACATAAAATATATTCTGATATATTGCATCTGCTGTTCCTCTAAACCATTTTCTCCCTTCAGTATCCGTATAGGGAGGAAGGAGAGTAACGCCTCCGTTGTTTCTGTCAAGATTCCACGGGCTGCCTATTCCTATATATGAATTTAATACAAGGGGCTGGTACTGAGTAAGCACCCCCACTGTATCTATGTCTGAATTACTGCAGTTGCTTAATGTAAAATCAATTATCCTGTACCTTCCTCCAAAGGGTACAGCGGGCTTTGCAAGATTTTTTGTAAGACTTCCAAGCCTGCTTCCCTGTCCTCCTGCAAGTATAAGCGCTATACATTCTTTTTTCTTCATGACCTACCCTCCAGTTCTGCCAATTACCCAGAAATTTTTTATTTTATTTAATCGGCTTTAGGAACACTGCACCATATGGTGGCACCTTCATGACTATTGAATAAGGTTGTCCACAACATTCAAACCCCTCCGCCTTTAATGGAACAGAATTATCTACGCCAGAACCTCCATAAATATTTAAGTCACTGTTAAAAATCTCCTTATATCTGCAGTTCAGTGGAACTCCAACTCTATATTCCTCATAAACCACAGGGGTAAAGTTACATATGAAGATAAGCATATCCCCTGCTTTTTTGCCTTTTCTTATAAATGAAACAATGCTTCTTGTATTGTCATCGGCATTTATCCACGTAAAGCCATCCCAGCCATGATCAACCTCCCACAGAGCTCGGTGCTTTTTATAAAAGTTGTTAAGGGTCTTTACATAATAATGCAAATTTCTATGCATATCATATTCTAAGAGATTCCAATCGAGGCTGCTTTTGTAATTCCACTCTATAAACTGCCCAAACTCTCCTCCCATAAAGAGAAGTTTCTTGCCAGGATGGGCCATCATATATGCATAAAGTGCCCTCAGGGATGCAAACTTCTGCCAGTAGTCGCCATACATCTTGCTTATAAGAGAACTTTTGCCGTGTACAACTTCATCATGAGAAAGTGGCAGTATAAAATTTTCAGAAAAGGTATACACAAAGGAGAAGGTTAAAAGGTTGTGACTTCCACTTCTAAATAGAGGATCCATCTCCATATACCTTAGTGTATCGTTCATCCACCCCATATTCCACTTATAGTTAAATCCAAGGCCTCCGGATTCTAAAGGCCTTGTAACAAGTGGATATGTAGTGGAATCCTCAGCCGCAATTATAGCATTTGGGAAATCTTTGAATATCACTTCATTGAGCCTTTTTATAAATTCAATTGCATGAAGGTTCTCGCTTCCTCCGTACTCATTTGGGATCCACCTGCCGTCTTCCTTTTCAAAGTTCAAATAAAGAAGGTTTGCAACGGCATCTACCCTTATACCATCGATATGAAAAACATCGAATAGGAAATATGCATTTGATATGAGAAAACTTCTAACCTCGGGCTTTTCAAAATCAAAGCTTAATGTACCCCATTTATAGTTTTCAGATATAAGTGGATTTTCATTTTCAAACAGTGGAGTCCCATCGAACCTTGCAAGTCCATGGGCATCTTTACAGAAGTGCCCCGGAACCCAGTCTACTATTACCCCAAGACCTTTTTCATGGCATTTATCAACAAAATACATAAAGTCCTCAGGAGTACCATATCTGCTTGTTATAGAGTAATATCCTGTCCCCTGATATCCCCATGAACCATCAAAGGGATGCTCTGCAAGGGGCAGCAGTTCTATATGGGTATAGCCCATATCAGCTGCATAATTCACAAGCTCCTCCGCAAGTTCTTTGTAGGATAGAAGATCCCCATTTTCCTTTCTCCTCCAGGACCCTAAATGCACTTCATATATAAGCACAGGCTTTTCGTAAACAGGAACTGGCCTTTTTCTCCTTAAATATGTATGTTTTTTCCATACATATTTGTTTAGTTTACAAACCCTTGAAGCTGTGGCAGGCCTTACCTCACTGAAAAAGGCATATGGATCTGCCTTCATAAACACCTCTCCACTTGAAGTTTCAATTTCATACTTATACAGATCCCCTTCCTCAAGTCCTGGTATAAACAACGACCATATGCCCCATTTCCTTATCCTTTCCATGACGTGGGAACTTCCATGCCAGTTGTTGAAATCGCCAACTACGCTTACCCTTTTAGCGTTGGGTGCCCATACTGTAAATCTTACGCCTGTGACTCCATCTTCTTCCACAATATGTGCACCCATAACATTATAGCTTTGATAACTCTCTCCATTATGAAAAAGTTCAAGCTCATCGGGTTTTATCCCCATGTAAATCCCCCCTGCTTTTTCTAAGGTTACTATAAATATATATATACTTATACCATAAATCTTATAACAATTAATAGTGTTTTTACATAAATTTTCCTGTTTAATTTGACGCAAGTTTCGCAATAAATTGCATGATTAGACATTTATATTAATATACAAACCTTATTGTCCAAGTATTTGCTATGAAATTACTCAATAATCGATCGATTTTCCTTCGAATCATAAAAAGGTATTATACTCAATTCATAACATAACTCGTTGTGTTAGATAAATTTACAGATCGGCGCTGCAATAAAAAATATATTTCATTCACCAGCACGCTTAGCAAAGAAGTTCTAAGGCTCGGGATTTGAAAAAAAAGTGTACAACCTATTTGGGTTGCACACTTTCATAACTCTATTCATATCTGAGTGCTTCAATTGGATCAAGCTTTGAGGCCTTATTTGCAGGATATATTCCAAAGAATATTCCAACCGCTGAGGAGAAGAGGAATGCAATAAGAACAGTGAGAAATGAAATTCCCGGAGCTATACCTAAAAACGATCCTATAATAGTCGCAAAGAGTATTCCAAGTGCCATACCAATTGCTCCACCTATAAGGGATATTATTACTGACTCAATCAAAAACTGAACAAGTATATCCCTTCTTGTTGCGCCTATTGCCTTTCTTATCCCTATTTCCCTCGTCCTTTCAGTTACCGAAACAAGCATTATGTTCATTACTCCTATTCCTCCAACCACAAGGGAAATTCCTGCTATTGCACCTATTATCATGGTAAATATATTGAGTATCCTATTTACCTCATCAAGCTGCTTCATAAGGTTGTCAACCTTATATTTATCCTTATTGTGATGGGCACTGCTGAGTATCCTGTTTATAGAGTTTGAAGCAGATTCAAAACTTTTAGCATTATCCACGAGTATCTCAATCTGATTGATTCTGAAGTCATCCTGAAACATTTTTTCCGCAAAGGTTATCGGTGTATACAATATAACTGGCATTCTATCGCCAAAGCTTGATGCAAAGGCTCCCCCCTGGCTTTTATAAACTCCTACTATCGTAGCGCTTACCATCATGGAGCGCTCACCAATTTTTATGGTCTTTCCCGTACTGTCTACATACCCAAACAGGCTTTTGGAGCTAATATCATCTATTATGACGACATTTCTTCCCGACAGGACATCCTTTTCAGATATGAACCTTCCATACAGCATATTGACGCTTAAAATGCTGTTATAATCATTGTTTGTCCCTATAACCACTGCCCTTTTTGTCTCATTTCCTACCTTAACGGTAACTCCACCTTTTTGAAATATGGGAGCAGCATTTAAAACCTCAGGTATCCTTGATTTTATATTTTTAACATCATTCATCGTAAAATAGTCGTTTTGATTGATTTGTGCGCTTGTGTCAATGGTGGCTTCCAAAACATTTACTCCTATCTTGTTAAACTCTCCTGTAATGGCACTCTGCCCGCCCTTTCCTATGGAAACTATGGTTATAACTGATGAAATTCCAATTATTATTCCAAGCATTGTAAGAAAAGATCTCATTTTATTCGATAAAATGCTTGCTATTGCAACCTTGAAACTTTCAAGTATATTCATTTTCTCACCGCCTAAAGGGTTATTCTGTTATCAACAGCCCTGTCTTCAATTATATTACCATCCCTAACCATGACTATCCTCTTTGTATACTGAGCGATATCGGGCTCATGGGTTACCATAACCACCGTTGTGCCATCGTTATTTAGTTCCTGAAAAATCTTCATTATTTCATAGCTTGATGCCGTGTCAAGGTTTCCAGTCGGTTCATCAGCCATAAGAACTGAAGGGTTAAGAACAATGGCCCTTGCTATTGCTACCCTCTGCTTCTGTCCTCCTGACAATTCGTTTGGTCTATGGTACATTCTGTCCTCAAGCCCAACCTTTGCAAGGGCTTCCCTTGCCCTTCTCCTCCTCTCCCATGCCGAAATCCCTGCATACATCATTGGAAGCTCTACATTTTCAAGGGCGTTGAGCCTTGGAAGCAGGTTAAAGGCCTGAAATACAAATCCTATTTCCCTGTTTCTTATCCTTGCAAGTTCATTGTCTGTAAGCTTTGATACATCCTTATTATTGAGTATGTACCGCCCCTCAGTCAGCCTGTCAAGGCAGCCAAGGATATTCATAAGGGTTGATTTACCGGAACCTGATGGGCCCATTATAGCTGTATACTCGCCTTTACCTATAAAAAGGTTAATTCCTTTTAATGCGGTAAATTCAATATTGCCTGTCCTATAAACCTTCCAGAGATTCTTAACCTCTATCATTGCTGCTCCTCACCCTTTTCAATGACCTTTGTTCCATCTGTTATATTGGATGAAGGGTTAAGTATCACCTTATCCCCTTCCTTAAGGCCTTCAATAATTTCAGTCTCAACATCAGATGCGAGCCCTATCTTTACCTTTTTCTTTCTTGCTACTCCATTTTCAATTACATAAACGCTTTCATTGTCATTTTTATCTGTAATCACTGCCTCCGCTGGAATCTTGATTATTCCGCTTTTTTCTCCCGTTTTTATATCAACATCAACATCATATCCTGATTTTAATGTTCCATCGTTATTTGAAATATCAACGGTAACCTTTACAACCGTTTCACTTCCAGTGGCCGATACGCTTTTCGTTGCAATTGGATTTATTCTTGAAACAACCCCTTTAAAGGTCTTACCGCCAAACTTTATAAAAGCTTCCTGACCTTCCTTCAAGTTTGATACGTCATACTGATTTATGTTTAGGTTTACAACAAGGCTTGAGGTATCTGAAACGACTGCCGCCGGCACTCCTACGTTTGCAGTGGCACCTTCCTTTAAGTTAAGGGTGGAAATTATTCCATCTGCATCCGCTTTAATGTACCTTTGCTGCTTGTTTATGCTATCCTCTATGGATTTCACGTTAAGCCTCGCTATTTCAACGGCGTTTTCCTGCATCTTAATTTGATCGTCGAGGCTCATTTGCCCTGTTTGACCTCCCTGTGCTGCCTGGCCTTCCTTAGTTATTTGACTAGCTTGTGGTATCTGCACTTGAGCCTGTGGCCTTTGACTATTCTTTGATAATTCATCCTTTGCGGTTTTTAGTGCATCAAGTTGTATCTTCGCATTTTCGTAGTTTTTCTGCGCTATCTTAAGCTGAGTCGATAAATCCTGAACATCCAACTCAGCTATTATGTCACCCTTCTTTACCGTGTCTCCAACAACCACATTAAGCTTTAAAACCTTTGAGGGGGTTTGTACATAATACTCTCTACTGTTCTTTGCTTCAACGGTTCCGCTTGTGGAATAATACACCACAATATCCCCCTTTGAAACAGTTGAAGTTTTTACCTGTAAAGCCCCATTCCTCCTTCTAACCACTCCAAATATTATACCTGACAAAACTAAAACTACAATTAAGATAATTGCCAGCCATCTCCTTTTCATACCCTTTCACTCTCCTTCAATATTTCATTCAGCCTTATTAAGCCTGATATAACGATTTCAATGTCGTCTTCATTTGCATTTTTCAAAATCCCTTCAATATAATCCTTATATTCATTTTCAACTGCTCTGTGCATTTCCTTAGCTTTATCGGTTATTGAAATGAGTGCCTTCCTTCTATCCTCCCTATCCTGAATCCTTTTTACATATCCCTCGTTTACAAGCCTCTCTATAATTCCTGATACTGTGCTGTTTGCAAGCCCAACACAGCTTGCGATCTCCTTTAAAGTCTTTGCTTCGCCATCCTTTAGGAAAAACATTATAGCCATAACCGATGGGTTTGCATTCTTAAATCCAAGCTTCTTCCCAACTTCCCTATGTATCGTCTTATTGATGGATTTTAAAAGTTCATAGATAACATATACGCTTTCTCTGGACATATTTACCATCCTTCGTTTTCGAATATTTCAATTTCGAATTAATATTATCATATTAATATTCTGACTTCAATTTAATCATTTTAAACAATGTGTAAACAAAATTTTGAAATTTGAAAGAATAAATGGGCACCATACAGGTGCCCACCCTAATTTATTCCGTTAAGTTTTTTTACTGCTCTATATGCATCAACAAGTCCATACCCCGTATACGGATCCTTTCCCTTTGTCATTATATCGACGGCTGTTTCATTGAGAAGTTTTTCAATTTGATCAGGGGGTAACTCCGGGCTGTTTGCCTTTATTATTGCTGCAACACCTGAAACTACTGGTGCCGACATGCTTGTCCCATCCCAGGCCTCATACCCTCCTTGCGGTACAGTACTTACAATCTTAATTCCCGGGGCTGCTCCCTGTATCCTATCTCCATAATTTGAAAAAGGAGCTTTCTTATATGCCGGCGTTATTGCAGATACCGCATATACCCCATTATCACCCGTTGGGCTGAAATTATCCGCATCCATATTATCGTTCCCAGCAGCTGCCACAACAAATACACCCTTATTTCTTGCGTATTTAATTGCGTTTGAGATATCCCTCGTTTTCCCCCTTGTTCCAAGGCTGAGATTAATGATATCTGCACCTGAATCAACGGCATATCTGATGCCATGTGCAATTATGTCTGAACGACCTTCACCCTTGGAGTTCAACACTTTTACAGGAATTATCTTTACATCAAGGGGTCCTGCAATTCCTGATATGCCTTTTCTGTTATTTGCCTCCGCAGCAATGATTCCCGCCACATGGGTTCCGTGCCCATGATCATCCATAGGATCGTTGTCATTATTTACAAAGTCATATCCTTTACTTTTAAGAATCCGGTTTTTAAGGTCAGGATGGGTATAGTCAACCCCAGTATCAAGGACAGCAACCCTTACCTCTCTCTTTTGCTTTACAAGCCTCCATGCCTTGTTGCTTTCAGTATAAGAAATAGCCCACTGTATCTTATACCCAGGGTCGTTTACCGCCCTATCATTTGGAGACTTTATCTGAGATAATGAAAAATTTTCATTTACATGTACCCTCTCAATTGGTTTTATTGCTCCTATGGGCTCCGATTTTCCAGATTTATTTGAACCGATTAAATCAGATATTCTCTCTTTTATTTCTTCCGGCGTTAATTTCCCGGTAAATAAAAGATATTCTCCTTCCCTTATCTTTACAATCGTAATGCGTGGGATTGAGTCAAGTATTTTATCTATACTAAAACTTTCAGGAATATCTTTGATTCTTTCAATACCATTTTTTATATTATCCTTAAATGTTGCGTTATTCCCTGTATCCAGTCTGAAAGAATATCCAAATCCATATATAATTGCTGCCACTGCTCCAAGTATAAACAAATTTCTAAGAAACTTCAAAGCTTTCACCTCCATCCCCGACTAATAAAATAATGCATATACCAATCCCATAATACATTATCTAATACATTTTACAGTAAATAAATTAATGCCCAATGAAAAAAGTATTAAATAATTTTAAAATACCACGGTAAGTTAACTTGTTGTGATAGTTCTTTTGCAAACACCATAATAAAAAAATATATGAAGCGAACTATTATAGCAGGTCTTAGAGCCTTTGTGCGCAGGCGCAGTTATATCTTGGTGTCTTTTAAAACAAAACTAGCTATACATGAAATAAAATTCACCACAAGATTATGAAAACAGTTTCAATAGTAATAATCTAAACTTAAGCTAAGAAAGCTTTTATATTTATCTTAACGGTTTGCAGTACCTTAAGGGTCGATAAAAAATATATGAAATTCACATAAATCTAAGAGCTAGGAGTTCTTGGCGAAGGGATGCAGAAAAATCCTAGAACTTTCGTGACTTAAGCAAGGCGAGTTTAACGAAAGTTCTTGATTTTTCAAATCCCGAGCCTTAGAACTTCTTTACTGAGCGCAAAAGTGAATGAAATATATTTTTTATCGCAGCGCCTACCTGTATATATTTTCTGCTTTTATTCCAATGGAATTTTCGTAGTAGAGTAGCACAACAAGTTAACATCAGATTGACTTATCTCATGCTGTTAAAGTAGAATAAAGAATGGCTTTGTCAATTTGCGTAAAAACTATATTAAAAAAGGAGGGATATGTTTAATGGCGTCAGATTTTCAATCCCTTGGAATAAGCGAAGAGTTAAAAAATATACTGGTAAAGCACGGTTATAAGGAGCCAACTCCTATTCAGCAGCAGGTCATACCTGTATTATTGTCCGGAAAGGATGCAATAGCCCAGTCCCAAACCGGAACAGGTAAAACCCTTGCCTTTGCCCTACCGATTCTTCAAAGGATAGATAACAAAAAACCATATGTACAGGCCCTTATAATCACGCCAACCAGGGAACTGGCACTCCAAATCACAAATGAAATAGAAAAACTCTCCAAGCCCCTTGGAATCAAGGCCTTGTCCCTTTATGGAGGTAAGGAATTAGAAACGCAGTCTAAAAAGCTTAAGGGAGGGGCAGTACATATAATAATCGGTACTCCTGGAAGAATACTTGATCATCTAAAAAGAAGGACCTTAAACTTTGGGGGGCTTTCGATGCTTGTTTTAGATGAAGCAGATCAAATGATAAAGCTTGGTTTTCTGGAGGATATTGAGATTATTATGAGTGCTGCACCATCACAGCGCCAAACAATGCTCTTTTCTGCTACGATGCCAAAGGGAATCAGGTCACTTGTAGCACGATACATGAGAAAACCTGTGGAAATTAGGGTCCAAGGTAAACACGTTACCCTTGATGAAATAAAGCAGATAGCCATAGAGGTTCCTGAAAAGCAGAAAATCTATGCCCTGTGCAAGCTCATAGACCAGTTAAACCCTTTTCTGGCTATTATATTCTGCATTAGCAAAGAAAGAGTCAAGGCCCTCAATCTAGAACTTGGCCAAAAGGGTTATGCGGTTGATGCACTTCATGGTGATCTATCACAAAATAAGCGTGAACAGATTTTAAAGCGTTTTAGAAACGCCGAGCTTCAGCTTCTGGTTGCCACCGACATAGCTGCGAGGGGTCTTGATATCGAGGGAGTAACCCACATATTTAATTATGATGTACCCAAAAACGCAGAAACCTACATACATAGAATCGGTCGGACGGGAAGGGCAGGCCAGGAAGGGATGGCCATAACACTTGTGGATGAAGCTGAGATTGAGCGTTTAAGATCCATTGAATCCGGAATAAATAAGAGGATAGATAGATGGACTGACGAAAATCAGGATAATCCTGGCGAAGGAAAGCTGGATTTTTTTGTACCTAAAAAATCCTTCGAAATCACCTCCGCAATAAAATCTGTAAAATCCAGAAAGTCTCCTGGAGTTAAACCTTCTGGCAGAAACAAAAGAGTTCAAAAATCTAATAAAAAACATTAAACGCTGATGATAATTATATCATCGGCGTTTAATACAGCTCTATCTAAACAAAATTATTCCACCTGCATCATGTCTAAAACTCCGTATGAAACCCGTGATATATAATTATAATAAAAATATACTCCTTGAATTTATTTACTATCTTAAGGAAATACTATTCACGATATTGAGATTTCTTATGACGACTTTATATTGTTTTTCCAACAAATTTCTTTAAATTAACTTGTTGTGCTGGTTCTTTTTTAATAAGCTGTGATAAAAAAATTTATGAAACAAACTATTTTAGCGAGCAACTGGAGGTTCTTGGCAAGTTGGCAGCTGAGAAGCTAAAGTAGAGTTCGTGAATCAGTTTATAATTTAAAGGAGTGTATGTACATGATAGTAATTTATCAGGATGTAGGAGGATGTCATTCCTCGGCAGTAGCTGCAAATATACATGCAAACAAACTTCCCATTGATAAAGTACCAACAGAAAAAGAGCTTTTAACCCTTCCTACATTTGATAAACTTGAGAAAAAGGATACTGCCCACCTCATATATATAGGCAAGGATGAATTTGGAAGTGCAGTTTATACCATAAGCAGGAGGTATAAACCCAACATGGTACTTAATCCTTTAACGGATATGTATAAGGTTTTAAATGGAGATACCGATGGCCTTTATATAATAAACACCGATCCTACGGTTAATACATTAATGAAAATAGGTGGCTTCAGCTCAAGACAGCTTCACCTTGTAAGCTTTGGAAGACCAATCGTTACCTATGGAACGCTAAAGGCCTATAATAAAATTGCAGATTTAGTCAGGCAGATTAAAGAACAAATACGTTTAGACTTAGAGCATAAAAATAGATTAGAAAGAAACTCCTATTCTTAATAGCTATAATATTTTTTATAGCATCGCTCTTTGAAAGCCCAAAATAGCACAAAAGGTTAATAAATTCATATTTTATTATAGAATCCCATTTATTTTAATATAAGATGCTTTGAGGGTGGTGCTGTTGAGAATCGGTATAATATCCGATACACATATACACAGACATTCTGAAAGACTAATTGAATTTGTTAATAGATACATGGAAAATGTGGATATGATTATCCATGCGGGGGATTTTACAAGCATAGAAGTCGTAAACGTTTTGATGAAATACAATAATTTTATAGGCGTTTTTGGTAATAATGATAATGAATCCATAAGAAGCGTTTTAAGGGATAAGGAAATACTACGGATTATGGGATATAAAATAGGTATTTTTCATGGCCATGGTGAAGGAAAGACAACCCTTGAAAGGGCATATGATAAATTCAAAGAGGATAGGGTTGACATAATAATATTTGGACACAGCCACCAGCCCCTAATTACCACAAAAAATAAAACTCTTATGCTTAACCCTGGCTCACCTACCTATAAGCGAAAGGGAAGATGGTATTCATATATACTTTTAGAGCTTAAAGAAGATGGCATAAATGTTGCAATTAAATTCCTGAACAAATAGCCTCAGCATGTATATTTATATTGCCTCAGGCTATCCCTAATCTTTCAGGCTTTAAAACTGTTTTTTACATTATAAATATTTATTTTATTAATAGCTTTCAGGTAGAGGTGTTTGAGGTAATAGCCTTAATAATTATGGAAAGATAGACAGTTTATTTTGTTTCTGGGCTGTCTATTTTTTTGTCTATGCCTTCTTTTTTGGAATTTACTTCAAACAGCAAATTTCGCATTTTTAGCCTTATAGAAATGGGGTTTCTACCGCTGCACAGTATAAATAGCGCGATAAGTAATGGAATAGATAAAACAATATAAACCATGTATTTATCTTCCATAACCTCACCCCCTAAAGACCATTTATCTCCTCAAACACCTCACATAGATGGGGGGTGCAGGCATAAAAATTAACTAAATTTATTCGTTGTGCTAGTTAAGTGGCTGAGGGTTGATAAAAATATATGAAATTCACATTTTTTCAAATCCCGAGCCTTAGAACTTCTTTGCTAAGCGTGCTGGTGAATGAAATATATTTTTTATCGCAGCAACCATCTGTAAATTTATCTAGCACAACAAGTTAAATTTAATTAATTATATAATATGATTAAAATATTTATTTTACATCTTAATTAATATAATATTACATATTTTTCCACTATGCAATATTTATTGAAAAAATTAATTATGAGCTTTAAAAATACCCGGAATATTATCCCGGGAATTCTTATTCTATAATCCTACCCTGTCATAGGAATGATCTTCTTCAGTGTGGGGAAAGGGCTCACTTTCCGGATTATCTATTAAATACTCAAGCCTATGATCCCTTGAGCTTAAAACAGGATTATATTTATCCAAAGTTTGTTCTAAAACATCTCTATTTTTACCTGACAATTTATTTTTTCCTTTCCTTTCTCTCACTTTACCACCCCTTTGATTTTATATTTTCCATGAAGGTGGGTTTTATACGTAATAAAAAGGGACGACCCGCGTCCCTGAACTTCCTTTAATCATCCCTGGAAGGAAATTGTATTATTTTATCCTCAGGATCTTCCTTTATATGTTCATGATTTTTTATATGGTTCATACAGTAGCAGCGGCGTCCTTCGCATTTTGAGCAGTACCTGAACTCCATGTCAGGGTCATCCTTTGAAGTTATTCCACATACTTCACATCTGTGTATAAGCCTTATTTCTGGGATCTGGCTTTTAAACTTTCTTCTTCTGTAGTGAACCTTACTTCTGTTTCTAATTCCATGAAGCACATCCGGCCCGAAGAATACAAAAAAGTTTATTATGGAAACAACCGCAGCCACCTTTTCACTAACTGGAGCAGTAATTAAAGTTCTTAATATAAAGAGCCAATAGAGCCATCCCAAATACTTTACCTTTACAGGCAGTATGAAAAAAATCAATATCTCGTAGTTTGGATACATATATGCAAAGGCCAAAAACATCGAAAGATTTATGTATGTTGCTGTTCCAATTCCTTCTGTTATAAACATCGCCAGGATGGTACCTATCATCCCTATTAAATAATAAAGGTTAAACCTAAAGCTGCCCCATGCATTTTCAAGGGCTGTACCTATAATGTAGTAAAAATAAAGTGCAAACAATACCCAGATTGGGTCTTTAGTTGGAGGGATAAATATAAAGGTTATAAGCCTCCATACCTCACCCTTTAAAACTTCTGAAGGTATAAGAAGTAATTTACTCTCAATAACTCCTGTAATGTCCAGATAACTTAAAGCAAACACTGCTGCCGTTATTCCAACTATGTATTTCATAAGTCCCCTTATTGCGTATCGGCCAAACCTTCTCTCAAGCTTATCCAGCCAATTCATAGCATCACCCCTTATAAAACGTTAACAATTGTATAAATCAATGATATCAGATATGCTGTTATCTTTCAAATATGGACTCAATCATGTATGACTTCCCAGTTATTATCAACCGCTGCTTCAATGGTCCCCTTTTCCATAATATAATTTGCTATAAGCTCCGCCATATCGATGTTTATATCCTTCACCACAGGCTTGCCTTTAAACATAAAATAATTTCCTCCGCCCGTTGCCCTGTAGTTGTTCATCACAACGTCATATTCTTCCTCCATATCGATTGGTTTTCCCCTGTATTTTAATTCTACAACTCTCTGGCCTGATGGGCGGGATATGTTGATTTTATACTCTATCCCTTCCCACATGTCGTAGTTATAGTGCTGAACTTTAGGGAATATAAATTCAGAATTTACCCTTATCTTTCCTCCGTCATAGGTTTCAAAGTAGGATGCAGACTTTTCAAGGGCTTCCTTTATGTCCTTCCCTTTAAGCCTTAATACCTTCAAAGTGTTAGGATAGATATAATTTGCAACTATATCCCTCATAGTAACATTCTCGGGAAATCCGGGGGCATTGTTGTCAAAGAGGGCTGTGCTGGATATTGTGGCCCCTGAACACTTCATCTGTACCCTGTTTATAAACTCAATGAAGGGGTTATCCTTAAGCCTTATCTCCATCGGATCTTTAACCCTCATATCCCCTTTAATCCTTCCTATAGGCTTATCCAGCCATTTCCGGACTTCCTCTTCATAGCTTTTAACTAAATCTACGATCTCTTTATCATCCTGGAACTCCTTTACATGGATTACCTCTGATTTTTTCTCAATAATAGACCACCTTTCATTTTGATTTTGAATCTTCAAAGTTACCTTGCCAAGGCTCTTTCCAAGGCTTCCCGGCTGCAATACCAAAACTCCATTCACATTTTTCCCTTCTATAACCCTGTGCTGATGTCCCGTTAAAAGTACATCTATTTCTGGAAGCTTCATACATATTTCATAGGCCTGGTTTTCTCCTGTAAGCTCTTCCGTAGGCTCACCTATTTCGATATCCCTTTCAAAACCTCCGTGATATGAAACTACAAGAACGTCCACCTTCTCATTTTCCCTTAAATGTTTAACCCATTTTTCTGCAGTTGCCACCGGGTTTTCAAATTTTATACCTTTTATATGGACAGGGTTCTCCCAGTTAGGTATATAGGATGTTGTTATTCCTAATACGGCGACTTTAATTCCATCAAAATCCTTAATTATATAGGGTCTGCCGCAGTAGGGCCTTCCATCATCCTCCCTTAATATGTTTGCAGAAAGCCAGGGAAAATCCGATTCCTCCATGGACTTTTCAAGCATTTCCCTGCCATAGTTGAAATCATGGTTTCCAACAACAGCTGCGTCATATTTCATATGGTTCATAGCCTTTATTATAGGGTTTATGGAGGTTTTGTTTATTCTTGCAAAATAATATGCAAGTGGAGTACCCTGAATTATGTCTCCGTTGTCTATAAGTATTAAATAGCTGTTTTTTCTTCTTTCCTCTTTTATAAGCGTCGAAACCTTAGCCAGGCCGTGTTCACTTCTTCTATTATCGGCATAATTTATTGGAAGTATATTCCCATGCATATCACTTGTTTCCAGTATTATTACTTCTTTTATCCTTCCTGACACACTCTTCACCCCTCAAGTTTAGTACCTTATTCTATTTTATCTCAACAGCTCAATATTCATAACCTGTAGGTCAATTTCCAGCTATTAACATTAAAATTATAAACTTTCAGATAAATTTTTATTGACAGAGGCTTTCCCATGTTCCATGCTAGAATTAAAGGAAATTTTTTGTAAGGAGTGAAACTTATGACTAAACAGGAACGAAGCTGGGTGCTGTATGACTGGGCAAACTCTGCCTATTCCATTACAATTACAACTGCTGTCCTTCCTATTTTCTTTAATCAATTTGTCTTAAGGGAAGGGGGAAGCGATACTGCAATGGCCTACTGGGCATATGGAAACTCCGTATCAACGCTTATAATTGCTCTTTTAGCTCCAATTCTTGGAACGATCTCCGACTACAGGGGATATAAAAAGAAATTATTCCTTTTCTTTTTCCTGATGGGAACTATTTTTACAGGGCTTCTTGCCACGATAAACGAAGGTGAGTGGATTACATGCATTATAATATATGCCCTGACTGCCATAGGTTTCTCCGGTGCCAACGTCTTCTATGATGCATTTATAGTTGACGTAACAGAGGAAAAAAAGATGGACTGGATTTCATCCCTGGGATTTGGATACGGTTATATAGGAAGTACCATACCATTTATAATAAGCATAGTCTTCATTATGAAGCCAGGATTGATTGGTTTAAGCTCCCAGGCTGCCGCAATGAAATTATCATTTATTATAACAGCTCTCTGGTGGTTTTTATTTTCAATTCCCATGCTTAAAAACGTCAATCAGATATATTATACTGAACCTTCAAAACATCCTGTTAAAGAAAGCTTTATAACCCTGTGGAAAACTATAAAGAACATCAGCGGTTATAAAAACATATTCATCTTTCTAATGGCATATTTCTTCTATATAGACGGCGTTGGAACAATTATAAAAATGGCTGGTATATATGGAAGCAGCGTCGGAATTAAGTCAAACGATCTTCTTATAATACTTCTTGTAACACAGTTCGTAGCCTTTCCCTTTGCCCTTTTGTTTGGAAAGCTTGCAAAGAAATTTTCAGCAAAAACCATGATTTTTGCTGGAATAATAATATATACGATCACCACAATATACGCATACTTTTTGAAAACAACTCTACAGTACTGGATAATGGCCATGCTTGTTGCAACATCCCAGGGTGGAATACAGGCCCTCAGCCGTTCACTGTTTGGAAGAATTATACCAAAGGAAAAGTCTTCGGAGTTCTTTGGATTCTATAATATTTTCGGAAGGTTTGCTGCAATAATGGGACCACTTCTAATTGGAGTATTTACAAACATTACAGGTGATTCAAGGCTTGGGGTTGTAAGTCTTATAATGCTCTTTATAATTGGAGGCATCTTTCTTATAAAGGTTAAGGATGAATCCCCCAATGCATATCAAATCCCCTCCGAAATGAAATCATTTTAATTTCAGATAGATTTAAGTTTAGCTGTAATGGATATCTACCCTGTTTATGGGTCAGATATCTTTTATTTTTTTCATAAAATCCACCTAAAATGCATAAAATTATAATAGCTTTACACCGAACATATGTTCGTGTATAATATGTCTGGAAATATGTAAAAGATGGAAGGGACTTATATGGTTAGCAGTAATAGAATAATTTTTCATATTGACGTAAATTCAGCATATCTTTCATGGACTTCAGTTTATAACCTACAGCATGGAGATACCTTGGACCTCAGGATGGTTCCATCGGTTGTTGGAGGTGATCCCAGGAGCAGGCATGGAATTGTGCTTGCAAAGTCCATCCCTGCCAAAAAATACGGCATACAAACCGGCGAGCCCCTCTTTAGTGCAAGGCAAAAATGCAGGGACCTTATTATAGTTCCTCCCATGTATGACCTTTATATAAGGTCCAGCAATGCAATGGTTGAGATTTTAAGGGAATATACTCCTTATATACAGAGGTTCTCCATAGATGAATGCTTTCTTGACTTTGCCGGCACGGAAAACATATATAAGGATTACATTGAGCTTGCCTACAAAATAAAGGACAGGATTAGAGAGGATCTGGGCTTTACAGTAAACGTTGGAATATCTACAAACAAGCTTCTTGCTAAAGTGGCTTCTGATCTTGAAAAGCCCGATAAAGTACATACGCTTTTTCCCCATGAGATAAGGGAAAAAATGTGGCCCCTTCCCGTTGAAAATCTATTTATGGTTGGAAGGGCTACCCTTCCAAAGCTTAACAAAATGAACATCTACACCATAGGTGACCTTGCAAACCACGACGTTGAAATCTTAAAAGCGTCCCTTAAGAGCCATGGAGTTTTAATATGGAATTATGCAAATGGAATAGAGGATTCTGAGGTTAGAAGCTGTAACCTTCCTGAGGTTAAAGGTGTAGGAAACTCCACTACAACCTCCTTTGATGTTGCAGACAGAAAAACCGCCCATATGGTTTTATTATCCCTTGTAGAAACCGCCTCTATGAGGCTCAGGAATTTAGGAAACTGCTGCAGGCTTGTTTCTGTCAGCCTCAAAACCAGCAGTTTCGTAAACTATTCCCATCAGAGAAAACTTCTCACACCTACAAACTCAACAAGGAAAATTGCCGAAACTGCCTATAACCTCTTTGACGAAATATGGAGAGGCGAACCTATAAGACATCTTGGCGTATACCTATCCGAGCTATGCAGCAGCGAGTTCTACCAGATTAGTTTCTTAGATGATGAAGACACGGAAAAAAGCAGCCGCCTCGACAAGGCCATAGACGCCATAAGGCTCAAATACGGTCCAAAGGCAGTCATGCGTTCAGTTTTCCTCCACTCCGGATTAAAACCCATGATGGGAGGAGTTACGGAAGACGACTATCCGGTTATGACAAGTATGTTATAATCTATCATTCCGCAGGGAGCGTGTTTAAAATGAAGGTTGTGGCAAAGCCCATAGAAATGGCAGCATGGTTTACCAGAGATGGAATTCCACACCCGATAAAATTCAGAATAGTAAACGAAGATGAAAGCTATACCGTAATAAAAATAGATAAAATCATATGTACCCATACTGAAAAACTTGCAGGCAACTGCATGTATGTATTCAGATGCCAGAGCGTTGTAGAAGGTATAGAAAGAATATTTGAAATCAAATATGAAATATCAACATGCAGGTGGATTTTGTTTAAGATATAAAAGGCAGGAAACTTGGAGATATCCTGCCCTTTATTCATCATAGCTTGTTACAAACCATGCACCATACTCAGATTTATCCGCCAGCTTTTCAAGATATATGGTCTTTATGCCTTTCTTATTCACCTTTATAATAGCCCTGTCATCCAGCCGTCTAACAACAATAAGGTCCTCCAGCATAACATCATATATCTCCTTCTCACTTATAAAAGCCATGGCTGTAAGTATTGGATCAAGCCTCCAGGGCTGGTGGCCGTTATCTACAGCTTTCTGTATTTCTGAAACTATTTCCCTATCCCATTTAACGAATATATCTCCACGCTCCTTGATAATCCCATCATCTTCACTATTCTCAAGAAACTCATAGGAACCTTCATATCCCTCAAGAAATTCTGCACCCATGCTCATCACATTTTCATCCCTGAAAGGCGAGTTTAAAAAAGCGAATACATAAAACTGTCTGTTAACTTCATACCCTGCAATAATGGATATAGATATGAGCATAAGAAATAGGAGCCTTTTATAGAATTTCCAAGTCAAGTATATCACCTCCCTTAAACAGATATTTCATCAATGAGCATTAACTTCATAATAAAGCTCCAACTTTTAATACTATAATTAAGTTTTACAATTTTAAGAAAAAATATTTCATATGCATATAAATTTGGAAAACGCGATGCGGATTAGAGTCAAAATATAAAAGGCACGAAACATCTTCAGTGTTCGTACCCTTAAGATCTAATCTATCTTATCGTCCTCCGTTTCATCGCTGAGCGGCATTCCATTAACTGTCCTTTCTATATCAGGTGCTGATAGAATATTTCCATCTATGAGGCTTATTCCGGTGCCAAATCTATACTTGCCTTTGCACTCAGGCGCAACCATTGCTTCCTTATCCTCAAGGTTCCTTTCTTTGAACCTTTTTTCCATAATAACACCTCCATAAATAGTTTATGCAGGTGGATTAATATTATTAGTACGAAAAACTATTTTGCATGGGTGATTATTATATACAATAATATTAAATTTGAAGCAGGTGCTTTTTAAACCGGAGAAAAGAGATTTAAAAGTTAAACACCTGTCAATTACAACAGGGCTTTAGTTAATGCAATGCCAATCAAGCCGCCGGCAACAACATCAGAAGGATAATGTACCCCCAGATATATTCGAGAGTAACCAATTAATGCTGCTATCATCAAGAATAGAACATTTGCCGAAGGTATTACATTGCTTATGGCTATGGCACTGGAAAATGCTGCTGCCGTATGGCCTGACGGAAAGGATTTATCCCTTTCAACTTTTAGTGGAATCACGTCTACCAAAGCCTCATATGGCCTTACCCTGTCCACCAAAAACTTAAACAACTGAACAACGGCAGTAACTATTATTTGAATCAATCCAAGCCTTAAACCTGTTTGCCTGGTCGATGGAAGTAACGTTAAATGTATAATGAGAAATATTTGAAAAAATACTCCTCCAATATTTGTAAAAACACAAAAAAATCTATTTAAATAACCTATGCGAAGGTTGCTTATCTTCAAAAACAGGCTTTTATCAGCTTTGAACAAGACATCTTTTATTCGGTGCATATTAACCTCTTCCTTCCAATTTCCCCATTACATTTTTACCTAAAACGATATTTTCTGCTCCAATAAACTCTTTTGTATCATTATACAAAAATCTTTTCTCATTTTCTACAGCAATTCGCTAACAGATTTTTCATATTTCTTTTAAAACGAACACAGCCCACATAATATATAAGATTTTAGACTTATATATTATGTGGGCGAAATCTCACTGCCTGCTGCATTTATTTTTTATCCTAATTTGTACTATTAATATGCTTCAATACAATCTTCTTCCATTATCCTAATTCTTGATAAAGTTCTATAACTCTTTTGTTTAAAATGGGATGCATAAAATCCGGTGCAATGTCACAGAGAGGCTTTAAGACAAATTCCCTGTTATGCATATCCGGATGTGGCACCTTAAGGTCCTCCTCATTATAAACCTCGTCATTATAGAAGATTATATCCAGATCTATTATCCTGGGTCCCCATTTAAATTCCCTAACTCTTCCAAGGCCTGCTTCGATATCGAGAAGTTCCTTCAATACCTCCCTGCAGCTTAAGCTGGTTTCTACTTCTATTACACCATTTATAAACGGCGGCTGATTTTTATAGCCATAGGGTTCTGTTTCATATATCCCGGATTTTTTTATTATACTCATGCCCCTCTGTTCAATTAGACTCAATGCTTCATCTACCGCCTTTCTTCTGTCACCTATATTGCTTCCAAAGGCAATATACACTCTATTCATTTTAACACCTCAATCATCAGTGCAGCCCTTTTGTTTTCCTTTACATCATGGACTCTAACCATCTCAACTCCCTTTAGTGCTGCAAAGCAGGTTACAGCGATGGTTCCCTCAAGCCTTTCCTCGGGGGGCAGGTTTCCAAGGGCAATTCCTATACTTGATTTCCTTGAAACTGCAAGAAGCATTGGTAAATTGTAAACCCTTAATTTCTCTATATTTTTTATAAGTTCTATGTTATGCTCAAACTTTTTCCCAAAACCTATTCCAGGGTCAAGAATAATCTTATTGAGGTCTATATCCTTTGATACTGCATAGTTAACCCTTTCTTCAAAATAATCCTTTACTTCCTTTACAACATCTTTATATTCGGGATTGTCCTGCATATTTTTAGGAGTGCCCTTAATATGCATTAGAATTACTGGAACCTTGTACTCCCTTACCACTTCAGCCATATTCTCATCAAATTCCATGGCACTAATATCATTTATAATATCCGCACCAGCCCTTATAGCCTCTTCGGCGGTCTTTGCCCTGTATGTGTCGACGGATATAAGAATGCTGCTGTTTATTTTTTTAATCTCTCTAATTAGAGGTATAACCCTTCGTATTTCCTCCTCCGTGCTTACCGGGTCTGCACCCGGCCTTGTGGATTCTCCTCCAACATCGATAATATCCGCCCCTTCTTCTATCATCTTTTTTACTTTTGCGATGGCATCCTCAAGGTCCACTACCCTTGAATCCTTATAAAAGGAGTCATACGTGGCATTAATTATACCCATTATTTTCATTCTATCAAAATTATATCTTCTTCCATCCCTCAAAGTTATATATCTCATATCTCCACCTTCTTTTCCGTATATGCAAAGGCATTGTGGTTGTGTATACTTTCCTGGCTTTCAACATGAACACTGTACCACTTAACCCCCTGGTAGTTCTCAAGCCTTATGGCTACATCCCTTGCAGCATCTTCAACGAACTTTGGGTTCATGTAAGCCCGTTCGGTTATCCATTTTTCATCAGGCCTTTTAAGAAGGGAGAATATCGGGGTACTTGCACTTTCCTCGGCAATCCTTACGATATCCTCAATCCAGATGTCCCTATCCACTTCAACATTTATGTGTATAGTTGCCCTCTGATTGTGGGCACCATAATCACTTATTTCCTTGGAGCAGGGACAAAGAGTACTTACTGGCACGACGATGCCCATAACAAATTTAAAATCCTCTCCCTTTTCACAATCAAAGCTGCACCTGACGTCATACAGAGATGGAATTTCAGTTACAGGAGCCTTTCTTTTTATAAAGTAGTCAAAATCAATCCTGCAGTGGGCAACCTTTGCTTCAAGCCTCTGCCTTAGATTTTCAAGCATAGTTTCGATATCCCCTAAAGACAGCCCCTTCATCTCTTTGACAGCTTCAACGAACCTGCTCATGTGGACTCCCCTGACATCGTGCGGAAGGTCGACGGAGAGTTCCATTTCCGCTACCGTGTGTTGAACTTCATCATACTTATTCATAACCGTTACAGGCCATTTCAAATTTTTAATTCCAACTTTTTTAAGGGGTATATTTCTCAAATCCTTTTCACTCTGCAAGTCTCTCATGGGCTTCCCCCCTGTATATAACTCCACTGGTTTTTGTTTCCCATACCTCTACCTCGTAGAGCCTGCAGTTGCTCCTTTTCAATACCTCCACAAGCTCATTCCAAACATAAACAGCTATGTTTTCAGCGGTAGGCTGTGAAATAATATCGTTAATATAGGCATGATCAAATTTATCTACAACCTTTTCCTTAACAATCCTTTTTAGTTCCACAAAATCAAAAACCATACCCTCGCTGTCCGGTGTTCCCTCAAGCTTAACCACTAATTTATAAGTATGTCCATGCAGCCTCTCACACTTTCCGTGGTACTTCACAAGATTATGGGCTGCATCAAATTCAAACTCCTTAATAAGTATCATATTCCTCACTCCATTGCGTCATTTTAACAAGATTATACACTATTTTTTCTAAACAGAGCAAATAAAATAGAGATGATTCGTATAGCCGACCTTTCCCTGTGGGGAAGTAATGTTAAATATAAGAACTATGTATTAACTTGTTGTGCTAGTTCTTTTTTAATAAGCTGCGATAAAAAATATATTGCTCTCACAACTACGCTTGCGCACAGAGGTTCTAAGGCTTGGGATTTGAAAAATGATTTGCCTGTATATCCCTTTCTCATATTCCTCGGTGTATCCTTGAATATATATACTCCATATTATTGATAATAATATCTTTTCCGCTTATTTCACTGTGGGATGGAATAATTGCTTCAAAATTTAATTTTAAATAGTTTTTCAGCGTAACTATATATGTTTGAAGTCCATTCCACTGTAGAAATGGAGTGGGCCTCTCAAGGTTATCCCCTGCATATAAAATCTTATCCTCCATATCAAAGCAGGAGGCTGAATCCTCTGTATGCCCCGGACTGTAGAAGAATTTAACTCCATCCTCTACAAAATCCATTTGGCTGTCAAAGGTCAGGTTTGGAGGTACAAGTTCTACCTTGCCCCTGTGAAAATCTCTGTACTCACAAAGCTCTCTATGGCCATTTTCTACTATTCTTTCCCTGCACAGCCTATGGGCTATAATCGTGTTTGTTTTAAAGAAGCAATTTCCCCATATATGGTCCCAATCGGAATGGGAGTTGAAGACTATAATGGGCCTTTTATCAAAATTTGCTTCAACATATGACATAATTCCCTTCATAGGCTCAGGACCTAAATAGGTATCGCATATAAAGATATGCCTTCTACCCCTGATAACATATACGTTTGTTATACATCCAAACCCATCCTTCAAATCGTCGAATGTAAATATCATTCCTCTTTTACCAATCCTCTGGATCTTCATAGGTACCTCCAAAACATTATTTTAACAGCCTTGCCCTCTTAATAGAATCAAAGCCATACTTCTCCTTGATTGTATCAAGGGCCCTTTCAAGCTTTTCCTCCTTTTTAATACTGCTTCTATCTCCTGCCATATCGAATAACGAAATCTGCTTCATGCCATCCTCTTCAAGGCCTCCAATACCTATGCCAATTAATCTTATTGGTCTTGTTCCATTCCAGTTGTCCCTAAGAAGTTTAACCCCTGTTTCATATATTTCCCTTGTTAAATATGTTGGTGCCACTGATTTTTGTCTTGTTATAGTTTGAAAATCGCTATACTTTATTATGATATAAACCGTTTTCCCCTTATAATCCTGTCTCCTTGCCTCAAGCCCTACCTCCTCAGAAAGCTCAAGTAATATAGTCTTTAAATATTCCATATCGATGGTATCCTTCGGAAGGGTTGTAGATCTGCTTATTGATCTATTGTCATGATGTGGATTTTCTTCAACGGGTGAATTATCTATTCCGTTTGCAAGCCTGTGAAGTTCCTCTCCGTATTTTCCAAACTCCTTTATTAAAATTCCAATGTGACATTTTGCCAAATCGCCTATTGTATATATGGAAAGGTTGTTAAGCTTTCTCTCTGTCTGCCTTCCAACGCCGTACATATCTCCGACCTTAAGGGGCCACATCTTTTCCTTTATATCACTCCGCCAAAGCTCCGTTATTCCAAGGGGCTTTTTCATCTCCGACGCCATCTTGGCAAGGAACTTATTTTCCGAAATACCTATTGAACACCATAGGTCAAGCTCATTTTGTATATCGCTCATAATTTTTTCAGCGATTTCCACAGGTTTTCCAAAAAGAGCCTCGCAACCTGTTAAATCAAGCCAAGCCTCATCTATGCTGTTTTGTTGTATTACAGGGGAATATCTTGAAAGTATATTCATAACCTTTCTCGACATACTATTATAATAGGAATGATCCGGCTGCACAAAAACTATATCCGGGCAAAGTTTTGCCGCCTCATGAACGAGCATTGTCGTCTTAATCCCATATTTTCTTGCATCATAATTTGGTGAAAGTATAATTCCACTTCTATTTTTAGGGTCCCCCGCAACAGCAGCAGGCCTACCTTTGAGCTTTGGGTTTCTTGCCATTTCACAGGCTATGTAAAAGGCGTTCATATCAACAAGAAAAACAAGCCTTCTCATATCCTCACCGCCCAAATATTTTTCACTTCAAATTATACCAATAAATAACGGCGCTTCACAAGGCACGTGCAGCTGTATACGGTCCCTTTAACGATTTTTATATATTTTTTATCAACCCCCAGCCCCTGAACTAGCTATACATGAAATAAATTTCACCACAAGATTATGAAAAACGTTTTGCAGTACCTAAGCGGAGATAAAAAATATATGAAATTCACATAAAGCGGGCAATTAGAAGTTCTTGGCGAAGGGATACAGAAAAATCCTAGAACTTTCGTGACTTAAGAGAAGCGAGTTTAACGAAAGTTCTTGATTTTTCAAATCAAAAGCCATAGAACTTCTTTGCTAAGCGTACTGGTGAATGAAATATATTTTTTATCGCAGCGCCGGTCTGTACATGCTTTCTACTTTTATTCCAATGAACTTTTCAGAGTAGCACAACGGATTAAATCAATCTTTCTGTGAAACTTTTACATTAATCCACATAATGGTAGAATATAAATAAAACTTATTAGCATGGAGGTGCTTGCATGGAAAAATTTAATGAAAAGCTTGATAAATATGCTGAGCTTGCTGTAAGGGTTGGTATAAATATACAGCCAGGCCAGACCCTTGTGATAATGGCCCCCATTGAATCAGCTGATTTTGTAAGACGGGCTGCAAAAAAGGCCTATGAAGCAGGTGCTAAAAATGTCCATGTTGAATGGAGTGACGAGGAGCTTACTCTTATAAAGTTTATGAATGCCCCCGATGAGGCCTTTAAGGAATATCCACTTTGGAAGGCCAAGGGCTACGAGGAAATGGCAAAGGAAGGTGCAGCATTTTTAAGCATCTCGGCCTCAAATCCTGACCTTTTAAAAGACGTTGATCCTGAAAGGGTTGCCACAGCAAACAAGGCAAGGGCTCAAGCTCTTCAGGAATATAGAAAGTACATACAGGCAGGAAAGGTAAGCTGGGCAATAGTATCCGTTCCTACAGAGGAATGGTCGGCTAAAATTTTTCCGAACCTTTCTAAAGAAGAAAGAATTGAAAGTCTCTGGGAAAATATATTCAAGGTTACAAGGGTCGATACGGAGGACCCTGTTAAAGCATGGAAGGAACATATAGAAAATCTCAATAATAAGCTCAACTATTTAAACAATAAAAAATTTAAAAAGCTTTACTACAGAGCTGAAGGTACAGACCTTATAATAGAGCTTCCTGAAAAACATATATGGACAGGGGGAGGCCTTACAAATGAAAAGGGTGTTTACTTCGTTCCCAACATGCCAACGGAAGAGGTGTTTACAGTGCCCTTAAGAACAGGTATAAGCGGCACAGTTAGAAGTACAAAGCCACTAAACTACGGAGGAAACGTCGTAGAAAACTTCACCCTTACCTTTGAAAATGGGAGGATAATTGATTTCACAGCAGAAAAGGGCTACGATACCTTAAAGAGGCTTATAGAAATCGATGAGGGTTCACACTTCATAGGAGAGGTTGCCCTTGTACCGCACAATTCTCCTGTATCGAATTCCGGAGTGATCTTCTACAACACGCTGTTTGACGAGAATGCTTCCTGCCACCTTGCAATAGGCTCTGCATATCCTCTATGCATTGAGGGTGGGGCTGAAATGTCGAAGGAAGAACTTGAAAAAAACGGTGCTAACACAAGCCTAATCCACGTTGACTTTATGATAGGCTCAAAGGATCTGGATATTGATGGAGAAACTGCAGATGGTAAAAGGGTAGCTGTATTTAGAAAAGGAAACTGGGCATTTTAGCATATAGAAATTAAAATAGAAAATCTTCGATGCATCATATATAAACTATTCCAAGGAGGTACTTCATTTGAATCGTTTAAGGAATAAACTCGTTGAAATCGATAGAAAAGGATATAAAGCATATAAGGAAATTACTGGTACCTATAAAGGGGATGATTATCTTCTTCATATAGACTATGTGCAGCCTGATCCATTTGCCAACCCCTCCAGAATAAGAGTAGAACTTCCAAAGGACGTAACAAAATACAAGGAAGAATGGTACAATTTAAAACATAGACGGATAGCCTTTGAGGATTTTCTAACACGGCAAATGGTAATAAAGCTTAAAGGCTTTAAACAGGATAGAAGTGGTACAGGGAAAAGCGGTTTGATATTCATTGATAGACCCGGTCAGGAGGTTCTTGAAAGGACATCCGTAAAGGTAGGGTCTAAGGGAGTTGAAGTTCGTCTTTCCATAGGTCTTCCCGCCAGCGGAAGAACCATACTTGGAAGTAATGCAGAGGAGCTTTTGTGCAGGGTAATACCCTCATTAGTTAAGGATGCCCTTCTTAAATTCGATGAAAGGCTTTTGATGAAGCATTTAGTCCTGTCCGACAATCAAAATGCCATAAGAAACTTCTTGAGGGACAACAATTATGTCTGCTTCATAGGAAACGATTCAATACTTCCAAGGGAAAGCGGCATAAGCGACCTTCCACTTAAAAACGGCAGGGCAGTCCCCTTCCATTCGCCCTCTTCCCTTGAAATTGAAATACCCCTGCCCGATGGCAGTTCAATAAAGGGAATGGGAATACCTGAAGGTGTAACCCTTATAGTGGGAGGAGGATATCACGGAAAGAGCACACTCCTCAACGCAATAGAAAGGGGTGTCTATAACCATATTCCCGGAGATGGAAGGGAATATGTGATAACCAACGATACCGCATTTAAAATAAGGGCTGAAGACGGAAGAAGGATTGAAAAGGTAAACATATCACCCTTTATAAATAATCTTCCCTTTGAAAAGGATACAACAAGGTTTTCAACGGAGGATGCCAGCGGAAGCACCTCCCAGGCGGCCAATATAATTGAGGCCCTTGAGGCAGGATGCAAGGTTTTGCTCATAGATGAGGATACAAGTGCTACCAACTTCATGATAAGGGATGCAAGGATGCAGCAGCTTGTAAGCAAGGATAAGGAACCCATCACCCCATTTATTGACAGGGTAAGGCAGCTTTATGAGGAGCATAAAGTGTCAACAATACTTGTCATCGGAGGCTCAGGTGACTACTTCGACGTTGCCGATAATGTAATCATGATGGATGAATACATACCCTTTGATGTTACATTGAAGGCAAAGGAAATATCAAACAGCATAAAAAATATGAGAAAGTCCCAAATAGATGATAATTTTAATTACATCACTCCGCGCTATATCAAAAAACAGGGTCTTAATCCCTTGGCGGATAAAAAGGAAAAGGTGGATACGAAGGGACTCCATACTATTATCTACGGAACAGGTATAATAAACCTTTCCTTTGTAGAACAGCTTGTAGATGAAAGCCAGACCCGCTCAATAGCCTATATGATAAGATACATATATAACAAACTGCTTAAGGACTCTGCCCCCCTTCATGACGTTATAGATATGCTGTATAGAGACATAGATGAAAAGGGGCTTGATATCATCTCGCCCTACTTTGGAAAGCATCCGGGAGACCTTGCCCTTCCAAGAAAACTTGAGCTTTCCGCAGCAATTAACAGAATGCGCAGCCTGCAGGTAAAGTAAAAAATAAACTGCTATCCTTTAGGTAGCAGTTTGTTCAGATTGTTGATAAACCACATGATTTTCAAAAAATAATTAGGCTAACGCCCATGCAATCTTTTTCATATTCTGCACTGCCGCAGTAAGTAAGCATTACTTACTGCGGCTAATCCATGGAAGCAGAAGTAGCAATTTATAGTCATTTCCTTTACAAGTTTTTTATCACGGAGTTTTATTATATAATCATAGCAGTGGATTTTTTTAGCTTTTCATATAGTATGCAAAGATAGCAATGTATACAATAGGGGCGATAAAAAATATATGAAATTCACATTTTCAAATTCCTCGCCTTAGAACTTCTTTGCCAAGCATGCTGGTGTATGAAATATATTTTTTATCGCAGCATCGGCCTGTAGACATTTTTTGCTTTTATTCCAATTGGCTTTTCAGAATAACACAACGCGTTAAATTATGTTTCGAAGGGAGCAATTACTATGAAAATAATTTGCATTGGTGACAGTTTAACATATGGATATGGAGTTAACAAAGGAGAGTGCTGGGTTGATCTTTTGAAAAAGAAGCTCGATGCAAATATTATAAACAAAGGTCAAAATGGAAATACAACCACCGATATGCTCTTCAGGTTTGGGGAGGATGTTATTTTTCAAAAACCTGATAGAGTTATCATAATGGGAGGAACAAATGACCTTCTAAATGGATATGACCATAAACATATAATCCCTAAAGTCAAAATTATGATAGAAGAAGCTATAAAAAACGATATCCTGCCAGTGCTTATAATTCAAATCCCGGTTTATCCTGATATGTCAAAAAAATACTGGTCCTCCTATCCGGACTACAATAGGATAAACTATGAACTTCAAGAATATAGAAAGTGGGCACTTAATTATGCCCATGAGCAGAATATACAAATAATCGATTTTTATAAAATTTTTATGGAATATACCCACAACAATTTTGAAGGCTGTTATATAGATGGAATACATCCATCTGCTGAGGTACACGAGCTTCTGTGCAAAAGCATAGATTTAATATAAATTAACTCGTTGTGCTAATTCAGGTACTGAGGATCGATAAAAAATATATGAAATTCACATTTTTCAAATCCGAGCCTTTGGAAGTCCCCTTACAGGGTCACTCATATCGTCTTTAACATCTACTACAACTGGGTTTTTCTCCTTGTTTTCTTTTCTTTCCTTATATTCCCTTCTTCTTTTTTCATCCCTCGTTGGCATAGAATCACCTCTCAAGCTTTATGGTGCCCATAAATAAGAATTTAATGTATAACGGCTTTATTGAAAGAATATCTATATCATTTAAAAAGCCTACGGAAGTTTTCCGTAGGCTTTTTATTATAATCCTGCAATCTTTTTAATTTGTTCCTTAAGCTGATCTGACTTTGGCCCAAATATAGCCTGAACGTTATTTCCAACCTCAAGCACACCTGCTGCACCAAGGGCCTTAAGTCTTTCCTTATCAACATTTTTAATATCCTTTACGGATACTCTAAGCCTTGTAATACATGCATCAAGATGAGTAATATTTTTCTTTCCACCCAGCGCTTCAAGAATGTTTCTTGGAAGGTCGCCTGCCGTATCTGCGGCTGCCTCACTCTTTGCTCCAACTTCATCGTCTTCACGTCCTGGAGTCTTGAGATTAAAGGTTCTTATGGCAAACCTAAATCCGAAGTAGTAAATTACCGCAAATACAAGTCCTACAGGAATTACAAGCCACCATGCTGTTCTATTTGGTATTACACCAAAGAGTATGAAGTCTATTACACCACCTGAGAATGTCATACCTATTTTGACATTTAGCAATTGCATTACCATAAATGAAAGTCCTGCAAATACTGCATGCACTGCAAAAAG
Organism: Fonticella tunisiensis; assembly: GCF_004364155.1. GTDB lineage: Bacteria > Bacillota > Clostridia > Clostridiales > Caloramatoraceae > Fonticella > Fonticella tunisiensis. The sequence goes on along the minus strand of NZ_SOAZ01000018.1, from coordinate 20,627 downwards.
GGCAGGTGCAACGAATAGGAATGAAAATTCAATTGGTTCTGTAATACCTGTTAAGAAGGATGTAAGGGCTGCCGATGCCAATATACCTGCAACGAACTTCTTCTTTTCAGGCTTTGCTTCATGATACATAGCAAGGGCCGCTGCTGGAAGACCGAACATCATAAATGGGAACTTACCAGTCATGAAGGTACCTGCTGTAAAAGGTACACCGTCCTTAAGCTGTGCAAAGAATATCTGCTGGTCCCCATGTACAATCTGTCCTGCCTTTGTTGTATATTCTCCAAACTGATACCAGAATGGATTGTAGAATATATGGTGAAGTCCAAATGGAATTAATGAACGTTCAATTAAACCAAATATGAACGCTGATAATGTCTGGTTAGCATCTATCATGGAACGTGAGAATGCATCAAGTCCATGCTGTATTGGAGGCCATACCCATACCATCACAATACCAAGAAGTATTGATGCTGCCGCAGTAACTATTGGAACGAACCTCTTTCCTGCGAAGAATCCAAGGAATTGTGGCAGTTCAATGTTATAGTATTTTTTGTAGAGCGATGATGCCAAAATACCTACTATAATACCTCCAAATACACCCGTTTGAAGGGTTGGTATACCAAGAACGCTTGCATAGGCTGGATTCTTTGTAGCCAGCGTATTTGCCGTTATATTAGCAACTACGCTCATTGTCTTATTCATTATAAGAAATCCTACTATGGCCGCAAGACCTGCAACACCTTCTCCTCCCGCAAGTCCTACAGCAACACCCACTGCAAACAGGAGTGGAAGGTTACCAAATATAATATCTCCAGACTGCTCCATAACCCTTGCAACCAACTGAATCCATGATGCATTAAATGCTGGAGCCTTTGCAAGAAAGGCAGGGTTTTGGAACATGTTGCCAAAAGCAAGCAGAATACCTGCAGCTGGCAGGAGAGCAACTGGAAGCATTAATGCTTTACCAACTTTCTGTAATGTACCAAAAGCCTTCTTTGACATATGTCTTTCCTCCTTTTTTTATTTTTTAATTCCAAATACAACACAAAAAGGCATGAGTAAAAGTTTATACAGATGAATGTATCATAATAATATGATACCCATCATACTTAACCTTTTACTCATGCCTGATCGAATCAGTAACACGTAAAATCGCATTTTGTGTCGTTTTTTTGTTTTACACTTCAATTATATTATGGTATTTTTTGAAATGCAAGAATTTTTGATGTTAAATATTTTTAATAAATATTGCAATTATCACTACCAACCTTGGTAGAGAAGTTCCAAGGCTTGGGATTTGAAAAAGACAGCCGTTTTAGAGGGTGCCCTTTTCAGTGATTCTTATACGAGTCAGATGACAATAATTCCGTATTCATAAGCTTGTTATTTTCATAAACTTTTCTATAGGTCTTATAGATGGTTTTTCCATTCGACTGCACCGTTTCACTTTCAATTTCGACCCTGCGCTCTGGATGTTCATTGAATCCATAAAAATTTACAGTGATTTGTCTGTCATTTACAATGGTCTGTATATATATTGGATAATTAGTTGTATTTTTAAATTTAAGATCCGGCCCTCCTCCTGATATAGCAGCATCCCTTCCCAGGGGAACATAACTCACAGAAAGACTGTGGGGATGTCTTTCCACTATCTTCAGGTTTGCCAGAAGTGCCACATTGTAAATGGTAGTTGAAACCTGGCATATACCTCCTGCAAGATCAGTATCAACCTTGCCATTGTTAAATACAGGGGCCTCCTTATACCCTCTCGCCGCTGTTCTTGGCCCTATAGCCTTATCTGCTGAAAAAACCTCCCCGGGAAGCAGAAGGGTTCCATTAACATGGCTGGCAGCTATTTTTATATTTGTTGTCCTGTTAGGATTATTTGATAAATATGTTGTAAAGCTTGCTATCTTTTGATTTACCTTTGAAAGAACCTCTGATTTAAGTTTTGGCTCAATGGTAGTTACAGGTATATCTATACTTTCTTCTCTCGACATTAATGCATCTTTAATGAGCTTTTTAAGCTTATCATCTTCAACGCGCCTTCCTACCACTTCCTTTGTCACTTCAAACCTGTCCCCTTTAAAAAGCAATTTTGCATTTACCGGCTCTCTGTTTATCTTTTTTGAAATACTGCTCAAGAATTCATCTATGGTCCTACTATCATAGGAAAGACTAAGTTCTATATTGTAGTCGTTGTTTTTTGAAATAATCCTGTCCAAAGTTCTTTCAATAATATTTTCGCCATCTTTTCCATGTGAAAATGCCTGTTCAACAGCTTCCTCTATATTATAGTTTAGACTAAAATCTTTGTAGCTTTTAGAAAAAACATTGTTTTCATATTTTAAAACTATTTTTTTGTCCTTAAGAGGCTCGTTGTATTTTTTCTCCAGCATTTCCTTTGCATAGGCCTTGGACAAAAGCCCAACACCTTCTTTGTTTATAGATACACCCTCAGGTATTAGTTTGTCCAGGAAAGTAGCGATTTCAAGAGGTATGTAAATTATAATGAATAAACAAAGAGCAGCAATTGACAGGTAAATACTTACTTTTTCCCCTTTGCGCAATTTCATTTTCCCTCCCTTCGTTTGCTACTATAAAATTTATTAAATCTACCAAAAAATTATGCTTTAAAAAGTAAATTCCAGAGCGAAAATATGCTGAGGAAGGAGGGACAGTTAATAAATCTTTGTAAATTCTAAAGGTATTAGATCGCCATAGAGTTCTATATAATAACCAAAATATATGCGCATAATATAAAAATCAGCACCAGATTTGCCCTTTTAAGATATTATAATAATACAGCTTTAAAATTCGGGAAGGTTTAATATGAAAACGAACGATTTTCTTCAGAAGATATATGAAATAAACCCTGAAACCGGAAACTATATAATTGAAATATCCCTTGATACCTACTCCGACATATTTAACGATTGGGACCACTCAACAATAATGAAAAGGGATTTAAATCCTGATTTAAGCGAGTTTCTCAATGGATGTTCAGCGGATATTCCTCTAAGGTATGGAGTAGACATAGTTTTTTATATTTCAAATCAGGCCCGCAACAGGGAAGTTGAGGAAAAGATTACTCAAAAACTCAAAAACTATTATTCCTTTTATCTCAGGTCACATAAGAGATTATTAAAGGATTATTATAAAAGAACCGTTGTCTATGCTGGTGCATCCTTTTCCTTCCTTGCAGCATCCATATTTTTAGAAAACATACTTCCTGAAAGCATTTTCTTTGAAACCTTGCTTGAGGGGCTTGATATAGGTGGATGGGTTTTTTTATGGGAGGCTATATCATTTTTTTTCTTTAGAAGAAAGAAAATATTAAATACGATAAGAGGATATGAACGCTTTGTCAATTCCTCTGTTTATTTTAGATATGAGGGTAAGGTAAGATAGTATGTTTCACACTTTCAATTGTCCCTTTAGCGATTTTAGGTGTTAATTTTCTATGAAGATTATAATTTCCCGGAAGAATTTTTTTCTCCCGGGAATATTTTCAGCTGTCTTTCCATTCCATTTGCAAATTTTGATGCTAGCTTTTTTTACCCTCTGTAATGTCGGCGGGTTTCTGCAGACTGTCGCTTACATAATCGATATATATCTTGTTATTTTTATCGACGGCAGCATAATAAATATCTTTAATATCCTTTACGCCCATCATTTTTAACTGCTCCAATAGCCATTTAACTGATAGATTCCTTTTCTTCAAATTTTCATATATTATGTTTCCGGTTACGATAATATCCGTATTCAGCTCCTCCTGATTTACAGATAAATGTAAATCCTCTACCTTTATGTTTTCCTTCTGTGCAACTTTAACAACGCTTATTTCGCCTGTCGTCTCCAGGATTGCATATTTAACATCAGCAATGTTAAAAACATCCTTCTTTCTCAGCAGATGGGTTAGATCATCTATGGTGTAACAAAATCTCTCCAAATTCTTTTCCAATATTCGCCCATCCTGTATAACCAGCACCGGCTCGCCCTGTATAATTTTTGCTGCATTTCTGTTCTTCAATGAGATATGGGACATTAAATACGTTAGGGCTCCAAATAAAACAAGTCCTACGAAATGGGGCCAGCTTTTTTGCCCAAGGTCAGTTGCTAAAGTTGCAGCAATAGAACCAAAGGTAATGCCGTTTATATATTCAAAAACAGTAAGTTGAGCCATTTGCTGTCGGCCAAGTATTCTTGTAATAAATAATATTGAAAAAAATGCTAAAAGAGTCTGAAGTGCCACTTCGATCAGTGTTTTCATAATTTTCACTCTTTCGTATATAGTATTTTATTTGCTTAATAATAATAATGTGAAGCAATCTATCAAAAATTATACAGGAGGAATTGTAATGGAATTGTGGATTAAAGCCATTTTAACATTTGCATTTATTATTATTGGATTTGTTGTTTTATATTTTCTACATAAAAATAAAAGAATATAAAGACAATCTGTCAATATTTTCAATCAATGGTAAATAAAGAAATAATATTTTTAATAAATTTGATAAAAATAATTTCAGTGACACTAAATCAGGAGGATGGTATTTATGACGGTTGGTTCAAAAGTTAAGCAAACTTTAGCAAATTTAAAGGGAATAGAAAGCACATTAAGAATTTATTCAATACAAGGTAGGAATGAAGATGAAAGAAGGACCTTTGAAGAAGCTCTTCAGACAACTGCAAAAGTTATAAGCGATTTAGAATTGAGAATGAAAACATTAGAATATGAGGAACCTCAATATAAGGGTTTCTAAGCGAGGGGATATGAATGCCAAATTGGATTATGATATTGCTGCGATCATCCATATTGTTTTTTCTAACCGTTCTATTAATCAGAATTTTAGGTAAAGTCAGCCCTTCAAGGATGACTCCTTTCAAATTTGTTAACTATATGGTAATTGCCTTTATTGTTGCCTTGATATCAACAAATATAATTATAAATCCAATCTTGGGATTTATTGCTCTTGGCGTATGGACTTTATATACGATAGCATTAGATTATTTATCCATCAAGAGCAAATGGATACACGACTTAATAAATGGCAAAGAAACCGTTTTAATCAAAGATGGTAAAGTAATGGAGGAAAATTTAATTCAGGTGAGGTTAACAGGGGAGGAACTTTTAAGGGAGCTGCGCTCTAAAAATGTATTTAATCTGGGCGATGTTGAGTTTGCAGTCATGGAATCAACCGGAGAGATAAACGTTTTATTGAAGTCTGACAGAAAACCAATAACTGCCCATGATCTTCAGAGAAAGGTCGATCCTAAGTCTGAACCTCAAACTGTAATACTCGATGGGAACATACTTGATGAATCGCTGTCAAATATGGGGTTAAACAGGAATTGGCTTGATACTGAGCTGCAAAAAATGGGAGTTTCACTTGACAATGTTTTCATAGGGCAGGTTGATTCATCAGGAGATTTATACGTTGATCTTTTTGACGACACCTTACAGGTTCCTCAGCCCAAGGTCAAAGAGCTGCTTTATGCTAATTTGGAAAAGAGCCAGGCGGATCTTCTATCGTTTGCATTGGAAACGGAGGATCGCAATTTAAAGTCTATGTTTTCAAAGGATGCAGATAAGCTTAAAAAAGTTATGGATAAACTAAAACCCTACTTACTACGCTAGAAGGTGATTATAAATGTCAAGTAAGAAAAACAAAAAACTAACTCCTGTTCAACAGGAATATCAGACATTTGCAAAGATAAGGGAACCTAAGCGTCCAGTTTTTCAAAATTGTGTAAGGGCATTTCTGGTTGGAGGTATTATATGCACTATAGGACAGGGACTTCAATGGATATTTATGAAGTATTTTAAATTCACTCAAGAAACGGCTGGAAACCCCAGTACGGCAGTTTTAATTATAATTTCCATACTACTTACAGGTTTGGGAGTGTTTGATCATATTGCACAATGGGGCGGTGCAGGAACGGCTGTTCCTGTTACAGGATTTGCCAATACCATATCATCGGCTGCCATTGAGCATAGAAGTGAAGGATATGTATTAGGAGTCGGAGGTAATATGTTTAAAATAGCCGGCCCTGTAATAGTCTACGGGGTAGTCTCCGCCTTTATTGTTGCTATTATAAAAATTACTATTAAATGGTTAGGTGGGATGTAAATGCTTAAGGGTCATCAATCATGGATATTTAATTCTAAACCAGTCATAATTTCATCGGCTACAGTCGTAGGCCCATTTGAAGCACAGGGTCCTTTAGCAGGAGATTTTGATATACTTCACGAAGATATAATGCTTGGTCAGGATAGCTTTGAAAAGGCTGAAAAAAAACTGCTGGAGCAGGCATGCGAAATAGCCATTAACAAAGCAAATATGAAAAAAGAAGATATCCAGTTTTATATAAGTGGAGACTTAATGAATCAAATTATATCAAGCAGTTTTGCAGCCCGTACACTCGGAATACCCTATCTTGGTATATTTGGCGCCTGTTCAAGTTCTATGGAAGGCCTGGCGCTTGCCTCCATGATTGTTGATAGCAAATCAGCAAACTACGCACTGGCAGGGGCATCAAGCCATAATGCAGCGGCCGAAAAACAGTTTAGATATCCAACTGAGTATGGAGCTCAAAAGCCTCCCACTGCCCAGTGGACAGTAACTGGTGCCGGTGCAGCACTGGTTGCAAGTCAGGGCGAAGGTCCAAGGGTTACAGCGGCTACAATAGGAAGGGTTGTGGACATGGGAATTTCAGATCCATTTAACATGGGAGGGGCTATGGCCCCCGCTGCAGTTGATACCATTGAAGCACATTTCAGGGATTTGGATATAGATGCATCCTATTATGACATCATTGCCACCGGCGATCTTGGAAGGGTTGGCCATAGAATAGCCAGTGATTTGCTTGCCAAACATGGTGTAAAAATTCCACCTGAAAAATTTACCGATTGCGGACTTCTCATATATAGTGAAAAGCAGCCTGTTTTTGCAGGTGCCAGCGGATGCGCATGCTCGGCCGTGGTAGCCTATGGCCACTTCCTAAACCGCATGAAAAAAGGTGAATTAAAAAGAATTTTAATTGTTGCAACGGGAGCCTTAATGTCTCCACTTTCATATCAACAAAAGGAAAGTATACCCTGTATTGCACATGCAGTTTCAATAGAAATGTAAGAAGGGGTGATAATAATATGGAAAAGTTCATTTGGGCATTTATAGTTGGGGGAGGAATATGCGTTATAGGACAGATCTTAATGGATGTGTTTAGGCTTACCCCGGCACATACTATGTGTACACTTGTAGTAGCAGGTGCGGTTCTTGGAGGTTTGGGGTTATATGACCCATTGGTGAAATTTGCCGGTGCAGGTGCTTCAGTACCCATAAGCAGTTTTGGGAATTCACTTCTAAAGGGGGCAATACTTGAATCACAGCAAAATGGTATCATTGGTGCACTTACAGGTATATTCGAAATTACGAGTTCTGGTATTTCTGCAGCAATAGTATTTGGATTTTTAGCTTCTCTTATATTTAAATCAAAGGGCTAATAGTAAGATTTTAAAAGGAGGTGATAAATATGACAGTAGGAACTCAGATGCAGCAGGCTATTGCAGGAATTCAAAGTGCTGCAGCTACTATGAAGACCTTTGCTCTTGAAACTCAGGATAAACAGGCCAAGAAGCAGTTTCAGCAAATAGCTCAGCAGCTTGATAGTGTACTGCAGACTTTACAGCAAAGACAGCAGTACATTGAACAGCAGGAACCCCAATATAAACAACAATAATACAAAGGATAGTAATTGTAAATTAAAGCTGAAAGTTAACCCTTTCGGCTTTAATTTATTATTATATAATTACCTAATATTTTATCTTTTATACCAAAATTCACTAACAACCATAGGTTCAGTTACATAATATAATGTATACTGTTTATCATAAGCCCTTTAAAGGAGGATTATTGATGTATTTTGAAAACTCCCTGAATTCATATGATGAAGTTCAAGAAAAGTACAGGATGGGCGAAGCCATTAACTTTGCAAATAAAAATGCTTATAGGAGTGAAATCAACAGAAAAACAGCAAAGGCAGACATAATAGGCGGCCCTCTGGCTCCGGAGATAAGAGGAACAGTGACCTTCACAGATGTACCTGGCGGCACCGAAGTAAGGGTTGAAGTAAACGGTCTTCCTAAGTACAAGCCAGCGGACGGCAAAAACCCACCCATAGGCCCCCATGGATTTCATATACATGAAAACGGAAGCTGTCTCATAGGCGATCCGGACAATCCATTCCAGGCTGCAGGAGAACATTGGAACCCTACAAACCAGCCCCATGGCAATCATGCCGGTGATTTCCCTGTACTTTTTTCAAACAATGGATATGCAAGGATGTGCTTCTTTACAAATAAATTTAAAGTATCCGATATCATAGGTAAATCAGTAATAATTCATCAAAGTCCCGATGATTACAGGTCACAGCCTGCAGGGAATGCAGGAAAAAGGCTTGCCTGCGGGGTTATAAAATAAATTTTATTCCACCATAAGCATGAAAAGGAGCCCTCCATGGGGCTTTTCTTCTTTGTTCTATATTTTAATACTACTTCCCACTACGTTTTTTCAATTATTTTATCCCATATCCTTCTATAAAGCTGCTTTCATTTCCTGCAAGTCCCTCTGCACACTTCGCAAATTTTCCATTTCACAGTCTGCAGTGAAGGCATTTGAAAAATCCAAATTTCAATGTATATTTATTTACAGCAGAAGTATTTTAAGGAAACTTGTCCTTCATATTTTTCCTTTTTATGTAATAAATTATATATATATCCTTTTTTATATGCTATAATATAAAAGGTGGTTTTATTTAATTATTCCTACAAATGTAAAATATATCGAAGGTTATAGTTTTTACTTAAGCTATAAATTTACTTGTTAGGCTAGATAAATTTACAGATCGACGCTGCGATAAAAAATATATTTCATTCACCAGTACGCTCAGCAAAGAAGTTCTAAGGCTCGGGATTTGAAAATGTGAATTTCATATATTTTTTATCGACCCTCAGCCACTTAACTAGCACAACAAGTTAAATTTATAAACAAATATAAAGGAGGTGGAAGCATGATTAAGAAGAAATTCTTTATTGCCCCACTTATTGTACTGATATTATCAGTTAATTCAGTTGCCTATGCAGAACCATCCGCAAATAATGCTGGATCAACACAAGAAAATGAAATTGAGGATCTAGAAGATAGTTTAGCAAGGATCGATAATCAAATCGAAGATTATATGTATCAAATCCAGGATTTAGACGGGCAAATCAAACTTTCAGAGGATAGAATAAAGGAGAAGGAAAAGGAACTTCAAGAAATCAAAGAGGAGTATGAGAAAACCAAGGAACTTTTCAACAAAAGGTCAAGGGCCCTTTATGTAAACGGATTCGACAGCTACCTATATGTGCTTCTAGATGCCGAAAGCTTTAGCGATTTCATTTCAAGGGTATCCACTATTAAAACTGTTGTGGAATACGACAGGAAAATCATTGATAACTTCAAGGAAAAGGAAATGGAGATTGCTGCCGCAAGGAATACATTAATTGAGGAGAATAATAGGCTTTTATCAATGAAGGTTGACATTGAGAACAAATTATCCAACATTAAGAAGTTAAAGGAACAGCAAAGTTCTCTCCTCAGCGAATTGAAAACCTACCAGGCAAAGGAGCCTGTTTTAAAACCTGGACAAATACTCCCATCAAGGGGAGGTTCTCTTTCAAATACCTTCGGCAGCAACATTGTAGCCTATGCTAAAAACTTTCTTGGGGTGCCCTACGTTCATGGAGGAAGCACACCTGAAGGATTTGACTGTTCCGGTTTCACAAAATACGTATTTGCAAACTTTGGGATTACACTAAATAGAACAGCTTCAGGCCAGTCAAAGCAGGGAGCCTCTGTATCCTATTCTGAGCTTTTGCCAGGGGATCTTGTGTTTTACGGAAATCCCGCATATCATGTTGGAATATACGTTGGAAATGGCCAATTTATTCATGCACCTCGTACAGGTGATGTTGTTAAAATAGCCCCTGTCAGCCCCAAGTTCTTCAGTACAGGAAGGAGAATATATTAAAAGATTTAATGCCCCGTCGGGGCATTAAATCTTTTAATATAAAGTATCCTTTATTACTCTCAGGGCATTTCTATAGAATATCCTTTCGATTTCATCCTCGGTAAATCCATTTTTTTGAAGTTCACCAATTAATTTATCCACTTCCCCATAGTTTTTCATTTCAAGGTTAGGGCTTATTCCATCGTAGTCAGAACCTAAAGCAATAACATCTATTCCACCCACATTTTTAATATGCTTTATATGGGCCACCATATCCTCTACCCTGCTTATTTCACCTTCACCCAGGAAATGGGCTGCAAAGTTAATTCCCGTTACCCCTCCCTTTTCTGCAAGAATTTTAATCATATCATCGGTAAGGTTTCTGGGATGATTTGTAACGGCCCTGGCGTTGGAGTGGGATGCTATAAATGGCTTTGAGGAAAGCCTTGCAACATCGTAAAAGCCTCCATCCGAAAGATGTGAAACATCTATAAGCATTCCAAGGCTGTTCATCTCATGGACAACTTCCTTTCCAAACTCCGTTAGTCCCTTATCGCTATGTTCCCACCTGTGGTTCGGATATCCTATTTCGTTCGGAAAGTTCCACGTTAATGTAATAAGCCTCACCCCGAGCCTGTAAAGATTTCTGAGATTATGTATTTTTCCCTTAAGAACTCCTCCTTCTTCCACCGTTAAAAAGGCTGATATTTTACCATTTTTGTCATTTTCCATAAGTTCATCATAATTTCTTGCAAGGGCAACATCATCCTTGCTTCTTTCAAGCTCAAGATAAAATTTATCAGCCATTTCAAGGCAAAACTCTAAAGGATCCTTTACATCCTTCAAATTCACATAGAGGGCAAAAAACTGTGCCAGGGAACCGCCCTTCTTAAGCTTTTCAATGTCAACTGAAAAGTCGTTTTTATCAATATGAAGATTTTCCTTATCCTTCATAAGTTCAAGTATGGTGTCACAGTGAAAATCGATTAATCTCATTCTTATCCTCCTTTAATGAAAACTTTCACTTAATCTCCAATGTTTGAATTAATAGAGCAACTGAATATCATATATACTATTCTATATAAAGGGGCAATATCCTTTAAATAAAACCTGAATCAGAGAAGAAATAAAATCTTTTTACCATATAAGAGCAGTTGATAGGATTAGCGACTTTCAAATATCGGCATGTAATATCTAAGCTTGCAGTCCTTTTCAGCAGATCTTCCAGAAATATATGAAATATTTGGGAAATACTTACTCAATGCAAATACATCTATTTTTCCTTCGATGAATTCTACTGACGCATTTATCATGTCCCTGCTCTCCCTTACCGCTCTGCTGAAAATGTCGTAGAAGCTGTAATTGTAAACCTCATTTTTATCACAGGGGTGGCTCCATGGAATATGCCTGGAATTCATGTAATCATATCCCATATCGATTTTATTGGAATACATTGCGGAGTTTATATACTGAGCTTCCCTTGAAAAATTGCCAAGGGCCCTAAATATACAGCTTTTTATTCCATACGGATCATGCAGCAGTTTCAAGGCACTCTTCATATCGTTATAGGCTTCGTTTATCGTGACGGAACAGGTCGTTTTTTTATATATACTGTTTAAAATATACCTGTAAAAATCGACGACGGCATCGGGAAGCTTCTCTCCTGCATCTATTTCTTTATAAACGGGATGCGCTGTGCTGTCTATACCTTTCTTTTCCTTTAAAAGTATCGTATCGATTATAATTTCGAGCCTTTTATGATAGGACCTATATATCTTTGTCTCTGTCTTTTCCCTATTGTAAACTCCTCCATGATAATATATATAGGGATGGGCCATACTGTCCAATCCAAAATGGCACATAAAACCTGAAAGATATATAAAGAGCTCCTTAAACCTTTCCCAGCTTTGATTTTTAAGGTACTTTATTCCCTCTATAAAAAACCTTCCTGTTTCCTTTGAGTGCAGAAGCCTTCCAATACTTTGAATATTATGTCTCCTCCTTTTCCACGGTATGATGTCATGATAGAAAAATATATCTGGGCCCTGGGCTCCAAGGTTGAAAAGCCTTTGATTTTCATCTATATACGTTTTGTATTCATCTTTGGCTATTCCCTGTAACGCTTCCTCAGCGCATAGTATGTGAGTTAAAACATCGGGCATGATATTTTCCTCCAATATTATTGTTTTAGATGGAATTTATCTATATTATGCATCATATACAAATTTAGTTACTTTATAACTATAATACCATTGTATAACAAAAGAAAAAAGTACATTGGTTTATCCAATGTACTCCAAAGTCACCGTAGGTCATTTAGCCTCCGCAAGGTCTCCGGGCTATATAAGTCCCAGTATTACATGAAGCTTGTTCATAAATTCATCCCCCAACGCCTAAGTCTGATGTAGATGCCGCTTTACCCTTCAATCGGTTTGTCGGATACCAGCCTGTGCCCATATAAATCCCTCGTTTTATAAAGGACAAGGCTGAATATAAATCTAAATCCAAGATCTATACACATAACAGACCATATGGCCACAATGCTCATGTGGTAAAATTTCGTTAATATTATTGAAAATGGTATTCTGATTCCCCAAAGTCCTGCCCCCGCAACTATCATAGGAACCCTTGTGTATCCTGCTCCCCTCAGAGCACCATTTAATACCCCGGAAATGTTTTGAGGGATCTGCACAAGCCCCATAAGGATTAAGTAAATAGAGCCAAGCTTTATAACCTCTGCTTCCTTTGTAAGAAGTCTCATAACAGCTCCCGGAAGGAATATAAGTATAAAAGCACTTATACTGGTTATAATAAGCGATCCTATAATAAGCTCCTTCATACACCTCTTTCCTAATTCCCTGTCCTGTGCTCCAACGGCCTGACCTATAAATGCAGTTGCTGCAACTCCAAATCCGATTGCAGGCATATAGGATATGGATTCGGCCTGAAGACCAAGTTGATGGGCGGCAAAGGCTGTCTCTCCAAAGGAAAGTATTATCATAGTAAGTATAATGGACGCCATCTGCCAAAATATAGATTCAAGGGCAGAGGGCATTCCAACTCTATAAATGGATAAAACCTCTCTTATATCAACCCTGAAAAACTGCTTTCCAAACATTGAATAAAGCACCCCATTTTTTCCAAATAGCACTGAAAGACCTATCATCGCTCCTGTAAACTGAGCAATTATAAGCCCTATTGCAGCTCCCTTTATTCCAAGGGCAGGTACGCCGAACTTTCCAAATATAAGAATATAGCTAAAAACTATATTACTCCCATTCATTATGAGCGCTATAACCATAGGGGTTTTTGCATTTCCCATACCCTGAAGTACTCCTCCTACTATAAGCATTACTGCAAGGAAGGGAAGCCCCCAGGAAACAATCCTAAGATACGATGCGGCGCTTTCCATAAGTTCTGGCTTTGGGTTAAATATACTTAGCAGCATGGGTGCTTTCCAGAAAACAAGCTGCTGAAGAAGTATGACAACAAAGACTGTGGAAAGCAGCGTCTGCTGTATTACGCTTTTAAGTTTCCTGTAGTCCTTTGCCCCATAGGCCTGTGCAACAAAAACAGAGGCTCCTGTTGTTATTCCCTTGATCAATGCCCATATGAGCTGCGTTATACGTGCACTTATTCCAAGGGCTCCAACTGCTATAATTACGGGCATTGTCTGTATATATCCAATCATGGATGTGGATACAAAGCCTGCCAGCATTTGAAGTACGTTTTCCCCCGTTATGGGAAGAATCATTGAATATATCTTTTTTCTTAGATCCTTTGCACTGAGTTTTTCTAATTTTTGTTCCATTACAATCTCTCCTGGTTTAAGTATTGCAGCAAATATTATACCCTAATGAAGTTCTACAAAATATACAAAATTCCTTTAAAATATTACTCAACATTCATAAATATTTCTATTCTATAATAAGCTATAAATCCTTACGCAAGCTCCATCTCAAAAAAAAGAACCCATGAAAAACATGAGTTCCAATCGGTGAAGTATGAAATTATTTATCACCTGACTCCTTCCACATTCTATACCTAATAACATCCTCATTTATTTTATTCATGACAAAGGCTATTACAGCCATATCGTCTATAATCCCTCCAAGTGGTATAAGATCCAGTATGATATCCACAGGGGAAACAAAGTACAATATTGCCGCTGCAATAGCAAGTATAGAAGCTTTAGGTATATCCTTGTACTCTCCATTTACCCAATCCCTGAAAATTTGAATCAAAGTTGTAAGGTTTTTCAGGCTTCTAAGCACTGGAAACTTTCTTCTCCTGGATAATATAACGGCCCTGGTTATAAGCCCCAGCGCCCTTCCTCTGTTTTCTATATATGGCGCTGCCTTTAAAAGGTATCTTTCAAGTCCTCTTCTTCCATAGGGTTTCATATCCATTCCTCCATAGTAAAATATATCAGTTACCCATATTATTTGAAACCCTAAATATATTATTCCCCGCCATGTTAAAAACCACCCCGAATTGGTGGATATATATTCTTTTATTGTTTACTCTTACTTGAAACCGTATAGGATGAACTTCCGATTTTCTTGCTCTGATAAACCTGACCCATACTTCCAAGAATATCATGTATAAAATTAGAGCCCCTGCTTATCAAAAGCCCGGTAAGGGCACTGCCAAGGAAGGGAACCTTGAGTGTAATGCCTGCAAGCTCAAACAGATCAATACCTGTAACTAGTGCCACCAGTACTCCCAGCAGCATTACTCCAATCCTGTCCAGGTTGACACCGCCGGGACTTTTTATCATCTTTAACGTCTCCCATAATGCCTCGGTTATAAGTGCAACCATAATAATCTTATCCATAAATATCCTCCCAAAATTGATTACAGTAAATTATATGAGTTGGAAAGGAGTATTAGAATTTTTCACTGCTTCATTTCCTCGGAAATATGACATTTATTGCCCCTTCGATAATTTCAAACTCAGCAGTATTATCCTTTATTATTTCGCCATCGATATTTATGGATAAAGATTCATTGGAACTTAGCTTAACCCTTTTGCTTCTATAAAAGGATACCTCATTTATGGAGCCATGTTTTCCCTTCATAAACCTTGGAAAGAGGGCAAATATCTTAAGCTTTGAAACCATTCTTATATGGCATATATCAAAGCATCCATCCTTAATATCAGCTTCAGGCGCCGGAATCATTCCTCCTCCATAATACCTGCCATTTGCAATGGCAATTAGAAGTGTATTTGTTTCAATGGCTTTGCCATCAACCTCAATTCTTATCATCTTTCCCTTATAAGTAAAAATAGTATTTAGTAAAGCTGCAACGTAGGCGGCCTTTCCCGAGAAAAAACGTTTTGCACTTTCTGTCTTTATAACCACTTCTGCATCAAACCCTACACTTCCAACGTTTATAAAATACCTTCCGTTGCAAAGTCCAAGGTCAACTCTTTCTGGAATTCCCTTAATAACATCAACTATAACCTCTTCAAGGGGTTTATGGCTGTCTATACTCCTTATGAAATCATTTCCAGATCCGCCGGGAATAATCCCAAGTGCCGCACTCCCCCCTGCCATACCGTTTACAACCTCATTTAATGTTCCATCTCCTCCAACGGATACTATCCTTTTAAACCCATTTTCAGCCCCCCATTTTGCAATACGCGTTCCATCACCAGGTCCTGAAGTCTGCCTTATTTCATATTCCACGTTGTTTTCTCTACATGTTCTCTCTATAAGTGGAATTAAGGACTTAGCTTTGCCCTTGCCTGCTTCTGGATTTACTACAAAGAGTAATGACATATATAGCCCTCCTTTAAGCGCTTAAAACCTTCAGCCTTGGTCTTATAGCAAATATTTCCCTGCGCCTTTTATCAGCCACATTAAGCTCTAGAACTTCCATCTACAAGCGTATTTGTAAATGAAATATATTTTTCATCACATCGTCTTTTTAAAGATAAAACTGGCGCAACACGTATATATAAGAATATAATATATTTTTTCAAGCGGCATTTAATAGTTTCTAAATGCTAAAACAATTATAACATATTCAATCATAACCAATTTGAAAATTTTTTGATTTTTATATCATCTACCCATATAATATATTTGTAGCATATAATATACGTTCGGAGGTAGCTATGAAGATTGCTGTCATTGATGGTCAGGGTGGAGGACTTGGAAAAACGATAATCGAAAAGATAAGAAGAGAACTTGGAAACACAGTTGAAATATTTGCCCTTGGTACAAATGCATATGCCACTGCCAGCATGGTAAAGGCAGGAGCAAACGACGGTGCAAGTGGCGAGAGCGCCATATGTTTTTGCTGCAAAAACGTAAAATTCCATTGCATTATAGGCCCCATTGGGATAATATGCCCTAACAGTATGCTTGGAGAACTTACACCTTCAATAGCTGAAGCAGTGTTTAACGCTGACTGCATTAAATATTTAATTCCCATAAGCAAACATGGTCTTTACATACCTGGAGTACAGCATATGCAAATAAACGATTTTATACAGGAGATAATTCTTGAGCTTAAGAAAAAGCTCACACATTAAATATCTCCCCTGTCTGACGAAATGGGGAGATTATTATATAATTATTTTCTCTATACACACATCAAGTTTTTGAATCAGATTGATTTCAACAGGAGTTATACTATTATTGCCTTCATCATATATTATTCTAACAACTGGCCTGTCTGGAAATCCCTTATTATGTCCCACAACAAATCCTTCAAGCCCATTTGAGAGCCTTACACATGCTCCAAGGGGATATATAGAAAAGTTCTGCTTGAATATGTTTACAAGTTCAAAATCAAAAAAGCTTCCGGCACCTCCTAAAATAAATTCATAGGCTTCGTTTGCAGCAAGGCCATTTCTGTACACCCTGTCACTTACTATTGCGTCATAAACATCGCTTATACAGGCTATTTTACCGAATTTTGATATCTCATCCCCCTTAATCCCAAAGGGATATCCTCTGCCATCTACTCTTTCGTGATGCTCAAGCACTATTAGTTTACCCCTTTCACCTATGTAATCAACATTTTTAACTATCTCATATCCTCTTTCAGGATGGGTTTTCATTATATCGTATTCGTTTTTCGTAAGCTTTCCTCTTTTATTAAGTATTTCAATGGGAACCTTAGTTTTCCCAATATCATGAAGAAGTGCACCAGCACCGAGGTCAATCAGCATGGATTTTGAATATGAAAGCTGCACTCCGAAAAAAAGTGCCAGCACGCTGGTATTCAGGGAATGAACATAGGTATAATTATCAAAGGTTTTAAGTTCCAGCAGGTATGTGGAATTTATCTCTTTGTTATCTATTAGATATTCTACTATATCGGCAATCGTTGCCATGACATCTTTTATTGATGACTTATCATTATACTGAAGCCTTGAAAACACCTTTGAAAGGGATTTTGTCGCCGCAATCTTTATTTTTAAAAATTCCGGATCAAGGGATTTTATGTCATCCAGTCTGTCATCCTTGATATAAATATATTCTATTTCAAGTTCCATAAGCTTTTTTATATATCTTTCAGTTAAAGTAACACCTTCTCTAAGGAGTATCGTACCGTCAACCCCTAATAAACTCTGGGCTAAAACATCCCCTGGATTGACTTTATTCAAGCTTACCAATCTCATAGTACACCCCATTACAATTTATTATATTTTTCAGCAATAAATGCCAACTTACGATTTAATTTTAAGTTCTTTTAAATTATATTTCAAGTAAAATACAAATTTTTTTAAAAGTTTATACTATGAGATTTCGAATTAAAATTGGCCTGTACGCTTATTTCCTATTAAAAAATTTATATACATATAATTATCCAGAATGGTGATATATAAAAAGAGACTGCCTTTAGACAGCCTCCTTGGTCTTTATAGATTAAATGCTATCGCAGCAGCACCTAAAACTCCAATATTATCTCCAAGCTCTGCTGGAACTACCTTGCATATTTCAAAGGTTGGCCTTAAAGCCTTTTTCTTTGCCGTTTCCATCATCTTATCATAAAACATATCCAATTGTTTGGACACTCCGCCTCCTATTGCTATAAGCTCTGGATTATACAGATTCATTAAGTTTGCAAGGCCAACTCCAAGATAAAACCCTTCATTATCTATGAGCTTAGAGGCTAATGCATCTCCCTTTCTTGCAGATTCAAATACATGCTCTGCCTTAATAGGTCCATCCCCTGCAAGTTCCTTCATCATAGATTCCGCGCCTTTGTTAACTTCTTCATTTGCCAGCCTTGCAAGGCCAGTTCCTGATGCATATGCTTCAAAACATCCGTAGTTTCCACAGTTGCATTTTGGACCATCAAAATTTATTGTTATATGCCCAATCTCAGCAGCATTTGAATTAGCACCATGGAGTATTTTCCCATCAGTTACAACTCCTCCACCTATACCTGTGCTTATGGTTATATAAAGGAAATTCCTGATGCCCTTTCCTACTCCAAACAGGTATTCTCCGTAAGCCGCTGCATTTGCATCATTGTCAAGCTTAACATTGTCTATGTTTAACTTTTCCTTTATTCTGTCAACTAATGGTATGTAATCCCATCCAGGCAAGTTTACTGCTCCCATGATCACACCCTTATCTGCATCGAGGGGCCCTGGAGAGCCAATTCCAATTCCATATAAATCAGATACCTTTAAATTTGACATGGCAAGGACGTCCTCAATGCTTTTAACAATTCTGCCAATAACAGCGTCGGGGCCTTCCTGTGCTAAAGTTGGAATCTTTACACTGTTTAAAACCTTTCCATCCTCAGTTACAATGCCTGTGCTGATTTTTGTCCCTCCCAAATCAACTCCACAAACTAACCTACTCATACAAAACCTCCTATTACTAAATTTTACAAAACTTATATTATTTCTCTAATAGTCCATAGTGCCATCAGCCGCTCCCAAACGTCAATAAATAAATTTGGACTATCAATTAACTATATGAACAAGAGATATTTTGTAAAATATTTAGAAATCAATATTATCATACAATATTATAAATTAATAAACAATAGGAAATTAGGGGACAGTTCACAATTAAAACATCATAAAGAGGTCTTGCCGAAAAACAAAGAACACCATCAAATATAAATTTTTAGATGGTGTTCTTAAATTTATTAAAATACAAACATTCCTATTATTCCGCTTACTATTCCGATTATCGCCACTGACACGCCCACAAATACCAGTACACGCTTTGGAAAAGCCCTTTTTATTATCATAAGCGATGGAAGGCTGACCGATGGCAGCGTCATAAGAAGTGTAGCTGCTGGCCCACCTCCAAGCCCAAAGCTCATCAGCGTTTGAACAATTGGAATTTCTGCCGCTGTTGGTATAACAAACAAAGTTCCAGTTATTGAAAATAATATAATGGCAAATATATTGTTTGCCCAGTCAGAATCTACTGCCGGAAATAACCATGCCCTAAAGGCTCCTAAAAGAGCTACAACTATCAAATAGGCAGGAATTGTATCCATTATGAGCTGCCAAAGTGCCTTTGCCCATCGTATAAGTAGATTATCATCATCTCCATCGATTTCTTCTTTAGAAGACAGCAGCGATTCCTGTACCATATCCTCATCTTTAACGAATTTACCGGCAAAATAGGATATTCCAAACACCAGTATAATTCCCATAATTATTCTAAATACTGCAAAATTCCATCCAAGAACAAACCCCATAAAAATTATTGTTGCCGGATTTAGCGTAGGATTTCCAAGGAAAAATGCCATTGAAGCGTTTATTGATGCGGAACGTTTTCTAAGACCAACTGCTACTGGTGCTGCACAGCAAGAGCACATCATGCCTGGAAGTGCCGCCGCTCCAGCAGCTATAGTGCTGCCAAAATTTTTTCCGCCAAAAATCTTTTTAATCCAGTCCTTTGGCAGCGCCACCTGTATAAGAGAACCCAGAAGAAGCCCTAAGACCACCGCCTTCCATACGGACTTAAAATAAGCAACAGCATATCCCCAGGCTGCAGACCATGAAGGCGCAGGTGCTGACGAACTATTTCCCGACACTATTGAGTTTCCAATGGAGTGCTTTGAAGCTGCAACAAATGCCTTGTTATAATAGGGATTCCATTTTACATAATAGAGACCTATAACTGCTACAAGCATAAACACGATAGGAAGTATTATATACATTAATCTATATTGTGAATCCTTTTTAATCGTATTTTGTGTAGATAAGTTCTGTGACAATTAACATACCTCCTTCATTAAAAGTATAATTACAACAGTAATTTATATGTTAATTTTATTTCTTATATAAATCAAATATATAAATATAATAAAGCTGCAGTTTGTTATTTATTAAATCTATAGATATTAAATTGGGGACGGTTCATAATTGAGCAACACTCGCAGAAACTTCATTTTTTCTCTGAAATTACAGTTATTTTACTTCATTAGCGCCTACTAGGCCTAATTTTAAGCTAAACTTTTAAGCTTCATATCCCTCAAAAAAACCTTAAATTGCAATATTAAATGCAACACTTAGTGAAAAATCATGTTGAATAGGGTAAGATAGCCCATACTTAACCTTAAGCCCATCTTAATTACTA
>NZ_SOAZ01000017.1 GCF_004364155.1 Fonticella tunisiensis | reverse complement strand
TTAACTACCTGACATACCTCTTTGAACAGATTCCAAATGTCGATACCAAGGACAAGAACATTATAGATTCTTTACTTCCCTGGTCAGATACATTACCTGACAACTGCAGAGTTTCTAGTCAAGAATAATGATACATCAATCCCCATCTACATAATAGGTGGGGATTATTTTACGCTTACGTACAGGATATGTATTAAATGCGGTAAAGTTAAGCCCCAAGAAGATTTTTTGGATAGTAATCTTAAATCGGGAATTGGAAAAATTTGTACAGAATGCAAAAGAAAACATAAGGGTACAGGCAAAACGGAAATAAAAACTCAAATAAGTAATCCAGTAAAAGCATTTGACTCGACTTCTAATGCTGTTGGACTTCAATGTCCCAAATGTGGTTCTTCTATGGTGTTAAAGGATGGAATATATGGGAAGTTTTATAGTTGTTCAAGATTTCCACGTTGTAAAGGTACTCGGAGTTACTTAAAAATGTAAGATAGCAAACTTAATTGTAATCAATGGAGGCCCATTAAGTAATCTGATATGTCTTAAAAAGGTCACTTTCCAAAAACTCGCAGTAGATGCAGGTGTATATACACAATAAACTCCACTCCATGATAATAAAGTTGACTCTATGATAATAAAGTTCATTCCAAAACCTCGTAGCAGATGCAGGATAACTCCTGATTGGCTGCATAATAGGATGAGAGGATAAAGGAGTAAGGGTTAAGGGGTTAGATTTTTCATTAGAATTTTGATTAGAATATTGTGTTGATTGAAACCTTAAAACTATTGATTTTAAAGGGATTGAGAGAAGTATTGACTACTATATTGAAGATAATATTGATAAAGCAAGTGAAAAGGTTAAATAAACTCTTACCCCTTAACCCATGAAACTTGACCCTATTCTCCTTTCAACTTACCCCTAAAAAGAACCAACTTTATTTTAAAAATTGTTACAAGTATTAAGGAAAAAAGTGTTAACAAATGGGATGAAATTAAGGAATTTTAGAGCGGACTTTATTATCTTGTAGAAATAGGGAAATAGGTTCAAGGCGAGAAGGGATAAGGGGTTGAGGGTGTGGGGGCTGGAGTGGAGATTATTTTAAATATACACATTTGTTTATTTGCAATAAACTTCGCAGTAACATGAAAGTCGTTCCGTGGACGAGGATAGGTTTAAGGGAAAAGGTATAAGGGTAAAGACTCAAAAGCACTGAAAGAAAAAGGGTAGAGAGGATTTTAGATAAACAAAATCCAAACTCTGCCCTTTTTTATTATTTTTTTACGGAACAACTTTATTTCAAAGGCTGGTATATAACCCAAAAAAACTCGTGTCACGAATAAAAAAGTTGTATCAAAAATAAAAAAGTCATGTTAAAAGTCATGGTGAAAATAGGGTAGAAAACCTTATTAGAACCATGGCTTTTTGTTAGTTTTAAGGGCAAAGGGATAAGGCTAAAGGTATTGATATTAAAGGGTTTGAAGGGTGTATTGATGAAAGATATTGATTAAAACTTTCCCCTTTTTCCTTTTAACTTTTCCCTATTCCTGACACGACTTTTTTATCTAAAATGAGGCTAAAAATAGGAAAATATTAGGAGAAAGAGATAAGGAAAATGGGTGATTTTTGACATGACTTTTTTATCTTGGATAGAAATAGGAGAATAGGGTTAAGGATAGATGGGACAAGGGTTTGAGGGGTGTTGGGTTTTAACATAAGTTTTTTATTTATATACATTATGTACGGAATACAGGTTTTTTATATATATTATTTAATATTGTCACTATCTGATTATGACAAGTATCGGATTTCTTTGTGTTGATTTAAATTATTAGTAAACACTATAATAAAATTATAAATATTACAAATTTAAATAATATTGTAAATATTGAAAACGGAAAGGAGAGGAGATGGGTATGAACATCCAGACTAATGTGTCTTCACAGGTTGGAATTAAAGAAAAAATACAAATCTTTGGACGTTTCTTAAGCGGAATGGTAATGCCGAATATCGGAGCATTTATTGCATGGGGACTAATAACTGCACTATTTATTCCAACTGGATGGATACCAAATGAAAATTTAGGCAAGCTTGTAGGACCTATGATTACAAACTTGTTGCCACTACTTATAGGATACACAGGAGGTAAAATGGTAGGAGGCAACAGAGGTGGAGTGCTTGGAGCAATAGCTACCATGGGCGTAGTGGTTGGAGCAGATGTACCAATGTTTATTGGCGCAATGATTATGGGACCACTTGGAGGATATGTTATAAAGAAATTTGACCAGACTGTGGAAGGTAAGATACCGGCAGGATTTGAAATGCTGGTAAACAATTTCTCAGCAGGGATTATTGGTATGATATTAGCCTTACTGGCATATCTAGGGATAGGACCTGTAGTATTAGCGTTAAATAACGTGCTAAGAGCAGGAGTTGAGGCGATAGTAAAAGCTGGATTATTACCATTAGCATCATTATTCATAGAACCAGGAAAGATACTATTCTTAAACAATGCAATAAATCATGGAGTATTAGGGCCAATAGGAATAGAACAGTCAAAGGAATTTGGAAAATCAATCTTCTTCCTACTGGAAACAAATCCAGGTCCGGGACTTGGAATATTATTAGCATACTGGGTATTCAGCAAGGGAATGGCTAAAGAATCTGCACCAGGAGCGATAATAATTCACTTCCTTGGAGGAATACATGAAATATACTTCCCATATGTACTAATGAATCCTGTATTAATACTAGCGGCAATAGCAGGGGGAATGAGTGGAGTATTTACATTTGGACTTTTTAACGCAGGTTTAGTGGCAACACCGTCACCAGGAAGTATTTTTGCATTACTTGCAATGACACCAAAGGGTGGATTTGCAGGGATAATATCAGGTGTACTGGTTGCAGCAGCAGTATCATTCCTTGTGGCATCGTTCTTCATAAAGAGATCAAAGAATCTATCCGGAGATGAAGACTTAGCAAGGGCAAAGGACATGGTAAAGGAATTAAAGGGAACTAAAAAGACAGTAGTAAATAAAGTTGTGTTTGCATGCGATGCAGGAATGGGTTCAAGTGCAATGGGAGCATCTACACTGAGAAACAAGTTTAAAAAAGCAGGATTAAATATAGAAGTGATAAACACAGCAATAGAGGATATTCCAGAGGATGCTGATATAGTAGTAACACAGCAAAGTCTAACAGCCAGGGCAAAGGCAATAGCACCAAATGCAGAGCATATTTCTATTACAAACTTTGTAAATGATCCTCAATATGATGAGTTAATTGAAAGGTTAAAAAAATAAGAAACACATACACAAAGCAGTGGGAGAATAGTACCGCTGCTTTGTGTATGTTTATTAGAATGTATAGTAATAGATTTATTATATTTGAAAGGATTGTTCGTCTAATATGTGTGGGATTTTAAAAACAATTGGTTAAATATTATGCATAGCAATTATTCAAATATGTCACTATGTATTTATGACATATAGTATTATCTTTAGATTGAGTAGAGAGTTTGCATAAATTATAATTGAATTGAAAGATTTAAATTATTTAAAAATGTCATTAATATTCCGGAAGGAGGTGGCAAACGAAAATGGTGTCGCTCACTTCACGAATGAAATCTATTCTTTTGTTATTACTAGAGGCAGACTATTCACGGCCAATCACGATAAAGGAGATAGCAAAAAAATTAAATGTAAGTTCCAGGACGATTTTGAGAGATATGCCTAGTATAGAAGAATGGTTGAATCAAAACAAAATTAGTTTCATAAAAAAGCCAGGGGTAGGACTGTTGTTAGGAGAAAATCTTGAGAGCAAGAATAAACTAAAACGGTTTCTTGAACAACAATCTGTTCCAAAAGATTATAGTCCTGAGGAAAGAAAATATGTAATTATAGCTGAACTCTTGCAGATAAAGGAACCGATTAAGCTTTATTACTTTTCAAATTTATTGGGAGTTGCAGAAGGTACATTAAGTTCTGATCTGGATAAGGTGGAGGAATGGTTTCAAAATTATAATATAAAATTAATCAGAAGACCGGGCTTTGGAATTTATGTTGAAGGGAAGGAAACAGATTTCCGTAAGGCCATGGTTAACCTATTGTATGAAAATTTAGATGAAGGCCAGCTGTTGCAAATTATTAAAGATAATGTTGGAAATACTTCAAATAGTAAGGGTCGAATAGAAATTAACGCACGTAATAGATTGTTGAGTTTAATTGATAAAAATACAATAGAAAACTTGGAAAAGCTAGTTTATGCTGCTGAAAAAAAGATGAACCTACAACTGGCAGACAGCGCATATGTTGGATTAATAGTTCATCTAGCTTTGGCACTCCAGCGCTTAAAGAATAATGAGAAGATTACTATAAACAAGGATTTATTAGAAGAATTAAGAGCAACTCAGGAATACAATATGGCAAAGCATCTTGCAAAAGATATTTCAGTACTTTTTGATTTAGAGATCCCGGAAGATGAAATAGGATATATTACAATGCACTTAAAGGGTGCAAAGCTTAGAATTGATAATAAGGAAGAAGAAAGGTTAATCATTGGAAAATTCGAGTTAATTAAAGTAGCAAAGGAAATGATTAGAATCGCAGAAGAAGAAACAGGCTATGCGCTGCAGCATAATGAAAAAGTTTTATTAGGTCTTGTAAATCATTTAGGGCCTGCAATTAGCCGTTTAAAGATGAATTTAGATATAAGAAATCCATTATTATCCAAGATTAAAGAAAATTATCCTACAATTTATAAGATAAGTGAAAAAAGTGCTCAGGTTTTAAAGGAATTTTTAAACGTTGAAATTCCAGAGTCAGAAATTGGATACATTGCGTTGCATCTAGGAGCTGCCATTGAAAATGAAAGGGAGAAAGAACAAAGACTCTACAGAGTAGCTGTAGTATGTGCAAGTGGAATTGGAACATCAAGGTTATTAGCTGCAAGATTAGAAAAAGAGTTTAAAAATATTCAGGTAGTTGATATTATCTCCTCTATTCATTTAGATGATAAATTGCTAAGGGAAAAAAATATAGAATTGATAATATCTACAATAGAAATGGAATCTAGTATTAAGACAGTATATGTAAATCCTTTATTGCTCGATGAAGATAAAACAAAAATAGAACAGGCTTTAAAGGAACTCAAAGAAGTGACCGAAAAAACTGAAGATATGCAAGAAAAAAAGAATTTTAAAGATGTGCTGGTTTTAATTGAAGAATATACGAAAGCTAGTATTGAGTTATTAAACAACTTAAGTTTTTATGAAAAAATTCTAGTAAACGATATTGAAGGATTAATCACAAAAGTAGCTCAAATTTATGCAGATTCAGATGAGCAGCAGAAGATACTGGAATATGAGCTTAAGAGAAGGGAAAGATTAGGCAGTACTATTTTAAATAATAAAGGTATTATCTTACTTCATTGTCGCTCTGAATCAATTAAAAAATTACAATTAGGCTTTGTTTGCCTGGATAAGGGCATTGACTATATGTTTATGGGTAACAGAAAAGAGCGAATAGATATTGCTATTATTATGCTGGCCCCAGCTAACTGTTCAAAAGCCTATCTTGAAGTGGTAAGTGAAATAAGTAGGGCCTTAATCGAAAAGCCAGATTTTGTTGAAGCTATAAAAGATTGCGATAAGGAGCAAATTTGTATACAAATAAGTAATATTATTGAAGGATTTTACTATGAAAAAATGAATTTATTAAGGGGGAGAAAAAATGAGTATGAACACACAAACTAATGTGGCTTCACAGGTTGGAATTAAAGAAAAAATACAAACCTTTGGACGTTTCTTAAGCGGAATGGTAATGCCGAATATCGGAGCATTTATTGCATGGGGACTAATAACTGCACTATTTATTCCAACTGGATGGATACCAAATGAAAATTTAGGCAAGCTTGTAGGACCTATGATTACAAACTTGTTGCCACTACTTATAGGATACACAGGAGGTAAAATGGTAGGAGGCAACAGAGGTGGAGTGCTTGGAGCAATAGCTACCATGGGGGTGGTGGTTGGAGCAGATGTACCAATGTTTATTGGCGCAATGATTATGGGACCACTTGGAGGATATGTTATAAAGAAATTTGACCAGGCTGTGGAAGGTAAGATACCGGCAGGATTTGAAATGCTGGTAAACAATTTCTCAGCAGGGATTATTGGTATGATATTAGCCTTACTGGCATATCTAGGGATAGGACCTGTAGTATTAGCGTTAAATAACGTGCTAAGAGCAGGAGTTGAGGCGATAGTAAAAGCTGGATTATTACCATTAGCATCATTATTTATAGAACCAGGAAAGATACTATTCTTAAACAATGCAATAAATCATGGAGTATTAGGGCCAATAGGAATAGAACAGTCAAAGGAATTTGGAAAATCAATCTTCTTCCTACTGGAAACAAATCCAGGTCCGGGACTTGGAATATTATTAGCATACTGGGTATTCAGCAAGGGAATGGCTAAAGAATCTGCACCAGGAGCGATAATAATTCACTTCCTTGGAGGAATACATGAAATATACTTCCCATATGTACTAATGAATCCTGTATTAATACTAGCGGTAATAGCAGGGGGAATGAGTGGAGTATTTACATTTGGACTTTTTAACGCAGGTTTAGTAGCAACACCGTCACCAGGAAGTATATTTGCATTACTTGCAATGACACCAAAGGGTGGATTTGCAGGGGTAATATCAGGTGTACTGGTTGCAGCAGCAGTATCATTCCTTGTGGCATCGTTCTTCATAAAGAGATCAAAGAATCTATCCGGAGATGAAGACTTAGCAAGGGCAAAGGACATGGTAAAGGAATTAAAGGGAACTAAAAAGACAGTAGTAAATAAAGTTGTGTTTGCATGCGATGCAGGAATGGGTTCAAGTGCAATGGGAGCATCTACACTGAGAAACAAGTTTAAAAAAGCAGGATTAAATATAGAAGTGATAAACACAGCAATAGAAGATATTCCAGAGGATGCTGATATAGTAGTAACACAGCAAAGTCTAACAGCCAGGGCAAAGGCAATAGCACCAAATGCAGAGCATATTTCTATTACAAACTTTGTAAATGATCCTCAATATGATGAGTTGGTTGAAAGATTAAGCAGAAATAAAACATCTAAGGTGCATAAAGAAGAAGTAAAAGAAGTTATAAAGGAAGAGAAACAAGAGATATTGCTTAAAAAAAATATCAAACTTGGATTGCCAAGTGTTGACAAGGAAAAGGCAATCGAAATGGCAGGTCAGCTTTTAGTGGAAAGTGGTTATGTCGATCATGAATATATTCAGGCAATGAAGGAAAGGGAAGAAATGGTATCGACTTATATAGGCAGTGGAGTTGCTATACCACATGGTGTAGGAGCTGCAAAGGAGAAAATTAAGAAGTCAGGTATCGTAGTTCTTCAATTCCCTGATGGGGTTAATTTCGGTGAAGAAAAAGCTTATCTTGTGATTGGAATTGCAGGAGTTGGGGATGAACATTTAAAAATTTTAGCTAACATTGCAACTACTTTAGAAGATGAAAAGAAAGCACAGGAACTAATTAATGCAAATGATATAGAAGTTATATACAGAGCCTTTACAGTAAGTGAAAATTAAGGAGTGATTTGTAATGAAGAAAGCCATCCAATTTGGAGCTGGAAACATAGGCAGAGGTTTTATAGGTGCACTTTTAGCCCAATCAGGTTACCATGTTGTTTTCGCAGATGTTAACCAGATGATTGTTGATCAAATTAATAAAGACAAGGAATACTGGATAAATGTTTTGGACAAAGAAGTAAAAAAGGAGCATATTGAAAATATTTCTGCATGCAATGTTAATGATGAACTGTTAATCAACCATATAATTGAAGCAGAAATCATAACAACTGCGGTGGGACCGAGGGTTTTACCTAAAATTGCGCCTGTAATTGCAGAGGGAATTAATAAAAGACATAAAGATGGAAAAGAATTCTATTTGAACATCATTGCTTGTGAGAATATGGTTGGTGCTTCAGAATTTTTAAAGGAAGAGGTACTGAAGTTCTTAAATGAAGAGGAAGTTGAATATTTAAACAAGTATGTTGGATTTCCGAATTCTGCAGTAGACCGAATTGTTCCACCCAGTCAGGGGAACAGGGATAGCATTTTACAGGTGGATGTTGAAGCCTTTCATGAATGGATTGTGGATATTACTGGTTTTAAAGGGGATGTTCCACAAATTAACGGAATGGAAGTAACCGATAGATTGATTGCCTATGTAGAAAGAAAGCTCTTTACATTAAATACAGGACATGCAATCACAGCTTACCTTGGATTTTTAAAAGGGTATAAAACAATAAGTGAGAGTATTGCCGATGCAAATATCTATCATTATGTAAAAGGTGCAATGGAGGAAAGTGGTGCTGCATTAATTAGGAAGCATAACTTTGATCCTGATATGCACGCAAAATATATTGAAAAGATATTAAATAGATTTAGTAATCCTTATCTAAGGGATGAGGTGTTGCGAGTAGGCAGGGAGCCTTTAAGAAAGCTTGGTAGAGAAGACCGACTTGTAAAGCCACTTCTAACGGCGCTGGGTTATGGAATAGAATGTAAAGCATTGATTTTAGGAATAGCAGCAGCACTGCACTATGAAAATCCAGAAGATGAGCAATCTATGGAATTAAGAAATATGATAAGGGAAATTGGGATAGCAAAAACACTCGAGAAAGTTACAGGAATTAGTGAAGATACAGAGGTTGGAAATAAAATAGTTGAAGTATATAAAAATATAAAAGAATATATTTCATAATAGGATTTTCATTTAATAAATTTATATTATGTAAATATGCTGTAATATATAGCTAGATTAACTTAACAGCAAAATAAAAAATCCGATATCACCTTCATCAATATTGCTTTATAAAAGTGCACAGGAGGGATATCGGATTTTTTATAATATAGTTGAACTTGCTATGTAATTCTGGACATATATTTGTCGTATTATAAGAATATAATTACTACTATACCTTACAAGAATGTTTTTTGAATATTAACTTGAATCAAATTACTTTAAACAATATTGAAAAACGTTCTTGTAAGGTTTATATTATGCGTAAAAACAGAAATTGTAATTAATACAATTTTTTCATTGTAGGTTTTGAAAAAATATGTATTAATTATTAAATTCAATTTAACTATAATTTAATTAACAAGAGAAAAGGAGAAAGGGAGACTCAGATGGGAAGGTTCCCAATAGATGGAAGGCAATTGCGTATATTAGAAAAGGCTATTCAGAATGAATATAATAAATTAGAAGACTTCGCTGAAATAATTGGTGTAAGTACTAGAACTATAAGAAATTATATTAAGCTCCTCAACAGTACATTGAAAAAAGAAATTGCTCAACTTGTCAATATTAAGGATGCAGGATACAAACTGGAAATTTACGATCGAGAACGGTTTAACGAGTTAATAAATCAATGTTTATTCCAACAGAACAATCTTCCGCTTTTAAATACTCCTGAAGAACGCCTAAAGTATATAATAAAAAGACTAATAAACTCTAAAGTTCCTATAAAAATTGATGAACTGGCCAATGAAATAAGCGTAGGAAGAACTACACTGATAAATGATTTGAAGAGGATATCTGAACCTTTAAGTGCTTATGGTTTAATCATCAAAGGAAAACAAAATGAAGGCATAGAGTTAAAGGGAAATGAATTAAATATACGATTATTTATTTTGGATTTTCTATGTAAAGGTTTTATAACTGATTGTACCGCAGAATACTACTTTGGAACTATAGACAAGTCAAGATATGGTGAGATTAAAAATTATTTAGTGAATTTGTTTTATCATGATAATTTTCTAATAACCGATGAAACCCTTAGAGAACTATTGACTTATATAGCAGTGCTTTTAAGAAGGTCAAAGGACAAAAGATATATAGAAAGTTTGGATAAAAAATATGAAGAAATTACAACGACGGAGGAATACATACTGGCGAAGAAGATAAGAGATAAACTTGAGAAGGAATTTAACTGTGAAATAAACGATAATGAAATTGTATTTTTAACTCTTCCACTGCTTGGAAGAAAAGTGCCAATAAATAATGATAGGTCATGCAATATAAGAATAAGTTCCCATGTAAAACAGCTGGTAGAAAAAATTATTGAAGAAGTGTCTGCAAGTACGGGAATTGACATGAAATATGATAAGGAGCTTATGTGGGGATTGGAATATCATTTAAACTTTACCTTAAATAGACTTATATTCAATATAAAGATAAAGAACCCACTGTTAAAGGATATAAAGAATTGTTATCCTCTCCCATATGAAATGGCAAAGATAGCAGCTAAGGTTATAGAAAAAAACTATAATGTAAAAGTGAATGAAGATGAGATAGGTTATATAGCACTCCATTTTGGAAGCTATATAGAGAGAAGTAATCAAAAACTTTTCCATATAGAGAAGGTTGCGCTAGTATGTGGGACAGGCCTTGGTACTGCTCAGTTACTTTATGTAAAATTAAGGAAGTTTTTGGGTGAAGATAAAGTATTTAATACTTTCTCGGATATAGAACTGACAAGAGATCTATTAAATGAATATGACATAGTATTTACTACTGTGGATATAAATATTGAAACAGAGACACCCATTATAAAGGTTAATGCCATATTTAATGAGAATGAGGTTCAAAAAGAAATTGAGAGGATATATTACTTTAAAAAATATAATTTAAAACTTTTTGAATCCAATTTATCACTTCTTAATATGACGGTAGTTGAAGACATGTTTTTCATACTTGACAGACAAACTTTTATAGATAATTTGATGCTTATGGTTGATGAACTTTGGAAAATTGGAGAAATCGATGCAGGTTTTAAAGACAGAATCATAGAAAGAGAATTTAAGGCACCAACTTCCTTTGATAACTATGTAGCGATCCCCCATGCTATAAATTATAGAGGAGACAGGATTTCAATAGCAGTAGGGATTTTGAAGGAGCCTGTTTTCTGGGGAGGAAAAGAAGTTAGAATCATTATCCTTCTAATGATTCCTAAAGAAGATGTAGATCCAGAACTTATAATTAAGACATATGAAGAGCTACTTAAATTGTGTCAAAATAAACGTTTAATTGAAAATATTTGTAGAGTAAAAAGCTATGTGGAGTTTAGAAAGTTATTGCAAAAGGAGATAATGGTATGAATTCAATATCAGGGTTAATTATTCTTGGTGCTTCAATGTGGATATTAAATTTCCTATTCGGACTAATTCAAATTAAAAACTTTAATAAGAATTATATAGAAATGAGAAGACTTGGTAGAGTAGCTATAGGTAGAAAAAAAGGATATTTTCAGGCAGGGACAGTTGTAATGATGTTGATAGATGAAGAAGGCAAGATTTTGCTATCCAAAAAGATGCAGGGATTGACAGTGCTGGCCAGAGTTAAAGAGTTTACAGGGCTTGAAGGCAAAAATATTGAAGACATAACGGAGGATGATTTAAAGACCTACAACAAATCGATGAAGGCAGCAATTTTAGATGCTGTAAATAATTATAAGACCTTTGGGGGAGGTGAGGCTGTCGAAGGTGCAGTAAACAACTAAATTCCAATCTCTTACATATTAATTATAAGGAGGTATTGATAAATGACTAATTTTTTCCATGTATTAGCGCAGAGTGCAGAATGGTTCATGAATCTTTTTAGAGCAGGGGCTAAAGTATTTATGGATTTCACAACAGGTATAGTTCCACTTCTAATAGCACTTATGGTTGTAATGAATGCCATAATTAAGTTTGTTGGTACAGATAGGGTTGAAAGGCTTGCGAGAAAGTCTGCTTCAAATGTATTTACCAGATATTTGGTTCTACCTGTAATTGGAACATTCATATTTGCAAATCCAATGACTTTGTCATTAGGCAAGTTCTTACCAGAAAAATATAAGCCAAGCTACTATGCTGCAGCAAGTTTCTCATGCCATACGATGAATGGGTTATTCCCACACATAAACCCTGGTGAACTATTTGTTTATCTAGGTATAGCAAATGGTATTACCCAATTAGGACTATCAACTGCAGACTTAGCAGTTAGATATTTTCTAGTAGGTATGGTGACTAACTTTATAAGGGGATGGGTGACTGACTTTACAACTGCAATAGTTGAAAGGCAGCAAGGAATTAAGTTAAAGGATAAAATTGATATTGCACATGTTAACACTAGTGCATATTAATTAAAAATATGATTAAAGGAGTTGAGCCATATGAGTTATAGAAGGGTGAAAATTCATAGAGGCCCAGGAGGGTGGGGAGGTCCAATTGTTGTAGAGCCAACTGAAACAAGAAATAAGATAGTTTACATTACTGGAGGTGCAAAGCCGGAAGTAGCCGTAAGAATTGCAGAGCTTACAGGATGCGAATTAGTGGATGGATTTAAATATGGAGTTAAGGACAGTGAAATCGCTTGTGCGGTAATAAACTGTGGAGGAACTCTAAGATGTGGGATTTATCCTCAAAAGAGAATACCGACAGTAAATATCATGGCAACTGGTAAGAGTGGTCCTCTGGCCATGTTTATAAAGGAAGATATTTATGTTTCGGCTGTAAGACCTGAAAATATTGAAGTTTTAGATTAATATATGGAGGTGCTTTAAATGGGATATGATGTAAACAAGAAGATAAGTGAACAAAGTCAGGGCTTAGTTGCTAAAATTGGTATTGCACTTGGTAAGGTAACAAGCACCTTTTTCCAGGCAGGCAGGGATACAATAGATACAGTTTTACATACAATACTACCTTTCATAGCATTCGTTGCTACCTTAATAGGCATAATTAATGCTTCTGGTGCTGGCAAGTGGTTTGCAAATCTACTTACCCCTCTGGCAGGGAATATAGGAGGATTGATACTTATATCGCTTATATGTTCCTTTCCACTGCTATCACCATTTTTAGGGCTCGGAGCAGTTATAGCCCAGATAGTAGGCGTGCTAATTGGAGTTGAAATTGGAAAGGGAAACATTCCACCACACCTTGCATTACCAGCATTATTTGCAATAAATGCACAGGCTGCTGCTGACTTCATACCAGTAGGACTTGGACTGGCTGAAGCAGAACCGGAGACGGTTCAGGTTGGGGTACCATCGGTACTTTATTCAAGATTTTTAACAGGAGCACCAACGGTTGTAATCGCCTGGCTTGCAAGTTTTGGACTTTATAAGTAATTTAAAGACTTCTTTAGAAAGGGATTTTGACTATGGAGTTAATTTACAGAACAACCATAACTAACGTTGGAAGATGCGCAGAACAGTTCTTAACTCAAAATATGTTCGTCATATTTAATGAAAATGTTCCGCAGGAGTTAATTGATTATTGTTATATCCATAATGAGAATAATCTTTTAAATGATATAAAGGTAGACGACATTTTAATCATTGATGGATGGCAGTATAAGATAACAGCAGTAGGAAGTGTGGTCAATCAGAATTTAAGGAATTTAGGTCATATAACCTTTAAATTCAGCGGTGAAACTGAAGCTGCAATTCCTGGAACATTATTCTTAGAGAAAAAAGAAATTGTACCACTTAAAAATGGTACAACTATTGAAATAATAAGAGCTTAAAATTACCTAACTATTAATTATTATATATTAAAGATGGTATCAAGTCAAAGAAATATAAACAGATTGATATTTCACCTATTAAGGAGGAATTGATAATGACGAAGGTTGCACTAGTGGTAGGTGGAGGAAGAAGCTTAGGAGAATACCTTTCCAAACATATGGCGAAGGAAGGATATGACGTTGCGGTGGCAGATATAAACTATGAAAATGCTTTAAAGGTATCAGAGGAAATAAAAAAGACCACCAGGCAAAAAAGTATAGCTATCGGAGCCGATGCTACCGATGAAGAACAGGTTAAAAATATGGTAAATGAAGTTGTCGAGAAGCTTGGTAGAATAGATCTATTGATTTATAACGCAGGAGTAGCAAAGGCTGCAAAAATTACTGATTTTGAGTTAGAGACTTTTAATTGGTGTATAAACGTAAATCTAACTGGATACTTCCTTTGTGCAAAAGAAGTATCAAAGGTAATGATTGAAAAGGGTATTCCGGGCTGCATAATTCAAATTAACTCAAAGTCAGGAAAGGTTGGAAGTAAGCATAACGCAGGATATTCTGCAGCTAAGTTCGGTGGAGTGGGATTAACTCAAAGCCTGGCACTAGATTTAGCAGAGCATAATATAAGAGTGCATTCATTGATGCTGGGAAATCTTCTTGATTCTGATATGTTTGAAAGTTTAATACCTCAATACGCTAAGAAGCTGGGTATAAAGGAATCAGAAGTAAAGCAGTACTATATCGATAAAGTACCACTCAAGAGAGGATGCACCTTTGAGGATGTAGCGAATGTCTTAACATTCTATGCTTCAGATAAAGCAAGTTACCTTACTGGCCAATCAATAAACATAACTGGTGGACAAGTAATGCACTAGGAATAAAATATAGAAAAAAGGCAACTATTTGTTGTCTTTTTTCTATATTTTACGGCCATTCAGGTGCTCCATCTATTTTTCATACTCAGCTACTATCCTCTGCACAAGTTTTTTTATGGAAGATGCCTGGGCAATTAATGTCATAACAACCAGGAAAATAAGTATCCTTTCCTCGTCCTCGGGTTTTAGGTTGTTTTCCTCTATGATTTTAAAGAGCTTCTCTTCATTGAAATACTTTCGCAAGTTAAAATCTTCAAGGCTCTCCCTCTGAAAATCAGAAAATATTTTATATGCCTTTTCCCATGTAAGTATATCATCGCTGGATTCATTTATGTCGTTAAAGGCAAGCCTGAAAACCTTCTTTATCTCTTCTGCAGTAAGAATAGGTCTCATGTAGCTTAAAAGTACAAGCTGTGCAAGGTGGTCCCTTGTATACCCCCTTTTCTTTCCACCTTCGGGCTTGGATATTACTTCACTTTTAATGTAGTTCTGGACTATATTATTTGTGTAATTCTCACCTGCAAATCTGTCGTTTAAATAATCGATTACCTGGGAAAGAAAAAGATCATATTCAGGAAGGTCCTCATATGATATTATTGTACTATCAGAAATTTGTTTTGCCAGCTTTTTTAGGTTTTCTATATCAATATTTCTTTTCATAAAATAACCTCCAAAGGTTTATTGTATTCTATAATTACATTATATAGTATCTATTAACTTATTACAAGTTAATGTTCACATTTAATTTTTTGAAATAAGGAGTAAATTGAAGAAAAGAATAGATATTTGAAGTTTGCATTTATATCTTTAATAAAGCGGTTATTAATTATACTATATAAGGTAATTTAATGCTTGTTAAGTAGTATTAAATACCATATAATAAAAATATGAGCTGCGAAATATTAATACATAGGCAGCTATAGGGGGTGAAAGGAATGAAAATAAAACGCCTGCTTCTTACGATTTTTCTAACACTAATATTCATCTTTACAAGCCTACCAATTCAAAGTATTACAAATGTTGTAACCAGGGATAAAAAATATACGGTGGCCTATGCAGCACCAAAGTCAAGCTCAGGGGGCTTTAAATCGGGAAGTTTTAAATCATCTGGAGGTTCTGGCTCTTATAAATCAGGAAGTTTTTTCAATTCAAAGGGCAGTTCATCCTCAGGTTCATCAGGATGGTTTAAAACAACTCCGAGAAGCAGTACCCAGAGATCGTATATACCCATACCAATACCACTTCCTTTCTTTGGGACCAGAAGTTTATTTGGGTTTGGTTTTGGATACTCAATTGCATGGGACCTTATTAAAATTGTTGTCATAGGTGCCGTAATTTATATAATCATAAGAAAATTTAGAAGAAGATATTAAGGAGGATTTTAAAATGGGAGTATTTAAAAGAATTTCAAACATTTTTAGAGCGAAGGTAAATAACGCTATTGATGAAATTGAAAATCCTATTGAGCTTTTAGATCAGAAAATAAGGGATATGGAGGAGAGCCTCAATAACGCTAAGATTTCATCAGCACAGATACTTGGAAATGTGCATGAGATTGAAAAGAAAATGGAAAACGCCCTAAGGGAATCAAAGGACTACGATGAGAAGGTTAAGCTTGCCCTTTCAAAGGGAAATGAAGAGCTTGCTAAAAAGGCCCTTCAAAAGAAGCTTGAGGCCGATAAAACCTATGATAGCTTAAAGAAAAGCTACGACGAAGCCGTAAAGAAAGCCGAAGCGGTTAAGGAAAAGCTTAGGGAACTTGAAGAGGAAATTGAAAGAACAAGAAACTACAGGGATGAAGCAGCTGCAAGATATAACAATGCTGAAGCCTCAAGAAGGGTAAACGAAATACTTGCAAACGTTGAAACGAAAACCAATAGAATAAATATTGAT
Organism: Fonticella tunisiensis; assembly: GCF_004364155.1. Classification (GTDB taxonomy): domain Bacteria; phylum Bacillota; class Clostridia; order Clostridiales; family Caloramatoraceae; genus Fonticella; species Fonticella tunisiensis. The sequence continues at coordinate 46,836 of NZ_SOAZ01000017.1, read as the reverse complement.
GATATAGAAAGAAAAATTCAGAAGAAGGAAGCAATGGCCGAGGGATTTGAAGATCTAAGAACCAATACCCTTGACGACGAGTTCAAAAAGCTTGAGGAATATGATCTTGATGAGGAGCTTAAGAAGTATAAGCAAAATTAACCCACATTCCAGCATGAAGATTTATTCGTTTATTAAAAAACTATAGTGCTGTCTTTGTTTGAAATTTTCTGGCCGGGCGGCTGGAACACTCTGTATTGTCCGCCCGGTCAAGATAGTTTAAATCAATCAGTAAAGGTGGTGCATTATGGGAAAAGCCCTTGATTATATAAGAAAGGAAAAGGAATACTATGGTAAAATACTCTACAATATTAATAGCGCAATAAGCGACATATCGCCCTATGTTGATAAAAGGGAACTAAATGAAAGGAAATACGTCAGCAGAGTTTCCGTTTTAAAAAGATATATGGAGCTTCTGGATGAAGTGGAAAGCAGGGAAGAAAAAGACGGGATTTTAGGATTTTTAAACGATGATAAAAATATTAGGGAGCTTGAGGAGTTTAAAAGAAAGAATAATGATGCATTAACCCAGCTTGAAAAATGTAATATGTGTCAGAGACTTAAATGTCCCGCTGGATGTAAGCTTGCAAGTTGTCTAAGCTGCAGGCCAGGTTCATGGGTTGCATATTGCGACCATGAAAGGATAAAGGTAACCTTCCATGATAACTTCATTCTCGATCTTACCAATGAAAGAACCGGTGTTAGGGAAAGATTTAAAGTTTTGGCAACCGTAGAGGATGATTTAAAGAATAAGCAATATATTATAATTGAAGGGTTATCCTCCAGGGAAAAGTACGTACTTTATTATTATCCAGGAATTGTTGAGGATACCTATGGTGAGATAACCGATGAAGAGGAATTTGACTTTATAGTATCGGTGTTTGAGAGCGTAGAAAGATAACCGTTAGTATTAAAAATGTCCACAGATTTTTGTAAATCTATTTGGAAGAGACTAATTCAAACTTGAAATTACTATAGGAGACAACTTCTATAGTAATTTTATTTTTGAGGCATTACTAAATAATGTATAATACAATAAAGGGGACACTATACGATGGCGTTATGCGGTTTTGCAATAAAATTTAGAAGGGAGAAGGTATATGAATCCAATCTTGAAGAAACTAGGGTTAAAGGAGCAAAATCCTATTCTAATTTTAAATGCACCAGAAGAATATAACGAAGTAATAGATTGTATAGAGGCCGAAGTGCATACAGAGATAAGAGGAACATATGATTTCATACAAGTATTTGCAAAGGACATGGAAGAAGCCCATATACTTGCAGAAAAAGCAGTGAAAGCCTTAGGCGAAGATGGACATTTATGGTTTTGCTATCCAAAGGGGACTTCTAAAAAATATAAATCTGATATAAAACGAAACACAACATGGGATATTTTTGCGCCATTTGAATTTGAGGCGGTATCCCAAGTATCCATAAATGATGATTGGTCAGCAATGTGTTTTCGACATGTAGATAAAATTAAAACGATGAAAAGAAAAACTGCTTCTACTGAAAAAGGCAAAGAACGCATCAAAAAAATGAAGGTGTTAATGAATAATTTTCAACAATCATTAAAGAGCATACATAGATTTGTGTAAACTACATCTATGTATGCTCTTTTTTATGCATGTGTAGCTGGTAGCTGATGATTTTCTCTTACATTAAAATGAATAGATGCACTGAAAATGTTTAATCCATAATCTCAAAATTGTGTTAAAATAAGAAAGAAGGAAAAAGTCTGAAAACGTAGAATTACATTAAAATATGCATCTTTTTTAGGATTTATAACAAATGTTCCCGTAAATATAATTTCATCAGGAGTGATGCCTTTGAAGAGGATAGAGCTGGTTTTCAATAAACTTAAGGAATTAACAAGAGATGGAAAAGGTATAGATGCTAAAACTCTGGCTGAAACATTGGGATTATCCCGTGCTAACGTAAGCAGCGATTTAAATAAACTCTGGAGCGAGGGAAAGGTTAAAAAGAGTGAAGGAAGGCCTGTGCTTTTCAGCGTTGTAGAAGATGAAGGGGCACCGGAGGAATTTGAGACCACCCTTGACAGGTTGATTAAGGAAAATAAAAGCCTTGTAACTGCAGGAGAGCAGGCAAAAGCTGCTATCCTTTACCCGCCAAAGGGCATGCATACTTTGATTTTAGGGGAAACAGGTGTAGGTAAGACCATGTTTGCCTCCATAATGCACAAATATGCCATAGAGATGAAAAAGATGAAGGAGGACGCTCCCTTCATAACCTTTAACTGCGCAGATTATGCAAATAATCCGCAGCTTCTTTTAAGTCAGCTTTTTGGAGTAAAAAAAGGGGCATACACCGGAGCAGATTCCGACAGGCCGGGACTTATTGAAAAGGCAGACGGGGGAATACTTTTCCTTGATGAGGTGCATCGCTTACCGGCAGAAGGGCAGGAGATGTTTTTTACATTTATGGACAGGGGAACCTTCAGGCGCCTTGGGGAGACTGATGTTGAGAGAAAGGCAAATGTGCTTATCATATCCGCAACAACGGAAAATCCTGAGTCATCCCTCCTTAGAACCTTTACCCGAAGAATACCTATGATCATAAGGATTCCAAGCCTCAGCGAGAGGGGGATGGAGGAAAGGTTTGGCCTAATTAAAAACTTCTTCAGAGAAGAGTCCTACAGGCTGGACAGGGAGATAATGGTATCTGTAAATTCTATGAGGGCTCTTTTAAGCTATAACTGCCCAAACAATGTAGGACAGCTTAAGGCCGATATACAGCTTCTCTGTGCAAGGGCATATGCAGACTTTCTTACCCATAAAAAGGAGTCCGTAAGGATTAACAGCTCTGAACTGCCAAACTATATTAAGGAAGGGCTTCTTAAAGAGATTGAACACAGGCAGATATGGAACAGACTAATAGATATAAACAGCAGATATTTCATATTTAATAAGGAGCAGGATAAACTGGTTCTGCAGCATATTGATGAAGAAGATAACATTTATGAAATGATAGATTCAAGAGTCAGCGAGCTTATGAGCAGAGGCGTAACGGGTGAAGAACTGGAAAAAACGATGCAGAAGGATATAGAGGGGTATTTTACGAGATATCTTCACAGAGTAAATGATAGAATAGACAAATCTACCCTTAAAAACGTTATAGATCCACTTATATTGAATATAGTTGATGAGATTGTGAAGTACAGTGAAAAAGAGCTGGATAAGGTGCTAAGCTCCAGAGTGTACTTTGGAATAGCCCTTCACCTTGAAACAACCATTGAAAGAATAAGAAGAAATAAGAAGATTATAAATCCCCAGCTTAACAAGATAAGAACTGAACATCCGAAGGAGTTTGCAGTTGCCATAGAATGCCTCAAGATGATTGAAAGCGCCCTTGATATAAGCCTTCCAATTGACGAGGCTGGATTTTTAGCCATGTTCTTCGTGCTTGATGATGAGGAGCCAAAAAGTCCGAGGAGCAATGTAGGCATAATAATAATGGCACATGGCAATAGCACCGCTACATCCATGGCTGAGGTTGCAAATACACTTCTTGGAGCCAAGTATGCTGTGGGCATAAATGCCCCTCTGGATAAAAGTCCACAGGATGTATTAAATGAGCTTAAGGAATATATCAAGGAATCAGCCAACAGTTCAGGATTTCTGTTTCTTGTAGATATGGGGTCGCTGACTGCCTTTGGAAAGATAATTGAAGAGGAATTAAACGTACCTGTAAAGGTGGTACCACTGGTAAGCACTCTCCATGTTATAGAGGCTACAAGAAAAGCGATGATGGGAAGCAATCTTGAAGATATATATATAGATGTTGCTGGAATATCAGGATATGGCGATGAAGATGAAAATTCTCAGGAAAGGCACCAGGAAAAACCACGGTTTGCAATCGTTACTGTCTGCACTACAGGAGAGGGCAGTGCTACAGCAATTAAAAACTTCCTGCAGGGTCATCTTAAATTTGACAGCAGAATTTTTGAAGTCATACCTGTAAATCTCGTTGGAAAAGAGGATATAAAGGCAAGGCTCCATGCAATAAGTATGGAAAGGGAAATACTGTGTATTATAAGTCCCTTTAATATAGATGTAAAACTTCCCCGGTTTAGTCTTGAGGAGGTATTAAATCTTAAGGCAGTAAAGAAAATACAGAACATTATTGATACACAAACTACCTATCTTAAAATGGGCGATACCTTAAAGTATATGCTAAAGAATGTAGATGGGCTTAAGGTATACAAGGATGTAAGAGATTTTGTAATGGCTATAGAATCGAAGCTCAACGTAAAAATGGATATGGATAGGCTTATTGGCGTTACCCTTCATATAAGCTATGTAATAGATAGGCTGGTGCAGGATAATGTAAAGATAGAGTATATAGACAAGGAAGCTTATATAAGGCAGCATGAGGATATGTATAGAGTAATAAGAAGCGAGATACGGTCATTGGAGAAAAAATATGATATTTCTATAAGCGATGATGAGGTTTGCTATATAATGAATTTTTTCTTACAGGATAACACATAATAAAATATAGTAAACGTATTTAAGAACATATTTTACAAATAAAATATGTTCTTTTTTTGTAAAAACACTAAAACACTAGTGTTTTATTTTAAAAATTATGGGAAAATATCGAAACACTAAGTGATATTTTTAAAACACTATAAAATTTTAAAAAATACTGTTTTATTTTATATCAAAATTAGTCGAAATTTAATAGAAAAAAATGATTTTTTCGCTGTAATAGTGTTTTGGCACGGTATTTGCATATTATATATATGCCAAAACCAAATAAACTTAAATAAAATTAAAAATAAATAAATATATATGCTTAGGAGGTTTTAACTATGAATATTTTATTATGTTGTGCAGCTGGTATGTCAACTAGTTTACTTGTGCAGAAGATGGAAGCAGAGGCTAAGAATATGGGCCTCGATGCAAAAATTTGGGCTGTCTCGGTGGATGAAATAAGAAACCACATCGATAAGGCAGATGTGCTTCTTGTTGGACCACAAATAAGGTATAAGCTCGCAAGCCTTAAGGAATTAGGCAAGGAAAAGGGTATACCTGTAGAAATGATAAACACAGTAGATTATGGAACGCTTAACGGTAAAAACGTTGTTAACTTTGCATTAAAGCTCCTTAATAAATAATTAAGGAGCTTACCATACAGAAGAAAGGGGTAATAGATATGGATAGGTTTATAGCAGCCTTTGAAGAAAAGGTTATGCCAGTAGCTGGAAAAATATCAGAGCAAAAGCACTTAAAGGCAATAAGAGACGGAATCATTCTTGCAATGCCATTTATAATTGTTGGTTCAGTATTCTTAATTCTTGGATTTTTACCAATACCAGGATACAACGAATTTATGGCAAGAACTTTTGGGGAGAAGTGGCTTACAAAGCTTCTCTATCCAGTTGGAGTAACCTTTGACCTTATGGCGGTATTTGTAAGCGTAGGTGTTGCTTACAGACTTGCAGAAAACTACAAGGTTGATGCAATATCAGCAGGTGCTATATCACTTGCATCATTCCTGCTTGTAACACCATTTAAGGTTATGTTTACACCGGAAGGTGCAAAGCAGGCGGTAGAAGTTGGAGGAGCAATCCCAGCAGCCCTTATGGGAAGTAAGGGTATGTTCGTTGCCATGATTATGGCGATAATATCAACAGAAATATACAGAAAGATTATTCAAAAGGGTATAGTTATTAAGATGCCAGCAGGAGTTCCACCTGCAGTATCCAAATCCTTCGTTGCGCTTATACCTACAGCGGCAGTTATAACAGTAACATGGGTTATACGTTTAGGATTTGAAATGACTTCATGGGGAGATATGCACAACTTCATAACAAAGGTTCTCTCAGGACCACTCAGCATTCTTGGAGCAAGCCTATTCGGTGCAGTTGGCTCAGAACTTTTGGTGCAGCTATTCTGGTCAGTTGGTCTTCACGGTGCAAACCTGGTAAGTGGAGTTATGGGACCAATATGGCTTCAATTAATGGACCAGAACAGAGCAGTATTCCAGGCTAATCCAGGAGCACAGCTTCCAAACGTAGTAACTCAGCAGTTCTTCGATAACTTCATACACATTGGAGGTTCAGGTGCAACTCTTTCACTTGTAGTGCTTCTTTTAACTGTTGCTAGGAGCAAACAGCTCAAGAGCCTTGGAAGACTCTCTATAGGTGCTGGAATATTCAACATCAACGAACCAATAACCTTTGGTATGCCAATAGTTTTAAACCCAATAATGATAATACCATTTGTTCTTTCACCAATTGCAATAGTAATTATATCCTACATTGCCATGAGCACAGGACTTGTTGCTAGACCAGCGGGTATAGCAGTTCCATGGACAACCCCACCTGTAATAAGTGGATATCTTGCAACGGGTGGAAAGATATCAGGTGCTGTTCTTCAGATAGTAAACTTCTTCGTCACAATGGCAATATACTATCCATTCGTTAAGATGTGGGATAAGAAGAAAGTTGAAGAAGAAAAAATGTCCGAAGAAGCAGCATAAAAAATATTGGAGATTAGATAACAAATAATTTCAATATGGGTATTCATGTAATGGGGGCGATTATTACGAAGCTTATAGTTAATGCGGATGATTTCGGATATTCAAAGGGGGTTAACCTGGGGGTTATAGAGGCCTTTAAAAACGGAGTTGTAACATCTACAACCATGATGACAAATATGCCGGGGGCTGAGCATGCAGCCTCCCTGGCAAAAGAAAATCCAGGGCTTGGTGTTGGAATTCACCTCGTGCTCACAATGGGAAAGCCCGTCAGAAATGACGTGCCGTCCTTAGTAGATGAAAATGGTAGATTCCATAGACTTAAGGATATGACGGACAAGATTAAAGTTGAGGATGTGGAAAGGGAGTTTGAAGCTCAGATAGAAAGGTTTTTATCCTTTGGGCTCACTCCAACCCACCTCGACAGCCATCATCACGTGCATACACAGAAAAAAATACTTCCAGTGGTGATGAAACTGGCTGAAAAGTATAACTTGCCTGTGAGGGCTTACAATAATATTGTCAATCACTTCATTCATGAATTCTATGGAGACGGATTAACTGTTGATACACTTAAAACTTTACTGGATGCTGCCAGGGACTTTGAAGTCGTTGAGTTAATGTGTCATCCAGCATTTGTTGATAAGGATGTATTATCAGGAAGTTCATACAACCTTCAAAGGGCAAATGAGCTCAGCGTTTTGACAGATCCCAGCCTAAAGAAGGCTCTTGAAGAACGCGGCATTGAACTTATAAACTACAAGGCTATTTAGCAATGCCTAAACTAAGGGGATAATTTTAAAGTTTTAATCTCCTTGAAAATCAATTGCGACAATATTGAAGGAAAGGTTGTGAATTAAATGGAATATCAGGAAATAGTAATGACAATCATATTAAGCGGTGGAAACGCAAGAAGCTTTGCAATGGAAGCAATAAGTCTTGCTAAAAAAGGAGATATAAAAGGTGCAAGGGAAGCGCTTGCAAAGGCAGAAGAGGAACTAGGCGCAGCCCATAGAATTCAAACAGAGCTTATACAGAACGAGGCAGCAGGAAATAGAACAGAAGTAGGTTTATTAATGGTTCATGCTCAGGACCATCTCATGAATGCTATAACAGTTAAGGACCTTGCAAATGAGATAATTGATGTTTATGAAAAGCTCTATGCATAAAGGAGGATGTAGCATGGAAAAGAAGGGGATTAAGGTTGTAACCATAGGTGGAGGTTCAAGCTACACTCCTGAATTGGTTGAGGGATTTATAAAGAGGTATGATTCACTTCCATTAAGGGAATTATGGCTTGTTGACATAGAAGAAGGAAAAGAAAAGCTTGAAATAGTTGGAAACCTCGCAAAGAGGATGGTTGAAAAGGCAGGACTTCCAATAGAAATTCATTTAACACTTGATAGAAGAGAAGCTTTAAAGGGTGCAGACTTTGTAACTACCCAGCTTAGAGTCGGGCTTTTAAAGGCCAGGGCCCTTGATGAGTCAATTCCGTTAAAATACGGCGTAATCGGACAGGAAACTAACGGACCTGGAGGACTTTTTAAGGGGCTTAGAACCATACCGGTAATACTTGATATTACAAAGGATATGGCAGAGCTTTGTCCTGATGCATGGCTTATAAACTTCACAAATCCAGCTGGTATGGTTACTGAGGCGGTTTTAAGGTATGGACATATAAAGAAGGTTATTGGTCTTTGCAATGTTCCGATAGGAATGGAGATGGGGGTTGCAAAGGCCTTTGGAGTTGACCACAGCAGAGTTAGAATAGATTTTGCAGGGCTCAATCACATGGTGTTTGGACTTAACGTATATGTTGATGGGGAAAACGTTACCAAGAAATGTATAGATATGCTTGCAAACGGTGAAGGCGGAAACGATCCAAAGAATATTAAAAGCATAGCTTGGGAAAAGGAATTCATTAAGGCACTTGGAATTCTTCCATGCCCTTATCACAGATACTACTTCAAAAAGAGTGAAATGCTTGAAGAGGAGATGGAGGCACTTAAGAAGGAAGGAACCCGTGCAGAGGTTGTACAAAGGGTTGAAGCTGAACTCTTTGAACTCTACAAGGATCCAAACCTTGCTGTAAAGCCGCCACAACTTGAAAAGAGGGGTGGAGCATACTACAGCGATGCTGCAGTAAGGCTTATAGATTCTATCTATAACGATAGAAGGGATATTCAGCCTGTCAACACAAGAAACAATGGGGCAATAAAGGGGATTCCAGATGACTCGGCAGTTGAAGTAAGCTGTGTAATCACAAAGGATGGACCAAAACCATTAAACATTGGAGAACTTCCAGTCGCAGTAAATGGACTTGTACAATCGATTAAATCCTTTGAGAGGGTAGCGGTTGAAGCTGCTGTAACTGGAGATTATAACACAGCACTTCTTGCTATGACTATAAATCCCCTTGTTCAGTCAGACACAGTTGGAAAGAAGATACTTGATGAGATGCTTGAAGCTCACAAGGAGTATTTACCACAGTTCTTCAAAAAAGAACAGTAATTTTAACCGCTGAAATTTTCATTCCATATTTTTTTTACCTATAGAATATTTACAAAAATAGCTTTATGGTAATGATCCATAAAGCTATTTTTTATGTAAAACACTGATATACTCTTTTTAAAAATATTCATAAAAGTACTAAAACACTAAACAACTCAAATAAAACACTAAAATTATTATCAAAACACTGTTAAAAACATGTAAATGGTAATCTGAAAATTTTAGATAAATCAATAAATTTGTATAATTTTAGTGTTTTGGCATAATAATTGCGTATTATTAAAGTAAAATATGAATTACATAATACTGCAAGGAGGGTTATCATGAATATTTTACTTTGCTGCGCAGCAGGTATGTCAACCAGCTTGCTGGTGCAGAATATGGAAAAAGAAGCTAAAAATATGGGACTTGATGCAAAGATATGGGCTGTTTCAGTTGATGAAGTAAGGTCACATATTGAAAAGGCAGATGTGCTTCTGGTTGGCCCGCAGATTAGATACAAGCTTGCAAGCCTTAAGGAAATGGGAAAGGAAAGGGGTATACCCGTAGAAATGATAAACACAGTAGACTATGGCATGCTCAACGGTAAAAATGTTATAAATTTCGCTTTAAAGCTGCTCAAAAAATAATGAGCAGCCTTTTTATAAATTTCTCTTGACATGTGGAATGTGCTGCTATAAAATGATATTAAAATAATAATAATTATTTAAAAATAATTATTATTTCCCCCCTCCTAAGATAAAGGATGACGATTAAGTACTTAAATGGATTTCAGCAAGTAACAAAATGTACTTTATGATATGGAAAGGTGCATTGCCTTTCCTCCCACCTTTAATTTAATCAGTAATTACCCCCACCAATACGCTGACGCCGTCAGCGTATTTTTTTGGATTGATTTGTGTTTTTGTTAATTTAATAAAATTTGGGAAATATATATTAAAAAAACAGTATTGGAGGAGGTCTTATGGTGGATAGCCAATCATTGTTTAACGATATAGATAAACATATTTTAGAGGATGAAAGGCCCTCTGAATACCTGAACAGCCTATTACATGAAAATAAGTTAAGAGAATACCCGTTTAATATGCTTTTTGACCTGACAAAGGCAGAACAGAACAAAAAATATCATCCTGAGGGAAGCGTATGGAACCATACCATGATGGTGCTTGATGAAGCCGCCAACAGAAAGGATAAAAGTGAATCCCCCAGGGTATTTATGTGGGCGGCCCTTCTTCATGATATAGGCAAACCCTCAACAACAAGGGTTAGAAAGGGTAAAATAACCTCCTACAACCATGAGAAGGTTGGAAAGGATATGGCTGTAGAATTTTTGAAGGAATTCATGGATGATGAGGCTTTCATAAAGAAGGTGGCGGCACTCGTAAGATGGCATATGGAGCCTCTATTTTTAGCTAAGAATTCCCCTTCAGCTAATACGGAGCAGATGCTAAGGGAAGTTTCTCTTGATGAATTAGCGCTTCTTTCGATTTGTGACAGGTTTGGGAGGGGGAATATGAGCGATAATAAAAGAAGAGACGAGGAAAAAGGAATCGAAATGTTTGTTGAAAAATGCAGGAAGATACAAAAAAGCATGAAAAAGTAAAACAATAAGCCAGCGATTATCTGCTGGCTTTAAAAATAAAAGGGGCAGTAAATTATAATTAATTTTATAACAATTCCTAAATGTTAAAATTTTAATTGTATAATTATAATTAGCAGGGTAATTTGTGAAACGTTATTTTTAAGATGTTATGTCTGGAATGGGAGTGATTTTAATGAGTACTCTAAAGGACAAGATAACTGAGATATCTATGGAAAGGACAGTATGTGCAGGGACATGTCCCATTTATACGGTGACATTTAAAAGCGATGGGACTGCGGTATATGAAGGGAAGGAATTTGTTGACAAGATAGGTACATATGTTGGAAAAGTAGATGAAATTGAGTTTAAACGACTTGCATTCCTTATTGAGAAGCTGAACTTCCTTGGACTTAAGGATAACTATTCAATTCCCGTAGCTGATCATGCAAACGTGATCATTACGGTAAATTATGAGGATAAGGTAAAGGGCGTTGATAATTATGGTGATGCCGGCCCCGTTGAAGTATGGGCCATCGAAAAGGTTATAGATGCTATGGTTGAAGATATCTACTGGGAAAGATCCAAATAGATTTTAAAGCCTCTGATAAATTCAGAGGTTTTTTGTATAAAAATGATGGAGTAAAGCAAAAAATATAAAAGGACCCCATAGTGATGATAAAAATGTATGAGTAAAGTATAGCTATATACGATATGCTTAATAATATTTTTGCGTGAGGTGATTGAAATGTTTGGAATGGTTCCATATGGAAGAAACAGGGGTATACCAAGAAGGGGAAACTACTTCGATGATTTCTTTGGAAATTTCTTTACTGAAGGCCTTTTGCCGTCCTTTGATTTTATGAACAACAACTTCAGAGTTGACCTTAGGGAAACAGACGATGCCTATATGGTCGAAGCCGACCTGCCTGGCGTATCGAAGGATTCAATAGATATAGATTACGAAAACAACTACCTGACGATATCGGCTAAAAGAAAGGATATCGTAGAGGACAAGAGGGATGACTATGTAAGGCGCGAAAGGTATTTTGGAGAACTGAGGAGAAGCTTTTATATGGAAAACGTTGATGAGAGTAAAATAACCGCCTCATTTGAAAATGGTGTCTTAAAAGTAACGCTTCCAAAGATGAATAAGGGCAAGGGAAAAAGAAAGATTGAAATACAATAAATCGGGGAATTTACCCCGATTTTTCTACTTTACCGTTTTTAATCAGATAAAGGTGCTGGATATATTCAGATATAAATAAAAGCACTGCAGTTAAAAACGCTCCTCCGGGAGTTATTACAACCCCTTCAAGGAAAAACTGGCTGTAGTATACAATCGCAAGGGCTGCCACGAAGTCAAGTACATTGCTTATCCAGAAAGTACCCTTTCCAAGTATCAAAAGCTCCATTATATGGGCTAATACTGCAAGGATTAGTCCAACAAGCAGCGATTGAAAGAAGAATGGAAAATATACATCACGGAATATAAAATCCGAAGCCATCACAATAAGTGGACAAATAATCAATTTAATAAACAAACCCGTCATCTAAAACAACCTCCCTTTATTATAATTTCATTTACAGGAGAATTTATGCATGATGACAGGTACGTTTACAAAGGAGAAAATCTGAGAATAAAAGAATGCCCTGAGGGAAATCTAATAACAGAAAGGGGAGGTAATTATGACTGATCATCAAAATATGACAAATAAAACCAGCAACAGGCAGAACAAGAAAAACGACATAGACAGGCCAAAGGGAAGGCAGAACAATAAGTCGGTTGGCCCTAAGTTTGAAAGCTTTGATGGAATGCCTACTAAGTAGAAATTGGACTTCCTGGAGGGAATAGCATGGAAAACAGAGAGAAGCGAAGAAGGATTCTTCAGGACGATATAAGGGATGAGATGAAAAGAAATTTAGCCTTCGGACCGGACAATGTGAGCCTTAAAAGGTCAGATGGGGAGAACACTGCAAAATCAAGGGTTTTAGAGGATATAACCGAAGAAGAAAGTTAAATATTTTCCTTATTGAGCAAGGATTTATAAAAACTAAAGGTTTTATATAAAAAAGAAAAAGCATGAAGGCAGGTGTTATGGCTATGGCTGTGACACCTATTTTATTGTAGATTGTTGGAAAAAGTTGCATTATAATTAATGATATAAATATTTGTTGCTGGTGAGGTGTATTATGGCGAAGGTAGCGGTTATTAGATGTGAAAGCTATGAATACGATGAGGTAAAGGCTGCAGTTGAAAGGGGAATAAAACTAATTGGAGGGGCTGAAAGCTTTGTAAAACCGGGAGAAAGGATCCTTTTAAAGCCTAATCTGTTATCAACAGATTCTCCGGAAAGATGTGTGACAACCCATCCTTCGGTATTTAAGGCTGTGGGTGAGATATTTAAAAATGAAGGGGTTTTACTTACCTATGGAGATTCTCCCGCATATAACAGCCCGGAGTCCACTGCTAAAAGGTCAGGCATTGCAGCAGCTGCAGATGAACTCGGAATAGAGATGGCTGATTTTCATAATGGTGTGGAAGTGGACTTTAAGGAAGGGATTCAAAACAAGAAGTTCACAATTGCAAAGGGAGTTTTAGAGAGTGATGGGCTAATAAGCATTTCAAAGCTTAAAACACATGGTTTATCAAAGATGACAGGTGCTGTTAAAAATCAGTTTGGATGCATACCTGGACCTTTAAAGGGAGAGTTTCATGTTAAGCTTCCTGATATAAACAAGTTTGCAAAAATGCTTGTGGATTTAAATAGATTCTTAAAACCAAGGCTTTTCATAATGGATGGAATTTATGCCATGGAAGGAAACGGTCCAAGGGGAGGAAGGCCAAAGAAGATGAATGTTATCCTATTTTCCTCCGATCCCATTGCACTTGATGCAACGGCATGCAGAATTGTAAATTTAAATCCGGAACTTGTCCCAACTATTACAGCGGGAAAAGAGGGAGGGCTTGGTACATATATTAAAGAGGAAATAGAGATCGTTGGCGATGATATCAATAGTTTTATTGATGCCAGTTTTGATGTGGATAGGGAGCCATTAAAACCATATAAACCTGGAAGGGCTTTGAGCATTGTAAGAAACCTTTTGGTTCCAAAGCCATACATAAACACTGACAAATGTGTAAAATGCGGAGTATGTGTAAGGATGTGCCCCGTTGAACCAAAGGCTGTTAACTGGCATGATGGGGATAAGTCAAAACCACCAACACACAGGTACAGGGACTGCATAAGATGCTACTGCTGCCAGGAGCTCTGCCCGGAAAGTGCAATACATGTAAAGAAGCCCTTTATAAGAAGGGTTATAGGAAGATAATAGTCAAAGCAGTTGACAATATAATCCTTGAATATTATAATTTTCTTTGAATATAATATAATTTAAAGGCTATGAAGGGAAGAGTAGATACAGAGTAGATTTTAAGCGAGCTGGTGGTGGTGAAAGACCAGTATGAAGCCTGTATTGAAGAACATCCCAAAGCCTCTAACCGAAATCCCCTGAGAGTAGGATTAGACGGAGCCAGACCGTTACAGACTGGAAAGTATTATTAAGTACTTTGAGAGGCCTTTACTGGCAAATTGGGTGGCACCGCGAAGATATGCCTTCGTCCCTTTGTTGGACGGAGGCTTTTGTTTATAAAAAAACTGGATACTGTCAAATACAATATAAAGGAGGCTAGGCTATGGAAACAACTCTTGTAAAACAAATTTATCGTGACGCAGAAAGCTTTGGTGGAAAAGAAGTAAAGGTTTCAGGATGGGTTAGAACAGTCAGAGACTCAAAGGTATTCGGATTTATAGAGCTAAACGATGGGAGCTTTTTTAAAAACATTCAAATAGTGTTCGATGAAAGCCTTGAAAACTTCAAGGAGATTACAAAGCTTTCGGTAAGTTCATCCATAGTAGTAGAAGGTATTCTTGAGCTTACTCCAGGAGCAAAGCAGCCCTTTGAAATTAAAGCAAGGAAAATAGTGATTGAAGGTACTTCAACACCGGAATATCCTCTTCAAAAGAAAAGGCATACCCTTGAATATTTAAGGACAATTGCACATTTAAGGCCAAGGAGCAACACCTTCTCGGCGGTATTTAGGGTAAGGTCCCTTGCTGCGTATGCAATCCACAAGTTCTTCCAGGAAAGGGGATTTGTATACGTACATACTCCTATAATTACAGGAAGCGATGCAGAGGGTGCAGGTGCCATGTTTAGGGTAACTACCCTTGATCTTAGGGATACACCAAGAACTCCTGAAGGGGATATAGATTTCTCGCAGGACTTCTTTGAAAAGGAAACAAACCTTACGGTAAGTGGACAGCTTGAGGCTGAAACCTTTGCACTTGCCTTTAGAAATGTATACACCTTTGGTCCAACCTTTAGGGCAGAAAAATCCAACACAGCAAGGCATGCTGCAGAGTTTTGGATGATAGAGCCTGAGGTGGCATTTGCAGATTTAGAGGACAACATGAGGCTTGCCGAGGATATGGTTAAGTACATTATAACCTATGTAATGGAAAATGCTCCCGAGGAAATGGAGTTTTTCAACAAGTTCATAGATACAGGACTTTTTGACAGGCTCAACAATATTGTAAACTCCGATTTTGAAAGGATAACATATACGGAGGCCGTAGACATACTTAAGAAATCAGGGGAAAAGTTTGAATATCCTGTAGAATGGGGAATGGACCTTCAAACAGAGCATGAAAGATATATTACTGAAAAGGTGTTTAAAAAGCCTGTCTTTGTAATCAATTATCCAAAGGATATTAAGGCCTTCTACATGAGGTTAAACGATGATGGAAAAACGGTTGCAGCCATGGACCTTCTGGTTCCGGGAGTTGGAGAAATAATAGGAGGCAGCCAGAGGGAGGAGAGGCTCGACGTTCTTGAAAAGAGAATGGAGGAGCTTGGACTTAAGAAGGAAGACTACTGGTGGTATTTAGAGCTTAGAAAATACGGGGGTACAAAGCATTCAGGATATGGGCTTGGGTTTGAAAGAATGATAATGTATCTTACAGGAATGTCAAATATAAGGGACGTAATACCATTCCCAAGAACCACAGGAAATGCAGAGTTTTAAGGAAAAAACGCTCTGGTGCAGGCGCCAGAGCGTTTTTACGTTAAATATGAAATAAAAACAGTTGCAAGTCCTAAAAAGAAGAAGAAACCTAAAACGTCTGTAACTGTGGTTACAAAAACTGCTGATGCAAGGGCAGGATCGACATGAAGCTTTTTCAAAATTAATGGTACTAAAAAACCAGCAAGTGTAGCCGCTGTCATGTTAAGAAGCATTGAAAGTCCAATTACCAGTCCGAATACAGGCTTTCCAGCCCAAAAAAAGCCCAATAAGGCCACCGTAACTCCTATTGAAATACCAGTGCTTACACCAACGCCTATTTCTTTAAGAAGTACCTTTTTAGCGTTCTCAAATGTTAGTTCACCAAGGGCAAGCCCACGCACTATTATTGTTAGGGTTTGGGTTCCGGTGTTTCCCCCCATGCCTGCAACTATTGGCATAAAAGTAGCAAGTGTTACAACCCTTGCTATAGTACCTTCGAAAAGGCTAACGGTGGAGGAAGCTAAAATGGCTGTGAGAAGATTTATAAAAAGCCAGGGAAGCCTCCTTTTAACAGATTCAGTAACTGTACCTGTTATCTTTTCACCTTCCTGTACCCCTCCAAGCCTATATATATCCTCAGTTGTTTCCTCTCTTAAAATGTTCATCACATCATCAAAGGTTATAATTCCAAGCATTTTATCCTTATCATCAACAACCGGCATGGTTAAAAATCCATATTTTTCAAAGAGGTGCCCAACCTCCTCCTGATCCATTGTAACAGGGACGCTTATAACACGCTCATGCATTATGTCGGAAACTCTGGCTTTTAAGTCGCTTATTACGAGGTTTCGAAGCGAAAGCACTCCCTTAAGCCTCTGGTTTTCATCTAGAACATATATGTAATAAGTCGTTTCAGCACCAGGAGCCTCCTTTCTTAAATACTCAAGGGTCTCCTCTACGGTCATGTTTTCGGTTACAGATAAAAATTCCTTTGCCATTATTCCCCCGGCGGTTTCCGGGTTATAAGTTAAAAGCTCCTTTAACTCGTCTGCGTCCTCTGAATCCATATTTGTAAATATTTCCTTTGCTTCTTCAGGGGTAATAGAGCCTACCATATCAGTTAGCTCATCCGATGACATCTCCCCTATTATTTCTTTTTTTCTGGGCCTAGGCAGAACGCTCAAAAGCTCATACTTTTCCTTATCGTCTGCTTCATCTAGAATATATGCAATCATCCATGCAGGAAGCCTGTTTAAAATATCTACTCTGTCATCTTTAAACTGCCTTATAACATCCAGTATATCTGCAGGATGTAAGTCCTCAATGAGGCTTTCATATTCCTTTTCATCAAGGGCTAATAAAAGGCTTCTTAAATGGAAAACATCTTTTTTATATGACAATTAAATCCTCCTCCCTTTTATAGGAGAGTAGTATATAAAGTTTCATAAAAGACTTTACTATATAGTTTTTGTCGTTTTCCACAGTTTTATTTTCATATATTTTTCCTTAAACAGCCTGCTATTGAAAAATAAATATTAAAAGGAAATAAATATTTCACAAAGTTTTTATCGTGTCATTTTAGCCTTAAAGTTCATACTATATATTGTAACTATAAAAAGGAGTGTTAAAGTTTGTATCCCGATGATTTTGAAGATCTACCAATATGTTATTACTGCAGGTTTGGTCCGGGACCATATGTTCCACCGCCTCAAGGACCGCCATTTGGACCAGGCACCCAGCCAGGTCCAGGTCAGGGAGCCCAGCCGCCAGGCCCACCACCAGCTGTTACTCCCCAGCAAACACAGTTAGGCGTACAGGCTGTTTCGCCAGGCTCATTAAGGTTCTGCCTTTTTAAATACACCTATGTCTGGCTGAGAAATGGAAGAAGTTTCTGGATTTGGCCCACATATATAAGAAGAGGTACTATAGCAGGCTGGAGATGGAGCGGACGAAGATGGGTTTATTTTGGACTTGATGTTAGAAGAATAGTCAGCTTTGTGTGTTATTAGACATATTTAAATTAAAGGACGTGTCGAGGGGCATGTCCTTTAATTTGTTAAATCAACGAAAATTCGAGATAGTAGTATTAAATGAATAACAATGATAAAATTATTGATATAGTATGACATTTTTGAATAAAATTACAGGTACTTAAAATATTGACAATAAAAATATACAGGATTATCATCTATCTATCATTATTAACATTAAATTAACTTGTTGTGCTAGATAAATTTATAAATCGGCGCTGCGATAAAAAATATATTTCATTCACCAGCACGCTTAGCAAAGAAATTCTAAGGCTTGGGATTTGAAAAATCAAGAACTTTCGTTAAACTCGCTTCTCTTAAGTCACGAAAGTTCTAGGATTTTTCTGCATCCCTTCGCCAAGAACTTCTATTTGCACGCTTTATGTGAATTTCATATATTTTTTATCTTCGCTCAGCTCCTGAACTAGCACAACGGATTAAATTAATATATCTTTATCTTTTGACAAGGCGGGCGGAATTTATGAATGATGTTTTATTTTTAGGGCTGGACGTAGGTTCAACCACAGTAAAGCTTGTAATTTTAGACAGCACTAAAAGATTGTTATACAAAAAATATAGAAGACATCTTTCAGATATAAAAAGCACAATAGTTGATGTTATTACTGAAGCCTATGAAGGCTTCAAGGACAGATACATATCTATAGTGACGACAGGCTCTGGAGGACTTGGAGTTTCAAAGTGGTTAAACATTCCTTTTATTCAGGAAGTTATAGCCGGTACAAAAGCCATCGAAGAGCTTCATCCGGAGACGAATGTTGCAATAGAGCTTGGAGGTGAAGATGCAAAGATAACTTACTTTGATGGGCAGATAGAACAAAGGATGAACGGCACCTGTGCGGGAGGTACCGGAGCTTTTATAGATCAGATGGCTTCCCTTCTACAAACGGATGCAGGAGGGCTCAATGAGCTTGCAAAGGGCTACAAAGTGATTTATCCAATCGCATCAAGATGCGGGGTCTTCGCAAAAACGGATGTGCAGCCCCTTCTTAATGAAGGTGCTGCAAAGGAGGATATAGCCGCATCGGTTTTTCAGGCCGTTGTAAATCAGACTATAAGTGGACTTGCCTGCGGAAGGCCAATTAAAGGAAATGTAGCGTTTTTAGGTGGTCCCCTTTACTTTTTATCGGAGCTTAGAAGGAGGTTTATAGAAACCTTAAACTTAAAGGAGGAGCAGGTAATATTTCCTGAGAACTCTCAGCTCTTTGTAGCCATTGGTGCAGCACTTTCATGCGATCTTAAAGAAGTTATTACGTTTAAAAGTTTGAAGGAACGCCTTACAAACATAAACAGCACCACGGAAAAGGAAGTGGCGCTTTTAAGACCTCTTTTTTTAGACGATAAGGAATATGACGATTTTAAAAAAAGACATGATAAAAACAGAGTAAAAAGAAGGGACTTGGGAAGCTTTGAAGGGGATTGTTTTCTTGGTATTGATGCAGGCTCTACGACAACAAAGGCTGCCCTAATCGATGAAGAAGGAAGACTTCTATACTCATACTACGGAAGCAACGAAGGAAGCCCCCTTGATTCCGCTGTAAAAATACTAAGGGATCTTTATAAAAAGCTGCCTAAAAAGGGCAGAATAGCAAATTCTGCAGTTACGGGATATGGAGAAGGGTTACTCAAGGCTGCACTTTCAGTCGACATTGGAGAAATTGAAACCGTAGCCCATTACAAGGCAGCAGAATTCTTTCTTCCAGGGGTAGATTTCATACTGGATATTGGCGGTCAGGACATGAAATGCCTTAAAGTATGCAATGGAGTGATAGAAAGCATACTTTTAAATGAGGCCTGCTCATCAGGGTGTGGTTCATTTTTAGAAACCTTTGCCCATTCTCTTCATATGGACATTAAGGATTTTGCAAAGGCCGGACTTATGGCCAAAAATCCCGTTGATTTAGGTACAAGGTGTACTGTATTTATGAACTCAAAGGTTAAGCAGGCCCAAAAGGAAGGAGCCGAAGTTTCAGATATATCAGCAGGTCTTGCATATTCAGTTGTTAAAAATGCCCTTTTAAAGGTTATAAAAATAAGGGATCCAAAGGAGATGGGAGAAAGGATAATCGTTCAGGGAGGAACCTTCTATAACGATGCAGTTTTAAGAAGTTTTGAACTCATTTCAGGAAGGGAGGCTGTAAGGCCTGATATTGCAGGCCTTATGGGAGCATTTGGTGCGGCACTTATAGCAAAGGAAAGATACGAAAAAGGTCACGTAAGCACCCTGTTAGATGAAGATAAACTAAACTCCTTCAACTTTGACGCAAAGATAAGAAGATGCGGGCTTTGCGGAAACAACTGCCTTTTAACCATAAATAAATTCTCCGATGGGAGGAGTTTTGTATCGGGCAATAGATGTGAAAGGGGAGCAGGAAAGGAATGCCACAGGAGGGACGTACCTAATCTTTATGAGTATAAATATAAAAGAATTTTTGGGTACAAGCCTCTTAAGAAGGAGGAGGCTAAGAGGGGAACCGTTGGCATACCAAGGGTTCTTAATATGTATGAAAACTACCCCTTCTGGTTCACCTTCTTCACTGAACTTGGATTCAGGGTTGAGCTTTCAGCCATGTCTTCAAGGAAAATATATGAGCTTGGTATTGAGACCATGCCATCTGAATCTGTATGCTACCCTGCAAAGCTCGCCCACGGACATATCATGAACCTTGTAAACAGGGGGATTAAATTCATTTTTTATCCCTGTATACCCTATGAAAAGAAGGAACAGGAAAATGCAGACAACCACTATAACTGCCCCATAGTGACCTCCTACCCCGAGGTTATAAAGAACAACATGGATGTGCTTAAGAAAATAAAATTTATGAATCCGTTTTTGGCACTGCACGATAGGAAAAAACTAATAAAAAGGCTTTATGATGAACTCAAGGACTTTAATATATCTTTAAAGGAGATAGAGCAGGCTGTCAGGGCTGCATGGCAGGAGGAAGAAAAGGTAAAGAGGGACATAAGGCAGAAGGGAGAAGAAGCATTAAAATACCTGAAGAAAACAGGAAAGAAGGGAATTATATTATCAGGAAGGCCCTACCATATTGATCCAGAGATAAATCATGGAATACCTGAGCTTATTACTGGCTTTGACATGGCGGTATTAACGGAGGATTCAGTTGCCCATCTTGGTGAAGTTGAAAGACCCCTCAGGGTTGTTGACCAGTGGGTATACCATTCAAGACTTTACGCTGCTGCAAGCTTTGCTGCAAAGCAGGATAATATTGAGATTATACAGTTAAACTCCTTTGGATGCGGCCTTGATGCAGTAACTACAGATCAGGTGAAGGAGATACTTGAAAAGCATGGTAAAATATATACCGTGCTTAAAATTGATGAAGGAAATAACCTTGGAGCTGCAAGAATAAGAATAAGGTCCCTTAAGGCTGCATTAGATGAGAGGGACAAAGCAGGTATTAATCTTAAAAGGCCTGAGGCCCATGAGGAGAGGGTAGTCTTTACGAAGGAAATGAGAAAAAGACACACCATTTTAGCGCCTCAAATGTCTCCAATACACTTTAATCTTCTTCAGGAGGCCTTCAAGGCATCGGGATATAATCTCGAGGTTCTTCCCTCCGTTGATAAAAAGGCCGTGGATGAAGGTTTAAAATATGTAAACAACGATGCATGCTATCCTTCCATAATAGTTGTGGGGCAGATTATTGAAGCGTTAAAGTCGGGAAAATACGATGTAGACAACACCTCCGTGATAATCACTCAGACAGGAGGAGGCTGTAGAGCTACAAACTACATAGGATTTTTAAGAAAGGCCCTCAAGGATGCGGGATTCAGTAAAATTCCTGTAATTTCATTAAATGCTGTGGGAATTGAGAAAAACCCGGGATTTAAAATCACTCCTGGACTTTTAAATAAAGCTATGATGGCGCTTGTATACGGGGACCTCCTTATGAGGGTACTTTACAGGGTAAGGCCATATGAGAAGATTCCAGGATCTGCAAATTTACTTTATGAAAAATGGAATAGGAAATGTAAAGAGTCTGTAAGAAGAGGAAATAGAAAACAGTTTAAGGAATACGTTAAAGGCATAGTAAAGGATTTTGACAGCCTTGAGATAAATGATATTAAAAAGCCAAGGGTTGGACTTGTAGGAGAAATACTTGTTAAGTTCCATCCAACCGCCAATAACAACGTTGTTGAGATGATTGAAAGGGAAGGAGCAGAAGCCGTTGTTCCCGACCTTACTGATTTTTTCCTGTACAGCGCTTTTAATAATGATTTCAAATATAATTATCTTGCGGGAAGTAAAAAGTCTAAGATAATTGGAAAGCTTTTAGTCGAGGGAATAGAGTTCTACAGGAAGGAAATGAAATCTGCTCTGAAAAAAAGTAAAAGGTTTGAACCTCCAAGGAGAATTGAGCACCTTGCAGAGCTTGCGTCGACCATAATCTCAATTGGAAACCAGACTGGAGAAGGGTGGTTCCTGACGGCTGAAATGGTTGAGCTCATAGAGAGCGGAGTACACAACATACTATGTATGCAGCCCTTTGCATGCCTTCCAAACCATGTAACTGGAAAGGGAGTCATAAAAAAGCTAAAGAGTATCTATCCTATGGCCAATATCGCTGCAGTTGACTATGACCCCGGGGCAAGTGAAGTAAATCAGCTAAATAGGATTAAGCTCATGCTTTCAGCGGCGTTTAAGGCTCTTGAAAAGGATAAAACGATAGAAAAGCTACACAATGAGGATGTTGCAGCAACAAGGGAGAGTTAGTCTATTTTATATATAGTAAAAATACATCATTTCTAAATGAAATGGTGTATTTTTTATCCTGTTTTATTTCCCTTGATACAGAAGGGTTAAAAAATTTTTTCATATGTTATGATATTTTTAGAAATTTATATTCAATAAAATAAAAAGAATAACAATTTTTAAAAAAAATTATGATATAATTACTATGATTGAAATAATTCCTTGAAGTTTGTGATGGATTGTGTAATATGCAGTAAAGTCATGAAGGGCTGGTGTTTGGAGTGAAGTATGTTATTGGAATTGATGGGGGAGGAACAAAAACTGAAGCTACTGCCTACACTATTGATGGAGAGGAGATTGGAAGTGGATACTCAGGCCCTGGGAACCTTATTTTAAACGGAGAATGGGCCATTGAAAACATAATAAGCGCAGCAAATGAATGCATGGAAACCACGAATCTGGTTTACAATGAATCAGAATGCGTATTTATATACGCTGGCCTTGCAGGAATAGATGGGGCAGATGTAGCCAAGGCCGAAAAGGCTTTAAGCGATAGGTTTAATGTAGAGACTAAGATAGTTAGCGATGCAGAGATTGCCCTGGCTGCACTTTTAAAGGGGGATGACGGAATATTAACCATATCAGGAACAGGCTCCGTATGCTATGGAATACACGAAGGCAAACTTGAAAGGGCAGGAGGATGGGGACATATACTTGGAGATGAGGGAAGCGGCTACTACATAGCTCTTCAGGCCTTCAAAAGGGCAGCCCTTGAAGAGGATGAATGCATTAAAAAGAGCAGGTTAACTGAAAAGCTTTTAGAGAGGCTCGGAATGAAAAAGGTAAAGGAAATTAAAAAATTTATATATTCCTCCCGGAAGGCAGATATTGCTGCACTTGCGCCTCTTGTGGCTGAACTTGGAGAAGAGGGGGAAGAAAACGCAGTTTCTATTTTGAGGGAAGCGGGAAGGGATCTTGCCCTTATTACATGGAGGGTATACAGGAAACTGGGTTTTAATTCAAAGGTTAAAATCGGGATTAGCGGTGGAATAATCAGGAGAGTTAAATTGGTAAGAAAGGAATTTGAGATGGAGCTTGCAAAATACATTAAGGAGTTTATTATTGTTGATGATGATGTTTCACCTTCAAAGGGAGGATATTATCTGGCAAAGAAATATATAACTAATTAGGGGCGGAGAATCGTATGGAAAAGTATGCTGTGGGGTTAATGTCAGAGACATTCCTTGATGGTGTAGATGCAGCCCTGGTTAGGATAAGAAGGACAATGAAAAAACGGGGAGCGTGATATTTATGAAGGCCATAATCAATGGTAAAATAATCATGGAAAATGAGGTGATCTCAGGAAAGGCACTCTTGTTCGATGAAAAAATAAATGGTATAGTAGACAGGGAAGCGCTTAACGATTTTGAAAATTTGGAGATTATCGATGCAGAGGACAATTATGTTTCACCGGGTTTAATAGATGTGCACATACATGGATCAGGAGGAAGGGACACCATGGAGGGAACAATGGAAGCCCTTGAAACTATAAGCAGGTCTATTGCCGGTAATGGAGTTACAAGCTTTCTTCCGACGACCATGACTATGGACAGGGAGTCAATTTATAGAGCCTTTGATGCTGTAAGGGAAGCGATGAAGATAAATATGCCAGGGGCACAGGTCCTGGGAACCCATATGGAAGGTCCATTTATAAATGAAAAATATAAGGGAGCCCAAAATCCAAAGTATATCGTAGAGCCCGATTATGATTTTATAAAGGATTATCTTGATGTAATAAAAATATTGACCTTTGCGCCGGAAAAGGATGAAAATCACAAATTTATTGATAAAATGAAGGAACATGAAGAAATAGTACTCTCTATTGGACATTCAAATGCTACCTATGCACAGGCCATGGAGGCAATTGAAAGGGGAGTTAGGCATGTAACCCACACATTCAACGCCATGACACCATTAAACCACAGGGAGCCTGGAATCGTTGGTGCAGCCTTTAGAAGCAATATAACCTGCGAGCTTATAGCAGATACCATTCATGTTCATCCAGCAGTGTTTAAGATATTAAAGGATATAAAGGGAAATGATAAGGTGGTGCTCATAACTGACTGTATGATGGCAGGCTGCATGGAGGATGGAGTATATGAGCTCGGTGGACAGAAGGTTGTTGTGAAGGATAGGGCTGCAAGGCTTGAAGATGGCACTTTAGCAGGAAGCGTCCTTACTTTGAACAGAGCTATAAAGAACATGCTTGATAACACCGATTTAGAGGTTTATGAGGCTGTCGCTATGGCATCATTAAACCCTGCAAGGGTTATTGGTATGGATGATGTTAAAGGAAGCATAAAAAAAGGCAAGGATGCAGACCTTGTAATATTCGATGATGAATTTAATGCAATAACTACAATAGTAAAAGGTAATACAGTATTTAATAAAAGATAGGAGTGTGTGCTATGAGAATTATAGTTACTAAAGATTATGATGAGATGAGCAAAGTTGCAGCAAGGATGGTTGCCAGTCAGCTTATACTCAAGCCTGATAGTATACTTGGCCTTGCAACTGGAGGAACGCCTGTAGGTTTTTATAAGGAACTTGTAAGGCTTTACAACGAGGGAACATTTGATTTCAAGGATGTTAAGACCTTTAACCTTGACGAGTACTTAGGGCTTAGTAAGGATAATCCCCAGAGCTATTACTACTACATGATGGAAAACCTCTTCAAGCATGTAAACATAGACCTTAATAATGTCCATATACCGGATGGCATGGCGGAGGATGTTGCCAGAGAATGTAAGGAATATGAAAGGAAGATTAAGGAGGCGGGAGGAATAGACTTACAGGTGCTTGGTATAGGAAACAATGGCCACATAGGATTTAACGAACCCGATGTAAAATTTGAAGCAGAAACCCATATGGTAAATCTGGATGAAGAGACAATTCAAGCCAATTCAAGGTTCTTTAATTCCATTGAGGAAGTCCCAACAAGGGCCATAAGCATGGGAATTAAAACTATAATGCACGCTAGAAAGATTATTTTACTTGCTTCAGGCACAGGCAAGGCAGACATAATCAGGGAAGCGGTACATGGAGGAATAACACCGGATGTTCCGGCTTCAATACTTCAGCTTCATCCAGATGTAACTTTCATACTGGATAAAGAAGCAGCATCAAAGCTTTCCGAATCGGATATAACAGGATAATAAACAGGTATGCGTCAGGCATACCTGTTTTACTTTAATCATTTAAAATCCTTTTATGGCAGTCCATCTCTGCTTCGCAGTGAAAAGTTATAGGATGTCACACCAGTATAATTCAGGAATATTATAAAATAAGAATATTTCATTCCATACCCCTTGAAGGAGGTGGTATTGTGTTCAATCTTATTCCTCAGGGAGGGAACCCTGGCAGCAACTTTCTTGCAAACATGCTTATAGATATATTTAACAATTTATTGTTTGCGCCAACTATTTCTTTGAATGAAGGTATTATGAGTATAGATATAAGGGAAACAAAGGATGCCTATTTTGTTCAGGCAAATCTTCCGGGTGTTACAAAGGAAGGTATAAATGTTGAGTATAATAATAACTATCTTACAATTACTGCAAACAGAAATGAATATGTGGAAAACAGAAATGGGGCTTTTATAAGATATCAAAGGTATGTCGGAGGTATAAGAAAAAGTTTTTACATTGAAGATGTTGATCCATCAAGAATCGATGGAAGATTTGAAAATGGAGTGTTAAAACTTGTTCTGCCAAAGAGGAAAAATGAAAATAAATAGAAGCTGTGTATATTGCAGTGGCGGGTCTTTAGGCCCGCCGGAAACATTTTGATTATCTTTTTAGACTGCCTCTTCCTGTCATAAACTACTGATTCCTCCGATCTGTGATATCATGTTGTTTAGAGTAGTAAGGTGAGATCTATCATCATCCAGCATACCCTTAACCAGGTTAAGGCTTTCATCATCAAGATCGCCCTTCACAACCTCTGTGGCCATTTTGATTCCGACATCTTCCCCGTCATAGGCTCTTTTAAGTATTTGAATATCGCTTTTCTCCCTTCCATCCTTTATGTTCGATATAACCTCCGAAACCCTGCCTATTATACCAACACCATCCACTGGCGTTCCCCCAAGGTTTTGAATCCGTTCAGCTATCATAATAGCATGCATTTTATGATCCTGTTGTATGTTTTGAAGAGTTTTTTTAGCCTCCATATTGTCAACTGATTGTATAAATTTTTCATAACCGTCTATGGCCATGTATTCACCTTTTAGAAGTGTGTTTAATTCGTTTATGGTAGTATTGTTCATTTTATCATCTCCTGTTTTCACTGATTTTATGAAGTATCCCTTGAAATTAAAATAACGCTCTGTTCCAGCTATATTTTCAAAAGACGCGTAATAAAAAAATATATTGTTCTCACAACCAGGCTTGTGCACAGAGGTTCTAAGTGAATGAAATATATTTTTTATCGCAGCGCCTATCTGTATATATTTTCTGCTTTTATTCCAATTGGCTTTTCAGAGTACAAAACGAGTTAACTTAGTTTATTTTTAGCTTATCCTCTGAACAAATAATTATGCAATTTTTCCTGTTGAGTTTTGGGATAAAGGAGCTGTAACTATAATGGATTGAATTTTGGGAGGATGTGAATAAAAACAGGGCTAAGCCTTAGACTTAACCCTGTTTTATGGTACAAGTGTTCTTTGGGAGATTAATCATAGACATTGCATCATGCTGCACGGTATATATCTTCAGGATGAATAGGACATCCTGAAATTAAAAGGGGAATGACCAGTTTTTAATTTAACTGGGGCAATGTTATATTGAAAATTATTTTCAATTAAATATTATTATAACTAAACCCTTTTGTCAATAGTTAAATTTTAAGGTATAAACAAGCAATCAGACAAGAAAAAATCAAGACTTTCAATGTTTCTTCATCAACAGGATAATTATGAATATACATATAGTAGGGGCTGTAAAGGGCTGAGGCTTATATATTAAAAGACGATATAGCTTCCAGATAAACTTATTAAGTTTATGAAATTAATGCTCTATGCTGGGACATTTATTTTAAACATAAAGGAGGGATTGTATGCCATTTAAAGACAGCATATCTAAAATTGCAAAAAGCGTAGAAGGCAGCGCAAAGTATGTTGCTAAAAAATCCGGAGACATGGTGGAAATAACAAAGCTTGGGAGAGAAATAGCATCCCAGGAGGGAAAGATAAAAAATCTGTATTATGAACTTGGAAGGCTGTTCTATGAAAGATATGGCGGTGAAAAGGATTTCGATAAGGATATAAGCGATATTTGTGTTCAAATTAACGAAAAATATAAAATAATTCTAGGAATAAAGGAGAAAATAGCCTCCCTCAAGGGTATGAAAATATGTCCAAGATGTGGTCAGGAACTTGATATCAAAATTGCTTATTGCCCAATGTGTGGGACAAAACAGGAGATGGCTGAGGAGGTTATTGGTGTACAGGATAGAGATGTAAAGGTTGATGAGAATAAAGAACTGGAAAAAGAGTGTGAAAAGGATAATGCATCAGATGAATCAAATGAACATGGGGACGGTTAATAAAATATAGTACATCCGCAGTTGGTGAATAAGAAAAACACAGCGATAAACAAGCTGGTATTAAAGAAAATTTGTGTGTCATGTTTTAAAATACGTTTTTGTATCTGAACCTAATTGCAGAAAAAAAAGATTTAATATCATTACACATCCTCATGGCATAGTGTATCATATTTATGATACACTATGCCATTTTTTAGAACAAAATAGTGTATCAAGGGAAATAATAAATGATACACTATCTTTAAAAGCTTGATTAATCAGCTTGTTTATAACTTGGCACAGTTATTGCTTATAATTAATACTGAAAAATAGAAATCATATTTAAAACATAGGAGGTAATTTATATGAAGGTTCTAATGGTTTGTTCCGGCGGAATGTCAAGTGCTATAGTCGTTAAGGCTATAAAGCAGGAAGCGGATAAGCAGGGATTTCCCCTCGAGATCAAAGCGGTAGGTACCGGGGAGTTCGAAGAGGAGCTCAAGACAGGAGGATATGACCTTGCTATAGTTGCGCCACAAGTAAAGCATAGAATGGATGTGTTTAAGGAGCAGGCCTCAAGTGCTAATGTTCCAATCGAGCTTATAGTACCTATGGGATACACTCCAATAGGCGCTCCTAAGGTCCTGGAACAAATAAAAAAGCATGTAAAGTAATTTGTAAATAGGAAAGGGGGATTTGTTTATGGAAAAATTTCTTCAGTGGATTGAGGCAAAATTTATGCCTCCAATGGCCAAGCTTGCAGAACAAAGACATCTGAGAGCTATCAGAGACGGTATCATCTCCACACTATCTTTAATTATAGTCGGCTCATTCTTCATCATCGTTGCTCAGCCACCTGTTAAGGCATGGTCTGATGCTATAGCACCAAATGCAGGTAAAATACTTATACCCTTTAGATTAACAACAGGGCTTATGGCGCTTTATGCAGCCTACGGTATGGGGTATAGCCTGGCGAAGTCCTACAAGCTTGACGGAGTTTCAGGTGGGGTTCTATCCCTTGCTGCATTCCTTCTCTTAACAATACCGGTTAATGTAGATGCAGTATTAACTGCAGCACAGAAGGCTGGAGTTAAGGGTGCAGCTCCAATAGGTGGCTGGGTACTTCCAATGGCCAACCTTGGTGGAGCAGGCATGTTTGGTGCAATACTTGCCATGATATTTGCAGTTGAAACTCTAAGACTTTTAAAGAAATATCACGTTACAATTAAAATGCCTGAGCAGGTTCCAGAATCAGTTGCAAGATCCTTCGAAGCACTTATTCCGGCAGCAGTTATAATAGTAGTTGTTTGGTTTATTAGGGTATGGCTTAACTTTGACATTCAGAAGTTCTTAATGGATGTATTCAAACCAATTCAGAACGTAGCAGGAAACAGTATCTGGGGAGTAATAGTTCCAATATTCCTTATAACACTACTGTGGGCAGCAGGTATACATGGTGTATCCGTAATAGGTTCAATTTTAAGGCCATTCTGGCTTGTAGCCCTTGAGCAAAATGCACAGGCAGCTGCAGCTGGCACAGCAAGCACTCAGTTGCCAAACCTTGTTCCAGAGCAGTTCTTCCAGTGGTTCGTATGGATCGGAGGATCAGGTGCTACACTTGCTCTTTGCATACTAATGGTGTTCTCAAAATCAGAGTACCTCAAGAGAGTTGGACGATTCTCAATAGTACCTGGAATATTCAACATCAATGAGCCAATTATATTCGGTGTTCCAATAGTTATGAACCCAATACTTTCAATACCATTTATCATTGCACCACTTGTAACGGGTATTGTATCTTATATTGCATCAGCGGCAGGTCTGGTAGGCAGGTTTACAGTGCTCGCACCATGGACTCTTCCAGCACCCTTTGGAGCCTATGCGGCAACCAATGGCAGCTGGGCAGCTGCAATACTAACAATTGTCAATATAGGAATCGCACTTGTTATCTACTACCCATTCTTCAAGATGTATGAGAAGAAAATGCTTGCTGAAGAGCATGCAGCAGCTAATAACCAATTAAGTATGTAAAACACATAGCACCGGGAGTCTTCCGGTGCTATATAACTAAATCTTGCTGCTGTGGCAGCAGCTGTACAAGGTGACAAAAACAGAGCTCTAATGACCTTTGTAAGCCATCTGCTGTTACCATTAGATGAGGTAGCGAAGGGATTTCTAGAGGATTTGTTAAATATAAATAGGGAATATTTGCTGCAGTTTAAATAATACTAGATGATAATAGTGGAGGTAATTAATATGGAAAATGAAATCTTTGAAATAATATCCCATGGTGGAAACGCTAGGGCCTTTGCCTTCGATGCTATAAAGGCTGCTCAGGAGGGAAAAATCGAGGAGGCAGAGGAGCTTCTGAAGCAGGCCCAGGAGGAGCTTGATATTGCCCACAACACTCAGACCAAACTTATACAGGCTGAAATAAATGGACACAACCTTCAGATGAATCTTTTAATGGTTCATGCACAGGATCATCTCATGACTGCCATATCAGAAAAGAACCTTATTGAGCACATAGTGGGGCTTTACAAGGTTTTACACGAAAAATAAATTTACAGGGTTTATAGGGCAATATTCGAAGGGATATTGCCTGGAAATTAAGATTTCTCCAATGTTTTTAAGATAATAGGAGTGATAGTTATGTGGGAAAAATTTTTGTATATACTTTTTTTAATGCTGCTTCTCTTAGGCTCAGTTAAATTTACGCGCATTATGATGAAAAGGTTCAAGCTTAACAGATGGATAATAGGCTTTTCTGCCTTTTTAGTATTGATTATACCTAATATTATATTTGATGAAATACATCCTGCAATATGGTATGGGTTGTCAATTATATTTGCGGTACTTTGTATAATGTTTTTTGAAATTACTAGGACTATGCTTGAGAAAGATGAGTATAAGGGGCTTGTAAAATACGACATGAAAAGAAAGTAGAGTCGCGTCTGATAAAAAATTACGGGGAGGGATGTAGATGAAATATCAAGAGGTTTACAACATCCTTCGAGATTTATGTTTGAAACAAATTAGAGAAACTGGAAAACTGACAGGCTTTAGTACCGAGGAGGTGGCAAATGCCCTCGGAATGAAAAGAGCGAATGTTGCCAGAGAGTTTGGAAAGCTATTAAAGGATGGATTAATAGATAAAAGAGAGGGTAGACCTGTTCTATATTTTATCAAAGAAAATAACAAAGACAACAGTGCAAAATCAATAACTGAAAAAAAGCCAAAGGAAATTTCAAACGTGTTTGACAATGTAATTGGAAAGGACAGGAGCCTAAAGCACCCCATTGCTCTGGCAAAAGCTGCAATAGTTTATCCTCCCAGGGGACTGCATACTCTCATAGTTGGTGAAACCGGAGTTGGTAAATCTTTTTTTGCCAAATGTATGTTTAAATATGCGCTTGAGGTAAAGGTTATAAAGGACAGCAGCCGTTTTGTGGTCTTCAACTGTGCAGACTACTCCAATAATCCACAACTCCTTATGGGACATCTTTTTGGGGTAAAAAAAGGTGCCTATACAGGAGCCATGGAGGATAGAGAAGGAATAATAGAAAGGGCACGGGATGGAATACTGTTTTTGGATGAGGTGCACAGGCTTCCTCCCGAGGGACAGGAGATGCTCTTTACCCTTATTGATGAGGGAAGGTATACCCCGCTTGGAAGTACCAGGGAAGTCAAGATAGATGTAATGATAATTTCGGCAACTACGGAAAATATCAACTCAGCCCTACTTAAAACCTTTACGAGAAGAATACCAGTAACCATATCCCTTCCACCCCTTCGTGAGAGGAGCGAGGAGGAGAGGCTAAAATTAATAGAGAACTTCTTTGAGGAGGAATCCAAAAGAATAGGTAAAAAGATAGAGGTGGAGGATGAAGCCACAACTGCGCTTTTAAACTATGAGTGCCTTAATAACATCGGTGAACTGAAAAGCGATATACAGATAGCCTGTGCCAAGGCTTTTTTAAGGAGTATGTTTACTGATTTTACGGTAAGGATTAACATTGAGGATTTTAGTGAAAAGGTAAGGGCCGGGCTTTTAAAGGCTAGGAAGGTTACTCCTAGAAGTTTCAAGCTTGAGATAAAAAGTTCCGGAGAATCCACAGATGAAGATCCAGGGGATAAGTATAGCCTGTCTACAAATATATATGAATTTATAGAGAACAGAAGCGAAAATCTTAAGGCCAAGGGTCTTGGACAGGATGAAATAAGGCTTAAGGTTTCCAATGAGGTGGAAAGTTTCTTAAATAAGTATCTTGCCAATATAGAGGATAAACATGGTGAGGATGATATAAAGCGCATAGTTAGCACTGAACTCTATGACTTTTTAAGTAGCTTTATATATTTAGCTGAGTACAGGCTCAAAAGAAAGATATCAAGGAATACATTTCTTGGGCTTCTTGTTCATATAGATACCTTTCTTGGAAGGGCAAGGGCAAGCAAAATAATCGAAAATCCAAAACTTGATGAGATAAGAAAGAAATATCCGGAGGAATTTAAGCTTGCCATGCTTCTTGCAGAAAAACTGGAGCAGAGGTATGAGGTTGCGGTTCCGCTGGATGAGATAGGCTTCATTACCATGTTTTTTGCAGCGGACGTGGAAGCGAATACGGGAAGGGTGGCTGTAATAGTTGCAATGCATGGAAATTGTACCGCCAGCTCTATGGCTGAGGTTGTAAATCAGCTTTTAAATACCAACCATACCATTGGCTTTGACATGCCTTTGTCCATGAAGCCTGAAATTGCTTTGGGAAAGATAAAGGAGCTTGTAAAGAAGCATGATGAGGGAATGGGAGCCCTGCTTCTCGTTGATATGGGGTCCCTTAAGTACTTCGATAAGATTATTAAGAATGAAACGGGAATTGAGGTAGTGGCTGTAGATATGGTTACTACCGTAATGGTATTGGAGGCAACCAGGAAAGCCCTAATGAACCAAAGCCTTTATGAGATCGTGAAATCTTTGGATTTTGAAAGTAGATATCTTGCAAATAATGTTGAAAGTGATATTAAACATAGGAAGGACGTTATAATAACAGCCTGTTCTACGGGCGAAGGTACTGCTCAAAAAATTAAGGAATTGATATATACAAAATATGATAAGGAACAATATGACGTTATTAACCTGAGTATAAAAGATAAAGAAGAGTTTAGACGGGCTGTTGAGAATATAAGAATGGAAGCCAACGTTAAAGCAATAATAAGCGCCTTTGAAGTAAATATTCAGGGCGTAGACTACATTCCCATGGATAAATTCTTCAAGGAATTTATGGGCGAAAATTTTGACGCCCATATAAAGGATAAAACACTTATAAAAAATATGGAGTTAGTATACAGGGAGTACCTTGATCTTAAGGATTATGATTATATAATCAATACCTTCATGGAACTTATATCTACCATGAAGTATGCCTTTGATATCCACCTTGACAGTGAAAAGCTCAATGGACTTTTGATGCATTTTGGCTGTCTGATTCAAAAGCTCATGAACAAGGAAGAGACGGATAAATGCAAAAACAAGGAAATAATATTTTCACGCCATAGGGACTTATTTAACTACCTAAAGGACGGTCTTAAGGGACTCGAGGAAAAGCTCAATATACAATTTACAGATGATGATATAGCAAATATAGTTGAAATACTTGTCAATTTGTAGGGATTAAGTACATTTATAAACCTATCTTTCAAGAGGTTCTGTGTCCTTTTATTTATGCAGGTATTGCAGGGCTTGACAGCGATAATTAGGAAGGCACTTGTGAATGCTGCCTTGAACTAAAGGGCATTTGAATTAACAAACGAAACAATAGAAGGGAGTGATGACGGGATGGAAAAATACGCAGTTGGGCTTATGTCGGGGACTTCCCTGGATGGAATTGATGCTGCCCTTGTGAAAATCATGGGTTCAGGGGAGAAAACAAAAGTTGAACTTATTGATTTTACAAACGAGAAGCTTCCTGAAGACATTAAGGACGAGATAAGAAGCTGCTGCCTGGTGGATAAATCAAACGTTGAACTTGTATGCAGCCTTAATTTCAAGCTTGGTTATCTATTTGCAGAGGCTGTCAAAGGAGTATGCAGGAAAGCGGGCTTTGAGCTTGACAGACTGGATTTCATTGGTTCCCATGGACAGACCGTATTCCATATACCGAGGGGGTATGGAAACTTTGTCAAATCAACTCTCCAAATAGGGGAGCCGGCTGTTATTGCATACGAAACAGGTTGCACAGTGGTTTCAAACTTTAGAACAATGGATATGGCAGCCGGAGGAGAGGGGGCACCCCTTGTTCCCTATACAGAGTATTTACTTTACAGAGGAGACAGGAACAGGGCTCTTCAAAATATAGGGGGAATAGGCAATGTAACGGTTCTTCCGGCAAATTGTGGACTTGATGACATGTACGCCTTTGATACTGGACCTGGAAATATGATTATCGACGAGGTTGTAAAAAGGCTGAAGGGTTTAACTTATGACAAGGATGGATCCTTTGCGGCAGAGGGGGAGGTTAATGAACAACTTCTAAAGGAGCTTATGAATATTCCATATATCAAGGCAGCCCCGCCAAAAACCACAGGAAGGGAGCTTTTTGGAAGCCAATTTGTGGACGAGCTTCTTATAAAATGGGGACATTTAAGGGATGTAGATCTTATAGCTACGGTTACAGCCTTTACTGCACATTCGATTGCAGAAAATTATAGAAGCTTTGTATTCCCAAAGCATAAAATAGATGAGGTTATTCTTGGAGGAGGAGGAAGCTACAACAATACCCTTGTTGCTATGCTTAAGAAGCTTCTTCCGGAGTGTAGAGTACTTATTCAGGAAGACCTGGGATATTCCTCCGATGCAAAGGAAGCTATAGCCTTTGCAGTTCTTGCAAATGAGACCTTGAATGGAAATGCAGGGAATGTAATCGGAGCTACAGGTGCAGTGGAGAGAGTAATACTTGGAAATATAACGCCAGGAAAAAACTACTTTAGGAGGAAGTAATATGAGAAAGTTAGGAATTTCAATATATCCAGAAAAGGCAAGCTTTGAGGAGAATTTAGCTTACTTAAAGCTTGCACATAAGTATGGCTTTACAAGGGTGTTTACCTGCCTTTTATCAGTAGCAGGGGACAAGGAAAAGATAGTACAGGACTTCAAGGATATTATATCTGAGGCTAACAAAATTGGTATGGAGGTTATTGCAGACGTAAGTCCAAGGGTGTTTGGAGACCTTGGAATCAGCTATAAGGATCTTACCTTCTTTGCTGATCTTAAGGCCTATGGTATAAGGCTTGATATGGGATTTAGCGGGCTTGAGGAGTCGATAATGACCTTCAACCCCTTTGGACTCAAGATAGAAATAAACATGAGCAGTGGAACCAGGTATATTGAAAATATAATGAGCCACAGGCCAAACCTTGAAAACATGCTTGCAAGTCACAACTTCTATCCCCATAGATATTCAGGCCTGAGCTATGAACATTTCATAAAGTGCAGCAGACAGTTCAAAGAGCTTGGAATAAGAACGGCTGCCTTTATTTCATCAAACGCAGCAAACTTTGGGCCATGGCCTGTAAACGAGGGGCTATGCACCCTTGAGATGCACAGGGAGCTTCCAATAACAGTTCAAGCAAAGCATCTCTGGGCAACTGGGCTTATAGATGATATTATAATAGCCAACTGCTTTGCCTCTGAAGAGGAGCTTAAGGCCCTTGGGGAAATGGATAGAGAAATGTTGAGCTTTGAGGTTGAACTGGTGGATAATATTCCTGAAATAGAAAGAAAGATAGTTCTCGAAGAGCTTCACTTTAACAGGGGAGACGTTTCAGAGTATTTAATAAGGTCAACTCAGAGTAGGGTTAAGTACAAAGGACATGAGTTTGTACCCTTCAACACCCCTGATATAAAGAGGGGGGATATACTTATAGATACTTCACTTTATGGACATTACGCAGGAGAGCTTCAGCTTGCCCGTAAGGATATGAAGAATTCAGGAAAAACAAACGTTGTTGGAAGGATTAGAGAAGAGGAGCATTTTCTTCTTGATTTCATTGAACCATGGCAGAAGTTTAAACTTACTTTGAAGAAGTAGATTAAAAGGAGAGGCGCAAATGGATGTAAAGGATTTGGCAAAGCTAGCTACGGAAAGCAGAAACCCCAATACAATGAATATAGACAGGGTAAGCACCCTTGAGATGATAACCATGATAAATGAAGAGGATAAGAAGGTTGCCTTTGCGGTTGAAAAAGCCAAAGAGGATATTGCAAGGGCAGTTGATCTTATTGCTGAAAGAATGCAAAGGGGGGGAAGGCTCATATATGTAGGAGCAGGTACCAGTGGAAGGCTTGGTATACTCGATGCCTCCGAGTGCCCTCCAACCTATGGAGTTGACTCTGAACTTGTACAGGGCCTTATAGCAGGAGGGTATACAGCTATATTCAAGGCAGTGGAGGGAGCAGAGGATGATGCCGAGCTTGGCAAGAGGGAACTTATGGAAAAGAACCTCAATGAGAGCGATATAGTGTGTGGAATAGCGGCATCAGGAAGAACTCCCTATGTAATAGGGGCAATGAAATACGCAAGGGAAGTTGGAGCAGCTGTTCTTTGTATTACTATGAATCCTGAAAGTGAAATGGCCAAGTATGCTGACATTCCAATTTCCGTAGTTGTAGGCCCGGAGGTTATAATGGGATCAACAAGGATGAAAGCAGGAACTGCTCAAAAGATGATTCTCAACATGCTTTCAACAGGGGCTATGATAAAGCTTGGGAAGGTTTATGGAAATCTTATGGTGGACGTTCAGCCATCCAACGAAAAGCTTGTAGCAAGGGCTAGAAGAATTGTGAAGCTTGCAACCGAGGCTGAGGATAACCTTATTGAGCAGGTACTTGATGAAACAGGATATAATGTGAAGTTAAGCATATTAATGATTGAGACAGGGCTTCCTAAGGAAGAGGCTAAAAAGCTCCTGGAGAAAAATAGGGGATATATTGCAAAGGCTTTGGATGAATTTGAAAATAAAATATTGAGTGTATCATCAGTTTAGAACTGTATCAAGTTCTAAAAATGTTAGAAAATAGAATGAATAATCAATAGATAGTTAAAAAACTGCTTGTCCATTGACAGGCAGTTTTTTAATAATAGCAAACAATCTACAGCTAAAGTGTATCAAATTATATTCACAAAATTGTATCAATTCAAAATTTAAAAGATACACATATTGGAGAAATCAGTTTTACCATGGATTACTAAACATGGCATGTTTTTTGCTTCTACATTAAGGTGAGAAAAATGTAAAGGGGGGTCTTTTTTTGAAACAGTTTAAAAAATTAAGATCAATTTCCTTAATCATGGCTTCAGTTGTGACCTTTTCAATGTTTGCACCTAATTTAAGAATAGCTAAAGCCTATGATGGAGAATTGGTGCCGCTATTTAAGTATGGTACACAAACACCAATCACATTACATAATAATCAGATTCAAATTCCAAAGGATCCAGCGCATCAAAAGAGACAATTCAGGAGTGCATGGGTATCTACAGTTGATAACATTGACTTTCCAAGCAAAAAGGGATTAACCCAGGATGAGTTCAAGGCTGAGTTCAGAAAAGTTTTAGATGATTTTGAAGCTCTAAACATGAATGCAGTTACTGTTCAGGTAAGGCCAAAGCTTGACGCCTTCTATAAGTCAGATATAAATCCATGGTCTGAATATCTAACGGGAACACAGGGAAAGGATCCAGGTTGGGATCCATTGCCATGGATGATTGAGGAAGCTCACTCAAGGAACATGGAGTTCCATGCATGGTTCAATCCATACAGAGTAACAAATACATATAAACCAAACGATACTATACAGCAGATGCTTGATACACTTGCGCCGAACAATTGGGCAAGGCTTCATCCTGAATATGTAGTTAAGTTTGATGGAAAGCTTCTTTTAAATCCAGGTGAGCCTGCAGTTATGCAGTACATTGCTGATTCTATAGTAGAAGTTGTTGAAAAGTACGATGTAGATGCAATACATTTTGATGATTACTTCTACCCCTATAAGGTAACTAGAAATGGGGTTACATACTATTTCGGGGATGCTGGTGAAGACAAGGCTACCTTTGAAAAATATGGGACAAGCTTTACTGATATAAAGGAATGGAGAAGAAATAACATCAATACCATGATTAGCATGGTTTCAAATGCTATAAAGGCAAAGAAGCCATATGTTAAGTTTGGTGTAAGCCCCTTTGGTATATGGGGGCATTATGACAACCATCCGGCAGGAAGTCCTGAGGGAGAAGGTTCACATACACCTGTAACTTCCTCTGCAAGTTATGACGATATATATGCAGATACAAGAAAGTGGGCTAAGGAAGGAACTATAGACTACATAACTCCACAGATTTACTGGGCATTTGGCACTACAGCCGCGCCCTATGGAGAACTTGCTGACTGGTGGGCTAACGTAGTTAAGGGAACCAACTGCCAGCTCTATATTGGACATGCAAACTATAAGATTAATTCGTCTGATACTGACTGGAAGAATCCAGAGGAAATAGGAAACCAGCTTAAATTTAATGCTCTATATCCTGAAATAAAGGGAAGCTCTTTCTTCAGCTTAAAGCAATTAAGACTTAATAATTTAGGAGTAACAG
Source organism: Fonticella tunisiensis (assembly GCF_004364155.1). Classification (GTDB taxonomy): domain Bacteria; phylum Bacillota; class Clostridia; order Clostridiales; family Caloramatoraceae; genus Fonticella; species Fonticella tunisiensis. Next base: position 8,147 of record NZ_SOAZ01000017.1, on the reverse strand, counting down.
ACAAAATCAAGAACGAATACTTCAATACTAAAGCTCTTGTTCCAACAATGCCATGGCTTGATAATAAGGCACCAAACAAGGTGGGAAGAGTCATCAGCACGAAGGCTCAGGATAAGGGGATCGAATTATCTTGGACAGATGCAGCAGATAATGATTCAACCTATTATGTAATATATAGATTTGAAGGAAAGAAACTTGGAGATATTGAAGATCCATCAAATATTCTTGCAACAGTTAGAAGAACTGCAGGACAAACATCCTTCAATTATGTAGACAAAACTGCAGATAGTTCAAAGGAATATGTTTATCAGATAACAGCCGTTGACAGGCTCCATAACGAAAGCAAGCCATCAGTTTCCTTCTATCCAATGGCCCTTGAGCTTCAGGAAAAGATAATGGCAAAGGATTCGGTAAACAAGACATTAGACCTTGAGTACAGAGGAGTAGTTCAGCTTGCTGACAACTATATAGTTTATCAGGTAATCAATGGAAAAGCCTTTGAAAGGTCATTATCTGATGTAATGGTCGGAGCGGAAAATATAAAGGTTTATCTTAACAGTGAAGAAAAAATTGATATAATCGTTATCGACGGAAAAACTCCTGTTAATAACATGAGAATAGGCTTGAGAAGCAATGTTAATGATCCATCAAATCCAGCACTTCTTGATTACACACAGGTTGATATGAAGGCTGCAGATGGATTTAAGCTAATTGATAAAAAGGCTGACAGAAGCTTTGATATAGCAGCTGACGAACAAATAAGCTTCACAGTTGACAAGAACACTATTCAAGTTACCAAGAATGGAATAGTGCTTTACAGGACAGATAACAGACTTTATGCAGTTCCAGCAAATAAGGATGCTAAAATCACTATACCGAGTTTAAAGAGAGGTTATGGTGCACCAGGTTACAGAGGAACAATAGAAATAACCCTTTCAAAAGATAATACAAAACTAAACCTTATAAATGAAGTACAGCTTGACGACTATCTCCTCCAGGTAGTTCCAAGTGAAATGCCTGCATCCTTTGGACTTGAGGCTTTAAAGGCCCAAGCAGTAGCTGCAAGAACCTATGCGCTTACTGACTATTACAGCAGCAGGTTTGCGGAGAGAGGCTTCCATGTGGATGACAGTACACTAAGTCAAGTTTATAATAACAGTGCTGAAAACCCAACAGCCACACAGGCAGTAAATGAAACCAGGGGTATAATAATGAAGAGTGGCAATGAGCTTGTTGACGCAAGATATTATTCAACTTCAGGAGGGTACAGTGCTGCCAAGCATGAGGTATGGTCAGACCCAGTTACTAACAAGTTCCCAGGAACACCACTTCCATATTTAATTGGAAAGAGCTATACTTATGATCCAGCGGACAATACAAAGATGCTTACCATAGATACTCAGAACGAAAAGGCTATAGCTGATTTTTATAAAAATCTTTCTCTTATATCCTATGATCTGGATTCGGCATGGTTTAGATGGAAGGTTGGTCTTTCAAAGACTGAATTTGAAAATACTGTTAACAAAAACCTGCAAATAAGATATGCAGCTGATCCGTTATTCATTCTGACAAAGGACGAAAGTGGAAACTTTATAAGTAGGCCAATTCCTGCTGAAGGCATAGGTCAGTTTAAGAATATGTATGTTGCAAAGCGAGGTGAAGGCGGCAATATAATGGAGCTTGTAATTGAAGGTACGACTGGAACCTACAAGATAATCAAGGAATTCAACATAAGGTTTACAATAAGGCCAACTAAATCTGATACACTTGGTTCTGATGTTTTACTTTACAGGGCACCTGGCGGCTCCTCTTCATACACTGGAACACTGGCAAATTACAGTATACTTCCATCAGCATTCTTTACATTTGATATAGAGAAGGATGCAAACAATAATATTATTGGAGTAACCTTCTATGGTGGTGGAAATGGTCACGGGGTAGGCATGAGCCAGTATGGTGCAAAGGGACTCGCTTCAAAGGGAGCTACATTCACAACAATATTAAATACTTTCTACACTAATGCAAAGCTTGTAAACGTATACGATGAAAATTCATCAACAGAAACCAAGTCTCTAAGCCTTCTTATATCAGTGGCTGAGAAGCTATATGATAGTGCTGTTGAAGGTACAAAGGCAGGAGAATATCATAAAGGATCAAAGGCAGTATTTAAAGCTGCGATTGATAAAGCCCTTGGGGTGTTAGGTGACAGCAATTCGGATAAGGCAGCATTGGATGCGGCAGTTGTAGAACTGAAGGCGGCGATAGACAACTTTAACGCAGCAAAGATTACTGAAGAACAGGCAGCACAGTTTGCCAGGGAAAAGGCAGCAATCGATGCAATAGCAGCCCTTCCAGAGGTAGATAAGCTAACTCTGGAAGATGAGGCAGCAGTAGCTAAAGCAAGGGAACTAGTAATAGCAGCAAACAACAATGCTAACATAACAAATCTGGATAAGCTTGTAGCAGCAGAAAATAGAATAGCAGAGCTTAAGAAAGCAGCAGAGGAACAGGCAGCAAGGGAAAAGGCAGCAATCGATGCAATAGCAGCCCTTCCAGAGGTAGATAAGTTAACTCTGGAAGATGAGGCAGCAGTAGCTAAAGCAAGGGAACTAGTAATAGCAGCAAACAACAATGCTAACATAACAAACCTGAATAAGCTTATAGCAGCAGAAACCAGGATAGCAGAACTTAAGAAAGCAGCAGGCGATGATGAAGATAGTGATAATGATATGGAAAAAGATAAGGACAAAGAAGGAAAGCTTCCTAAGACTGGTGGAATGTTTGACGCTAATGCGGTGGCAGGATTGGGACTTTCACTAATTTCAATAGGTACCACAATAGCTTATATAAAGGGAAGAAAGGGAAATAAATAGTTTTATAATATATAAAGGGTGTCTCGGGTTATCGAGTCACCCTTTATATATGTAGATATTATTTACCTGGATTGAGGAAAGAGCCAATTGATTGCCTCGTCTTAGTTAATTTCAGCTGGCAAGTGGGACGGTTAATAAAATATAGTACATCCGCAGTTGGAGGGTTAATTAGTTATATTAAGGATTTAGAAATATGAAATTTCCACAGTTAATAATTAAAAATAAAAACATCATTTTTGTGATGAATTTTGCAACAAATTCAATGAAAGGGATGTTTTTTAAAAAAAGGAGTTAAAGGAATTAACCGTCCCCTAGAGGATGGACATATATATGGGTATCACAATGAGGCTTGCAAGTGTGCTTATGGTTATCATAATAGCTGAGTATTCATGATCTGCCCCATAGGCCTTTGAGATAATTGCAGTTTGTGTCATAACAGGCATTGCAGCCTGAATCACGAATACCTTTTTCATAAGGTCAGGTATGGGGAAAAAGTATGCAAGGGCCAGTATAGTAAGTGGTGATATTACAAACCTTCCAATAATAAGAGCAATCATATCCATGTCTATCTTTACATCCCTGAGCTTTATAGAGTATATGGTAATACCTATAAAAAGCATTGAAATAGGCGTTGTAAGGTTTCCAAGGTATTTAAAGGTATCCATTAAAAAGGTGGGAAGCTTAATATCTAGAAATATAAAAATGACGGCTACAATAAAGCCCATTAAAGGCGGAGAAAATATTCTTCTTACAGTTTCCAGTGTGAAAATGCCGCTTCCTTTGCCGGAACCATCCCTGCTTATTCCATATACTCCAAGGGTCCAGAATAAAGTTGTATTAGCTATGTAGTAAAGAAGAACATATGGAACGCTGACATCTCCAAAGAGTGCCAGATTTATTGGAAGTCCTATGAATATGGTGTTTGAAACAAAAAACATGGAATGAAATATTCCAAGCCTCTCTTTTCTTACCCTTATAAGCCTTGATACTAACCTGCCTATTAAATAAGTTATCAACATTGAAAGAAATGGCACTATAAGCCCGCTGGCCGATGAAATTAACTTGTTCCTGTCAAAGTTAGTCATCAAGTTGGAAAACATAAGCGGCGGAAGGGAGATGGTAGTTACAAGTTTTGCAAACAGCTTTGATACATCATCATCAAACCATTTTTTATAGGTAAGATAGTATCCAAGAGAAATCATTATAAATATGCTTAATATGCTTTGAAGAGAATTTAAAATTATCAAAACCCACAACTCCCTTAAATTTAATATTATATGTAAAATTCATATATATTAATACATAAAACCCGGATGATTTCATGTATTAAAGAAATAATATTTAAGATTTAGGAATGTGTATCTTTGTATTTATGTGAAATACTTTAAATTTCTTTAAATTAACTCGTTGTGCTAAATAAATTTACAGATCAGCGCTGCGATAAAAAATATATCTCATTCATTAATGAGCTTTAGCAAAGAAGTTCTAAAGCTCATTTTGTATATTTTTTATCTCCGCTTCTTTGAAGTAACAGCAAAGTTCTGGTTCTATGAATTGCAGCAGATTGCAACTATAGGCCATCTGAAAGTGAAAATAGATGAAATTTCTATTATATCAGATATTTACCATTATGTATTGAATAAATTAAATAAAATGGATTAATATGGCTATATACAAAAAAATTGATAATTTGAAATTGTGATTTACAAGGAATACAATAAATGTATGTTATTGGGGGTGAGCGTATGGAGCATGCAATGGAAGAAATAATTAAAAACATCATTCACATTGATAAAAGCGCTGTTGAGTTGAGGGAGAAGCTTGAAAATGAGATAAAAGACAGGAAGAGTAAAATTGATGATGAGGTAGAGAAGCTGAGAAGTGAAATCATAAATTCGGCACTTGAAAAAGCTGAGAAGAAAAAGGACGCACAGATTAGGGATGCCTGCAATGAAGCTGAGCTAATAAAGAAATCCGCAGAAAAGAAAGCTCAGAATATGTATGAAAAGTATATAAAAAACAGGGATAAATTTTTAGATGAAGTCTTTAAGGAGATTTTTTCGGGCAGGTGATTGTATGGCTAAAGGTTCGATGTATAGAGTGGTGAATACCAAGATAGCCTCCATGTCCTCAAGGCTTTTAAGGGATGAAGATTATAAAAAAATGATTGCACTCAAGTCACCTTCAGTGATAGCCCTCTATCTTAAAGAGAATACTGCATATGGAGATTTTTTTAAGGACCAGGATCCTAATCTGATGCATAGAAATGAAATTGAAAGACTTCTAAAGGAAGGCCTTATCAATTTAATGGATAAGCTGATTCACTATTTCAACGGGGATTACAGAAATTTTTTTAAGTGTTTTTATTTAAAGTATGAGATATACGATCTTAAAAGGATTGCAAGGCTTGTACACATCGACAAAAACTTTGAGCATTTAAGGGAAAACCTTGTATTTGCTGGTAAGTATAGATATATCGATATGGATATGCTTCTCAAGGCCCAGAGCATTGAAGAAATAATAGAATCCCTTGAAGGAACTGTTTATCATCCCTTTTTAAAAAATCTCGTTAATGGAAGCACAACTGAAACCTTGTACAGGTTTGAAATGGCACTTGATAAGGCCTATTTCAGCATACTGGAGGAGAACGTTAAAAAGATTTCAGAGGAGGATCAAAGGGCTTTTTACGATCTTTACGGAAGCTATATTGATATGCTCAATATCCAGTGGATATATAGAGGAAAGAAGTATTATAAACTGACACCTGAGGAAATATTTAATTACTCCATAAATAGGGGCAACAGGTTTAATTATAAGAAAATCAAGACCTTCTGCTATGCAAAGGATACCAATGAGCTCTCAAAGATGATAGAAAATACTCCCTACGGATTTATGCTCAAGGGTGACAGCCTTCAGGACATATTTATGGAAAGACGAATGAACAGGTTTATGTATTTCAGGCTAAAATCAGCTAAAAAGAGGTTTAAAATGGATATATCCATTCTACTTAGCTTTATGGAACTTATTGAGTTTGAAATAAGGGATATAATATCCATAGTTGAAAACGTGAGGTATGGAATGGAATATGAGGAAGCCAAAAAGTATTTAATTAAGGCCATATAGTATTTGGGGGGGTTCTATGGCGGTTGAAAAAATGGAAATGGTAAACATAATAGGGCATATGGAAAATGTGGATGAAATTGCAAAGAAAATCATACTTTCATCCTCGGTTCATATGGTAAACTCCATAACGGAAATAAATCAGAACAACTTTCCAATCCTTCAGGCACAGGATGAAGTGGATGCCTTGATAGATTATAACTATATAAGGCAGTATAATTCGAAGAAGGATATTGGAAGTGTTGAAGCAAAGCTTAGGGCGATATGCGAAATATTTGAAATTAAAAACAAGGTTTATCTATCCCACATAAGGGAAAGCTACAATTTTCAAGAGGACATAAAGGCCATTGATGAAATATATCAGATCGTTGAGGAGAAACATGAAAGGCTTCTCAGTTTAAACAAAGAAAATGATGAGCTTATGATTTTAGAGGAGTATCTATCATATCTTAAGCATATCGATATAAACCTGTCAGAACTAATGGGTATGAAATACATGAAGATGAAGCTGGGCAAGCTTTCAAAGTATAATATGGATAAACTAAAGAAGAACTATGAAAACATATCGGCAATAGTTTTCAAGCTTTACACAGATATAGAATATGTATTAGTTCTAATAGTTGTTCCACAATCCGTTGAAATAGAGGTTGACAGAGTTTTAAAATCATTGAACTTTGATGAGTACATCCCTGCTGTAAAATATGAGGGTTCCCCTGCAGAATGGATTGAAAAGCTTAATATAAGGAAGCAGCAGATAGAGAGTGAAATCAGATATATAAAATCCTGTTTACTGGATATAAAACACAAATATATGAAGGATATACAAAAATACTGTTCAAGGCTTGCTATGGAATTCAAGATAGAGGAACTTAAAAGCCATATAGCCTGTACAAGAGAGTTTTTTTATCTTACAGGATGGGTACCAATTTATAAAAAGAAGGTGCTTTTAAACAGCCTTGGAGAATGTCAGGATAAGCTTATCATCATATTTAAGGAGGTAAAGGAAACAAGGGAGGGCCTTGAACCTCCGACCTGTTTAAAAAACACCAAGCTTTTAAAGCCCTTCGAAACCATTGTTAAGCTTTACGGTATACCTTCCTATAGAGAGCTTGATCCTACTGCCTTTCTGGGAATAAGCTACATGCTTCTCTTTGGAATCATGTTTGGGGATGTGGGACAGGGGTTTTGCCTGTTTCTTGCAGGGGAGTTTCTCTACAGAATAAAAAAACGTGTCAACCTTGGAGGAGTACTGGTAAGGCTGGGATTCAGCTCAACCATATTCGGCTTTCTATATGGAAGCATATTTGGATTTGAGGATATACTCGAAAACTATGTGTTAAAGCCTATAAGGCCTATGGAAAACATAAATTCCATGCTTATAGGTGCAGTAGTTTTTGGAGTAATACTTCTATCGGTTGGATTTATATATAATCTTGCAAACTCATATAAAAACAGGGATATAGAAGAGGGGCTGCTAGGCAGAAATGGACTGGCGGGACTTATGTTTTACTGGATTTTGTTCTATTATGTAGTATCAAGAGTCATGGCTATGGAAACCTTCATTCCTGGTGAGCTCATAACAATTATACTTGTATCACTTCTTATTGTAATGCTCCTTAAAGAGCCACTTGCAAACCTTATAAAGGGAGTAAGGCCTTTATACAGTGAGTCTAAAGCTGATTACTACATTGAAGGAGGATTTGGAGTTGTTGAGACGCTCCTTACCATGTTCAGCAACACGGTGTCCTTTATAAGGGTTGGGGCCTTTGCAATAAACCATGTCGGTCTATTTATAGCCTTCGATACCCTGTCAAAGATGATGTCAAATAGGGCTGAGAGTGCACTGGTTATAGTGCTTGGAAACCTTGTTATCATTGGCCTTGAGGGATTGATAGTTTTCATACAGGGCCTAAGGCTAGAGTACTATGAGCTTTTCAGCAAGTATTATAGCGGTGCAGGTTATGAATACAGCCCATGCCACCTTGAAGGCATAGCTCATTCAAAAAAGAGAAGGCGAAATATAAATATAAAATCCAGAAAATCAATTCAAATAAATATATAGGCAATTGCAAAACTCATTAAAATTTTAGCTGAAAAATTAGCCTTCTTTAAAAAAACAGGAATTTAGACAGGGAGTTTTAAACAAAGAAAGAA
>NZ_SOAZ01000016.1 GCF_004364155.1 Fonticella tunisiensis | reverse complement strand
GTATATGGGCGTGATAGATAGACTTATAAAGGAAAGGTCGGCTTAAGAAATTAGGATGATAGCACAGTATAGATAATATGGATTAATCCAAAGTGTTTAAAGGTGCTTGTACTCTATTTTTAAAACGGAAATTAAACAGCATGGCGAAAAATTCTTAGAGCTAAAGTTCTTTTAGTGAGGATAAGACATGGACAAGCAATGTCTTTTTTTATTTTTTGGGGATATGGAGCTTAAAAGTTCAGCTTAAAATTAGGCATAGTAGGCGCTAATGAAGTAAAATAACTGTAATTTCAGAGAAAAAATGGAGTTTTTACACGTGTTGCTAAATTGTGAACCGTCCCTATTTTAATTGTCACAGATATTTGATATGCTTCATATATTTATAATGCTATTAAATTCTTTAAATTTGAAAAGTGCTGGGAGGTGAGGCTAATAAAAAGCATAGAACAGGTATTAATTGAATTTTATCCTTTAAGTAATTTTTTCAGGTGATAAAATGATGAACTTCAAGAAATTGTTAATGACTATTATATGCTCTACAGTTCTCTCTTTTCTGATATTTGGATGTGGCTCGGCTCCTGTAGAGCAATCTTCCCCCCAGAAAGGAATAAATTCTGAAAATAACAACACCGCAGGGAATAATTCAAATCAATCCAACGATAAAAAAGGAAGCCCTGAAAAACAGAACAATGAGCAAAATAGTAAACAGAACGATGAAACTACCAACAAAACAAATGATGAACAGAAAAAACAGGAACCTGCAGAAGAAGTTAAGTCATATAGATTTGGAGATAAGGGAGAAAAAATAAAGGAAATACAGAGAAGCCTTAATAAATTTAACTATAGCTTGCCTGTGGATGGCTTCTTTGGCACTAAAACCCTCTGGGCAGTTAAGGATTTTCAAAGGAGAAATAAAATACCTGTAGATGGCATAGTAGGAGAACAGACACTTTATAAACTTTCCTTAAAGCCAACTAAAGAAACCATGTACACTCCACCAAAGAATCCTGAAACATCAAAAGATACTTCATCGATAAATACAATTGAAGCTTTTGTAAACGGAAAGGGATTGTCAAGTACAACAAAATATTTAATATGGGTGAACACAGAAACACGCCACGCATATGTTTTTACCGGAGAAAAAGGCTCATGGCGTTTATATAGGGATATGTTATGTACGGTAGGAAAACCTTCAACTCCTACAGTTAAAGGTACTTTTAAAGTAAACGGCAGGGGAAGTTATTTCCGTGTTAATAAAAACACTATATGCAAGTATTATACAAGATTCTATGGGAGCTATTTGTTCCACTCAGTAATATTAGATAACAATGGAAAAATTGTTGATGGAAGGCTTGGAATGAAATTGTCCCATGGCTGTGTGAGGCTCTCAATAGAAAATGCAAAATTCATTTATGATAATATTCCTAACGGCACGACTGTATATATCAATTAAAAACTCTCCATAATGGAGAGTTTTGTAAGTTTAACCCACATATTTTTCAACATATTTATTAAAAACATACTCCATCAGGATAATTGCAGGTATTCTTGATATAAAGTTTATGCCATTAATAGAGTACTTTGTGGAGTAAATAAACAGGGATTTGTCTGCAATGTTTGATAGGGTGTTAAGGCTCATGCTTGTTAAGGAAACCACGGTGGCCTTTTTGGTTTTTGCTATATTTACAGCCCTTATAATCTGGGATGTTTCGCCTGACATTGATATTGCAAAAACGAGGTCCTTTTCTTTTAGAGTACTTGCCGAAAGATACATAATACTTGTATCATCGTAGTGATAGGTCTGCTTTCCAACAAGCTGAAAGCGCCTTGACATTTCCATGCATACCAATCTTGAGGAGCCTTCTCCATAAAAATCAATTCTTTCAGTCTCGTGTATGAGATCAGTAATTTCATCTATTATAGAGTCATTAATCATGTCTTTAGTTTTATCTATATCATTAAAAATATTGGAAGATGTTTTTGACTGTGTATAAACTCTGCCCTTCTCGCCCTGGTTTTTAACAGTTAATGCAAGGCTGTTTTTTAACTCTGAATATCCGTTAAAGCCAAGCTTCTTGCAAAAGCGAATAATCCCTGCTGTGGATACAAAGGTTTTTTTTGCCACATCCTGTATCTTCATGTTCTTAATGTCCTGTGCATTTTCTATAAAATACTTTAGAAGCTCATTTTCATTTTTATTAAGCTTTTCCCTTTCCTTTTCTATTCGAATGAAAAAATCCATGGTACCTCCCAAGCATAAGAATTATATATAATTGATTTTTGCAATTTTCTGCATATACGTACATTAATAGTATAGTCAACAGCACATAGAATTTAAAGTCAAATTTTTGAAATAAGGTAATATAACAGTGCTTAGGGTGAAAAAAGTTTCAGAAAATGAAAAAAAGTCAATTTGCAAACTAAATTTCTAAATGTCTGAAAAGCATTTCGAAAACCATCTTATAACTATATAATATAATTGAATTCGAAGTTTGTCGACAATCTTTGAAAAAATTTGATATTTTTAAATGGTATTTATTATTCACATATTACAGAAAAAATTGATGAGATCATTTTTAAAACGAGGGGTTAGTAAATGCTTAAAAAATTAAACAACTATTTTCAAAGATTAGGAAAAGCCTTTATGCTTCCAATAGCCTTGATATCCTTTGCTGGTATATTCCTTGGAATAAGCGCAGCATTTTCAAACCCAAATGTTATAGCCAAGATGCCTTTCTTAGGGAATTCCACCCTACAGATGATATTCCAGTTTACGAAGGCAGTAACTGGAGCACTGTTTGGAAACCTGCCGGTGCTCTTTGCTATATCCCTTGCAATTGGACTTGCTAAGGATGAAACAGCAGTTGCAGGTTTTTCAGGATTCGTTGGATACATTATTTTAAACGTAACGATAAACTTTGTGTTAACTGCTACTAAAACCTTAGCACCAGCAGCTAAGATGACGGAATTAGGACAGGGCATGACGCTGGGAATTCAAACGCTTCAGCTGGGTGTGTTTGGTGGTATCATAGTGGGTATGGTAACGGGAGCCCTTCATAACAGGTTCTACACAATAAAATTACCTGATTACATTGGATTTTTCGGAGGAACGCGTTTTGTTCCAATAGTTACAACCTTTGTATTTTCACTACTTGGACTTTTCGTTCCGGTAGTATGGCCTCCAATAAGTGCAGCAATTCAAGGTTTAGGTTATGCTATTGCTAACCTTGGTTACTTTGGAACATTCCTCTTTGGACTTCTTGAAAGATTATTGATTCCATTTGGGCTTCATCATATACTCAACGCAATGTTTAGATTTACACCTGTTGGTGGAGAAATGGTTATAGGAGGAAAAACAATTGCAGGAGCACTTAATATTTACTACGCTCAACTTGGCGCAGGGGTTAGCTCATTCTCAACAGAAGCAACAAGATTTCTTGCACAGGGAAAGATTCCAATAATGATGTTTGGTCTTCCAGGTGCAGCACTTGCAATGTATAGAACAGCAAAACCAGAAAACAAGCAGCGTATAAAGGGTGTTCTCATGGCAGGAGCTTTGGCATCCTTCGTAACAGGAATAACAGAACCCCTTGAATTCTCGTTCCTGTTCGTTGCACCTGTATTATACATAATACACTCAGTACTCAGTGGTCTCTCATTCATGCTCAACCACGTTTTAGGCGTTGCAATAGGAAATACTCAGGGTGGAGTTATAGACCTTGTGGTATTTGGTATGCTTCAAGAAAATACAAAGTGGTATATAACGCTTGCGATCGGTATTATATATGCATTTGTATACTACTTCGTATTTAAGTTTGTCATCGAAAAGATGAACCTTAAGACCCCAGGACGTGAAGAAGATGTTGCTTTTGAGGATTCTGTAGGTTTAGAAGCTGATGATCTTGATGCTAAGGCATTGGAAATAATAAGGCTTCTTGGTGGAAAGTCAAACATAGAAAGTGTAAACAACTGCTTTACAAGACTTCGTGTTGTTGTAAAGGACATGAGCCTTGTTGATGAAAAGGGATTTGCAAAAACTGGTGCAGCAGGTGTTATAAAGCCAAGCAAGACCGATATTCAAATAATCTACGGACCATCTGTATCTTCAATTAAAGTAGCTGTAACAAAGCAGCTTAAGAAAATTGCTTAGACCATGATTCGGCAGATAACTGATTTTGCTTGCCGGGTCAAATATAAAATAGATAGGAGAGATCATTATGAAAAAGTTCAATCTTACTTTAGTCGGAGGAGGAAGTACCTGGACGCCAGGACTTCTGCAAAGTCTATGCAAAATGAAGGATAGATTTCCGCTCAAAAAGCTTATTATGTTTGATATAGACGCAGAAAGACAGGCAATAATAGGAGAATTTGCAAAGATACTATTCAGGGAACAATATCCAGAGCTTGAATTTCACTATACAACAAATGTAGAAGAAGCCTATGCTGATGTAGATTTCGTCTTTATGCAGATGAGAACCGGTGGATTTAAGATGAGAGAAAAGGATGAAAAGATTCCTCTAAGCATGGGAATCTTAGGACAGGAAACCTGCGGACCTGGAGGATTTGCATATGGGCTTAGATCGATCCGTGATATGATAAAGACAATAAACGATATAAGAAAATATTCAAAGGATGCATGGATATTAAATTATACAAATCCAGCAGCTATAGTCGCAGAGGCATTAAGAAGGGTATTCCCTGATGATAAGAGGATACTTAACATCTGCGATCAGCCGGTTAACCTTTTAAGATCCTATGGAAGATTGCTTGGAAAGGATCCAAACGAATTTGAACCTGTATACTTCGGTTTAAATCACTTTGGATGGTTTACACACCTTTATGACAAGGAAGGAAAGGACCTTCTTCCTGAGCTTAAGAAACTCATTTTAGAAGGTGGATTTAAGCCTGCAGATGCAGAGCAAAGGGATAAGTCATGGCTTGACACATATGCAATGGTTAGAGACATGCTTATTGACTTCCCAGATTATCTTCCAAACACATACCTTCAATACTACTACTATCCTGATTACAAAGTATCACACCTTGATCCAAACTATACTCGTGCAAATGAAGTTATGGATGGAAGGGAAAAAAGAATATTTGCAGAGTGTAAAAGAGTTGCAGAGGCTGGTACAGCTAAAGATTCTGTGCTTGTACACAACGACGCCCACAGTGAATTTATTATAGAAGTTGCAGAATCCATTGCGTATAATAAGGGAAGAATATACATCGTTATAGTTGAAAATAACGGTATAATTTCGAACATCCAGGATGATGCCATGGTTGAAGTAGCTGCAGTTCTTACGGCAAATGGGCCAAGGCCACTTGCCGTAGGTAAGATAGGAACCTTCTACAAGGGTATGATGGAAGCTCAGCTTGCATATGAAAAGCTTACAGTTGATGCATACTTTGAAGGCTCATATGAAAAGGCACTTCAGGCATTAACACTTAACAGAACAGTAGTATCAGCAAAGAAGGCAAGACAGGTACTTGATGCATTAATTGAAGCAAACAAGGATTACTGGCCGGAACTTAAGTAATATAGAATATCGATAATAAGTTATGGGGCATGAGTAAAATTATCGGCAGCATGTTACATGGATAGCATTTTCGATTTTTGCTCATGCCCTTGCTTTTATAGGAGCATGTTAGGAGGAACTTAGGATGTTAAAATTTTTGAAGAACATATTAGGAAATAATAAGAAAGAAAATAAAGATTATGAATACATAGCGTCGCCACTTGAAGGAAAGGTGGTTTCAATTACTGAGGTTCCAGATCCTGTATTTTCACAAAAAATGATGGGGGACGGTTTTGCTGTTATTCCTTCAAAGGGTATTGTAGTTTCACCTATAGACGGAGTTGTTGCAAGTATATTTCCTACAAAGCATGCTATAGGCCTTAAAGGAAAAAATGGAAGAGAAATAATTATACATGTTGGTGTTGAAACGGTTAACCTAAATGGTGAAGGCTTTGAGCTATTTGTAAATGAGGGACAGGTAGTAAAAATTGGTGACAGGCTTCTTAATATTGACATAGATAGAATTAAAGACAAGGTACCATCTGTTATTACGCCTGTTATAGTTTCAAACCTTGGAGATGGAGAGACATTAATAGTTGAGAAAATGGGTAATGTAGCCCTTGGAGAAGAGGGAGTTGCTTTTATAAAAATAAATAAAAATTAATTATAAGCAAAAAACACCGGAACTAATATGAATTCCAGATGTTTTTTATCTGTTCATATAATAAATTTTCATATTTTGAGCAATATAATAGTGAATCTTCATTTTAATTGAACAGGAGGGGGTCTCATGGTACGAGAAGGCTTAATACCAACAGTTCTGGGTACAGCTGTTGCTGCAACTGGGGCAGTTCTCAGAGGAATGGATACGGGAAAAAGAAGAATGAGAAGGAGAGATATAATGCCTATGGTTGAAGCAGGTATAATAGGCTTTGGATTAGCGCATGTTGTACTTGGAGCCATAGACCTTATTCAAAACAGAAGATGAAGGGTTTTAACGGATAAGGGCCTTATGACAGCCCTTATTCATTTTTTATAAGGAAAATTACATAAACTTTTTAGGATTAGTTCTGCATGTTCATTTTTTAAACTATTTATAATTTTAATTTAAAGTGGAATAATTTACATAGAATAATATCGACAAAATGTGACAAATTAATAATAACAAACAAAACAGGAGGTGACAAAGATGCCTAACAACAAAACAGGAAGAAATCAGTTAGTAGTTCCAGAAGCTAAACAGGGACTTGAGCAGTTTAAATATGAAGTAGCTAACGAAGTAGGTATAGCTAACTATCAAACAGTTGATAAGGGAACTCTCACTTCAAGACAGAATGGTTATGTTGGTGGATTTATGGTAAAACACATGGTTGAAGCTTATGAAAGAAATCTTGCTGGAAGACAATAATCTTTAGTATATAGAAAAAAGGAAGCATCCGAAAGGGTGTTTCCTTTTTTGTAGGCCGCCTGCTATTAGTATAAACTGTATGAAGTCACAAACAAAACAATAAAAAAGGAGAGGCAAGCCCCCCTTTAAAAACTATCTTAAGTATGAGGTGTTGTTTCGCCTGGCTTGTTTTCTCGCCCTTCTGCACTCAGGACATCTTACCGGGTCATTTTGAAAGCCCTTTTCCTTGTAAAATACCTGCTCTCCCTCAGTGAACAGGAACTCCTTTTCACAGTCCTTACATATCAAGGTTTTATCTGGCATACATATACCTCCTTATCCTGGGATTTTGATTTAAACAAACAAGAACTAAACTTCCAGATAAGGAGGTTTTACGTCTTGTATGTTAAATCATATGTATATTATGCACACAAATCTTACATTTTAATCAAAATTCATTATAAAATTCATAACTTTCCTTAAACAGGAATGTAAATTGTCTTTGTATTTTAAACAGCAATATTCATGATTTATCTCCATTTTTCTTCTTACATTTTGCCATTTCTTATATATTCCTTGCCTTCTTCGAAACATCACCGCCATAGTAGCGGATGGAATATATTTTTTATCGCAGCGCCGATCTGTAAATCTATCCAGCACAACGAGGAAAATAAAAAAGCCTTGATTTTCAAGGCTTTTTACATATCAGTACATTATAATACATTAGAATATGGTGGAGACGATGGGACTTGAACCCACGACCTCTTGAATGCCATTCAAGCGCTCTCCCAACTGAGCTACGCCCCCGATTACAAATATATTATATCAAAGCTTTTTAAAAATTTCTACTCAATTTATTAGTTTTTCAGAGATTTCGCATCTAGATTCCAGTAATAAGTTTTATTTTAAAGAATCGATACATAATTATATACCCTGTTACCAATTCCGCCTAATATGCATAGTATAAAATGTATATATTAAGCAGGAGGTTTTAAGGTGAAGGATAAGGAGAAGATGGAGTACGTTCAATCAATGCCAATGATGCAAATGCCTGTTCAGTGCTGTCCAATTATGGATATGGAGAACATGGAGGATGAGGGTGAGCAGAGGCTTGAGATGATGTATCCTGAAACATACTATATTATAAGGCCTGCAGTTGTAAACCGATGCGATATTATGGAGACGAAGCACGGTGAAATGCATATTCCAGATCGTGAAGAAATGGACGAGATGATAGAAGAAATATGCGATGAGGTGGAAGAAGAAGTAGAAAAGGAGATAAAGTCATCAAAGGACAATATGTCAAGGCAGTTTGGGTATGGAAGAAGGCGTCTTTTAAGAGACCTTGTGGGAGTTTCACTTATAGGAGAACTTCTGGGAAGAAGAAGGAGAAGGAGAAGAAGGAGGCCGTTTCCACATCCACCCTATGGAGGATATCCTCCATACTATGGACCCTATCCATGGTATCCGCAATATCCCATATATTAAAAATGAGCCCCTGATATTAGTTTCAGGGGCTGCTATTTATGCCAATTCAGTTTTTGTTTCTTTATGCCTATTTTCTAAATGCCTTATTTCGATGAAAAGGAATAATCCGGTTAAGATGGATGAAATAAAGTCAGATGCAGGGCCTGCCATCCATACACCGTCAAGCTTAAAGAAGTTCGGCAGTATAAGCAGAAGAGGTATTAAAACTATAACCTGTCTTGAAAGGCTTAAAAACATAGAATGTTTTGGCTTTCCGACTGCCTGGAAGTAGTTTGCGCTAACTATCTGGAACCCTATTATAGGAAGCATGGATAGGAAAATCCTGATACCGTGGGAACCTTTTTCAATAAGTTCTGGAGAATCTTTTCCAAATAGCCCTATGAGAAACTGAGGGAACAGCTGTATTACTATAAAGCCCATTATAGATACTGCTGTTGCTCCAATTATTGCAAGCTTTAGGGCTTTTTTTACACGGTCATATTTTTGAGCTCCATAGTTAAACCCTATTATTGGTTGGGAACCCTGGTTTATACCAAATATAGGCATTAGTATAAGCATAGTTATACTATTTATAACTCCCATTGCAGCAACGGCTATATCTCCACCGTAGGCTAAAAGTTTTGAATTTAATATTATTGTAATAGCACTGGCTGCAAGCTGCATTGCAAAGGGGGACATTCCTATTGAAAATATAGACAGAATTACATCTTTTCTAAGACTGAGATTAGCTCTATGAATTTTAAGAGTGCTTCTCTTTCCAAAGAAATATGAAAGCACCCATGCAGCGCTGACAGCCTGCGAGAAAATAGTTGCTATCGCAGCCCCCTGAACGCCCATTTTAAATATGAATACAAGTATATAATCAAGTATTGTATTTAAAACAGCACCTATCAGCATTGTAATCATTGCCATCTTTGGGCTTCCTTCGGCTCTTATGGAATGGTTCATGCTGAATGCAAGATTTTGAAATATAATACCGTATATTATTATAGAAGTATACTGCCTGGAGTATAAAAGGGCTTCTCCGCTTGCTCCGAATTTTATAAGTATTGGATCAAGGAAAGCAATACCTAAAACAGTCAGGGTAAGGGATATGATAATAGTAAGAGTTAGAGCATTTCCTAATATCTGTTCTGCCTCGTTCTTTTTCTTTTGGCCAAGCCTTATTGAAACAAGGGACGCTGCTCCAATCCCAACGAGCATTCCAAAGGCCATTATAATGTTCATTATAGGAAATGAAATTGTGATGCCCGTTATGGCAATAGCACCAACGCCATTTCCTACAAATATTCTATCTACTACGTTGTATAATGCATTTACAAGCATTCCTGTTATTGCCGGTATGGAGAATTTAAGAAGGAGCCTTCCTATACTCTCTTCTCCAAGTAGTTTTGATCTGTCCACTAAAGCACCTCCTGTATTTATAAGTTTAAATAATATTATAGGATAATTAAAACATTATATCAACAAAATAGAACAAAGGGTAAAAGGCATATAAATTTTTAGTTATTAAATTTGTGGAGGAATAATATCTCTACAACATACCTTACCAATTTTATGGTAAAAAGGATTTAAAAATCCGACATTTACCTTATCATGAAATACGCAAATGTAACAAATAAGGGAGAACTCAAGTTTGGCGAAGAACCCAAAAGAGTTTAGAAAGCAATGGAACAGAATCTTTGAATGATAAAAATAAAGCAGGATACACATAATAATATAAATAGCGAAAATATAAGGTGAAAAAAATGAAACAGGAAATATTGAAAAAAGATATCGCTAAAAGCATTGAAATTATATCATCAAAAATTGCTTACAACGCAAACTTTGTAAAACGTGAAATTTCTATTAAAGGTAACATCAATTGTTGTATTTTATACATGAAAGGAATAAGTGATAACAAATATATCGAAGAAATAATCCTTAAGCCGTTGCTTCTCCATATTGAATCTCCTATAGAAAAAAATAAAATTTCTGCCCGTGAAATTGCCAGGAAATACATACTTTCCAGTGATATTGAATTTGAAAGCAGTATAGAAAATTTAATCTATTTTATTTCAAGCGGCAAATGCGTAATATTGGTTGATGGAGCTACTGAGGCAATAGTTTGTTCGGCTAAAAGCGATGCATATAGATCTATTGATGAGTCTAGATCTGAAAAATCAGTTCTGGGAACTAGGGAGAGTTTTGTTGAAAACTTAGATTTAAATATTGCTATGATTCAAAGAAAGATTCAAAACCCGAATCTAAAGATTGAAAAATATAAAATTGGAAATAAAACAAAGACAGATGTTGTCTTAACCTATATTGAGGGCGTAATTGACCCACAGGTTTTGAGTGAAATCAAGAAGAGGATTAATGAAATTAAAACTCCTGTAATGCTCACATCAGGTATTTTAGAGCAGTTTATTGAGAAAAAAACCTTTAGTATATTCCCACAGTGTAAAAATACTGAAAGGCCAGATAAAGTTGTTTTTGATCTTTTAGAAGGAAAAGCTGCATTGTTTGTTGCAGAAACACCGGCAGCCCTGGTTGTACCAGCTGTTTTTATTGAATTTTTTCAGAGCATAGAGGACTATTCTGAAAGAACTATACTTTCCAATTTTTCCAGGTTAATGAGGTTTATAGCTTTAGTGACAGTGTTGATTTTAGAGCCCATATACTTAGTATTGCTAAGCTATAATCCTGGGCTACTCCCATATAAGCTTATACTTGTAATAATTAGCTCCAGACAGGGAATACCTCTCCCTCCGATACTTGAAATACTTGCAATGGATATTGCAATTGAAATATTAAGAGAAGGAGGGCTCAGGCTTCCAAGCCCGGTAGGTACAACCCTTGCTATAGTTGGAGGAATTGTAATTGGAGATGCCGCTGTATCAGCACATTTAGTAAGCAATATGACTCTTTTTATTGTTGCAATTACGGTTGTATCGACATTTTTAATTCCAAGTTATGAAATGACATTATCTATAAGATTTTTAAGGTTCCCACTCATTATACTTGCTCAAGCATTTGGCTTTTTGGGTTTATTAGCAGGACTTTTCATGCTTATTGTAATTATCATAGATTTGGAAAGTTTTGGAATACCATATTTTTCGCCAATGGCACCGCAAAGAATAAAGGATGATTTAAGGGATACTATGGTAAGAGCGCCATTAAAGGAAAGCCTCAAAGAGGCAGTTACTTTTAAACTATCCTTAAGGAGGAAAAAATGAAGGCTATAAATAATCATATAACTAAAAATCAATATCTTTTCATAATACAAAGCTCCATGATAGGAGTAGGAGTACTTTCCCTGGCTTCTGAAGTTTCAAAGGAAGCCCATCAATCAGGGTGGATAAGTGTTTTAATAGGTGGGATTTATCCATTAACTTGTGTGCTAATTGGTGCTTCAATTTATAAAAATGTTAGCTATCTGGATTATTTTCAAATGAGTAAAAAATTATATGGGAATATACTCACCTATATTTTTACTTTACTTTTTACAGTTTATTTTTTATTCACTGAGGCTTTTATTTTGTCAGGTTTTGCAAACCTTATGATATTTTCAATTACACAGTTCCTATCTCCATATGTAATAATGATTGTTTCTATTATTGTAGCCTTTTTAACATCAAGAAAGGGACTTACAAATATAGGAAGAATAACTGAATTAATGTTTTACGTAACCTTTTTTATTTTTCTTATACCATTATATTTTATAAATAAAGGAAATGTAACTAATTTGTTGCCTTTGATAGATGGAATTGATAATATACTAAAATCTCTAAAGGGTGCTTTGTTTTCTTATTCAGGAATAGAGGTATGTTTCTTCATAATACCATTTATTACGGATACTAAAAAGATAAAGAGCTCAGGAGTTATTGGCAGTCTAATTACAATTGCTCTTTATACAATGACAGTATTAATTGTTGTCAGCTATATTGGCTGGAGATTTGCATCAAAACTTCAATATCCTATTCTTTACCTTGTTGGGTCTATCGAACTATCAGTAATAGCAAATTTTGAGACCATAATTATATTCATATGGGGGAATAAAATCTTTCAAACACTATCAATTATACATTGTGTTCTATCCTATTGTGTATCAAATTTATTTAAAGTCTCATATAAAAGCAGTTGCTACTTTTTATGCTTACCTTATTTAGTTCTGGCTTCATTTTTTATATCAGAACATAAAAGAAGCAGTATTGTTGATATTATAATGCCTTATTTTATAATATATACAATTATATGGATGATACTTACCCTGTTAATTAGTTCTATTAAGAAAAGAGGAATTAAAAATGAGGGGAATTAAAATAGCTCTATTGATTCTAATAATGATGGGATTTGCTGGCTGCTATGGAAGGGTTCCAATAGAGGGATTAGCAGTATTGGCAGGCACAGGTAATGACCTGGAAAAGGAAGCCAATAACAAGTTCAAAAATACCATTGAGTTTTTTGTATTCAAGGAGGAAGATAAGATAGAAAGAACAGTTATAACTGTTAATTCAGAAACTGCCTACACAGCATATGAAAAAAGACAGATTAAGATGAAGAAAAATCCCCTTGTTGGTACAATAAGAGCCTATGTAATAGGTGAAGAAAGGGCAAAGTATGGCATTGGTGATTTACTGGATACTTTTATTAGGGACCAGGAAAGAAATCTAAATACTGTAATGGTTGTTTGTAAAGGAAAGGCAGAGGATATTTTCATGTTAAATCCTGTAGAAAACAGTACCATATCAGAGGATATTAAAAGCGAGTTGCAATCTTCTATTAACTCCTATTTTCTAACACGGGAAATGGAAATTAAAGACGTTTTTAATATGTATTATCAAGAGGGTCGAAGGATAATGATTCCATATATTGAAGCAGATAGAGGGAAGTATGTAGATACAGTTAAGATTAGTGGAATTGCAGTATTTGAAAAGGATAAAATGATATTTATGATTCCGATAGAAGAGGCAAAATATATAAACCTTATTAGAAATAGCAACAGCAAAGGTTATTTAAGCTTAGTAAATGAAAATGACAGGACTAAATCAACGGATTTGTTCTGTACTAGTAAAAGAAAGGTAAAGGTTTCTATGGAAAATGATAAATTAATATATGATATAAATATAGACATAAAGGCTGAAAATAAAATGAATACGGCGGGTAGTGAGGGGGAACCATCAGAGAATAATATAGAAATGATTGCTAAAAAAATAGAAAAACAGACGGAAGACAGGCTTAAGGAGACGATTGCAAGAGTAAAACAAAAGTATGGAGTTGATGTTTTTGATATTGAAAAATATGCAATTGCAAAGCTTGGAAGAGATAAAGAGGAATTTATAAAGGATAGCTTTAAGAATTCTATTATAAACGTTAATGTAAATGTAAAGATTATTTCAACAGGAAGGTTACAAAACTAGCCGCGATAAAAAATATATGCAATGGACTTTCAACAAAAAGTTTACACAAAGTTAAGACCAAATAGGATGCAAAAATCATAGATATAAATATATTAAAAATATTTAATAATTATATTTTATAATATTCTAATAATTTTTAATACTAAAAATTTTATATAAAAGTATAGCATATAATTTTTTTAAAAATACAATAAGCAACCTATAGAAGAAATAAATTTAAATATGATACATTAATTGATTTTTTATAAGGAAAATAGTATACATAATTTTTTATACATATTCGGCTATAACATATACCTTCATAGAAAAATGTGTTTAATAATGATGTTTTTTATCTTATAATTAAAAATAAATAGGGTTTAAGGGGGATATGTATGGACAAAAAAGTTAAAAAAATCGCACTGCTTACAGGCGGAGGAGACTGTCCGGGATTGAATGCGGTTATAAGGGCTGTTACCAGAACTGCAATTATGAAGTATGGCTATGAGGTTATAGGTTATAAGTTTGGATACAGGGGACTTTATAATAACGAAACCATTCCCCTAACTCTTGAAACCGTATCAGGTATCCTTCATAGGGGAGGCACAATACTATACAGTTCAAATAAGGACAACCTCTTTGACTATGCTGTAGAGGAAGACGGTAAAATAGTTAAAAAGGACGTGTCGGACGTAGCCATTGAAAATCTTAAGAAAGAAGGGGTAGATGTTCTTGTTGTTATAGGAGGGGATGGGACTCTCACAAGTGCAAGGGACTTTGCAAGAAAGGGCGTAAACGTTATAGGCGTTCCTAAAACGATAGACAACGATCTTGCAGCAACGGATTTAACCTTTGGTTTTTATTCAGCAGTTGACGTTGCTACAGAGGCCCTTGACAGGCTGCACACCACAGCAGAATCCCATCAGAGGGTTATGATACTTGAAGTTATGGGAAGAAATGCAGGATGGATTGCACTCCATGCAGGAATAGCGGGTTCTGCAGACGTTATATTGATACCTGAGATACCATATGACATCAATAGGATTGTTCAAAAGATTAAGGAAAGGGCGAGAATGGGCAAGTTCTTTACAAATATAGTGATAGCCGAGGGTGCAAGGCCAAAGGATGGGGAAGTTGTCGTAAGCAAAATCGTTGAGGACAGCCCGGATCCCGTAAGGCTTGGAGGTATAGGAAACAAGCTTGCCCGTGAGCTTGAGCAGCTTATAGACACCCATGAAATAAGAAGCACAGTGCTTGGACATACACAGAGGGGCGGAAATACATCTACATACGATAGAATACTTTCTACAAGATTTGGAGTTGCCGCTGTAGAGCTTATAAATGAAGGCAAGTTTGGAAACATGGTATGCTTAAAGGGAGATACAATATCCTATGAGAACCTGGAAAAGGTTATTGGACATATTAAAACAGTTGATCCAAACGGCCA
Source organism: Fonticella tunisiensis (assembly GCF_004364155.1). Lineage (GTDB taxonomy): Bacteria > Bacillota > Clostridia > Clostridiales > Caloramatoraceae > Fonticella > Fonticella tunisiensis. The sequence goes on along the minus strand of NZ_SOAZ01000016.1, from coordinate 52,406 downwards.
TCTCGTACAGGTTGCAAAGAGCATAGGAATATCCTTTGGAGAATAAAAAAAGAGCTGCTTAGTTTAGCAGCTCTTTTTATTTTGTTTACAACACCTTGGAGTATTTTTAACTCCTTTTCAACTAGTCAAAAATGGCCTTGGCGATATGGCAATTCTAAGGAGTTGCTGATAAAATGGATAAAAATACCATCAGGTACTGCTTTTTGATTAGCAAAATGGATGTATATTGAATTACACAGGGCTAATAATAATATTAGTTTTACAAAAAATTTTTAAGGAGGTGAATATCATGGCAGAGGTGCTTTACGTTTATGCTAATCCAAAACCGCTTGAGGCTTCATTTACCTTAAGGCTTGCCAAGGCTTTTTTCGATGAATATAAGAAACATCATCCCGATGATAAAATAGTTTCTCTGGATCTTTATAAGGAAGAAATACCCTTTGTCGATGAAGGAATAATGAAGGCATGGGGAATGATTCCATCTAGTGGTGAGCTTACAGCTGATGAGAAAAGTAAGCTTTCAAGGCTTTATGAACTTACTGACCAGTTTATAAGAGCGGATAAGGTTGTAATTGCAGCTCCAATGTGGAATTTTAGCTATCCGCCAATGCTTAAAACATATATTGATACCATTTTGGTTGCAGGAAAAACCTTCAAATATACTGAAACTGGTCCGATAGGGCTTTTGAAGGATAAACCTGTCCTTCATATACAGGCCAGGGGGGGAATTTATTCTGAGGGACCAATGAAATCCATGGAGCATGCTGAGAGCTATTTAAAAGATGTAATGAATTTTATTGGAATAAAAAATTTTAGAACCGTTTTTTGTGAAGGGGTGGCAATCGATCCTGCCAAGGGAGAGGATATTTTTAATGAAGCGGCAAAACAGGTGGTTGAAATTGCAAAGAATTTTTAGTTGTTAGCAATAGTTGGCTCTACTTTAGTAGGGCTTTTTTTGTATTAATATATAAAATATGTACGAAAAATGGCACATATAAAAGCAATGAAGTCATGTAAAAAACTGCAAAATCTTTGGAGGAATATTTATGATTAAATATAGGGATGAACCTAACGAAACTTTGGATAAGGTGGAGGCATTTAATAGGGAGAAGCTTCTAAAAAGGATTGAAGGGCTTCAAAACTTATTTAACTATAGTGCTGATGTCCTTAAAAAATATTTTTATATATAATTTTTTGGTGTATAATGGTTACAGGATTTTAGCTAGGGGTGGCGTTATGTTTAAGCCTATAAAGAGTACAAAGGTATATGAACAGGTTGTAGAGCAGATAAAAGGAATGATTATGGATGGAACCCTGAAAAAAGGAGATAAGCTTCCTGCTGAGAGGGATCTGGCGGAGCAGCTTCAGGTGAGCAGGGCATCTATAAGGGAGGCAATCAGGGTCCTTGAGGTTATTGGACTTGTGGAAAGCAGGCAGGGCGGAGGCAACTTTATAAGGGAAAGCTTTGAAAATAGTCTTTTTGAACCACTTTCAATGGTTTTCATGCTTGAGAAAAGTAAGCCCCAGGAAATATTGGAGCTTAGAAGGATTATGGAAATAGAGACCGCTGCGCTTGCTGCTCGAAAAATCAATGATAAGGATTTGGAAGCTATAAGGGAAATAATAGAGGAAATGAAGAAAACAGACGATGAGATAATAAACGCTGCACTGGATAAGGAATTTCATTACAGAATTGCCCATGCATCAGGAAATGTTCTAGTGTTAAACATATTAAACGCAGTGTCCATTTTAATAGATGAGTTTATAAAGGGCGCTAGAGAGATGATAGTATCCAATGAGGAAAACAGACATAGATTGGCGGAGCAGCATGAAGAAATATATATAGCCCTTAAAAACCACAATCAGAAAGGGGCCATAGACGCTATGAAGAAGCATTTTGATTTTGTCGATAAATATTATTATTAAAAAAACTCCTATATATAGGGGTTTTTTTATTTTGAGGGAAATTATATGAATTAATGTTAAAAAAATAACCCATTTAGTATTAAACGGCTGAAAAACCTTTAAATGTCTATGTTAATAAAATAACTTATCGTGTAATTTCGACAAATATTTAATGGCTCGTATCATATGTCATTTCATATATTTATCTTCCCTTAGTTAATGTTAAACATTAAGTTAACTTGTTGTGCTAGATAAATTTACAGAACGACCCTCACCCCCTGAACTAGCTCTGCATGAAACAAAATTCACCAAAAGATTATGAAAACAATTGCTAAATTAATCCGCCGTTCCAGTTCAGTAACTAAGCGGAGATAAAAAATATATGAAGCGAACTATTATAGCGAGTAACTAGAGGTTCTTAGCGAGAGGACAGCTGAAAAGCCTTAGTGAAGTTCGTGGTGTTTGAGGCAAGCGAGTTTTAAAAGCCTACTTGGCTTGTCAGCTGTCCCGAGCCTTAGAACTTCTTTGCTGAGCGTACTGGTAAATGAAATATATTTTTATCGCAGTGCCTATCTGTAGATATTATCTACCTTTATTACAATGGACTTTTCAGAGTAGTAGCACAACAAGTTAAGTTTAATAAGAGATTTTCTGGCCCATGATTAGATTAGTAATAGATAAATTGTCTACATAAGCTTGTGATTGAAGTTTGTATTAGAACCAATACAACAGATCATATTATATATCCAATAGTTATACAATTATCAAACATTATCATTTAAAGCGGCAGCTATATTGTCAGATATATAACTTTTATAGAAATATTCTAAATTATATGATAATATCTGCTTAGAAATTGGTCAGACCATATTACCAATAGGGGGTGGGGGATTTGAATGATACTTTGTTAGCAATAATTGCTCTTGTTCCAGTTGTTTATCTTATTGTTTCCCTGGGGGTTTTCAAGGTGCCTGCTCACAAGGCCTGTACAATAACCCTGGGAATTACGGTTATTTTAGCCGTAGGAGTGTGGAAAATGGGGGTTATACCTGCACTTCTTGCGGCGGTTGAAGGAATTTTACTCGGTTTATGGCCTATCATGATAGTAATAATCGCAGCACTTTTCACCTATAATCTTGCACTTCATACCAAAAGCATGGACACAATAAAAAACATGCTCTCAAACATAACAACAGATAGAAGAATACAGGTTTTAATACTTGCCTGGGGTTTTGGGGGATTTTTAGAGGCTGTTGCAGGCTACGGTACAGCGGTTGCAATTCCGGCAAGCATTTTGGCAGCACTTGGTTTTGAACCGGTTTTTGCAGCAGTTATATGTCTTATTGCAAATACAGTTCCAACGGCATTTGGAGCAGTAGGCATTCCGGTGACTACACTTGCCAAGGTTGCAAATCTTGATGTGAATACCTTAAGCTTTTACACAGGTTTGCAGCTAACCATATTTATAATATTAATTCCACTTGTACTTGTAATAATGACAACAAGAAGTATAAAGGGGCTTAAGGGAGTTACAGCAATTACACTAATGTCAGGAATAAGCTTTGCAGTTCCTCAGCTTTTTGCCGCAAAATTTCTTGGCCCTGAACTTCCAGCCCTTATAGGAAGCATTTTAAGCCTTGGGGTAACAATATTTATGGTAAAGAAATTCCATAGAAATGAGATGGCTGCCGCAATGGTTTTAGATAATAAAATAACTTTAAAGGAAGGAACTCTTGCATGGCTTCCATATATACTAATTTTTGTTCTAATCATAATAACAAGCCCTCTTTTTCCGGCAATAAGCGAGCAGGTGGGACATGTAAAAACCAGTATTATGGTATATAACGGCCAAGGGGCAAAGCCAACTGAGTTTAAGTGGATTTCAACACCAGGAACTTTAATCATAATTGCAGCGACTATAGGAGGGCTTATCCAGGGTGCAAAGTTTAGTGAAATAGTGAAGGTGTTTATATTAACAGTAAAACAGCTTTCAAAGTCAATCGTAACAGTCCTAAGCATAGTGGCACTTGCAAAGGTTATGGGCTACAGCGGAATGATATCGTCCATTGCAGTAATATTAGTTAAGATTACAGGAAGGGCTTTTCCACTTATATCGCCTGTAATAGGTGCACTTGGTACCTTTATAACAGGAAGCGATACTTCTGCAAACGTACTCTTTGGTCCCCTTCAAACCAGCGTTGCAAATTCGATAAACGTAAGCCCATACTGGCTCGCAGCGGCTAATACTGCAGGGGCTACCGCAGGAAAGATGATATCGCCTCAGAGCATAGCTATTGCAACTTCAGCCACGGGACTTATAGGCCAGGAGGGAAGGATATTCAATAAAACAGTTAGGTTCTGTATGGCGTATGTGATTGTATTGGGAATACTTATTTACTTTGGAAGTTCAATGGTTTAATTTATCTTTTAACTCCGGTGGTTAGTAATTTTGTGGTAAAACACGTTAATATAGGGAGGTTTAAGTATGGCAAAGTTTAAAATACCCTATTCAAAAACCTTTATGGAGGTAGAAATTCCCGATGAAAATCTGGCGGGGGTTTTAGAACCGAGAACCCACAGCATAGGATCAGAAATTTCTCAGGAGGAGATAGTTGAAAGGGCACTCGATAACCCAATAGGAAGCCAAAGACTTGAAGAGCTGGTTAAGAATAAAAAAAATATGGTTATAATAACAAGCGACCATACAAGGCCTGTTCCAAGCAAAATAACAATGCCAATACTTCTTAAAAGAATAAGAAGTGCAAACCCTGATATAGACATAAAAATACTCATAGCTACAGGTTTTCATAGACCATCCACAAAGGAAGAACTTATAAACAAGTTTGGACAACAAATTGTGGATAACGAGGTAATAATAAACCACGTTTCAACGGATGACAAAAACATGGTTAAAGTTGGAATACTTCCTTCGGGGGGAGAGCTGTGGCTCAATAGAATTGCAATTGAGACTGAGCTTTTAATAGCTGAAGGGTTTATAGAACCCCATTTCTTTGCAGGCTTCTCAGGGGGAAGAAAAAGCATACTTCCCGGAATTGCAGGTGCAGGAACCATTATGGCAAACCACTGCTCCGAATTTATAGCAAGCCCCTATGCAAGGACAGGAATACTTGAAAACAATCCAATACACAAGGACATGCTTTATGCAGCAGAGAAGGCCAAACTTGCATTTATATTGAACGTTGTAATAGATAAGGACAAGAGGATAATAAATGCCTTTGCAGGCCACAGCCAGCTTGCACATGAAAAGGGATGCGAATTCGTTATAGAGCTTTCAAAGGTAGAGAGCAAAAAGGCCGATATAGTTATAACTTCAAACGGAGGATATCCCCTTGACCAAAACATTTATCAATCAGTTAAGGGAATGACTGCAGCAGAGGCTACCTGCAGGGAGGATGGGATAATAATTATGGTATCGGCCTGTAATGATGGCCATGGAGGAAAATCCTTCTATGAAAATATGGCAAATGCAAAATCACCCCATGAAGTTTTGGAAGGGGTTTTAAAGGTGCCAAGGGAGAATACAGCACCTGATCAGTGGGAGTTTCAAATACTGGCAAGGATTTTAACCAAGCACAAGGTAATAATGGTGACGGATATGTGTGACCCTATTCTTATAAAAAATATGCATATGGAACATGCATATACCATTGATGAAGCCCTGGAGAGAGCCTATGCCCTTAAGGGCAGAGATGCAAAGATTACGGTAATTCCTGATGGAATATCGGTAATAGTAAGATAAAATTATCCAATAAAATTTGGGTGGGAGGTAAGTTATGGAAATATTAGTATGTATCAAGCAGGTTCCAGGAACAACAAAGGTTGAAGTCGATCCTGTAACTGGAGTTTTAAAGAGGGACGGGGTTGACTCTAAAATGAACCCATATGATCTTTATGCAATTGAAACAGCCCTCAGAATAAGAGAGCAAAGGGGAGGAAGGGTATCGGTTATTACAATGGGGCCTCCACAGGCATCGGTGGTTATAAAGGAAGCTTATATGATGGGGGTTGATGACGGCATTCTTCTATCCGATAGAAGATTTGCAGGTTCAGACGTTCTTGCAACATCCTATACCCTTTCACAGGGAATTAAAAAGGTTTCAAATCCTGACCTTATAATATGCGGAAAGCAGACAACGGATGGAGACACAGCCCAGGTCGGACCGGAGATTGCAGAATACCTCGGCATTCCCCATGTTGCAAACGTAAGAAAGATACTTGAAATAAAGGACTCATCCATTGTAGTTGAGATGGATATGCCTGAAACTGTTGAGATTGCAGAAATAAAATACCCATGCCTTATAACAGTCGAGAAGGATATATTCCAGCCAAGGCTTCCATCCTTTAAGAAAAAGCTTGAAACCAGGGACAGGGAAGTGAAGATGTTTACCCTTCAGGACTTTGAGGATAGGGATGAAAAAAGCTATGGGCTTAATGGCTCCCCAACAAAGGTTGAAAGGATATTCCCTCCAGAAGTAAACAATGATAGAAGGATGCTTAAAGGAAACCCTGAAGAGCTTAGGAACAAAATAACGGTCAAGCTTAAGGAATTAAGGTTCATATAAGGGGGATAAAAGTATGGCAAAGCTTATTGTAAATCAAGAGAAGATAACTGATATAGATGCACTTATAAAAATATGTCCCTTTGGGGCAATGGAAAATAAAAACGGAATACTTGAAATAAATGCAAGCTGTAGAATGTGCAAACTCTGTGTAAGAAGGGGCCCTGAAGGCGCCGTAGTTTATGTTGAGGATGAAGTAGTTAAAGTTGATAAATCCAAGTGGAAGGGAATAGCTGTATATGTAGACCATGTTGAGGGTGATATACACCCTGTAACCTTCGAGCTTATTGGAAAGGCAAGGGAGCTTGCTGACAAGGTTAATCATCCTGTATACTGCCTGTTTATGGGACATGATATTGGACATAGGGCGGAGGAGCTTCTTCATTATGGAGTGGATGAAGTTTTTGTATATGACAACGAAATGCTGAAAGACTTTAGAATTGAACCTTATACAGCTGTCTTTGAGGATTTTGTAAACAGGGTTAAGCCTTCAGTTATATTGGTTGGGGCAACAACTATAGGTAGATCCCTTGCACCCAGGGTTGCCGCAAGATTTAAGACAGGGCTTACAGCCGACTGTACAGTACTTGATATAAAGGAAAACACAGACCTCGTACAGATAAGGCCTGCCTTTGGAGGAAATATAATGGCTCAAATTGTAACTCCAAACAATAGGCCCCAGATGGCAACTGTAAGATATAAGGTTATGACCGCACCGGAAAGGAAGGCTGAAGCTTCAGGCAGGATTATCCACTGCAGCATAGAAGAAAACAGGCTAAAGTCAAACATTAACGTTTTAAGCGTTACCAAAAAACAGAAGGAACACGGCATTTCAGAGGCAGAGATAATCGTTGCTGCTGGAAGGGGTATAAAGTCAGAGAAGGACATGGCCATGATTTATGAGCTTGCAGATGTACTCGGTGCAGAGGTTGCATGTACAAGGCCTTTAATCGAAGCTGGATGGCTTGATTCTAAGAGGCAGATAGGACTGTCAGGAAGGACCGTCAGGCCAAAACTAATAATAACATGTGGAATTTCAGGTGCCGTTCAGTTTACTGCAGGAATGAACAACTCTGAATATATAATCGCCATAAACAAGGATGAAAAGGCCCCTATTTTTAAGGTTGCCCATTATGGAATAGTAGGAGATATATATGAGATAATACCGGGACTTATAGAAAACATTAAAAGGGTTAAGGAGGCTTAAATATGAATTACAAGAAGGTGGATTTTAATGATATAGAGTATTTAATATCCGTATGTGGAAGCGACAGGGTTTTCTATGGTGAAAATATAAATGAAGATTACAGCCATGACGAGCTCGGTGGCGTGAAGAGGATGCCTGAGGCTGTTGTTCAGGTACTTTCAACTGAAGAGGTTTCAAAGATTATGAAATATGCCTATGAAAATAATATCCCTGTAACCCCGAGGGGGTCTGGAACAGGGCTTGTTGGGGCTTCAGTTCCAATATATGGTGGGATAATGATAGATCTCAGCAATATGAATAGAATACTTGAGCTTGATGAAGAGAACCTTACTTTAACTGTAGAGCCTGGGGTTCTTCTTATGGAGATTGCAAAGTTTGTTGAGGAACATGATCTGTTTTATCCTCCAGACCCCGGTGAAAAGACAGCGACGATAGGGGGAAATATAAACACAAATGCAGGTGGTATGAGGGCTGTAAAATATGGAGTTACAAGGGACTATGTAAGGGGGCTTGAAGTTGTACTTCCAAATGGAGAGGTAATTCAAGTAGGAGGTAAAGTTGTTAAAAACAGCTCAGGCTACAGCATAAAGGATCTTATTGTAGGTTCAGAGGGAACCCTTGGAATCGTTACAAAGGCCATTTTAAGACTTCTTCCACTTCCTAAAAAGGCAGTAAGCCTTCTGATACCATTTAAGGACCTTGAAAGTGCAATAGAGACGGTTCCAAAGATAATTAAGTCAAAATCAATTCCAACTGCAATTGAGTTTATGCAGAGGGCGGCGATTGTTGCCGCAGAGGAATATTTAGGAAAGAAGTTCCCTGACAACTCATCGGATGCATATCTTCTATTAACCTTCGATGGAAATAGCAGGGAGGAAATTGAAGCAGCCTATGAAAGGGTTGCCCATATATGCCTTGAAGAAGGAGCCCTCGATGTTTATATATCAGATACCCAGGAAAGGCAGGAGGCCATATGGTCTGCAAGGGGTGCCTTCCTTGAGGCAATTAAGGCCACTACAACCGAAATGGATGAGTGCGACGTTGTTGTTCCAAGAAACAAAGTTGCAGAATTTGTTAAATTTACACATGAACTTGAAGATAAGTTTAACATAAGAATAAGAAGTTTCGGTCATGCCGGGGATGGAAACCTTCACATATATGTATTAAGGGACGATTTGGATGAAGAAACATGGCATAAAAAGCTAAATGACGTTATGAAATGCATGTATGACAGGGCAAGGGAACTAAGTGGACAGGTTTCAGGGGAACATGGAATAGGCTTTGCCAAGAAGCCTTACTTAAAGGAATCCCTAAATGAAGAATATATAAACCTCATGAGGGGAATAAAGATGGCCTTTGACCCTAAGAACATTTTAAACCCGGGAAAGGTGTGTCAGTAACAAAAATATATTCACATGTAGGGGGCCCTTGTGGGCTCCACTCTTACGTCATTTTTTAGTAAATATTACGGCTTTCTACCTATATGTCTGGAAATATGAATTTAATTAAAATAATAATGGCTTTATTAGGATTAAGAACTTTTATTCCAACAACCTGGAGAAGGCTTAATATGAATCCAAGGGATATTAGGGTCAAAGAAACTACGGCTTCTTTAACCTGTTTACTTTTAAGCAGCCTTGGAATTTCTATTAAGGTTATTGTAATAAAAACAAGAATTAGGGCAAAAACCTTCATAATATCCTTCTCCTTTATTTTTTTACATTTATAGGACCGATGCTTAAGCCTGTTCTGCGCAGTTTTGTTTCTACTACCACTCTAACCTCTATGTTGCGGATCTCCTTATCCCATCTTTTTTCGATCTTCTTCCATTCTTTTGGAAATTTACGATGGATTTCTTCGCCGAATTTAAATATATCTGCTCCCCATTCCCTTTGAGCCTTGTTAAGTGCAGCCTGGATTTCATCCTTTATTACAGCGGCCTGCCTTGCTTCAAGCTCTTTTAAAACATCAGGCTTGCTTAAGTTCACATCAGCCATTTGTTCTCCCATATTTCCTTCCTCTTTGACATCAACTGTGATTACAATATTGCCGTCTATAATTTCAGGTTTGACTTTGCTTGATGCTTTGATAATCTCCAAACTTACGTCTTTATCTTCATCATCAGGTGACTTGACTACCAGAATACCACTTTTTACTTCGTTTAAAATCCAAAGAAGACCCCGTGTTTCTTTACCATTAAACCATCCTATTAGCTTATCCTTTTTAAAAATAGCCGTATGATCCAGTTTTATAAGTTTTTCCAAATCAACGCTGCTTTTTTTACTTGTTATCTCTATTCCTGTAATAAAAGGGTCGCTGCTTTTGCTGTAGAAGCTTTTAAGAACGTCAAGAAAATTTACCCGTGGAGCTTTAGATGTAGCGTAAGTTCCTTTTACCAGGTTTTCAATTGCTTTTGAAGGAATTTTTTCCTGAAGATGTCTTCCTTCGATTATATCCTTTGCCATACCCTTAGCGACAAGGATAAAGGAGGTAAGTTGTGGTTCATGATCCCTGCCCCAGAAGTCCAAAATAGGTCCAATTCCCGATTTTGCAACTTCTTCTCCAATGATTACAATTGTGCAGTGGGATAAATACAACTTTCTGCTTGACTCAAATGTTGCATTTCTTAGGGCATCAAAAAAGGTTTTTCCTGTGCTTGCAGATATCCATACTGCTTCCTGCCCTGAACCTCCTCCACCCTCCTTTGATGAAGGGGATTTGATTTCACCGGGTTTTATTATTTGAATGCTTAGATTAATTTGTCCGTCTTCTGTTTTATCAATACCTATAGCTTGAACGATGGATAAAGAACTAAGTTCTCTTCTATTCCAGCATCCAGGAAGCATGACTATAAGCAGAGGATAAATTATTAAAATAAGGAGTTTACGATTCATTTTTATTCCCACCTTTTTTCTTTACGATAGCTATAAAAAGAAGAATTGATGGAATAAACAAAATGAAAATCAGCGCATACCATGTAAATACTCTATAGTCGGTGAACTCAATTAACTCAACAAGGCTTGAAGCCATTAATATACTCAGTGGAACGATGATTGTACCTGTTGGAAGAATAAGGGGTGTATAATCTTTTAAATTAAACAGCTGTCCCATTCCTAATACTGCAAGATAAAACCAGAAGGATATTTTAGTGAATGCACCCAATACCCAGATGCCCATATGTATTGCCTCTATACGTTCTATAAAATCTGCAATTTTTATCGTTCTTACAACGGCATAGAATGGAAAGGCATGGTTTTTTGCAAGCTCCGACCCAAGAATAGTTAGCGCTGAAAGGCCTATCGTTTCAAAGAATATGGTTATAATTAAAAAACCCATTATAAAAACCCTTTTTGCCTTTTTATTATCGTTTAAGATTGGAAGAACCATGGCAAGGGCTGTAATCTCAAAGGTTCTGGCTGAAGCAGTTAATCCTCCGCCAAGTACAGGCCAAAGGCCGCTTTCAAAGACAGGGGTTAGGTTTTTCAAATCCATATCCTTGGCAGTAAGCACAATAATGGTTATTATAGCCAGAATAATAATTGGCGCAACGATTTCAGCCATGCGGCCGAGAACTTCAAGGCCTGCTCCTACGGCATAAGCGCAGAAGCCCACTAATAGAATAGAAAAAAACAATAGCGGTGTTTCAGGCATTATGGCAGTTGTAAGGAAGAGATTAAAATAGCTCAATGTTATTACAGCAAAATGAATGAAAAACCATATATAAAGTATGCCTATTATTTTTCCCGATCTACCAATTATACTCTGGCTGTACTGTATAATGGTTTGGTTAGGAAATCTTCTCCATAAAAGGTAGATGGGAATGGATAACAACAGCTGAATGGGAAAGCTTAAAAGTATTGATATCCATATATCCTGATTTCCGGGTGGGGATGATAAAACAGGAAGGTAGGTAATAGCAATAATTATTCTGGAAATAAATATAAGTTGCACAAGCTGCCTATAATTGATTTTTCCATGCTCAAACATGCTCCTTTTCTCCTCCCATGAACAAACACGAAAACTAATCAGCGTTTTGATTTATCCTTTTTTAGGCTGAATGGTATTGAGCCTATGCTTTGTCTAACGGGATTGTTCATACCTAGAACACGCGGCCTTGTTAACATTAACCACCAGGGAGCCCTAATAAACACATCCTTCATGTCGGAAATATTAAGGGGTGCAATTGAAGATGTGTAGGGAATTCCAAAGGAACGGAGAGAGCAGATGTGGGTTATGATTCCTGCAGTACCCAACATAATTCCAAACCATCCGGAAATCCCTGCCAGAATAAGGAGCATAAGCCTCGTAAGGGAGATTATATTATCCATAGGGGGAATTACAAAGGATGAAATTGCAGTAAGGGCTACTATAACTACCATGGGAGCACCTATCAGTCCTGCAGAAACTGCTGCTTCTCCAATAACCAGAGCACCAACGATGCTAACTGCTTGCCCAACTGACTTGGGTAAACGAACTCCAGCTTCTCTCAGTATTTCATATATAATCTGCATCATTAGAGCTTCTACAAATGTAGGAAAAGGAGTTCCTTCCTGTGCAGAGGCTATAGTTGTGAGAAGGGCTGGAGGCAGAAGTTCCTGATGGAATGTGGTAACGGCAACATACATGGCAGGTAAGTAGATGGATATAAAGAAAGACAGCCATCTTAACAATCGTATAAATGTTGCATAAAAGGGACGCGAATAGTAGTCCTCGCTATTTTGAAAAGCCTCTACAAACAAATAGGGAACTGTAAGCACAAAGGGTGTCCCGTCAACAAGAATAGCGACCCTTCCCTCCAGTATTTTTGCACTCACTATATCAGGCTTTTCGCTATTTCCTATTGTAGGGAATATAGAAAGCGGAGCGTCCTCTATTAAGGATTCAATATAGCCCGATTCAAGGATGGAGTCAGTTTCTATTTTTGAAAGCCTTCTTCTAACTTCCTCAACGATCTTATCTTCGACAAGGTCCTTAATATATGCAATGCATACTTCAGTATGTGTTTGTTTGCCGATTTCAATGATTTCTAATTTTAAATTAGGATTTTTTATTTTTCTTCGAATAAGTGCAATATTAGTTCTAAGAGTTTCTACAAAGCCTTCCTTGGGCCCCCTTACTACTGTTTCGGTTGCAGGTTCACTAACGCTCCTGGACTTCCAGCCAGGTGCAGACACTTTCAGTGCTATGTCTGAACCGTCTATAAGTAAAAGTGCATATCCTGATAAAATGGCATCAATTGAATCCTCAACGGTCTTTGCTTCCTTGATATTTGCAACTGATAAAGCGCTTTCTTTCACAATCGTTGCCGCATTGCCTTTACTTATATCGCGATTTAAAGACATCAAGGATTTCATTAGATTATTGTTAACTTCCGATATATCTATAAGCCCATCTATCATAATTAAAGCAACTTTTATCTTGTTTTTATCTCCTATTTTAAAATTCCTTATAACTAGATCGCTTGCACCTTCAAAAATATCTCTAAACATGCCTATGTTTACTGAAATACTTTTTGAAAGGGTTTTAGTGTTTGTTAAAAATTTATCATTAACATCCTTATGTTCTGCCTTATTTTTTAAACCAGTTAATTTAACTTTATCAATAAATTTTCTAAACATCCCGCTCCCTCCCTTAATAATATATATAGAAGAGCAATGGAGATCGTTAAAGGCATAAGCCTGTGGGAAAAATACCTTTGAATTTAGATATATTCTAACCATATATCTTTTTTATATTCATGGAAGGGAACATAAATCCTCTTAAAATTCCCCTTTCAGATGTCAATATTCTAGATCATACATCTTTGTTTTGTATTCAGGGAAAAATATTTAACAAAATATTTAAATAAATATTATAATCATACTAAAAAATACGATAAAATAGTATATATGGTATGGAAGCAGGAGTGATTTTATGGGGGTACTTGGACTTATATTGGTTTTTATTGCAGTAATAATTTTGGAGAAGGGCGAATCAGAATAAAAAATAGATTAACCGGTAATGATATACCGGCTAATCTATTATCATTTTACAACTTCAACTGCAAGGTTTAGCTTTTCACCGTTTATATTGGTTTCAGAATATTCCCTGTCAGCATTGTATATTATTTCTTCAGTTAAAGTTTCACCCATGATGTAGTCAGCAAACTTCTTGATTATTTCTTCAAGCATTTCGTTTCCGGCTACATAGAGTTTTATTTTGTCTGAAACTTCAAAGCCGCTTTCCTTTCTCATGTTTTGAATCTTGCTTATTATTTCCCTTACGTGACCCTCTTCACGGAGAGCTTCAGTTATATGGGTATCAAGAACAACACCTATTGTTCCCTCACCTGCAAAGGCATATCCTTCGAGGCCCTGCATTGTAACGAGAAGGTTTTCGCTGTTTAATTCTATTTCGGCTCCATCAACGTTTATAACAACTGAACCACCGTTTTGCACCCTCTGTGCAAGCTCCATCTGGTTCATTGAGCCAATAGCCTTCCTTATTCCAGGGATCAGCCTACCATACAGCTTTCCAAGCACAGGAAGGTTAGGCTTTACTTCAAAGTTTACATATTTTGAAAGGTCTGCGCCAAACTCTATCTCCTTAATGTTAAGTTCATCCTTTATGATATCTCCATAGTATTCTGGAAGGTGCTTTGCGCTAACAAGCATCTTTGAAAGTGGCTGCCTGTTCTTTATATTTACGGCGTTTCTTGCACTTCTTCCAAGTTTAACTATTCTGTATGCCTCCTCCATCTCCCCTTCAAGATCCATGTCTATAAGCTCTTCATTAACCTCCGGCCATCTGCAAAGATGAACGCTCTCTGGAGCATTCTTATCAAGGTTTACAACAAGGTTTTGGTATATTTCCTCCGTCATAAACGGTATAAATGGTGCCGCAACAAGGGATAAAGTCTTAAGAACCCTGTAAAGTGTTACATAGGCCCCAACTTTATCATCCGTAAGCTCTTCTGCCCAGAATCTTGCCCTGTTTCTTCTTACATACCAGTTGGAAAGCTCGTCAACGAATTCCTCTATTGCAAGGGCGCCCTGAGTGATTCTGTAGTTTGCAAGATCATCATCAACCCTCTTAATAAGTGTATTAAGCCTTGACATAATCCACTTATCCATAACGTTTCCGCTTACAAAGTCTTCATACTTTGTAGGATCAAACTGGTCAAGCTCTGCGTAAAGTACGTAGAAGGAATAAACGTTCCACAGCGTGCTTAAGAACTTTCTCTGTGCTTCAATTACTGCATCCTCATAGAACCTTGATGGAAGCCATGGAGCGCTTGCAGTGTAGAAGTACCATCTAAGTGCGTCTGCACCTTCGTTATCAAGGACAACAAATGGGCTTAAAACATTTCCTTTATGCTTTGACATCTTAAGGCCGTTCTTATCGAGTACGTGGCCGAGCACTACGCAGTTTTCAAATGGGTTTCTATCAAATATTGCAGTTGATATTGCAAGCAATGTGTAGAACCATCCCCTTGTCTGGTCAACTGCCTCGGATATAAACTGAGCAGGGAAGTTCTTTTCAAAAAGTTCCTTGTTTTCAAATGGGTAGTGGTGCTGCGCAAAGGGCATTGAGCCTGAGTCGAACCAGCAGTCTATAACCTCTGAAACCCTCTTCATCTCCCCACCGCAGTGCTCACATTTGAGCTTAACTTCATCTATATATGGCTTGTGAAGCTCTATATCATCTGGAACGTTAATTCCCTTTTCCTTAAGCTCTGCGATGCTTCCTATCATTTCCCTGTGGCCGCATTCGCACTCCCATATAGGAAGTGGTGTTCCCCAGTACCTTTCTCTGCTTATACCCCAGTCTATAACGTTTTCAAGGAAGTTTCCAAACCTTCCCGTTCCAATCGTTTCAGGATACCATTTTATCCTGTTGTTGTTTTCAACAAGCTTATCCCTAAGTTCTGACATCCTTACAAACCATGACTCCCTCGGGTAGTAGAGAAGGTGGGTGTCGCATCTCCAGCAGAATGGGTATGAGTGTGTAAACTGCTCAGATTTATAAAGTATATTGTTTTCCTTTAGATATTCTATTATCTTTGGATCCGCCTTCTTAACAAACATTCCTGCCCATGGAGTTACCTCCTCCTTAAACTTACCCTCTGGGTTAACGAGGTTTATAAGTGGAAGGTCATAGTTTCTTCCTGTTATGCTGTCCTCTTCACCGAAGGCAGGCGCAGTATGAACTATACCTGTACCATCAGTTAAAGTTACATAATCGCCATGGGTTACATAGAATGCCTTCTTATCAGGAGTTACAAACTTGAACATCTGCTCGTATTCCATTCCAAGGAGGTCTTCACCTTTAAAGCGTGCAACTATTTCATATTCTCCATCGAGCTTAGAAAGCAGAGCTTCAGCAAGAATTAAATGTTCACCTTTATGAACAACTTCAACATAATCATATTTTCTGTTAACCGTAAGGGCTACGTTGCTTGGAAGAGTCCATGGAGTAGTTGTCCATACAAGGAAGTATTTATCTTCACCTTTAACTTTAAATTTAACATATATTGAACTGTCCTTAACCTCCTTATAGCCCTGTGCAACCTCGTGGGATGAAAGTGCAGTTCCGCATCTTGGGCAGTAGGGAACTATCTTGTGACCTTTGTATATAAGGCCTTTGTTCCACATCTGCTTAAGTGCCCACCATACCGATTCTATATAGTTGTTGTGGTAGGTTACATATGGGTTTTCCATATCTATCCAGTAACCAACCCTTTCGGACATTTCCTTCCATTCCTTTGAGTAGGTGAAAACGCTGTCCTTACATTTCTTTATGAAGTCTTCAACTCCGTATTTTTCTATTTCAGGTTTTCCTGATATTCCAAGGGATTTTTCAACTTCAAGCTCAACCGGGAGGCCGTGGGTATCCCATCCGGCCTTTCTGAGCACCCTGTAGCCCTTCATAACCCTGTATCTGGGTATAAGATCCTTCATAACCCTTGTTACAACGTGGCCTATATGGGGTTTACCGTTTGCTGTCGGAGGGCCGTCGTAAAAGGTGAAGTACTCTGCGCCTTCGTTTGCTTCAAGGCTCTTTTTAATAATGTTTTTTTCTTCCCACAGCTTTAATATATCCATTTCTCTTTCGACAAAGCTCTTGCCGGGATCAATTTTCTTATACATGACAATCTCCCTTCCACAAAAATTGTTTTATTCAGCATTGTCTTCGGCAGAAGACTCCGAAGCTGTTACAAATAAAAAACTTCGCCCAAATAGGACGAAGTAACTTCGCTATACCACCTATGGTATCTTTCAAGTACAAACATACTCTATCCTTTAACGCAGGATTACGGATAAGCTTACTAAATTTCAGCCATCAGCTCCAAGGTGATTTTCCTTAAACCCCTGCCATGGGTTCGCACCATCCACCCACTCTCTGTAAGCTGCAGATTTAAGTACTTTTCCTTATCATAGCTTTTATATCTTCTACTTTAATACATTTTATTATATTAAATTTTTGTTGTCAATTGAATTGGGGTTAAAAACGGATATTTCCCATCAAATTTTCAGCAATAATTTTTATTTTCCAAAAATCATGGATAACAAAATTCCAGAAAAATTAAAGTTTGAAGAAATCACAGTCATTCAAAAAGTATGAAATAAAAACATAAATTGAATAAAATCCTGCAGAAAACCATTCAGGCTGCAGGTATAGCCCGATGTATATATGGAAAAACCTGAAGACTATTGACTTAAATCCAATAAGATGATATAAAATATATAGAAAAGGCCATGCAGATTAATATGTATATAACCTATTCCTTAAATTCTTTAAATTTACAATTGACAATATTGGCCTGAGGTCATATAATAATAATTGTTTCAGATATGCACCCGTAGCTCAGCAGGATAGAGCAACGGTTTCCTAAACCGTGTGTCGGACGTTCGAGTCGTCTCGGGTGCACCATCAAACCCCTTGAGGTATAAGCTCTCAAGGGGTTTTAATTTTTTTAAGAAACGGTGATTATGAATTTTGGCAGCCACAAAGGTGAAATATATACGCAGGGGGCAATGATAAGACATGGATAATATACACGAGTATTATATGTCTATGGCAATAGAAGAGGCAAAAAAGGCATATATTCTGGATGAAGTTCCTGTTGGGGCGGTCATAGTTAGAAACGGCAATATTATAGCAAAGGCCCATAATCTGAGGGAGACGCTTAAGGATGCCCTTGCCCACGCCGAAATATTGGCTATTAGGGAGGCCTGCAGAGTTTTAAACGGGTGGAGGCTTATAGGCTGTGATATTTATGTTACCCTTGAACCATGCCCTATGTGTGCCGGAGCAATGGTAAACTCCAGAATTAACAGAGTTATATTTGGGGCCTATGATCCCAGGGCAGGGGCCTGTGGCAGCCTGTATAACATAGCAAATGATACTAAACTTAATCATAGGGTTGAAATAGTATCCGGAGTACTTGAAGACGAATGTAAAGGTCTTCTCCAGGCTTTTTTCAAAGAAAAGAGAAGATAAAGTAGCTGCTACTAATCTGGTGACAGTTATTTTATTTAGTCATAAATAATAGTGAGAACTAATTGCCTTGAGAATCGGTTTTTAATATCATAAAATGCAGATTCTTATTATCAATTGAAAAAAGTGTTTGTAATTTAATGATTTTAAGCATATCCAATGAATAATATATTTTCAATTGACAAATTAAAGATATACTGCATATACTGTATTATAAAAAAGGGATTTATTTAGAAGATAGTCTTTTAATTATTTATAGGGAGATGTATAAAAAATCATGGGCAACAGAAACTTCAAAAAAGTTATGAAGGTATTATGGATAATACTGTTTGCTAATTTGGGAGTGGCGCTGTTTAAAATTGTTATAGGAAGCATAATTAAAAGTACAAGCATGACAGCTGATGGATTCCATTCATTGGCAGATGGATCATCTAATGTAGTTGGCTTAATAGGAATATATTTTGCCTCTAAACCCGTAGACAAGGAACACCAATACGGTCATGGAAAGTTTGAAACCATTGCAGGGCTTTTTATTTCAACTATGCTGTTTTTCATAGGGGGAAAAATAATCGCTGACGCAATAATAAGGTTTATAAACCCCGTTACTCCACATGTTACCATTGAAGGTATTATCAGTTTACTTGCAACCCTTGCCATAAATGTTATTGTCTGCATATATGAATATAGCCAGGGGAAGAAGCTAAACAGCTATATCCTTATGTCGGACTCAATGCACACGAGAAGCGATATATATGTGTCCATCGGAGTAATTGTTACTTTAGTTTGTGTCAGGCTGGGACTGCCGCCTGTTATTGACCCCATAGCCTCACTTGTAGTTTCTATCTTCATATTTCATGCCTCCTATGAAATATTCAAATCTACCAGCGATATACTAGTTGACAGAGCTGTTATTGACAACGAAAGGATAAGGGAAATCGTAATGACATTTAAAAAGGTGAAGGGAGTTCATAAGATTAGAAACAGAGGAAGTGAGGATGACATTTATATTGATATGCATATTTTGACAGAGCCTGACATGAGTGTTGAGGAATCCCACAATTTAATTCATAGTATAGAAAAAAAGATACAGGAGGAAATTAATGATAACATCCAGATAATAGTTCATATTGAACCGTTCTATGAAAACAGGAAGGCGGTATAGTTTTAATAAAAAAGGCTGTGCCAATCTAAAGCACAGCCTTTATCGTTAAAGTTTTTCTCTAATTAATTTTTCGGCTTCTCCCTCTTCGGGGAATCTCCCAAGCTCCTTTTTCGAGAAGACGAGCTCATCCCCAACCTTTATTTCAAAGACGCCGCCTGAGGAAGGTATGAGGGTTAATGACGCTATATTGTTTTTATGCTCACCGAGCAAATTTTCAACAAGAGCAACTGCTCTTAAATCATATCCTCAGGAAGTGCAGTACTCAATGCTTATCGTTTTTGCCATAAAAAAACCTCCTTAATGATTTTATTAAAATTATTATTTGTCATCTACAACTTTATATAACATACATTTTGGTTTTTGTTAATAGTTTTATTTCAATTTTCTGGCTATACTGCCTATATTGTTTCATTAAATCCTTTCATTGTACAGCTTGTATCTTTTTATAATTTATATGTTGGATTAAAATTATAAATATCCAAATATTAATGGGCGTAGAAAATAATGTTTATTGATTTGTACCTATAAATTTAGTATAATTTTATAGTAAGTCGATATATGGAGAGATGTCCGAGTGGTTTAAGGTGACGGTCTCGAAAACCGTTGTACGGGGATACCCGTACCGAGGGTTCGAATCCCTCTCTCTCCGCCATTTTCAAGGCCTTAAGGGGCCTTTTGCTTTTATAAAAATATGATTTATGGTCTTATGGGGACAGAATTATCAAAATGGATTTTTCCAGCTAAACTGTTGCACTTTTCACTTCATTTTGCTGCACTTTTGTTTTTCACTATACAGATATTTAGCCTACCTATAAGGAATTTAAACGTTTCTTCAAGTTTCTTATACATTTTCAACTTCTTGTTTTTAGCATACCATAAGGAATAACTATTCAAAGGTGGTGATACTTTGGATGTAAATGGCACACTTGTCTGGTACTACAAAATATGCAAAAGAGAAGTCTACCTTATGTCCCACGGAATTGTACCTGACCAAGAAGATGACAATATTGAAATAGGAAGATTTATACATGAAAACTACTATCGTAGAAATGATAAGGAAATAAGATTTGGTAATGTAGTATTTGATGTTGTTTATCAAGATGGAAATAAGCTTGTAATAGGAGAAACAAAAAAATCCTCTAAATTCTTGGAGGCATCTAAATGGCAACTCATGTACTATTTAAAAGTATTAAAGGAAGCAGGAATTGAAGCAAGTGGAGTATTGCAATATCCAGAGGAGAGAAGAAGGGTTGAAATAAAACTTACAGATGAAAATATTAAGGAGCTTAAGAAAATTGAAGCGGAAATAATAGATATAACAAATTCAAAAGTACCTCCAAAGATAGAGGAGTGTATATATTGTAAAAACTGTGCATATAGAGAATATTGCTATGCTTAGGAGGAGGTTAAATGAATAAAGATATATATATTTTCTCCAATGGAGAGTTAAGAAGAAAGGACAATACACTATATTTTGAAACCAGTGAAGGAAAAAAATATCTACCCGTTGAAGAAATAAACAATATATGGATTTTTGGTGATGTTGATGTTAATAAAAGGTTTTTAGAGTTTGCAGCACAAAAGGAGATAGTCCTCCACTTTTTTAATCATTATGGATATTATGTAGGAAGCTTCTATCCAAGGGAGCACTTAAATTCAGGGTATGTTCTTTTAAAACAGGCTGAGTATTATACGGATTATGAAAAAAGACTTAACATTGCAAAAAAGATAATAGATGGAGCATTTTCAAATATGCTTATAGTTCTTAGGTACTATAAATCCAGGGGAATTGAAATTGAAGATAGGATCAACGCAATTGTAGAAAAAAGAGAAGATTTAGCTTCGTCAAATACTGTAGAAGAGGTTATGGCAGTTGAGGGCAATATTAGAGAAATCTATTACTCATGTTTTGACAATATAATAAACAAGCCCGGGTTTGTATTTGAAAAAAGAAGCAAACGCCCACCGCTTAATAGATTAAATGCACTAATCAGTTTTGGCAATTCACTTCTTTATTCTGTAGTTTTATCAGAGATATACCATACCCAATTAAACCCAAGTATTGGATATCTCCACTCTACCAACAATAGAAAATTTACACTAAATCTAGATGTTGCAGAAATATTTAAACCTGCTATAGTTGACAGGCTCATTTTTTCCCTTATAAACAGAACGTACATAACAGAAGAAGATTTTGATGAACAATTAAACGGCATAATACTAGATGAAAAGGGAAGAAAAATATTTGTGCAGGAGTTTAATAACAAACTGGATGTTACAATAAACCATCCAAAACTTAATCAAATAGTAAGCTACAGAAAAATTATAAGGATGGAATTATATAAAATACAAAAACACATAACCCAAGATGAAGAATACACTCCATTTGTTGCCAGGTGGTGATACTATGTTTGTTATTCTAGTTTATGATGTTGAGGAGAAAAGGGTAGCAAAGATTTTAAAAAAGTGTAGAGAATATCTAACATGGGTGCAAAACTCAGTATTTGAAGGAGAGATAACAGAGGCAAATTTAAAAAAACTAAAGATGGAGCTTAGCAGGATAATTAAAAAAGATGCGGATTCTGTAATAATATATCAGTTCAACAGCCTAAAATATTCAAATCGTGAAGTTATGGGATTAGATAAAAATCCACAAAACATAATAATTTAATGCAATAAAAATAGGATGGGAAGATGTAAATTTTATTAATAGAGGAAGGAAATTTTAAAAAAATGTAGAAATTTAATTAATAAAGTTTAACAAAGGAGATGCAATAATGAGGGTAGAGTTAAACTTGAAATTTGATGAACTTGATCTTCCCATTCACTATAACCACATACTACAGGCAGTAATATATAAGTGGATTAATGATGAAAATTATTCAAGGTTTTTACACGACAAAGGTTACGAATACAACAAAAGAAGATAC
Source organism: Fonticella tunisiensis (assembly GCF_004364155.1). GTDB lineage: Bacteria > Bacillota > Clostridia > Clostridiales > Caloramatoraceae > Fonticella > Fonticella tunisiensis. The sequence continues at coordinate 30,143 of NZ_SOAZ01000016.1, read as the reverse complement.
AAGCTATTTACATTTTCAAGGCTTGAGGGAAAGTATAAGTTAGATATACAAAATAAGAGAATAAAATATTTTGAAGGAGCAAAGCTTTTAATTTCATCATTAGATGATGAGTTTTTAAAATATGTAGTTGAAAACTATATAGAGAAGGGAAGTATAAATATATTTGGGAAAGAAATAGAGATTGAAAGGATATGTTATATTTTTCCAGAATTAGATAATGTAAAATTTATATCAAAATCACCAATTACAGTTTATAGCACATTTGAAAGGGATGGAAAAAAGAAAACTTACTATTATAATCCTATGGAGGAGGATTTTGAGGAGCTTGTAAGAAGAAACTTAATATATAAATATAAGTCCTTTTATGGCAAAGATCCAGATGATATAAAATTTAGCATAAAGCCTGTAAAGAATACTTTAAAGGAGAGCATTGTGTTATATAAAAATACTGTAATAAAGGGGTGGAATGGGGAGTTTGTTATTGAAGGTTCAAAGGAACTTTTAAAGGTTGCTTATGGAGCAGGCATTGGCTCTAAAAATTCCCAGGGTTTTGGATGCATTGAAGTTTTGTAGGAGGTGAAAAATTGATTGAAGGATTAATTCAAATAGGGCAATCGGCTCTAAAAGAGAGGGGCCTACTTGAAAACATAATAAAGGAGCTGGAACCAGAGGTTAAAGGAAAAAGGAGACATGTTCTAAAGATTAACTTTTCAACTTCAGAGACTAAGCTGGAATTTAACTTGGATGAAGAAATGAACACTGGTACTTCGTCAAAATATTGCTATGTTGGACCTGCAGATGGGGCAAATTCACCACAGTGGTATGCTTCAAGCAGCAACATAACATATTTTTTAAATCAGACCATAAACAGTTTAACTGATATTGATTTAGGAGACCCATTGAACTCAAAAATAAAATATATTTTAGAAAACTATTTTGTTGATTTGGAAGATGAAACATTAAAAAGATATAGGTATGCACTGGATTTAAGTAAAATAGGTATTCAAAACTTTAATGTAAAGGAAAGGTATAATGAATACATAGCATCGGGTAAAAAGGGAAGTAAATTCTCTGATGTATTGGCAAAAGAGCTTGAGGCCTTTTTAAAATCCCAATATGGTGTTAAACTAAATGACTTTGGTTTGTTTGTAATATGCATAGATGGTGTACCACTTACAGATTATGAGGAATACAGAAGGGCTGTATTAGAGTCAAAAAAACCTAAGAAGAAGGCTGCAAGGAAAAGTGAAAAAAGTATTTGCCATATATGTGGAAACAGTGAAAATGTCTCAGATGATTTAACCAAAACAAAGTTAAAATACTATACAACAAATCTGGCTATTTTTGCAAGTGGGTTTAATAAGAGCAACTACAAGAAAAACATGCAGCTTTGTGAGAACTGCCTAAACAGCCTACTTGCAGGTGAAACATATGTTATAAATAACTTTTCAACAAAGCTTGCAACATTTAAGGTATATATAATTCCCCATTTTATATATGGCGAGAACATAGATATTAGGGATTTAGATTTTATAAAGGATAAAATAAATTACTCCTTTGACACATTAAAGAATTTATCTGACATAGATGAGTTTAGAAATGAACTTGATATGTCGCTGAGCTTTAACGATACAAATGCATATTTTCTATTAAATTTCATGTTCTATAAAAATGTTCAAAAATCAACAAAAATACAAAGACTTATAAATGATGTAAACCCAGGAATATTCAGGACACTGTGTAAATCTATAGATTTAGCTAAAAAAGAAACTGGGCCTTTTTTAGGTAAACACGATTTTAATTTATATACAATTTATAATATGACTCCAATTAGAGAAAGTAAGGGAGAGGCAACAGAATACAGAAATATTTTAAACATATATGATGCAATTTTAACTCTAAGATCACTAGATAGAAGAAATCTAATAAATGGTTTTTGTAGGGCTGCTGCAATTATAAACAGAAAGCAGGAAAACGATAATTACGGTGAGTACAATATTTCAAGGTACAAAACAATAGAAGGTTATATAAATAGGACATTAATTTTCTTAAAAATGCTTGAAAAGCTCGGCTGTTTAAAGGAGGGAGAAGCGATGGATGTATCTAAATTATCTGTGAGGGATGATTTGAAGGAATATATTGAAGCAATGGGATATGATGAAGAGAGGGCAGCACTTTTCCTGCTAGGCTACTTAATAGGTGAAGTTGGAAATGCCCAAAGAAAAAGATTAAATGACAAAAAGCCTATACTTAATAAATTAAACTTTAATGGAATAGATAAGCAAAAAATACTAAGGCTGTCATCAGATGTATTTAATAAGTTAAATCAAGAAAAGGTAAATGACAAGCCACTTAGGGTGTATAATGAAGCAGTATATTTTGAATTTAAACGGCTTCTTGATAAAAACTTAGCAAATTGGAGTCTAAATAAGAATGAAAACTTATATTATATACTTTCAGGATATTCCTACGCCAGTGTAAAACCATTTTTGAAGGAGGATGAAAAAGATGAACAATAACGAAATTTTATATCTTTATGATGCAAAGCTTTGTAATCCAAATGGAGATCCTGATGAGGAAAATAGACCTAGAATGGATTACGAAAGGGAAGTAAATCTTGTTTCAGATTTAAGACTTAAAAGATACATAAGAGATTATTTATATGACTTAGGACATGATATTTTTGTAAGAATGGTGGATGGCAAGGTTGTAAATGCAGAAGGAAGAACAAAGGGTTTTAAGGAATTTACTGAAGATTGGATACTTGAAAATTTAATTGACGTTAGAATGTTTGGAGCAACTATGCCGGTTAAAAGTGACAACAAGACATTTATAGGACCTGTTCAATTTAATTGGGGATACTCATTAAATAAGGTTGAACTTTTGGAGTCTTCAATTACATCTCATTTTTCAAGCGAGACAGGAAATTCACAGGGTGCAATAGGAAAGGATTATAGGGTTAAATATTCACTTATCTCTTTCTTTGGCGTTGTGTCTGGTAAAAGGGCAGAAAAAACGAGATTAAAGCCAGAGGATTTAGAACTTCTTGATAAAGCCATGAAATATGCTATAGTAAATCAAGCAACAAGAAGTAAGGTAGGACAATATCCAAGGCTATATTTAAGGGTTGAATATAATGATAGCCAAACAATACTAGGGGATTTTAGAGATTATATTGTACTTTCTGAAAAGGTTGAAAACGTAAGGGACATTGAAGAGGTAAGTTTAGATATTACAAAGCTTGTTGAAAGGTTAATAAATAATAAGGATAAAATAAATAAGGTATTCTATTTTGCGGATGAAGCATTGGAGCTTGTGTATGAAGGTAGAGTAGTAGCCTTAAAGAACGTACTGGCTGATTTTAATTTAGTTGAAGTTAAGTAGGGTGATTATATGAATGTTTTGGTATTTGATTTAAAGGGTAAGTTTGCCCACTTTAGAAAGTTTTATACTAACTCATCATCTATGTCCTATCTATTTCCACCACGGACTACACTAATGGGAGTAGTAGCATCAATATTAGGGATTGAGAGGGACAGCTATTATGATTTATTGTCCAGTGAAAATTTATATATAACTGCAAGGGTAATGTTTAAGCCAAGAAGGATTATGCAGACTTTGAACTATATGAAGGTAGAGAACCCAAACGGCGTATTTGCAGTAAAGGACCATACTCAAGTTCCATTTGAAATCATTGCAGCCCAGGATAACAATGTGGTGTACAGGGTGTATTTAAGGCATAGATGCAAAGATATATATGAAGAGATTAAACACAGGGTATGCTGTGGAAAATGTGAATATCCCATATATCTTGGTGCTGCTCCATTTAGTGCTAATATTGAATATGTTGGTGAATATCAAGGGGAGTATATACAAGGGGAAGGTGACATTGTAACCCCAATAAATAAAGACTATATAAAGGATATAAAATTTAACTATGATGATATGGTGCTTGTAAGGGAGAGAGTGCCAAGGGACTTTTTTGAGGATAGGATGATCAAAGAAGCTGCGACATATATATTTGAAGAGAGGGGAAAGGATTTAAAGGTAAGCCTAAATTGTGATTTTGTAAGACTAGAAAATGGTGAAAATATTGTGTTTATGTGAGGGGACTTTTTGTCCCCTCTTTAAATAGGAGGGATTTTTTGTGGAGTTTTATTCGCATCCAGATAAGCTTTTAATAGACCATTTAAAAGAGGTATATGGGATAAATAATGATTTGCTTTATGGTGAGCAAAAAGAAGCCTATAGGATAATAGCCCTATGCCATGATTTTGGAAAATACACAACATATTTTCAAAGACATTTATTTAAGGGTGAATCATCTGAACTTACAAAGCATGGTTTTATATCAGCAGTATTTGGTGCATTTGCAGCTTTAAAGCTGCTTTCGGGTGCACATCCTTTGTATGCTTATCTTGCTATTTTGCATCATCATGGAAATTTAGAAAGTCCAAGTGAAAGTCTTCCTAAAAATTTTAAGGGGATAGATGAAACTGATTTATGGGTTAAGGATAAGCTAAATGTAGTAAAAAAGCAAACTGAGGATATAAGGCAAAATAAAGATGTTATATATAATGATTATGAAAAGCTGGGATTTGGCGAAATTTTTAATGAATTTTTAGAAACGAGTGTAGAGGATGTGCTTTTAAATCTTAGAAAAATACATTTTTCCCTTGAAAGAAGGGAAGAAGAAGTTCACTATATAAACCTTATGTGCCTATACTCTGCTCTAATATCAGCTGATAAAATAAGTGCCTCTAATACACAGATTCCTGAAGAAGGATATATAACATTTGATAAATTGGAAGATGTAAGACAACAGAAGATAAAGGGCAAAAATGATTTAGGTGGAATTAGAAGCGATATTTTTAGAAAAGTTATGGATGGGATCTCCAGAAACTTTAATAAGAGCATGTTCACTATAACTGCACCAACAGGAACAGGTAAAACATATGCTGGATTTTTTGCTGCATTAAAATTAAGGGAGATTTTAGGGGACAGAAGAAGGATAATATACGCACTTCCCTTTACATCTATAATTGACCAAAACTATGAGGTTATTAAGGAAATTTTCAATGAAATTGAGGATTATAGACTGTCAGAGAGTAGGTTTTTAATTAAGCATCATAGTATGGCAGATGTTGAATATAATGATGAGAATATGGACTACAGTAAAGCACAGTCAGAGCTTCTTATAGAAAATTGGGAGAGCTCTGTTGTTGTTACAACATTTGTGCAACTTTTAGAGAGTTTAGTTGGTGTTAGAAATAGAATGGTCAAAAAGTTTGTAAATATAAAGGGTTCTATTATACTTTTAGATGAAGTTCAGGCGATTGATATAAAATACTATCCTTTAGTTGATTTTATATTTGAAATGGCAGCAAAATATTTAGATGTAAAGATAATAATGATGACAGCAACAAAACCAGCAATATTAAAGGATGCAGTAGAGCTTTTAGATGGATGTGAGAAATACTTCAATCTTTTTGATAGAACAAGAATAATACCAAAGCTAAGCAGCATAACCGTTCAAGAATTTGTAGATGAATTTAAACAAAATTTAGAGTATAAATCCTATATGATCGTATGCAATACTATAAATCAGTCAATAGAGGTGTTTAATGGACTTTCTAATTTAGATAGGGACATATATTATCTTTCAACAAATCTTGTACCAAAGCATAGAAAGCAGAGGATTGAGGAAATTGTAGAAAGATTGAAAAATGGAGATAAGATAATATTGGTATCAACACAGGTTGTTGAAGCAGGAGTCGACTTTGATTTTGATGTTGTAATAAGGGATCTTGCACCTCTTGATTCAATCATACAGTGTGCAGGGCGCTGCAATAGAAATGGTGTCAAAGATAAAGGTGATGTTTATGTTTATAGGATGGTAAATGAAGAAGGAGAGCCTTTCTCAAAGCATGTATATGGGACAGCTTCGGTTAATATAACAAGAAAAATTTTAGAGGGGTTTGAATATATAAATGAAAAGGATTACTATGAACTAATAAATGCATATTTTAAAGAGGTTACTAAAAACAAGGCGATGGATTTATCAGAGGGCATTATTAAATCTATAAAGAGGCTTAACTTTTCAAAAGATAAATATCCAGTAGCAAAATTTTCATTAATAGAGAATAACGCGGGATATATTGACATATTTATTGAAATAGATGAAGAGGCAAGGGGTATTTTAGAAAGATATTTTAAAATTTTAAGTATAAAGGACTTTGAAAAAAGAAGGGAAAGGTATCTTGAGATAAAAAATGAGCTAAATAAGTATTTTATTTCTGTTCCTAAAAATATGTTTAAAAGGTTTGATAATAGACATGGCATATTAGTTCTTCCATTTGAAGGAATAGATGATAACTACAATAAAAATACAGGTTTAATTAGAGATCAAAATGAAAGCTATATGATTTTCTAACTAACTCAACAAAACGTGCCTGTCACGTTTTGTTGAGTTAGTTTTTGCTGTCGATCCTGAATCTTGCAAAAAACCCAGGGGGTCGACAGCAGGCTTAAAGTATTGAAAAAGCTAGAAAGTTACTTTTTTATTAAAAAAAAGAAACAAATTGACAGGATGAAATAATATAGATATAATAAGGCTTGTTAGGGTATTTAGCCTACCTATTAGGAATTGAAACACTCATACAAGAATACAGCAAGAAAAGACTTCGAAAGGGTATTTAGCCTACCTATTAGGAATTGAAACAGTTTGATGGTTCAGCTGTTGTATACGGTGAAATTGGTATTTAGCCTACCTATTAGGAATTGAAACACAGGGTTGTATTCCCCTGTCAGTTCGTCCCATTTAGTATTTAGCCTACCTATTAGGAATTGAAACCTGGTTATATAAAGCTTATTCCAGCATGGTTAGCTATGTATTTAGCCTACCTATTAGGAATTGAAACTAGAACACAACGACCTGAATCTGCTAGGAATAAAGTTAGTATTTAGCCTACCTATTAGGAATTGAAACTATATTGCTGCAAGGATTCTTTTATTGTTTCATCCTGTATTTAGCCTACCTATTAGGAATTGAAACACTTTAGTTGTTGCAAAAGATGAAAACTGGGAAGAAGAGTATTTAGCCTACCTATAAGGAATTGAAACGTGCGTTACATCTCCCGCACTTAATACCCTTCAAGCCGTATTTAGCCTACCTATTAGGAATTGAAACGGAGTTAGTAAAAGTACATTTTATAAAGTAGAGCAAGGTATTTAGCCTACCTATTAGGAATTGAAACGAGAGTTCTAAAGAGGCTATAGAACAGCTTAAAGGCGAGTATTTAGCCTACCTATTAGGAATTGAAACCCTATAAGTCCATAAATATAATTTTTGAATTCTTCTAGTATTTAGCCTACCTATTAGGAATTGAAACGACAGAAAATGGCTGAGAAAAAGCTGACCGGTTATAGTATTTAGCCTACCTATTAGGAATTGAAACATTTTTGAGTTGGCATGTTGTAATCAGTGCCTTTTCTCGTATTTAGCCTACCTATTAGGAATTGAAACCTTCTTGGTTCTGGGTTATACCAGTTGTCCGTTTCAAGTATTTAGCCTACCTATTAGGAATTGAAACTCTACTTTTTCTGCTGTTATAGTTCTTTCTTCTGTGTATTTAGCCTACCTATTAGGAATTGAAACTTTTTTCTATTAATTCTGCACCAAAGCCCCACTCGTCGTATTTAGCCTACCTATTAGGAATTGAAACATAAATAAGTTAATGTTACTATCAAACGACGCAGCAGGTATTTAGCCTACCTATTAGGAATTGAAACTGGATTTAAAAAACGACTTCCAATTTTTATCTAATAAGTATTTAGCCTACCTATTAGGAATTGAAACTCTTCAATCTTTTTTAAAGCATCTTCTTTGCTATCAAGTATTTAGCCTACCTATTAGGAATTGAAACTAATTTATTCACAGGTTGAGCGTTAGCGGTCTGTTAGTATTTAGCCTACCTATTAGGAATTGAAACACTACATGCTGGCTACTTATGTTCAATGAATTTCTGTATTTAGCCTACCTATTAGGAATTGAAACTATGACCTTTGAAGAAGCTTTAAGGGCTGAACTAAGTATTTAGCCTACCTATTAGGAATTGAAACCATATCTCCTTTCAAAATTTAATATTTCTTTGCTAATGTATTTAGCCTACCTATTAGGAATTGAAACCAATTTCACATTTTGATAATAATTTTAATCTCATGTTGTATTTAGCCTACCTATTAGGAATTGAAACTTATGTTCCTTTAAAAATTGTCTATATTCAGCTTTTAGTATTTAGCCTACCTATTAGGAATTGAAACGTTTGAATTTATGTAAGAGGTGTGAAATAAGCTATAAAGTATTTAGCCTACCTATTAGGAATTGAAACCATATAACTTTTTTACTCTTACAATGCGACACATCGGTATTTAGCCTACCTATTAGGAATTGAAACCAGGAACACCGGGGAAAAAATTTTATTGGCAAGTAGTATTTAGCCTACCTATTAGGAATTGAAACATGTTTCTGCAAAATTTAAAGATTCGATTCTGCAATGTATTTAGCCTACCTATTAGGAATTGAAACATGAGGGCTGCCCAGCAGGCAGCCATAAAACATGGCATGTATTTAGCCTACCTATTAGGAATTGAAACAAAAAGATGTTAAAGACATCAAAAATAATATTTTTAAGTATTTAGCCTACCTATTAGGAATTGAAACAACTTGAAAAAACTTGATGTGCAGAGGAATTCATATGTATTTAGCCTACCTATTAGGAATTGAAACAAACCTCACCTTATAAAAATTGTGGTTTCACACTTGTATTTAGCCTACCTATTAGGAATTGAAACTCACATACTCATATGTATAAACACCATCAATGATTCTTGTATTTAGCCTACCTATTAGGAATTGAAACTTTTTCAGGTTGAGCGGAAGAGCATTTCTGCTCCGCTGTATTTAGCCTACCTATTAGGAATTGAAACATATATCCATCTCTACATTTCTTCCATGCTGATGAAGGTATTTAGCCTACCTATTAGGAATTGAAACATTTATCTTCTAATTCTTCAACAGCATGTTTTATTGTATTTAGCCTACCTATTAGGAATTGAAACCTATACTCCAGAGAGTGTCCCCTGGCTGAACTGTAGTATTTAGCCTACCTATTAGGAATTGAAACATCAAAACAACCAAAGATAAGGAGGAAGGAGGCGAAGTATTTAGCCTACCTATTAGGAATTGAAACTTAAATAGCTCTACAAGCTGTTCAATTGAATATTCAGTATTTAGCCTACCTATTAGGAATTGAAACTTTATTAAACTGCTCCAGGCTATGCCTGCGCAGTCATGTATTTAGCCTACCTATTAGGAATTGAAACGAAAAAAGCCTTGAATGGCAAGAAAAAGAAATAAATAGTATTTAGCCTACCTATTAGGAATTGAAACGACAATGGCAAAGTTATTTATCACAGAAGATGGACTCAGTATTTAGCCTACCTATTAGGAATTGAAACAATTTCTCAACATATCTTTGAGAAGCAAATGTTCGCTCGTATTTAGCCTACCTATTAGGAATTGAAACAAGTTAATGCAAGGCATATATTCTATGACCTCTATGAGTATTTAGCCTACCTATTAGGAATTGAAACTAACCTGTTCGGTCATAGCAAATTTTTCTCTCTTGTGTGTATTTAGCCTACCTATTAGGAATTGAAACAAAAAACTTGAAGAACTGGAACCATCTAATGAAAGCGAGTATTTAGCCTACCTATTAGGAATTGAAACTGCAATGTTCAAAGGCTTACGCCTTCTTATCCTTAGGTATTTAGCCTACCTATTAGGAATTGAAACACGTTTGGCGCTTTCCACTTTCAATTTGGGAAATCGTGTATTTAGCCTACCTATTAGGAATTGAAACTGATATCGCTTTAGTACCAATCTTAGTGGCAGTTGGTATTTAGCCTACCTATTAGGAATTGAAACTATCCATCTCCTTGCTTTTCTCTTTTCTAATTTTCTTGTATTTAGCCTACCTATTAGGAATTGAAACTATGTATAAAATTCCCATTTTTTGCGTAGACTCAAAGAAGTATTTAGCCTACCTATTAGGAATTGAAACTTTACTCATCTACCATTTGAAAAGGAGGGAGAGGTGTATTTAGCCTACCTATTAGGAATTGAAACAGATGTTTCGGTGGAGAAATCTTGTCGGCTCCACCTGTATTTAGCCTACCTATTAGGAATTGAAACAAAAGCTATATGCGCTAAGGCATATAGCACCATTCTATGTATTTAGCCTACCTATTAGGAATTGAAACTGGAGAGATACTAAACATGAAGTTCGAGGAAATAGGTATTTAGCCTACCTATTAGGAATTGAAACTTAGTGAAAGAGGGGGATAATCAAAATGAGTAATATGGTATTTAGCCTACCTATTAGGAATTGAAACTAAATTGCTTTCCATCTATTCCAAGCCTTATGCAGGCGTATTTAGCCTACCTATTAGGAATTGAAACCTTTCATGTTTTCACCTCTTTATTAGAGAAAATAGAGGGTATTTAGCCTACCTATTAGGAATTGAAACTTAAATAGCTCTACAAGCTGTTCAATTGAATATTCAAGTATTTAGCCTACCTATTAGGAATTGAAACTATGCCTTTGTAATATTAGTAACTAACACATTCGTAGGTATTTAGCCTACCTATTAGGAATTGAAACTACTCTTCAAAGTGCCTTCTGGTAGAGTCTTCTTTGGGTATTTAGCCTACCTATTAGGAATTGAAACGGAGACTGGGTAATACTTGTAAGGTTAATGGACAAGGTATTTAGCCTACCTATTAGGAATTGAAACAGGATGAATACAGGATAGAAGACTTCGAAAGGGAAGGTATTTAGCCTACCTATTAGGAATTGAAACTATATTCCTGCGGCTGCAAATACATCTCCGCCATAGGGTATTTAGCCTACCTATTAGGAATTGAAACTTTGCTCATCCACCATGTGTGGAAGGAGAATCTGGACTGTATTTAGCCTACCTATTAGGAATTGAAACTTTTTCCCATCAATATCTTTCAAAAAGTCTGCTATATGTATTTAGCCTACCTATTAGGAATTGAAACAGTGATTTAGCTGAGAGGGTAGGGGGAGGGAAAAAAGTGTATTTAGCCTACCTATTAGGAATTGAAACTCAAACATTACAATAGCTTCTTTTAAATCGCCGATTAGTATTTAGCCTACCTATTAGGAATTGAAACACAATCCTATCTATAGCATCTTTTTTAAGCTCCCCGGTATTTAGCCTACCTATTAGGAATTGAAACATGCCTCAAGCTCTTGTTTCATTTCAACTGACTTTAAGTATTTAGCCTACCTATTAGGAATTGAAACGCTGGAAGTTCTGCAAATTCCCTTGCCAGCCTGGTAGTATTTAGCCTACCTATTAGGAATTGAAACTTCATACCACGAAAAAACGCAAAAACCTTTATATGGTATTTAGCCTACCTATTAGGAATTGAAACCCATTTTCTTTGTACATGATTGATACTGCTGTAAGGGTATTTAGCCTACCTATTAGGAATTGAAACTTTTTCACTTCCCGCAATACCAAATCTGCCACTTCGTATTTAGCCTACCTATTAGGAATTGAAACTGATAATCTCTAAAAGCGCCTATCTCGTCTGCTATAGTATTTAGCCTACCTATTAGGAATTGAAACCTTGCTCTTGAGCAGTTTTCAATCTGTCCAATTTTTCGTATTTAGCCTACCTATTAGGAATTGAAACTCCAATATCCAGCAAATCCTTAGCAATCTTGTTGAGTATTTAGCCTACCTATTAGGAATTGAAACCTAAGATATGTGTACTCAATATGCTTGGTAAGTTGATGGTATTTAGCCTACCTATTAGGAATTGAAACTAAGAAAAAAGAAACAATAAAAGCAGGGGGTGCAGGTATTTAGCCTACCTATTAGGAATTGAAACAAGAGTAGAAGTGACATGGTGAAGTATTAAGCAGCAAAGTATTTAGCCTACCTATTAGGAATTGAAACTATTTGATATGTGAGTGTATATCAATCAAATATACACGTATTTAGCCTACCTATAAGGAATTGAAACTATAAGACTGCTCCAGTCTATGCCGGTGCAGTCGAAGTATTTAGCCTACCTATTAGGAATTGAAACAATTTAAACAAGTTGGCATTTTTACCACTCCTTTTAGTATTTAGCCTACCTATAAGGAATTGAAACTTCATTGTATTCTCCATATTCGTCAAACCTTGAAAGAAAGTATTTAGCCTACCTATAAGGAATTGAAACTTCGGGTCGTCTACGTCTTCGCATAAGAGAATTGCTGATTTAGCCTACCTGTTACACAGCACAATAAAATATGCTGATAAAGTCGCAATATAATAACCTCAAAATAATAAAAAATGATTCTAAAAACAGCAGATTAAATAAACTGCTTCTAGTAAAATCAGCCTAAAATGCAAATTATAGAAACTTAGTACATATGGGGCTCTGCCCCAACCCCCGGGATTTATCGCTTTGGCTCTTCCAAGACAAATGAAAAAAGGTAGTATAAATACCACCCTTTCTCATTTGTCTTGTATAGAATTCCACCAGGCGCTCAGGTTGTATCCCTACATTGCCCTATCCTCCCGGTAGACAAGAACCTTAAAAATCATTTAGATACGTTCTTTTAAATTTTAGGATCAATATAATCTGCAACAGCACGAAGCGCCTCTGCAATTGTAATTCCTGTGACTTCGTCAATAATCCTGACTAACTGCTCAATATTCCAGAAGATGTCTCCAAGATGGGAAAGATGGCATCCTGCTTCATAATCAGGAATACATGCAAAATAGCCAAAGGCAGTTTTACCAAACAACACCAAAACTGACCCGTAGTAGGATTGTATCCTCATTTCGTAATGGCTCCCATAATTTTTTATGTATGATATGCGTGCTTCCCATGATTCATTGGGACAATGATCTTTGTCCCCAATCGTGCACTTAACTGGAATATTAACATTAGTAGTCATAATCTCATCTCCTAGGGTATTTTAAGGGTATCTTCATCGTTTGACTTTAAAAATATGTCTGGAGTAAGTATAGATTGTTTTTCTTTAAAACCCAAGAGAAGTGCCATAGTCATAAGCTTATTGATCTTTCTTGGGATACCACCAGTAGTCGTATAAATGAGTTCATAGGCACTTTCTTCTATAGGGGGTTCTCTTCTTCCACTTGCTTTAAAGCGTGATAGTATATATTTCTGTGTCTCTGTTCTGGATAAACCGGAAAAAGTATAATTAATTGCTATACGCTGATGTAGAGCTTCATGGGGCTGTCTATCAAGCTGCAATACAAGTTTAGGCTGGCCGCAGAATATAACTATGCACAGGTTTTTAGAATCCATATCAAAATTGAGGATCAATCTAAAATCATCAAGGATGCTGTTTGAAAGGAACTATTCTAGAAAGCAATATGGCGGCAGCCTCATTCTTCGAGAAAGAGGACAAATCCGAATCATAATGAAAACAATCCATGGCAGCAAAAAAGGTATTTACAACATGAATTTTAGACAGGAATCTCTTCTTAAAAAAGATGATGGATTGAATAGTCATGAAGCACTGCTTATTGCAGCCATGTAGAATACTACATACATAGTTAGCCTTTTTTTGTAGCGCAAATATGGAATACAGACAAAATATGATTACGTCAAAGGTATAGATAAAATATGGGATAAGAAAGGATGGTAGGAGTGAGTAAGTTTTGCCACAGCAAGGACATAAAAAACGCTGGATACTAATGACAAAATGTTGATTAAGGGTAACTACGTTCCTATCATAGTGACCATGGCGGTGAAACATGCCTTTATAGCCGCATGAAGGGCATCCATACATATGCTCAAAATTTTTTTCTCTTAATAACAAGTCTTTGATTATATTTTCGGAAAACTTGGCAATACTTATCATTGTAGGATTTGTTTTTAGGGGAAAGAATGGTTTTGAAACCACTTTCCCCTTTTCCTTTTTTTGTATTTTTTATAAGTATTGACAGTTTTCTTAATTTGCATTCCTAAAGGTCAGATTATTTAATTTTACGCAAGTATTAAAGGTGAATTTATTTTAACGCATTTTTAGAAATTTAGCAGGCTTTATTTTGACGTTTAACAATATATGGCTAAAAAAAATTATAGATGATAATGAACTGGATGTAGATGTTTCATAGGGGATTTAAGCGAAGGTGTAAGGGCAGCACACAGAGTCATTAATGAGGGGACAAGGGTACTGATTTCAAGGGGTGGTACCTATAAAATGATTAAAAATGCTGTAGATGTACCTGTAGTAGAAATTAAAATGAGTCCCTTTGATATTTTGCGTGGATTTAAGGAATTATTTCACTTTACAGAAAATTTGAGGCAACCGATGAATAGCTCATCGATTGTTGCTTTTTGCAACAAGAAAAGTCGCAAAAAGCAACAAAATTGTAGAAATATAGCGAATAAACACGCTTTTCAATATTGGCACAAAAATTGCATAATATATATTTGTGAAAGTGACATGCTTGTGTTTGGGACGGTTGGGAGGAACAAAGGAATGGACAAATTTTTAATAATCGCAGATGACTTTACAGGAGCTAATGATACTGGAGTTCAGTTTACTAAGAGGGGAATACCGACCAAAGTAATCTTTAGTAAAGTGGAGAATGAAATAGACTGCCAAGCCTTGGTTGTCGATACTGAATCAAGAGGATTGAGTGGAGAAGAAGCCTATAAAAGAGTAAAGGAGATAAGTGAAAGTGTATTAACAAATTCCTTTAATTGCGTTTATAAAAAGGTTGATTCCACCTTAAGAGGAAATATAGCGGAAGAGGTAAAAGCATTATATGAAGTATACAGGCCTGAATTAGTGGTTTTTGCTCCAGCTTATCCAGCTAATCACAGGACTACTATTAATGGAATACAACATATAAGTAATACTCCTGTATCAAAAACTGAGATAGGAAGAGATCCTATCAAGCCGGTAATTGAGGATGATATTACAAAACTTTTACAAGGCAGTATAGGGGAAAAGGTTGTACATGTGCCAATTGATAGTCTTAGAAGCGGTAATTTGGATTTTAGTAATAATGAATTTGTTACCTTTGACGCTGCTCAAGATGAAGATTTAATTAAAATCGTGAAACTTGTTGGCGCTTTGAAGAAAAAGACACTTTGGGTGGGTTCTGCAGGCTTGGCTAATGCGATTATGCAGGTAAATATTCCTTCGATTCCCGTGCTTGGTGTTGTTGGAAGTGTTAGTGAGGTTTCTCGTAATCAGGTTCATTTTGCCCAGTCGAAGGGGGTAAAGGTAGTTAGGGTAAATATCGCAGAATTGCTAAGGGACAAGAACCTGACACCCTATATTGAAGAAGCTGTAAATGAATTAAAGCAAGGCTGTGATACTATTCTTGTTTCCAGCTATAACAGAGAAGATTATGAGGCTTGTATTCAATTGGGCAGTAAAATGGGGATATCAAAGGAAGAAATAAGTACTTTTACTCAGCAAACCCTTGGGAAAATTGTGGAGAATATATTAACAAATGCAGCTGTTTCAGGCCTCTTTCTAACAGGTGGAGACACCGCAATAGAAGTAATCCGCCATATTAATGCAAAGGGATCAAGAATACTCCAGGAAGTAGTGGCCGGAATACCTCTTATGCAACTTGAGGGAGGGCCCTTCCATGGACTTCGTGTAATAACAAAGGCGGGAGCCTTTGGAGAAATTAACGCAATAGATTTTTGCATCCAAAAGTTGAAGGAGGCTTTATAGGATTCTTCTTACACAGAAGCTAAATTTTTAAGGAGGTGGTTATGACAATTAAAATGTAAGAAAAATTATAAATCATTCAAGAACAACGCTCGCAAGAGCAGAGTGAGAATTTTGTCAATGATTAATCTAAAATTCTCAAAGCAATCATAACTATAATTATTTAAGGGGGATTGAAATTATGTCGCTCAAAACCGAGCAAATCGGAGACAAGATAATTAGCAATGTAATGAAGTTCGTAAATCTTAAAGCCGTTGTTGCAGTTAAAGAAGGAATGATGTATACACTTCCTGTTACACTAATAGGATCAGTATTCCTCCTACTTGCAAATATACCAATACCAGCTTTCAATGCGTGGATGGCAGAACAATTCGGTAAAACATGGACAGACCCTTTACTTCAAGCTTATAATTCAAGCTTTAGTATAATAGCTTTAATCGCTGTATTTGGTATAGCTTATAGCTACACTAGAAATGAAGGTTATCCTGCAGTACCAGCAGGTGTAATAGGATTGATTTCATTTTTAATTACCTTAAACCAGACTACTACTGCACCCGATAAATCTGTAATAACAGGAGTTATTCCTAGAACCTGGCTTGGCGGAAGAGGAATGGTTACAGCTATAATTATTGGTCTTATTGTTGGATATACATATAGCTGGTTCTTAAGAAAGAAGATTACAATTAAACTTCCAGACAGTGTTCCTACGGGAGTTTCCAATCAGTTTGCAGCTTTGATACCAGGTTTTGTTATCATTGTTGGTGCTACAGTTGTATACCATGTGTTCAAGGTTGTTTTAAAGACAACATTTATTGAATTTATATATAAGGTACTTCAAACACCACTTCAAGGATTCACAGATTCCTTACCAGGTGCATTGTTAATATCAATCTTTATATCATTCTTCTGGTGGTTTGGTGTTCATGGTTCACAGATTGTAAACGCCGTGACCCAATCATTATTACTCGCAAATATGGCAGCTAACCAGTCAATACTTGATGGTGGACAGGCTTTAACAATTGAAAATGGAGCCCGCGTAGTAACTGAGCAGTTTAGGGCACTATTTTTACAGTTTGGTGGATCAGGACTAACTTTAGGACTAGTTCTTTGTATGATTTTAGTTGGAAAATCAGCACAGTCGAAATCAGTAGGTAAGCTTGCCTTAGGACCAGGAATTTTCAATATTAATGAGCCTGTATTATTTGGATTCCCAATAGTAATGAACCCAATAATGTTTATACCATTCGTAGCTGCTCCAACTGTTGCAGCAGTAATAACCTATTATGCTATTAAATTTGGATTTATGGCACCTTTCTCAGGGGTAAATGTTCCATGGACTACTCCTCCAATAATATCAGGATTTCTGGTTTCCGGATGGAAAGGTGCTCTGTTACAGGTAATTCTTACTTTAACTTCTACAGCAATATACTTCCCATTCTTTAAGAAACAGGATCAAATTCTGCTTGAACAGGAAAGACAAAGCCAGATGGAAGCAGCAATTGATAGCAGTTCAGTTAGAGCATAAACTGTAGATATAATGAATTAAAAACAATTAAAAGAAGAGGCAGGCTAAATACTTTTAGTCAGCCTCTCCCCATTAAGAGGACATCCAAATAATGAATAAAGTAAAGAAAAGCTGACATCTTAAAAATAAAATCTAGACGAAAGAGGTATACTTATGGAGAAAAAGAAAAACATAATCCCTGAAGGTTTTTTATGGGGAGGCGCAGTAACTTCCTTTCAAACTGAAGGTGCATGGAATGAAGGTGGAAAGGGATTATCAATAGTAGACGTAAGACCAGTAAGGGAGGATTCTTCAGATTGGAAGGTAGCTGTTGATTTCTACCATAGATATAGGGAAGATATTGCACTATTTAAGGAATTGGGATTCAATGCTTATCGCACCAGTTTCTCATGGTCAAGAATCATTCCTGATGGTGAAGGTGAAATTAATGAAGAAGGCTTAAAATTTTATGACAACTTGATCGATGAGTTAATAGCAAATGGCATGCAGCCGGTAATGACAATGTATCATTTTGACTTACCTTTAGCCCTTGCTAAGAAATACAATGGTTTTGCCTCAAGGGAAGTTGTGGATGCATTCGAAAGATACGCAAGGATTTTATTTGAACACTTTGGCGATAGAGTTAAGTACTGGATTACATTTAATGAACAAAATTTAGTACTGCAGCGTCCGGGATATTGGGGCGAGACAGTTCCCGAGGGTGTTGATGAAGAAGCCTTTAGATATCAATTATGCCACAATATATTTGTAGCGCACTGCAAGGCTACAAAGGCACTGCACGAATTGGTTCCCGATGCAAAAATGGGTGGAATGGTAACCTATAATACCCTATATCCATTAACCTGCAAACCAGAGGATGTACTTGCAACTTATAAAGCAAAGGAACTTAATGTAGACCTCTTCTTCGACGTGTTTGTCCATGGTGAATATCCAACATACATTACAAGCTATTGGAAAAATAAGGGCATTACGCCTAAATTTGAGGACGGAGATTTAGAATTATTAAAGGAAAATAAACCGGATTATTTAACCTTTAGCTATTATCAAAGCAAGACTGTTAAGGAAATCCATGGAGAAGATAAAGAATTTATTAAAGGCGTAGGACCAAATCCATATTTAAAGACAACTGAATGGGGATGGACTATAGATCCAATAGGCCTTAGAATAGCACTAAAGGATGTTTATGCAAGATATAGAATGCCTATTCTTATAAGTGAAAACGGAATTGGCGTTATAGAAGAGTTAAATGAGAACAATACGGTAGAGGATGATTATCGTATTGATTATATGAAAAACCATATTGAACAAATGAAGCTTGCTATGGAAGAGGGCGTAGAGGTATTTGGCTACCTCATGTGGGGTTCAACCGACATACTAAGTTCCAAGGGAGAAATGAAAAAACGTTATGGTGTTATTTTTGTAAACCGTGATGAAAAGGATTTAAGGGATTTGAAGAGATATAAGAAAAAGAGCTTTGGCTGGTTCCAAAAGGTAATAGCAACCAATGGAGAAGATTTAGGATAAAATAATTGCTCATTTAATAATACTGGCAGTCATATGACTGCCAGTTGTTTTGTAAGGTGCCGGCCTCCTGAGAATTACAGTATATAGGATGGTTGTTATTAGGCACTATAGTTACAATATGCACATTCGGTATTTGCTATCCCTGGGCTGTATGCAAGCTTTATGGATGGAAGATTAATCATGCAGTTGTAGAAGGCAGAAGATTAAAATTTGATGGTAAAGCAGTACAATTATTTGGGAACTGGATTAAGTGGTGGTTGCTTTGTGTTGTTACATTAGGAATATATAGTTTCTGGCTAGGGATAGCGCTAAATAAGTGGAAAGCTAAGCATACACATTTTGCATAGGATTTATTTAAAGAGCCTAACAACAAGGCTCTTTTTTGTGTACGCCCAGCATGTTTGCTGAGCCGATAGGCTGAAAGAAGCCTTGTCACCTTATGAGCGGGAAGACAACCCGTAAGCAAGGGCATAATCGGCGACGGTTATGTCTGAAGGAAGCTGAAGGGGGAACATGGAACATAGCGAGAGCGAACCGAGGGTTGGCTTATGGAGTGGGTAACCCTGCACAAAGTGGGAAAGCCCAAAAGTTGGATAACTCCTTAAGTTTGGACGGATGGGTTCATGTTCGGGCAGGCAAACTTATCTGGGGAAAACCTGTACTATCCTGCGTTAGCAGGTAAATCTGAACAAGTGGAAACACAAGGGAAAGATGATGTAGTGCAGGCGGCAGAAGAATCCGTAGTAGTTATTAACTCTTAGCCAATGAAAGCTGGTAACAGACTGGAGGGTAAAACTAAGAGGACACCATACCTGGTTATGGTGGGATATGGATATCCAAAAGAGTTCATATTTGCGAAGGGATGAAGGAAAACTAAAGTGTATGGATTTGTTCTCTATCTGTAAAATAAACGAAGATAACTGATGCTGAAATGCTGAGAAGAACGATATTACCGGGGTGGCGAACTACTGGTTTTATCGTATGCGTTAAGCAGAGTAATTCAGATAGTAAGGAATTATTGCCTTAGGCTAGAGAATCCTATGAACTGAATGAAGGAACTGCGATTTACAGAGAAGAAAACACATGAAGTACAGCGAAGGAGGTTCATGATGAAGAAATGGTACAGTCTTATAGACAAGGTATATAACAAAAATAATCTTTATGAAGCCTTCAAGGCAGTGAAGTCCAATAAGGGAGCTCCAGGAGTAGATGGGGAGACTATTGAAGACTTTGAAGCCAAATTAGAGGAGAACATAGAGAAAATTCATCATGAACTTAAAACTGACACGTATTGTCCTAGGGAAGTCAAAAGAGTTTACATTGATAAACCAGATGGAGGTAAAAGGCCTTTAGGAATACCTACGGTAAGGGATAGGGTAGTACAGCAGGCACTTTTAAACATAATGCAACCGATATTTGAGCCGGACTTTCATCCTTCAAGCTATGGATACAGACCTAAACGGTCATGCCAAAGGGCGGTAGCCAAAGCAGAAAGGTTTATGAACAAGTATGGGTTAGAATATGTTGTGGATATGGACTTATCGAAGTGCTTTGACACCCTTGACCACGAACTGATACTAAAGGCTGTTAACCGAAAGGTAAGCGATGGCAAGGTATTAAAGCTAATAAAATCCTTTCTTAAAAGTGGCATGATGGATTATGGTGCTTTTCATGATACTGAGGAAGGGTGTTCTCAAGGTGGTGTTATCTCTCCACTTTTAGCTAACATCTATTTAGACTACTTTGACAAAAAGATGATGGTCAATAACATTCGTATAGTGAGATATGCCGATGACAGTGCGCCACGAAGGCGAGTTCATGAAGCCCAAAGGGCTACATGAAGATAGCTATGCTATACAAATGATGGTGGTAGGCCCACCGAAATCGCCATACAGGTGGAGATTTCAAACTACCTTAAGGTGCTATAGTCAAAAGCTATGGTATTGAGCGTTAAGGAAAAGGCAGTATAGAACTGTCAGGTGAGTACTAAGGAGATGAATGAACATGTGAACCACTTACGGAAATGTCGAAAGCGTATAGATTCCATCAAAACCAGGGGGTTGTCGTTAACCTGGGATAAGTCTAGAGGGAACCTGTTTACTGTCTAGGCGGTGGACGGCATAAAGGTGGCATGACTTTAGTATAGGCGTTTGTATGGAACGTGGGAACCCACGGCTTGATGTTAAGAGAGTATTTCAAGCGGAAGAACCGTAAGAAAAGAGTATCAATGCAAGCATGGAGGCAGATTGAGTCGTAGTAGTGATGAAGCCTCTGTAATGGAAGTGGAGCGAAGGACTTTAAGTTATCCAGTTTCGAGAATAAGTCAACTTTGGAAAAGAGGAGGAACTTATGCAAGAAACAAAGCCGTTTAATATCTCAAAGAGAGCTGTAATTATGGCTTATGAGAAAGTGAAAGCAAACAAAGGAACATACGGAGTTGATGAGCAGTCTATAGAGGATTTTGAAAAGAAGTTAAATAATAACCTCTACAAAATCTGGAACAGAATGTCATCAGGAAGTTATTTTCCGAAACCTGTAAAAGCTGTAGCACTTCCAAAGAAAAACGGTGGAACCAGAATATTGGGTATTCCCACCGTTGAAGATAGAATTGCACAAATGGTAGTAAAACTATACTTTGAACCACAAGTAGAGCCTATGTTTTATGACGACTCCTATGGATACAGACCAAATAAATCAGCAATACAGGCACTAGAAGTCACAAGGAAAAGATGCTGGAGGAAGGACTGGGTTCTTGAATTCGACATCAAAGGTCTGTTTGATAATATCAGGCATGACATTCTAATGGAAATGGTAAGGAAACACACAAATGAAGAGTGGATTATCCTATATATTCAAAGGTGGCTTGCGGCACCATTTCAGATGGAAGATGGAACAATAATACCAAGAACTTCCGGCACTCCGCAAGGTGGAGTCATCAGTCCGGTACTTGCAAATCTATTCTTGCACTATGTATTTGATGATTTTATGGTAAAGAAATTTAAAACAATTCCTTGGGCAAGATATGCGGATGATGGAGTAGCACACTGCGTATCTTTAAAGCAGGCGGAATACTTACAGAGAAGATTGCAGGAACGATTTGAACAATACGGATTACAATTAAACCTTGAGAAAACAATGATTGTATACTGCAAAGATGATGATAGAAAAGGAAATTATCCTAATATAACATTTGACTTTCTTGGGTATACATTTAAGCCTAGAGGTGCCAAGAACAAGTATGGTAAATACTTTACAAACTTTCTGCCAGCAATAGCAGAAAAAGCAAAGAAGGCAATCCGTAAGGAAGTAAGAGGATGGAAATTACAGCTTAAAGTAGATAAGGATTTGTGGGATATAGCAAATATGTTTAACAAGCGAATAGTGGGTTGGATTAACTATTATACGCATTTCTATAAATCAGAAATGTATGGAGTACTTCGATATATCAACGGTTGCTTAGTGAAATGGGTCCGCAGGAAATATAAAAAGCGGAAACACAGAAGAAAAGCAGAGTATTGGTTGGGAAGTATTGCGTTAAGGGATAGAAATCTGTTTGCACATTGGAAATTTGGGATATTACCAATAGCTGGATAATGGGAGCCGTATGCGAGGCCCGCACGTACGGTTCTAAGGGGGGAAAAACTCGGGATTAGCTATCCCGAGTTTACCTACTCACTGTATAATTATAGTATTTCACCATTTGTTTCTATAATCTTTTTATACCAATAAAAACTCTTTTTCTTTGCCCTCTTAAGGGTACCGTTTCCCTCGTTGTCCTTGTCAACATATATGAAGCCATAGCGCTTCTTCATTTCCGCGGTACCGGCGCTTACAATGTCTATTGGACCCCACCAGGTGTAGCCTATAATATCAACTCCGTCCTTTATGGCCTCCCTAACCTCTCTTAAATGGCTGTTCAAATAGTCGATACGGTAGTCGTCTATGATGGATCCGTCCTCTTCAACCTTATCATCGGCTCCCAGTCCATTTTCAACTATGAACAATGGCTTTTGATAGCGGTCATACAACTCATTGCATACATAGCGAAGCCCCTTTGGGTCTATCTGCCATCCCCATGCTGTACTCTTAAGATAGGGATTTTCAAGGCCTACAATTCCGCCGGTATGCCCAAGTATCGGCATTCCAGCCTTGTAGGTTGTGCTTCTGTAGTAGCTGAAGCCAAGGTAGTCGGCAGGATAGAGCCTTATGATTTCCTCGTCTCCCTGCTCCATATGTACATGTACATCACGTTCCTCCCAAATACGTTTTATATAGCTTGGGTAATATCCCCTTAAATGAACATCCGAGTAGAAAAGCGAACGCCTTCTCAGCTCATATGCACCAAACACATCATCAGGATGACAGGTATTTGGATAAACGGCGCTAAGTGACAGCATACATCCAATCTTTGCATCCGGGATAATTTGATGGCACAGCTTAACGGCAAGGGAGCTGGCCACAAACATATGGTGGCTTGCCTGATAGATAGGCTGCAGAATATTTTCTCCCTCTTCAAATTTAATGGCACCTGCGGCATAGGGAATTGTGTGCATGTTGTTTATTTCATTGAATGTCATCCAATACTTAACCTTGTCCTTATATCTTTTGAAAATGGTTTCGCAATACCTTGTGAAAAACTCGATAAGCTTTCTGTTTCTCCATCCGCCATATTTTTTAAACAAATGGAGAGGTGTTTCATAGTGTGAAATGGTTACAACGGGTTTCATTCCATATTTTAACATTTCATCGAACAAATCGTCGTAGAACTGAAGCCCCTTTTCATTAGGCTCTGCGTCATCCCCATTTGGGAAGATCCTGGACCATGCTATTGAGGTTCTAAAGCAGTTAAAGCCCATTTCTCCAAACAGTGCAATATCCTCCTTATATCGATGATAAAAATCGATTGCTTCATGGCTCGGATAATACTTGCCCTCTATAATATCCTCATCTGCGGGTTTTGTAAAACCATGCGTAACTACGTTGCTTATGTCAGGCCCCTTTCCATCCTCATTCCATGCACCTTCAGCCTGGTTTGCGGCGATGGCTCCTCCCCATAAAAAACCTTCGGGAAATCTTTTGTCATTTGAATTAGCCATAAATTCTCCTCCTTTGAGACTTAAACATTATGCAATTGAGCAAATTTCATATTTTTAAAGAATTGAAATAACTGACTTTTTCTTAATACAAAAAGGAAATTCACCCCAAATGTCGAATATATTAAGTGCAACAAAATAAACCGACAAAGGAGTGAATTTCACTTATGTATATTCGACAAGAAACCTTTTTATCCTTCGAAGAAATAATAAAATATCAGCCGAAAACAAAAATTCAAATGGTTTTATCGCAATTAGATCTTACTGTTTTAGAAACAAATCTTTCTAAATCTGACCATGAGAGAGGCCCGAAGGACTATGAAGCCTCAAAACTTTTCTATGCGTTGATTGCTATGCAATTAAAGAAAATTAAAAATATACATGGTCTTGTAGAAAGACTTAACCCAGATCCTGCTTTAAGATATTACTGTGGTTTTGATGTTTTGAAAAAAGCACCTTCAGAACCAACCTTTAGTAGATTTCTTGATAAAATTTCCTCAATTGATTACTTGTAAGAGGAATTTAAAAATTTAGTTTTAAAAGCTAAGAAACTGGGTATCATCGAGGGAACCGAGGTAACAATAGATTCTACAAAACTGGATTCCTTCGAAAGCCCAAAACCTAAGTCAAAAATTGAGGACGATGGTATTTCCCCTAATTGAGAAAATAAAAAAGATACAGATGGCAATGATGTTAAATGGTTTGGTTGGAAGGCTCACATACTTGCTAATTGCAAAAGTGAGCTTCCGCTCAGTTTAATTATTACTCCTGCAAGTAAGAATGATAGCATCGAAGCAATACCTTTAATAAAACAGCTTAAAGAATTGTATGGTTCAATATTTACACCAAGCTATTATATAATGGATTCCATATATGATATAGATGATAACTATAACTACATCATTAATGAAACCGAAGGTCAGGCTATCATAGCTTACAATAAGAGGGGGAGCTACACTCCACCTGAAGGAATGAATGAGAACCTTCATCCAATATGCTCTCAAGGTTATGAATTAACATAATGGGGCAAGGACGGAGACTATCTCAAATTCAGGTGTCCCTATGCCTTAGGCAAAGTAAACTGTCCAAACGGAATGAATTGATGTAGCAGTTCTAACTATTGGTATTGCCTTAAAGTAAACTATAAAAATAACCATAGATTCTTTAGCTATCCTATTAGAGGCTCTGAAAAATGGCAAAGTCTTTATGATAAAAGAACCTCTATAGAAAGGTGCAATAGTAGATTGAAGGATTATCTTAATACAGATAATATAAGGTTCTCTGGAATTCGTAATACTAAGGCCTGGGTATTGCTAAATTGCATAACACTAATTGCAGGAACATTTGCCTTAAACACTAAAAAACATTATCTACAGCAGCTTAAAGCAATTTTATATAATTCTAAGTTATCCACAAGAAATTTTGATAGCTTATTAAAGTGCACTTAAAATCGCGTAAAATTATCCACATTAAGAAAATTAAAGATTTTTTAATTGTGCAATTTTCTCAATAATACCTTTTATCCTACGGTTGAGGAAATAAAATCAGTTGTTCAAAACTTTATAAATTATATTAATACATGTCCTCAAAGAGTCATTACCAGACTTTGTATGAAACTATAAATCATTTTTACTTTCTATATAGTAATGCTCCTTTGAAATTTATTATACTTCTCAGTGAAATATCTTTATTTTGTTGCTACAGTCTCTCCTGCTACAACACCTGATTCAGCAAGGGCTGAAGCCTCTCTCTCTTCCTTAGCACACTTTCTGTCATACACTGCAAAGAAAGGATAGTATAATACTATATCTAATGCTATTAGGAAAAATACCATCACCATGTTTTTCCAATCAAAGCTTGAAAGGAAAGCTGATATGAATCCAGGTGTTGTCCATGGTACTAAAATGTAAGCTGGTGATATTAATCCTGCCTTTGCAGCCAGGAAAGCTATTACTCCGTTTATTGGTTCAATTAGTAGGAACGGTACCATAAATAATGGATTTAACACCATCGGTGTACCAAATATAACTGGTTCGTTAATATTAAATAATCCCGGCAATATTGCTATCTTTCCTATGGATTTCATCTGAGCGGATTTAGCTCTCCAAAGCATTAGGATAACTAAAGCTAAAGTTGCTCCGGATCCACCTACTGTCATAAAGGCACTCCAGAATGGATCTGTAAATATATGAGGCAGAGCCTGTCCATTTAAAGCTGCAGTTGCATTGTCACTGATATATTGATTGAGGAATGGTTGAAGAACTCCTGTCTTTATTGTTGAAGAACCATGTATTCCCGCAAACCATAAAAGCTGTGCAAGCAATCCACTTAAGAAAACTCCTGGAGCGCTGTCAACTGCTGTGAATGCTGGTGCAAGAAGTTTCATTATTGCTGCAGGTACTACAAGACCGGATATATTCTTAACAGTTAAACTAAGTTCATAAATTAAAATAACATTTACTGCAATTGGTATAAGTGATTCAAATGATTTTGTAACTGCCGGTGGAACTCCATCAGGCATCTTTATTGTAATATTCTTATTAATCAAGAATCTGGTAATTTCTACAGTAATTATTGCAATCAGTATACCTGTAAACATTCCCTTGGCGTCAAGGTAGGTTACAACAAAAGAGCCGTCCTTATTGATAGTAACACATGTTACAAGGAAAGATACAATTGCTGTCATAACTGCTGAAAGTGTATTCATTTTATACGAGTCTGCCAATTGATACGCAATATTAGCACAAGCAAATAGTCCCATCAATGCAAAGGACATTTGATATGGCACAAGTAAAACAGCCTTCCAATAAGTAGCCCAATCTCTCCAGGCAACCATTATTGATAAAAACCAGTTTGTTGGTTTAACGCTTGCTGCTACCGGTGGATTTGCAACCATTAATATTAATCCCCCAAGTATTGTTAATGGGATAAGCTGTACAAGACCATCTCGCATTGCTTTAAGATGCCTTTGATTTGCTAAAGCTCCAGCAGCGGGAACCATCTTGTTTTCCAGAAAATCCATAAATTTTTGTGTAAATTTCATTATTTTTCCTCCTTCTTTCTCATATTATTTTTAAATTATTTATAAGTCTTAATAATTCCTAAATCTTGTCATATAAAATGGCTTATTATATATTTGTTTTTGTTTTAGATTGTAGTTTCAATAAATTATTAATGTTGGTCTTGCAGCAACCGTTATTTTTATTGAAACTATTTCTTTGCTAAATTATAGGCATTTTGTAATATTTCCTTTGCCTCAAGTCTTTCATATTGAATTGCGGATATACATCCTAATGGAACATTGTGCCTTCAGCTATTTTAGTAAATTGTTTATTCTTGAATGAGATTTGAGGAGCTAATAAAACTCATCATATTTACTAATCTTCCCCTTAAATTCTTCCATTGGAGTTGCTTCAATTATAACCTCTCCGTCTTCAGGCTTAACCTCCTTTTGCATTTTTTGAACAAGAAGGCTTGTACTCATTCCAGCTGCACATATTAATAAAATCTTCGTACTCACACCTCATTAAGTATTTATAATGGTAAGTCACTTTTTATGCCCTTCTCGTCATAGCCTTTGAAGAAACAGTATTCACTCCTAAGTGACTTATTTATATAAAAACAATATGTTATTTAGCTTACACATAAATATAAAGCAAATATCATGCCAAACTTTAACCCTTAATTAAGGAATGCTGTCGAATACAGCAGATTTATTAGAAAATATCATAAATTGTTTAAATTTGTATTCTTTAAAATATTCACGTAAGCATCTAGTGTCTGAATTTTAGTGCAATAGTGTCTGAATTTTAGTGCAATAGTGTCTGAATTTCAGTGTAATAGTGTCTGATATTTTATTAATAAAAACTACACTTTCACATTTGTGTCTAACTTATTTAGACACAATATTGAAAACCTATATTCTATAATTTATAATAACTATATATAAAGCATTAGTGATTTTGTACTCTTGCCATCCTGAGTGTAGCAAAGGACCTTCTAAAAGGGTGTAAGATACTTCAGTAGCACCTCCTTCAGGATGACAGTAGAGAGCATTATTGCTTTCTATATATTAATAGATTAAATAGATTTAATTGGAGGGGGCTATGACTAACAGGGAATTAATATACAAAAAACTTTTAGAACTTAACGATAATAAAGGTATCGATGCTCAAACCCTAGCTTCTATGGTTGGAATGACCAGGTCAAACGTCAGCTACGAGTTGAATGCACTTGTAAAAGAAGGAAAAGTGTGTAAGTCATCCGGTCGCCCTGTACTTTTTTTTATCCCGGACAGAGGAAATAATTCAAATAAAGAAAGCAAACTTGATCAGATGAAGAAAAAAAATATGAGCTTAACTCAAGCTATTGAACAGATGAAAGCTGCTATTCTATATCCACCGAAAGGAATTCCATCCTTGCTGCTAGGGGATACTGGAGTGGGAAAATCAATGTTTGCTTCATTAATGTATGAATATTCAGTAGAAATGGGAGTACGAGCTGCAAACTCGCCTTTTATAGTGTTTAATTGTGCAGATTACAGTAATAACCCTCAACTCCTTACCTCTCAACTTTTTGGAGTTAAGAAAGGTGCATACACCGGTGCTGAGTCAGATAGAGTTGGATTAATAGAAAGGGCCAATGGGGGCGTACTTTTACTGGATGAAGTCCACAGGCTCCCACCTGAAGGTCAAGAGATGCTTTTTACCTTTATGGATACCGGTTCTTTCAGAAGGATAGGAGATTTTGAGGACAGAAAATCTGACGTTCTTATAATCTGTGCTACTACTGAGGACCCTGGTTCCTCGCTGCTTAAAACCTTCATGCGCAGAATACCTATGATGATAAAAATTCCATCTCTGAAGGAAAGATCTTTGGAAGAGAGGCTTTATCTTATAAAGAGTTTTTTTAAGCAGGAAAGCGTGAAGTTAAACAGAGAAATATATGTTTCTTTAAATACCATGAGAGCACTTCTTTCTTACGATTGCCCACATAACATAGGACAGTTGAAAAATGATATTCAGCTTATATGTGCCAAAGCGTATTCTGAATTCCTTACCAATATAAAATCAGATATAAGGATAAATAGTGCCAGTCTCCCTCATTATATAAAGGAAGGGCTTTATAAAGAGAAGGAGCACAGGGTGCTTTGGAACCAGCTTGTTGGTGAGGAGATAGAATATTTTAAGTTTACAGCTTCAAGAGAATTAAACGAAGAGGTTATTGGCAGCAGCGGAAATAGCATATACGCGATGATTGATCAAAAGCTTGAAAACTTAAAATCTCAGGGAATAGCTAATATAGCCATAGAAAATATACTTGAAAATGACACCGTTAGATATTTCGATAATCATATAAGTGGAGTATCTGAAGACTTAAATAAGAAAAATCTTATGAGTATAATAGATAAAGATATATTTGATTGCATTGACAAGGTTGTTTACTACCTTTCATCAACTTTAAAAAGGCACTTTAATAACAATTTGTATACTGCGTTAGCCCTGCATATTAATACCCTTATAAAGAGAGTTCTCAGCAATAAATCAATCACTAACCCTGAGCTAAAAAAAATTATGAAACTATATCCCGAAGAATTTGCCGCTGCTATCGGTGCCAAGGAAATAATAGAAAAGCATATTCGTCATTCTATTGCTGATGATGAGGCTGGATTCTTGACTATTTTCTTGCTTCCAGAGGAAGAAATTAACAATAAAAGCAGGGACAAGGTAAAGGTTGTGCTAATAGCTCATGGAGAAGCTACTGCGTCATCAATGGCAAATGTTGCAAACAAACTCTTGGGAGAAAACTATGTTGTTGGTATTAATGCGCCAATCGAAGTTAGTCTTTCAGATGTTCTGGATGCATTTAGAAGGTATGTTGCTGAGAATACCAGTTCTGAAGGTTACTTGGTGCTTGTAGATATGGGTTCGCTTACTACTTTTGGTGAGATAATAGAAAAGGAGTTTAACGTATCTGTAAAGGTTATTCCACTGGTATCAACTCTGCACGTACTGGTAGCAGCCAGAAAGGCTCTTCTTGGTTTTTCTCTTGACAACATCTACAAGGAAGTATTGCAAGTAAACTCATATTTTAACAGAGATTTCGCATCTAATTTCCAGTAAAGCTTTTTTCTTTATAGGAAATTAGATTTTTTCTATTTTATTGAAATTTTGGAAGGGAAAAAGG
>NZ_SOAZ01000015.1 GCF_004364155.1 Fonticella tunisiensis | reverse complement strand
AAAATCGGAATTTACATATTTCAATTATTATTCATCTAAACCATTACATATCAAGGGGCTACGCCCTATTTATTTTTTTAGCTGCGAAACTTCTGATATTTTACTCTATTTTCTCAGTATTAGTCCAGACTAAACTTTGCAATAAAAAACAACCCTAAGGTTATTTAAACCTTAAGGTTGTTCCTTATTTGCTTAATACGTTTCCTTATATCTTGGAATTTCAAAATATTGAGCGACATTTGCAAATCTTGCAAAATTATCAAACATTTGTTTTATCCTGGTTGTCTGATTATATGCCCATCTAACATCCGATGCATATTGATGTTGTGCTGGAAAATCCGGGTTCCATCGCATTTTATACAGTGTATCCTGCTTATATATTGGATTATTTATATAGCTTGAAGCAATAAATTTAGCTCCACCTAAAATCGCATCATCTATGGTAAACCATCCATTCTGATATGCATATTCTGCTCCCAATCTGATAGGATCGCTATCCTTTGCATTCACTCCAAAGACATTATAAACAACTTTTGGCTCTACTTGAATCACAGTATCAGGTTCTTTTCCAATTTGACTTACAAGTATGCCATATGCCAGATCGGAAGTCCCGTTTCCAGTTTCAAGCAGTGCATGTGAAACTAAATAAACTGGGTTTATATCGTTTTCTTGTGCTGCCCTTAAGAAAACTTCTCCTTTTCCCATCAGAATATTTTTTCTACCATTAGTATATGGTACAGATGCAATTAAATTGTCTAAATCCTGTGCAGTTATACCATAAACAAAGTTTAACTTTAAAAATTGATATTTAGCATTTCCTTCCAAGAAATTTTTCGGATTTGCATAATACTCAACCTGTTCTCTAGTGGCAGAAACCCATTTGCTGCCAGTGGTTATACTTGAATCATAATATTGTGGGTTAACTTTCATTTGTTTATCTATAAATTCTTTAAAAGTTATATCATAATCTACATAATATGTTACATCGTTTAATGTATTTAATATTCTTTCAATAGTTTGAGTTGACTCATCATTTCCAATACTTACTATAGTTAATGTATGTCTTCCATTTATAAATTTAGTGCTGTCTAAATTGAATTCAAATCCGCTTTTTGCTCCATTTGTATATCCAGGAAAAACACTATCAACATCTGGTCTTGATATTCCAGTTAGAGCCTGTCCAACTTTTTGACCATCCACATAAACATTTATTTCTCTTACTCCTGAGTCATGAAGTGCCCATCCTTTTATATATACAGTCTTATAAACTGTTGCCTCTGAAACAGGTGTATCTATAAACATTCTGGGCTGAAGCTTTGTTACATTTATATACCTATTTGCTTCTGCTTTAGAACCATCATTTCCTATGGCCTGTACAGTTATTTGATGCCTTCCTCCGCTTATGGTGTTTAGATCCAGGTTGTATCCATATCCACTGTTTGCTCCGCCTATATATCCCGGATACGCTTTATCTACGTCAGGCCTTGATCCTCCTATCGCTGCTTGTCCTACCTTTTGACCATCCACATAGACATTTACTTCCTTTACTCCCGAGTCACTTAGTGCCCATCCTCGTACGTATACTGTCCTATGTGCTGATTCTTCTAGTGCTGGCGCATCTATTACTATCCTGGACTCTAACTTTTTTACATTTATATACTTGCTTACCTCTGCTTTAGAACCATCATTTCCTATGGCCTGTACAGTTATTTGATGCCTTCCTCCGCTTATGGTATTTAGATCCAGGTTGTATCCATATCCACTGTTTGCTCCACCTATATATCCCGGATACGCTTTATCTACGTCAGGCCTTGATCCTCCTATCGCTGCTTGTCCTACCTTTTGACCATCCACATAAACATTTACTTCCTTCACTCCCGAGTCACTTAGTGCCCATCCTCTTACGTATACTGTCCTATGTACTAATTCTTCTGGTGCTGGCGCATCTATTACTATCCTGGACTCTAACTTTTTTACATTTATATATCTGCTTGCTTCTGCTTTAGAACCATCATTTCCTATGGCCTGTACAGTTATTTGATGCCTTCCTCCGCTTATGGTGTTTAGATCCAGGTTGTATCCATATCCACTGTTTGCTCCGCCTATATATCCCGGATACGCTTTATCTACGTCAGGCCTTGATCCTCCTATCGCTGCTTGTCCTACCTTTTGACCATCCACATAGATATTTACTTCCTTTACCCCCGAATCACTTAGTGCCCATCCTCCTATATACACAGATCTATAAACCGTTTCTTCTGATTGTGGACTATCAATACAAATTAGTGATGGCTTAATTTCTGCTGCCTTTACTAAAATAGGACTACTATTTATAAAAATAGTCGCCAATATAAAAAGTATGGCTAATAGTTTATCAATATATTTTTTCAACATAACCTCCCCCCTCACATAATATAATCAATAAATCTTAAAAATATTTATTAAAGTGTTCTTTAACAACATTAAAAATATTTTATATCAACATTAAACTTAATGAAACAATTAAAATTTTATTTTTATATTAACAGAAAAATTCAGAATAATAGATCGTTTCCAATATATAGTGACTAAAAAGATCTCGAAATCATTCATTTTCTTATTATTTACTCATTATAGCACGATAAATATTCTTTAATTCATTTTTGTTTAAAAATATTATAATAGTTAATATAGTTAAATATATTATAAAACCCGCATACCATTTTAAATAAATTCCTGTTACAAAAAACAAAATTATTGTAACCATTTCAATCGAGTATAGTTTATTTAAATTTATACCTATTTTTCTTTTAAAGAAATAGTCTGAATAAGCTACCCATAAGTAAAAAGAAATAAAGGATGCTATAGCTATTGCTACTGGCGATTTATAAATTTTATATCCAACAAAGTTTGTTATAAATCCTAAAAGGAGTGCTATAATATTATTCAAAGTATACTCTTTCTGTAACCCTAAAGTCTTATAAAAATTAGCTGAAACTATCGATATTTGTCCATTAAATAATATTGTTGGAAATAAAATCATAGTAATACTAAGTGCTGGGATATAATTTGGTATAAATTTTAGAACTATAAATTTTAAAATAAAGAAACCTGATAAACAAAAACTAATTATTACAAACAATATAAATTTCATAATTTCATAAATTTGTTTCATGTTATCTTTATTCATTCTAGCAAGATAAGGGTAGGTTACAGTATTTACAGCTCCTAGTAAAATATAAAATAATGATAATAAGGATACTGCAAATGAATACATTGCAAAATCGCTTACATTGAAAAATTTATCTATAAAAAACCGATCCAATCCCAATATAATAATTCCCATAAAATTTCCAATCATTACAAAAAAACCGTTGCTAAAATTTTTTCTAAAATCTTTAATGTTACTTCTAATATTTCTTATTTTCCCAAAGATTAAATCTTTTGAATTAAGCATATAAAGTAATAAAATAATTATATTAATTATCGTTTGTGAAACTATAAAAGAAAGATAATCATTTTTCCCTATAATAATTAGTATGACAACTACAGAAAGATATAAAATCTTAGATAGTATTGTGTTTATTGAATATATTTTAAACCTTCTCGTGAATTGATTAATAAATTCAAAAAAAGTATTAATATTTAGAACAACTAAATTAATAGAAATAAAATCGAAAATTAATCTTCGTGAATTATCAAAAATAAAGATATTAATAGTAACTAGAAATACTAGTGAAATCATCATTTGAAAAATTAATAAAAAATAAAAATAACTTCTAAACTTTTCCTTTGGCAAATCAATATAATCATAGTTTCCATATCTTACGTAAATACCATCATTAAATCCAAAATGGAAAAAGCCTACATACCCCAGATAAAAAGTAAATATCCTTAAATATGCATAATCATTAATTCCTAGATATTTAGGAACTAAGAAAGCAGATATTATACCCGTAATCACACTTACAAAATTTGCTCCTAGAGTAAATGAAAAATCTCTTATTTTTTTACTATTTAGAACAGTACTTAAATTTCTCATTGTTAGCTACCTTTCCATAGTTAAAAGTATAATATCATTAATACTATGATTGATCATTTTAATCGATTATCTAGCTTCCAAATTTTCCATTATATTTTTCTATATAAAAAACCTTTAATGAAATTTATACAGTATTTGTGTAAAATATTTAATAATCTTACTGTTATCGTTGGTATATATATAAATACCAGATAGTACAATAATATAAAACCATATAGTTGGATTAAAATACCAAGGAACAAAGAAGCTAAAAATCAGACAATAACTTAATATGCTATAAATTACTATATATAAATTGTTTTTATCTTTTTTTACAAAAATATTATATACATACCAATATATTGCCCCTAATATAAAGGTCACTACAACTATGCCAATAAGACCAAAATCAAAATATATATCAGATAAATACGTAGATGTATTAAAGTTTGGATTGGTTAAATATTTAGTCTTGTAAGTATAATCAAAATATTTTTTTGTGTTTGTAAAAGCAAAGATAGGGAATAACATATTTTTGCCTAGAGTATAATCCTTAAAATTTTCTATTATATTTCTTAAATTCTCAAAGTTCATCGATACATATAGATATGGCTGAGTTAATATACCTAATTTTGTAGTTTTCATATCTGCAACACTATAAATATAGGCTAAATTTTGATGTCTTAGATTACTTGCTAGTGAAAATAAAATAACAATAATAATTCCGACTACAATCACGAATTTTTTACTTATTCTTCTTACTATATAGTTATAAGTTATTATCAATATAACAACTTCAAAAATTAAAAGTTGCCTAGAAACTATTAAAATAGGTATGATGAACGATATTATATTCATCCACATAACCGGTTTTTTACCACCATATTTTTTATAAATAATAGTTAATGCTGGAATAAGTGCAATAGTTACAGTAAAGTAATGCAGTCCACTAATCTTAAATCTTAGATATGCATCCATACTTTTACTAAACAGGGGTATAAAACCTAAAACGGCCACCTCTATTGAAAAAGCTAATGTACATAAACTAAATAAAATTATAATCGATTGATACAATTTATCGTTATTAAATAAGTACGTAGTATTTCTTAGACCATTAATTTTTATAAACTTTTTCATTAGGTAATACCCTATAATAAACATAAAATATGCTAGCAATACATTTAGCCACATAAAAAAAGTCCAACCATGTTGATAGTTACTTAATCTAAAACTAGCTAGGCCTATGGCACCTATCCAGAATACCGAATATAACCCCAAAGGATTAAATAAATCATTTTTTGAAAATTTTATATACAAAAATATAGACGTAGCAATTAGCCCGATAGATATAGTATACTCCAAACCATAAAAGTAAAATATAACAATACTAACAACAGTTATCAATAATAATGCTGCAATTTTAAAATTACTTATTATTATTTTTTCTTGCATAACCACCCTCCTGTAAACATACAGATTAACAAGTAAAAAGCCTTTTTAATTCCTCCGAACTGATTTTACGATTCTTCATGATAACTTTTCTTTTTTCAAACATTCTGTTCTTATATTTGAGTATGTCTTTAATATATTTGAAAATAAATCTTTCATAAAATACAGCATAACCCAAAAATAAAAGTGTTCTTTTCATTATTTTATATTTATCTCTTTTGTACGTATCAACAGTTTCGTTTTTTATCAACATGAGATAGTGGTTTCTGAAGGAAATTCCTCTTAAAAATTCAGATTGACTCTTTCTATTTTTAATAAAGTTTCTAATACCGCCTTTTGAACCTCCAAGACCTCTACCATGATATGCGATAGCATTAGGATAGTACATGCATTTATAACCATATAAATTTAATCTCCATGATAAATCAACATCTTCTTTATAGGCGAAAAAATCTTCATCGTAATACTCTTGATCAATTTTTATATCTTCTAATGCAGATTTTCTATAAAAAGCAGCTGCACCACAAACACCAAAAATCTGCTCGGTATCTTCATATTGACCAATATCTTCTGTATTTTGCCCTCTATCTACAGCTCTTCTGCTTCTGTTAATTGTTATACCCGTACTATCAATTATATTAAGCTTAACATCCCTGTTAAAATCATACTTTAAAAGTTTTCCTGAAACAGCAGCTATTGATTCGTCTTGATTTATAAAGTTATAACATTCCTCAATAAAATTGGGCTCAAGAATA
Source organism: Fonticella tunisiensis (assembly GCF_004364155.1). GTDB lineage: Bacteria > Bacillota > Clostridia > Clostridiales > Caloramatoraceae > Fonticella > Fonticella tunisiensis. Next base: position 61,548 of record NZ_SOAZ01000015.1, on the reverse strand, counting down.
ACATCTGGATTCATTACAAGTACATATTTACCTTTAGATAATCTAATTCCCTGATTAGCTCCACCGGCATAACCCAAATTTTCCATATTTCTAATCTTTACAATATTTTCAGAAGTAAAAGTTTTATCTACATAATCAAAAGAGCCATCTTTTGATACGTTATCAATAAAAATTAATTCTGTATTTTTATAAGTTTGATTTAAAATTGAATTAATACATCTTCCAAGGTAATCCTTATTATTATAATTTATTATTACCACAGAAACTAGTTCATTCATTCCTGGATATTTACCTCTCTTTCAGTATTATCACCAATATAACAATACGCCTAATTACTACAGAGTTTCATCTCTATAGTAATTAGGATCTAATGTTATGCCTTTAAATAATCCCTTAAACTTTCTTCCCAATCTCTAAAATTATCTCCAATGGTAAGTTCTAACATATAATTTCTCATAACTGAATATTTAGGTCTAGCCGCAGGCCTTCCGAGTTCTTCGGTACTTATAGGTTCTATCCTTGTGTTAATTCCAGATATCTCAAATATCTTCTTCGTAAATTCATACCAGGTTGTTTGCCCCTTATTTGAACCATGATAAGTTCCATAAGCATCAGTCTTTATTAGATCAAGTATTGCCCTCGATAAATCAACAGTACTTGTAGGGGTTCCCCATTGATCATTTACAACCTTGATCACATCCTTTTCTTTTGAAAGCTTAAGCATTGTTTTTACAAAATTATTTCCATTTTTCCCATAAAGCCATGCAGTCCTAACAATAAAGTGTTTTGAAAGAATATCTTTAACAATCAACTCTCCTGCGAGCTTAGACTTACCATACACGCTTAATGGATTAGGTATATCAAACTCTATATATGGCTCATTTTTAGTTCCATCAAAAACAAAATCCGTTGATACATATACCATTTTAGAATTAACGTTTAAACAGGCAGATGCAATGTTTTGAGCTCCTATTACATTGACTTTGTACGCCATGTCTATGTCTCTTTCAGCACCATCCACATTTGTATATGCAGCACAGTGTATAACCACATCCGGCTTGATTTCCTTTATCAACTCATAAGTCTTATTAATGTCTGTTATATCAAGATCATCCTTGTCAATACCTACTACTTCATCATCTTCCACCATATTTATAATTTCATATCCAAGCTGCCCTTTAGAACCAGTAACTAAAATTTTCATCTCATCACCTACTATCTATTATTATACATATTTTCGTAGTATTTCTGGTACTCTCCTGACGTTACATTCTTCATCCAATCCCGATTATCCAAATACCACTGTATTGTTTTCTTTATTCCAACCTCAAATGAAGTTTCAGGATACCATCCTAGTTCTTCCTTTATCTTTGTAGGATCAATACCATATCTTCTGTCATGTCCTTTTCTATCTTCAACAAACTTTATAAGATCCTCTGTTATTTCTTTATCCACGTTTTCATTTAAGTATGCTATAACAGTCTTTACTATCTGTATATTAGTTCTTTCATTATGTCCGCCAATGTTATATACTTCACCCAGTCTGCCGTTATTTATAACCATATCTATAGCCTTGCAGTGGTCCTCAACATATAACCAATCCCTTATGTTCAATCCATCACCGTAGACCGGAAGTGGTTTATGGTTTAGACAATTATTTATAAGTAAAGGAATTAACTTTTCCGGGAACTGATATGGTCCATAATTATTTGAACACCTTGTTATGTTTACTGGCATTTTATAGGTATCCCAATATGCCTTAACCATAAGGTCAGCACCAGCCTTACTTGCTGAATATGGGCTGTGAGAATCCAGTGGTGTTGTTTCGGTAAAGTAACCAGTTTCTCCAAGTGAGCCATACACTTCATCCGTTGAAACCTGAAGATATTTAACTCCTTCCTTAAATCCATTCTCAGTTTCCCAGGCATTCTTTGCACAATTTAACAGATTCACTGTTCCTAAAACATTTGTTTTTGCAAAAACTTCTGGCTCCCTTATACTCCTATCAACATGAGATTCAGCTGCAAAGTTTACAACATAATCTATTTCATATTTTTTAAACAATCCTTCTACTAATTCCTTGTCGCATATATCTCCCTGAACAAATATATGATTAGGGTTGTTTTCAACTTCTTTTAGGTTCTCCAAATTCCCTGCATAGGTTAACTTATCTAAATTAATTATTCTAACATCATTGTATTTCTTAAGCATATATAAAACAAAGTTTGAACCTATAAATCCTGCTCCACCGGTAACTAAATATGTTTTCATTCCTTTACTCTCCTTTATACTCAAATGGTATATCAAGTTCTTTCAATGTTTTTTGTCTTTTATCCTTCTCAGATAACAGAATCTCCTCTATGCCTTCTAAAGGCCACTCTATTGCGACATCAGGATCATTCCACAATAGTCCACTGTCATATTCAGGCGCATAGAAATCAGTACATTTATAATTAAACACTGCTTCATCTGAAAGTACTAAAAATCCATGTGCAAACCCTTCAGGAATATAAAATTGCCTTTTATTTTCATCAGAAAGAATAACCCCTTCCCATTGTCCAAAGGTTGGTGAACCCTTTCTTAAGTCAACCGCTACGTCGAAAACCTTACCCTTGGTAACCCTAACAAGTTTACCCTGTGTATGCTTTGTCTGAAAATGAAGACCTCTCAATACGCCTTTTTTTGACTTTGACTCATTATCCTGAACAAACTCCATCTTAAGTCCTGCATCAAAAAAATCCTTTTTATTATATGATTCCATGAAATATCCTCTTTGATCTCCGAATACCTTAGGCTCAATTATATATAGGCCTTGTATCTTAGTCTCAATAAAATTAAAATTTCCCATATGATCACCTGCTTACATTGATGTTGATGCAACTTCTTCTCTAAACTCCTTGCCTTCAAATTCCTCAACTATATCTATCAGATACTTGCCATAACCTGTTTTCATGAGAGGTGCAGCAAGCTCTCTAACCTTATCTGATGAAATCCATCCCTTTCTAAAGGCTATTTCTTCTAAACACGCTATATACGTACCCTGGGTATTTTGAACAGCTTCAACAAAGTTTGAAGCCTGAAGCATTGAACTGTGGGTTCCTGTATCTAACCAGGCCATTCCTCTACCCAGTAAATCCACCTTTAATGTTCCCTCTTCCATATATAATCTATTTAAATCCGTTATTTCGAGCTCTCCTCTAGCTGATGGCTTTAAGCTCTTAGCTTTCTCAACTACAGTGTTATCATAAAAGTATAGCCCTGGAACAGCATATTTTGATTTTGGATGTTCCGGCTTTTCCTCCAGGGATAAAACCTTTCCATTTTCATCAAATTCGACAACTCCGTAGGCCCTTGGATTTTGAACGTAGTATCCAAAAATATAGGCTCCCTTTTCTAAAGAAGCAGCCTTTTTAAGATGTTCACTAAAGCTTTGACCCCAGAAGATGTTATCCCCGAGAATCATTGCGACATTATCGTCAGCAATAAATTCCTCGCCTATTATAAAAGCTTCGGCCAGTCCATTAGGTGCTTTCTGAACGGCGTAGTCTATGGACAAACCTAATTCTGCCCCATTACCAAACAGTTCCTTAAAATTACGTAAATCCCTTTCAGTTGATATAATTAAAATTTCTCTTATACCGGCAAGCATTAGCACTGACATAGGATAATAAATCATTGGTTTGTCGTATATTGGCACCATTTGCTTTGACATCGCCTTTGTTACGGGGTACAACCTTGTACCCGAACCCCCTGCTAATACAATCCCTTTCATATTATTCCTCCCGTTCTCTTTTTCCCCAATACTTTTTATTTAGCGATGATATTATAACAAACTTTTTAGGCAACATTTCATATCTTTTCCCCATAAAACTTCCAATAAATCTTGCACCAAAATTAGGCAATAAATTTAATGTAACTTTAAAGTTTCTTTCCTTTAAAGATTGCCTAAAAACGTACATTGCCAAGTCTTTTCCGCTTTTATTTCCTTTATAACTTAGAAACTGAGGGTTTTGCCTAAAAAATACCCCAGTATCGAAATATCTGTTGTATAGCTGTTTTAATGTAAAAACATGTGAATGATATACCTCTGAATCAGCACAATATTTTATTCTATATCCGCTAGTTATTAACTTATGTGCAAAATACATATCCTCGTTTATTATATGGTTCTTACCATCATATCCATTTAACTCCTTAAAAATAGAAGCTTTTACAGCAGATGAGGCATCAGAATAAAAGAAGGTCATAAGTCCGTATCTTTCTATATCCTTAGATGAAACAACTCTTGATTCTTCAGGATAATTTTTTTTCCTAATATACTTTTCTATTGTATCATTATCACAAAGCTGTCTACTAAATGAAGCTTCACTCTCACCCGAAATAATAGGCTCAACTAAGTTTCTAAGCCATAATTCATTTTTCATTACAACATCTTGAGATATGAACACTATTATATCTCCCGTGGACTTATAAGCCATCATTTCCCTAGTTTTGCTATGTGAAAATTCTTCGGGCTCAATTAAAGTATAGTTTAAATTTAGCTCCTTTAATATTTCTTCAGTTCTGTCCTTCGATCTAGTCAAGACATATAAAATTTCAATTTCTTCGTTATCATATTTTTTCTGACTTAATAAGTTTAAATGTAGATCCCTTATATAACTCTCAGCATTATACAAAGGACAAATTATTGAAATCTTCATTTACATAGCTCCCTCTTTGTTGATTACTGCTATTATTGTTTTGCAAATTATCTTAAAGTCTAACCATAAAGACCTATTATCTATATAATACATATCCAGTTGTACCCTTTCTTCATAAGTTGTTTCACTTCTACCGTTAGCCTGCCAAAATCCTGTCAATCCAGGTTTTACGCTCAAAAATTTATCTGCATATTTTCCATATTTCTCTAGTTCTTTTTCAACTATGGGTCTTGGGCCAACAACACTCATATCCCCAATCAATATATTAAACAACTGTGGAAGCTCATCAAGGCTCGTCTTTCTTAAGAAGCTACCTACTTTAGTTATTCTTGGATCATTCTTTAGTTTAAAATTTTCTTCAAACTCCTTCTTTTGTTCGGGAGTAAGGTTTTTTAGCATTTCTTCTGCATTTTGATACATGGATCTAAATTTGTAGCATTTAAATATTTTGCCATTTTTACCAAGTCTCTTATGTCCAAATATTGCAGGTCCTGGAGAGTCCAGTTTAACTACTATCATTATAATTAAAAATAACGGAGATAAAATTATTATCCCTGCAAGAGCACTAATAAAATCTAATATTCTTTTGCATATATCATAAAATATTCTCTTATTTCCAACAGGAATTTGAGCTTCATATTGATTTAACATCTCAGGCTCCATCGAAACACGCCCTTTCTATCTATTTTTTTTAAATTCCTTTACATTATACCAAATTTTTAAGGCTTCGAAACAATCATTGGTAAATTATTATTAGTGAAATTTTGTCGAAAATAGAATAAATATCTCGTTATTGCAAAACATATTTATAATTCCCTTCATTTCTTCCTTTATCATCGATTTTATCATAATCTCTACATAAAATCAAAAATCAAAACATTTTTAATTAATTTTTTACGCAAATTTTATCCCTTTTTCGACTGAATTTTGTCTTTTATGAAAAAAGTATACAATTTACAAGAATGATGTATATTACATTCCTACTTTAATTCAAATATAAAAAATAAACAGGGGAACCTGTTTCAATTCCCCTGTTTTCATCTATCTTCCGCTATAATACTCATACGTCTCCCTAAGCCCCTCAACAAGCCCATACCTGGGCTCCCATCCCAAAACTTCGGCGGCCCTTCTGTTATCCATGTAGCTGTGTATTATATCTCCTTTCCTTGCCGGCCCATAGTTTGGCTTAAGCTCCCTTCCTGAAGCTTCAATCATTTTCTTTACAAGATCGTTTATGCTTATGCATGTGTTTGTGCTTATATTAAGTATATATCCATCACCTCTGGTCAGTGCAGCTATATTTGCCTCAACAACATCCTTTACATATATAAAGTCCCTTGTCTGCTCGCCATCGCCAAATATGGTTGGAACTTCTCCCTTTACAAGCTTGTTTAGAAATATTGCAATTACTCCACCTTCTCCCATTGGGTCCTGCCTTATTCCATACACATTTGAATATCTAAGTATTGTATAGCGAAGCCCATAAAGCTGGCTGAAAATCTTTATATAATGCTCAGGAGTATGCTTTGAAACCCCATAATATGAAATCGGTTCTACCTTATGATTTTCATCTAAAGGGAGATACTCAGGTTCTCCATATACTGCTGCCGAGGACGCGTAAATTATTTTCCTTGCACCGCTTAATCTGCATGCATTAAGCACATTTATAGTGCCAACTATATTAACATCAGCGTCATAATCCGGCTCCTTAATTGACCTTTGAACATCTATCTGAGCGGCATGATGTATGCATATCTCAGGTTTAAAGGCTTCAAAGACCCTAGTTAAATCTTCTTTATTTACTATGTCTACATTATAAAACTCAGCTCCGGGGTTTAAATTTTCCCTTCTGCCCGTGCTTAAATTATCAACAACGGCCACATCATGATTAAGCTCTATTAACCTGTCCACAATGTTTGAGCCTATAAAACCTGCTCCTCCTGTTACTAAAACCTTCATAATATCCCCACCTGTTCTTAGTTTTTTATATTTTAAAATTTTTCACAGCCCCTACCAAAAATCACCATTATTATACATCAATAATAACATTTTACCATTAATTCGTCAAAAAAAAATAGCCCTTCATTCAATCCCCAAGCTCCTCCCTTAACCTTTTAATAGCCCTGTCCTTCAAATTAACTACAGCCATATAGTGGCACCTTCTCCGGCTGCATATTTCAATCATGCTCATATTTTTAAAATAGTATTTCTCAATAATATCCCTCTGTTTATCAGAGAGCCTTCTAATTGCATCCTTTAACCTTTCCAAAGTTTCCTTTTTTATCTCACTTTCCTCTATATCAACATCGCTTTCTATAACATCATGGAGTGTTCCTCCTTCCTCCGTTATCTCTTCATCGAGGCTTATATAATCCTTTATCCTCTTTGAAAAATTCCTGATGCCATATATAACAGCCCTTTTAACATAGGCCTCAAAGGGAAAGTTTGAATTAACGTCATAATTTTCTATGCAGTATAAAATCACCATTTTTCCCTCCTGCATAGCATCATCAAAGTAGCTCCTGTCCTTTAAATATATTCCTATACACTTTTTTACAAGGGGCTCAAAGCTTCTAACCACCTGAAGCCTGGCACAATCATCCCTCTTTGCCTTTATAACAAGCTCTTTTATACTATCACTCACAACACACCCTCCTTAAAATTTTGCACCGGTGCTATGAGATAATGATATAAAATTTATCCAAATAAATTAAAAATGAAATATTGGCACACCTTTCAATATTCCATAGGGGAAAAATGAAAAAATGTCGACATTCAAACTGAAATGTCAACATTTCATTATTAAAAAGAGACATATGCAAATTATTTCCCTACCGCAATGATTCGATGCATAAGGGAATGCACCCGCATTCCCTTATCAATTCTCAATTCTCAGGAGGCTGGCACCTAATTCGTTTATCTTTTTAACAGTTAGGTTTCCCACCATTCCATCGGGCACAAGCCCATTATCCTTCTGGAAGGCTATAACCGCATTTTCCGTAATAACGCCGTAATAATTGGTGATAAAGGGATATTTAAAATACCCCATCCTCTTTAATATACTCTGAAGCTCCCTTACCTCTTCTCCCTTTACTCCCTTTTTAAGGATCCTGGATATATTAAATGCAGGTTTCAGCTTCCCTTCCAGTGCCATATCTATGCTCTCTGCTGTCTTACTGTCAACTACACCGTTTGCAGTCAGTCCATAGGCCTTCTGAAAGGATATAACTGCAGATTTTGTAACGCTTCCAAAGTATTTTGTCGTTATGAAGTAGTTAAAATAGCCAAGCTTCTTGAGAGCCTTTTGAAGTTCATTTACGTCATCTCCCTTCATGCCCATTTGAAGGGTTCTTCCTGTACTAAATGATCCTCCACTCGTTGGAGTTTGAAGCTTTAAAAGCTCACTGTTTATCTTCTCCACCGTTTTGCCATCGACAACACCATTTGGCGTAAGACCATGGGTTCCCTGAAATGTGATAACGGCAGCCCTTGTAATTACACCAAAATAGTTTGTAGTTGAGCCAAACTTAAATACACCTAACTTCTTTAAAGCCTCCTGAAGGGCCTTTACATCACTTCCCACCATTCCATAGCTTAAGTTCCTCGATATGCTTAAGGCTGCACCTCCCTTTGGAACTTCTGCTCCCTTTTCAACGTTTATGCTTATCTCCTCTGAATCGTTACTATCCTTTAATGAAATTCTATCCTTAACATACACAACTATGTGGTATTTTCCATATCCTTCAGGCGTAAACTGAAATACAGGGCTTTGCATTGCCTTTGATATCATTTTCTTTCCATCCTTTATTACATCAAACCTATAATCCACTCCTGCCGTACTTCCACCCCTTATTTCGGCATTTACTGTGATGGGCTTTTTAATATCTGTCTTTTCAGGTGAAAAGCTGAGCTTTGTAATTTCCGGCGGTGCAAAAACTGTAAAGCCTGAGCTTTTAACATCATCGTATTCTTCCTTGGAATTTTTATCCTTGCCATATAGAAAAACCTTGTAATAACCTGATTCCTTTGGTGTGTACGAAAGGGATGAAGCCTCCCTGTAGTCACCTGAGTAGACCGTTGTTTCTCCCCTTTTAACTACAAACTTAAATAAAGCTGAGCTTCCCTCGCTTTTTTCAGCTGTAAATTTAACTTCCTCTCCGGCAATAACCTTATCCCTTTCTATGCTGAAGGATTTTATAACGGGCTTTATGCTCTCAAGGACTGTGCCGTCATAATAAAATGCCAATATCCTGTCATAGGTCTGGCCTGCCCTTGCCCTCTCCCTGGCGCCAATCTGGCTGAGCCCCAGGCCATGGCCGCTTCCCTTTCCGTCGAATATGTATTTGCCGCCGCTGTAGCTTACCTTATACATTGAGCTGTTAAAGCCTAAAAATATCCTGGCCCTTTCCTTTGAAAAGGACATTCTTCCCGTTTTTCCACTTGAAGTCCTATAAATTATATCTATATTCGATATTCTTCCGCTCTCGTAGGTTCTGATGCTTTGAAGGTCTATCCTTTCAAAGGTGCTGCTTTTAGAAAGGTATCTCCTGTCCTTTAGCTTTTTGTCTATCTCAGCAGGTGAATAAACTGCCTTCCAGTTATAGTTATCGTCGTTATCATATATATCCGGCTTTGCCTTTAGATATGGAATCCTTTGAAGCCATACGTTTTCACAGGCCTCGGTATATCCTCCGTTGCTTGCAGAAAAATATGCGCTTATGGGCTTGTTGTTGTAAAGAAGAACCCTTCCCCTTGTATCCTCAACGGCCTTTATTGCATTTTTATAGTACGGGTTATAACCCCTATATACCTGGCAGTGGGTTGTATCGTCAAGGTCATACCCATCCTTTTCATGCTTTCCAAGGTTTGAAAGGGCGTAGTTTCTAGCTGCAACGGCCTGGGCCTTAAGGGCCTCCAATGGATATGAATTTGACATTTCAAAGGGAACAACTCCCTTTAAATATTCTTCTATGCTTATTATATTAACAGGAAGGATCTTTCCCCCATTATCCCTAAATACCATACTCCCCTTATAGCTGTATTCCTTTATGTAGTTTCTTCCCCACAGGCTGTACACAACCCTTAGCTTTAATGTGTTATCATCGCTTTCAGGCTCGAAGGTGATGTAGTTATATTGCTTGCCATTCATATATATTCTTCCGCCTGAGATGGTCAGGGTAATGCTTGTCCCGGATTGAAGTACGGAACCCTCCACTCTATAGCTTCCGTTTAAACTGACGTCTATCCTTGAAGACGCCATGTTTTCAAGGCCAATCCTTATGTCTTTGAAATACCCGCTGTATGTATAAGCATATGCCTTAGAGGAAAAGACGAATAAGGAAAATACTGCAAAGATAATTAGAAATGATTTTTTCAATTTTCTTCCTCCTTTTATACCATCTATTAACATTATACTTCAAAATATATGGCTTAAACAACAAATTGTGACAGTATTTATCTATGTTCACAGTAATTAACCTTTTGTGATGGAGAGGAAGATGGCAATAGGAGCGGGTTTCCATGCTCGCCCGCTGAGCTTCGTAATACCCAACGGGCGGACGCAGAGGCCCGCCCCTACAATTAAAAGGTTTGTTTGCAACATTTTTCTGCTTATTTCACTATTGTCTTAAGGTAGTTCATGAAATCATCCTTAAGGTCATCCCTCTTTAGCGCAAACTCAACGGTTGCCTGAAGGAAACCAAGCTTATCTCCAACGTCATATCTTCTTCCCTTGAAGGCATAGGAATACATAGCCTCCCTGTTTAGAAGCTCTTTAAGGGCATCTGTAAGCTGTATTTCTCCCCCCTTGCCTGGCTTTGTATTTTCAAGTATTTCAAATATCTGGGGAGTTATAATGTACCTTCCAAGTATTGCAACGTTTGAAGGCGCCTTATCAACCTCCGGCTTTTCAATAAGGTCCTTAACCTTATATACACCGTCCTCTATATGCATACCCTTCACTATTCCATACTTGTTAACATCCTCCATAGGAACCTGCTGAACTCCAAGTATCGTCGTCTTATACTCGTTGTATATGTCAATGAGCTGCTTAAGGCATGGAACATCGCTGTCCACGACGTCATCACCAAGCATAACAGCAAAGGGCTCATTTCCAACGAATGTTTTGGCACATAAAATAGCATGGCCAAGGCCCTTTGGCTCCTTCTGTCTTATATAGTGAATTTGAGCAAGGTTTGATATCTCTTCAACCATATTGAGAAGATCATCCTTCTTTTTGGACTTGAGCTCCATCTCAAGCTCAACGGACTTGTCAAAATGGTCCTCTATTGCCCTTTTATTCCTTCCAGTTATTATAAGTATCTCTTCAATACCGGATGCAACAGCTTCCTCTATTATATACTGTATTGTCGGCTTATCAACAATTGGAAGCATCTCCTTTGGCTGTGCCTTTGTTGCAGGTAAAAACCTTGTTCCAAGGCCAGCAGCGGGAATTATCGCCTTTCTAACCTTCATCATTCCATCTCCCTTTCAATATTATTAAAACAAGTTAATAATTCGACATTTTGATTTAATATCCTTCTGAAAATTAAAAAAATCTCAGTGCAAATAGGGCGGCATTTGTAAAAAAAAGGGCAAAGCGCCCTTTTAAAATACTTTGAAGTTATAACTACTCCGTAATCCTAAGTATTTCTTTTTTCATATTCTCTATTTTATCCGATGAATCCTTCATATCCCTGCCTATTGTTGCAAAATAGAACTTGATCTTGGGCTCTGTGCCTGACGGCCTCGCAGTAACAATGCTTCCGTCCTCAAGTATAAGCTGAATAACGTTTGACTTTGGAAGGTTTATATCGGCCTTATCTCCACTTAAAAGGTCCTTTTCAAGTCCTACCTTATAGTCCTTAACCTTAACAACCCTGTATCCTGCAAGCTCCTTAGGGGTGTTGTTTCTCAAATCCTCCATGATGGCTTTAATCTTTTCGCTTCCCTCAATTCCCTTAAGGGTTATTGACTTAAGGTCTTCCCTAAAGTATCCATACCTTTCGTAAAGCTCCATTATGCCGTCATAGAGGCTCATCCCCCTTGACTTATAGTATGCAGCCATTTCACATATTAGGGAAGATGCAATAACGCCGTCCTTATCCCTGACGAAGGTTCCAGCTAAGTATCCATAGCTTTCCTCAAAGCCAACTATGAAGTTTTTATCTCCCCTTTCTTCAAACTCCTTTATCTTTTCTCCTATATACTTAAAGCCCGTTAAAACATCTATTATTTCCACTCCAAAATCATCGCATATCCTTCTTGCCAGCTCCGTTGTAACTATGGTTTTTACAACAACGGGGTTTTCAGGCATTTTATTAAGTTCCTTAAGCTGGCTTAACATGTAGTATGTTAAAAGGGCTCCTGTTTGATTTCCAGTGAGAACCACGTATTCTCCCTCGTTGTTCTTTACAACGACACCAACTCTGTCGCAGTCAGGGTCGGTTCCGAGGATAAGGTCTGCTCCATCCCTCTTTGCCATTTCAAGGGCTATTGTAAACACCTCATGCTCCTCAGGATTTGGGTATTTAACTGTGCTAAAGTTTGGATCAGGCATTTCCTGTTCCTTAACGACTGATACGTGCTTGTATCCCAGTTCCTTTAAAACCCTCCTTACGGGTACGTTTCCCGTTCCATGGAGAGGAGTATATATTATTTTAATTTCATCTGCCATTTTATCTATTAAGGACTTATTAATGGTCAATCCCTTAACGAGATCTATATAATCTTCCTCAACTTCATCTTCAATATAGTTATAAAGTCCATCCATGGACGCCCTTTCGAAGTCGATTGTCTTAATATCGCCATAATCAACTGAGGTTATTTCCTTTAAAATACCTTTGGCATGTTCCTCCGTAATCTGCCCTCCGTCGCTCCAGTATACCTTGTACCCATTATATTCCTTAGGATTATGGCTTGCTGTAATAACTATTCCCGCTGTTAAATTAAGCCTTCTAACAACAAAGGAGAGCATTGGCGTAGGCCTTAGTTCCTTGTATATGTATGTTTTTATTCCATTTGCGTTTAAAACGAGGGCCGCCTCCTTTGCGAACACATCGGAATACCTCCTTGAATCATAAGCAAGTGCCACCGAGGGGTTTCCAATTCCCTTCTTTAATATGTAATTTGCAAGCCCCTGGGTTGCCTTTCTAACGGTGTATATGTTCATCCTGTTAGTTCCAGCGCCAATAACCCCCCTGAGGCCTCCTGTTCCAAACTCAAGTTCTCTATAAAACCTATCCTCTATTTCCCTTTCATCAAGCCCTGTAAGTTCTTTTCTTGTTTCCTCGTCAAATGTAAGCCATCTTTCATACATTTCCCTGTATCCCATTTTGACCCTCCTAGCAAAAGCCGCTATTTAGTGGCGTTATTATTTTATAACATAATTAATTTATCATTTTTAACAGGATTTTTCAATAATTTAAATAATTAACCAATATAATTTTATTGACATTTATATTATATATTTCCTCAGCTATTTGCCAATATTCACATATATTACATTATAATTATCGCTAAATTTTGTTTACTTTTTCACATAATACTCTTGTTATTTTTTTGTCTTACTGATATAATGAAATTGAACAAAAATTCAATACATAAGTGGAGGGGTTCTCTATGAAAATCAAAGCAACAATATTATCACTCATCTTCGCAGTTTCACTGTTAGCAGGATGCGGAGCTAAAGAAACAGCAAAGGCACCTGCAAAGGAACCAGCAAAGACTGCAGACGCAGTAACATCAGCTTCAATAGTAGACAACAATGCAGCCTTTGAAAAGGCAATAAGCAAAGAAGGAACATGGATTATCGCAACAACTAAGGACTTAACTTTTGACAAGGAACTTGTACTTGATGGTAATTTTAAAAATGGTAAGAAGGACGCTAATGGTAATGATATTATACAGCGTAAGATAGCTCTCTATGCTCAGGATGATAAGAGAAACGTAACCGCAAGATACACTTTAAAAGCTCCAAAATTAACTGTTAAGAGCGAAAATGCAAGAATTCAGGGCGGAACCTTTGTTGGAGATGTCTATGTTGAAGCTAAAAACTTCTCTATAGTTGATGCTAAGGTTCAAGGAAACGTTTACTTCGCAAACGAAGAAGCCAAGTCAACATTTAAGTTAGAAAATGGCGGTACTGTAACAGGAGTTACTGAATTAAAGAAATAATTTAATGTAATTAAATATTGTACAAACTATATAAAGGGAATGCAAAATGCATTCCCTTTTTCAATTCTCAGGTACCAGCCTCCTGAAATATTCAACTATACCTTTGTAAATGCCATATGCAGCCTTTTCCCTGGTGTTCTCCTTGAGAAGCAATTCTCTGTCTCTAGAGTTGTTTATAAATCCTATCTCGATAAGGCTTGAGACAAGATTGTTTTCCCTTAGAACGCTAAGGTCTGCTTCTATTGGGGAAGTATATTTATAGGAGAAATCGGAGATAGCATTTATCTGCTGAAGGATGTTTGAAGCAAGGCTCCTTCTTCCTTCATCATCATATCCGTTATAGTATGGCCTGTTCTCCCTATATATCTGGGAACTACCCCTGTAGTATACCTGGATCCCTGATGCAGCTGTTTCACTTTCTCCAGTTGAGTTTACATGGATAGAAATAAAAATAATGTTGCCATGATACTTCTTCTCCAGGTCAAATACAGCAGCCAAGTCACTGTTTCTGTATTCTAATTCCCCTGAATTATCATTATATCTGTATATACCAGATCTCTCATCATTATTAGGATTATCCAGGTAGGGTTTAAAGAGATTGATCTTATTGTTTATTTCATCAATAGCAGCCTGCTTTGATGAAATTTGTGTTTCAAATGCAGCTATCTGACCTGTAATTACCTTAATTTCATCTTCTAATGCAGCAATACTTACATCAAGAGAAGCAGCATCACCTTGTATTTTTTCTATTTCCTTATTCAACGTATCTATCTGTCCTTTTAGATTTTCTATCTGAGTTTTAAGTTCCTGAACCAGCCCGGCATTATTTTCAGCCTCTGCCTGAATAAGCTTCTGCTGCAAGTCAGATAGTTGACTGTTTAACTCCCCAAGTAAATCCTGCTTGTCCATCAAAGTTTTACTATTTGCATCCCTGCTAATATTGGCTTGCTGCAATTGAGCTTCTTTTTGAGCTTTTAGATCTTCCTTTTCCTTCTTTGACTTATTAAGCTCAGCTAACTCACTCTTTTGCACTTCAAGCTCCTTACACAGCACATAGTTATTTGCAATGGCAGATCTGTTAAAGAGCGAATGAGTGCTGTCATTGTCCCTTGTAAGTACTACCTTTGCTCCAGCCTCTTCAAGCATTCTCTTTAACCTCATTGTAATATCCAGGTTTATATCCTTCTCATAAACTCCACTTCTGTTTGCCCCTGAATCTGCTCCGCCATGTCCAGCGTCAAGAATTATAGTCTTACCTTTAAGGGCATCAGCTTGTCCATGATAAGAAACCTTATCTTCAGGTGCCTTCTCAGATGGATGATTTGGGGTATTATTATTATTGTTATTATTGTTGTTATTGTTATTATCAACCATACCCTCAAAGAGCTTTGCAATTGTCATTTTACCTACAATTCCATCCACCTTCAACCCCCTGCTCCTTTGGAAGTTCATAACCGCCTGTTTTGTTTTTGGTCCAAAGGAACCATCTGGAGTTCCACAGTTAAATCCAAGATCATTTAGCCTTCTTTGAAGAACTGCTACATCACTTCCACGGCTTCCCTGCTTTAAAGTCCTTTGTATCGATGTCTGAATCTGTGGTGAAGCTGGAGCTGGTGTGTTTTGAGATGGTTGAGATGCTTGCTGTCCAAAGAGTTTTCCCATGGTTGCATTCCCAACTATTCCATCCGCCTTAAGGCCACTATTCTTCTGGAATCTGATAACAGCGCTCCTGGTTTGGGAACCAAAAATACCATCTGCCCGTCCATTTAAATATCCAAGGCTTATGAGCCTTTCCTGTACTCTTTTTACTTCACTTCCCCTGCTTCCATACCTTAGTGTTAAGGCACTTGCACCGGTGGTTATGGAAAAAATAAATAGTACAGTTAAAAATAAAGTTAAACATGTTCTCTTCACCTTCTCACCTCCTTCATAGTTATTTTATATTGCATAAATGTTATGTTCAAGTCCTATAATTTTAGTTTATTAGTAAATTCTCAGGAGGCTGGCACCTAAATTAAAAAAGACAATCTCTTTGAGATTGCCACTTTAATTATTTCACTGCTTTTAACTTTACTATATCGTTCCAATTCTTTGAGGTCATTAATTCTACTGCAGTCAAGTCTTCCCTAATTCCTTTAATTTCACCCTCAACCCTGGCAATTGCATGATTTACTCTGTCTATTTCGGCTTTATGAGATTCACTTGCATGTTCCAGGGCTCTTAATATTTGTGTATGTTCATTTAATATTTGTGTATGTTCATCAAGTTTAGAATTAATAGATTTCAATAATTCTAAAATTTCCTTATCCAAACTACTCACCACCGTTAACCTAATTAATAATTATTATATCATTTATTAAATCTTAGGACAACGAGATCAAGGCATCAATCATAGCTCATAAGATAAATTCCCTGAACGAAATATTAAATTCTCTGGATTTAGATGATGATTCAAAGGTACTAATAACATAAGGGAATGCCCCTACATTGCACCTATGTTTTAGGTTACTGGGTTTAATTTGTAATTATTGCATTTTATTAACTTTACCCCCAGGGGTCCTTGCTCGGGGCCCGAATGGCTCGCGCTTTTATTCATTCATAACCTTTTTAAGCTTATCTACAAATTTAACAGTTTCATTAAGTTTCAAGAATTCCGTATCAGCCTGTTTAATAAAACTGAGAATAGTTTCCTGATTCGACTTTATATCTGCAAGCTCTTTTTTAATAGGTTCCAGCTTTTCATCAAATTTTCTATCTAGCTTTTCATCAAGCATCTTTTCAATTGCTTTTAACAATAATTCGTACTCCATTACTTCTCTCCTCCTCACAACTATTTATATTATATCATTTAAATATTAATGGGAAAAAACAAATAGAAAGTAAGCGTCAAACATCTTCCACATAGAAATGCTGTTAAATTTTTGAGAAAATACTCCTTATAAAAGGAATAATTGTATCATAAATAAAACGGAAATACGAGATGAGTGGAAAAAGCAGATTGCTGCCTACAAAGCGAGTGGATTAAGTGTATCAGCTTAGTGTATCAGCTTTAGGTGAGGATTATTTTACGCTTACCGATATAGCATAAGGGAATGCTCTCGCATTCCCTTATCAATTCTCAATTCTCAGGTGGCTGGCACCTAAATATATACTTATCTCCCGGCTTCGTGCTTAATTTCAGTCTTCCTTCATCACATATATATTTAGCTTCACTTAAGAGTTCAGATACAACCTTGCCACAGTTCTCAAGTATAAACTCTTCCTCCCTATCTCCGTTATTGAATACACAAACAACCTCCTCATCCTCTGTAACCCTTCTGTAGGCATAGAGTGAATCAGTCACCTTAACAGTCCTGTATTCACCCTCCATCAATGCACTGCTTCCTCTTCTTATTTTTATAAGTTTTTTGTAGAAGCTGTGAAGGTCGTAATTTATATTGTCAAAGTTCATTGTCCTTCTACAGTCAGGGTCATTGGCTCCACTTATTCCTGCTTCATCTCCATAAAATATCATGGGTATTCCAATGGTTGTCATCATGTAAAACACTGCAGACTTAAGCCTTTCAACGTCATTTCCACACTCATAGAGGAACCGGCTGGTGTCATGACTATCTAAAAGATTTAGAAGGTTTTTCCTTATGTCCATTCTGTATCTTACAAACAGGTTGTTTATCTCCCAGTCAAACTTCTGAAGGTCTATTGAGCCCTTAGCAAAATATTCAAGAAGTATATACATGAATGGATAGTTCATGGCAGAGTCAAACTGATCTCCCTGAAGATAACTCTCAGCTCCATCCCAGACTTCCCCTATTATTATGGCATCACTCTTGACCCTCTTTATCTCTTCCCTGAAACTCCTCCAGAACTTGTGGTCAATTTCGTTTGCAACATCAAGCCTCCAGCCGTCTATATCATATTTTTCAACCCAGTATCTTCCAATATCAAGGAGATATCTTTTCGTTCCTTCACTGGCAGTATTCAACTTAGGCATGAGCTTTGTATATCCAAAGGTTTTATACTCGTCTCTGTTTTTTATAAAATACCAATCAAAGTAGGGTGATTCCTTTCCTCTTTCAATGGCGTCTCTAAAGGCAAAGAAATTGCTGCTTGTGTGGTTAAATACTGCATCCAGCACTACCCTAATTCCCCTGCTGTGACAGGCTTCAACAAGCTCCCTAAAGGTTTCCTCGTCCCCAAAGCCCCTGTCTATTTTGTAGTAATCAAGGGTATCATATTTATGGTTGCTCTTTGATTCAAATATCGGGGTAAGATATATGCAGTTAACTCCGAGGTCCTCAAGGTAATCGAGCTTATCGATTATTCCCTTAAGATTTCCACCAAAAATTCTCTCCGGAGTTGGATCCATGAACCAATTATCATCTATTTTTTCCTTATTAAACCTGTCAACGAATATCTGATAAAAAACCGATTGCGTCCACCACTTATGACCTTCATAAAGGTCTCCTTTGCAAATGCAGGAGAACATAAAGTATCTGTTCCTATCCATCGGCGGCGTTTCATAGAACCTCCTCTGTGAGTATATAAGAACTTCATTTTCATCCTCAAGTCTAAAATAATAACATATCCTGTTAAAGTCAGGTTCAATTATGATTTCGAAGTAGTCAAAAAGTTCATCCCTGTAGGTTAAATCCATATCCTTCTCAAAGATAGTAATGGGACTTACAGGTTCATATCTATCTCCATAACAAAGAGTAACCCTCTTTAAGTCATTCTTTTTTGTTCTAAGTTTGATGCAAAGCCTTTTTTCATTCAGTGGATAGGCATAGGTACTGTCGCTTTTGTGATATATCGCTTCCTTTAACATATTAACCTCCTGCTGCGTTTATTTTGTGCTTCCAAGTGTCAAACCTGATATTAGGGATTTTTGAAGGAGTAAAAATACAATCATCACAGGAACAGCTACTATAAGGGAGCCCGCAGCAAAAAGGGGCCAGTTCTGAGCGTAGTTTCCGGCATTTTGAAGGGACCAAAGCCCAACCGGTAATGTAAATATCCCCTTATTTGTAGTAAAAGTCATTGCAAAGATGTATTCATTCCATCCTGCCATGAAGCTGAACATGGCAGTAACTGCAATTGCTGGCCTTGAAAGAGGCAGAACAATTTTAGTAAATATCTTAAGGACAGATGCCCCGTCGATTAAAGCCGCCTCCTCTATTTCGTAGGGAAGGGTATCAAAGTAGCCCTTTAGATTCCATATAGTAAATACAAGCTGTCCACCCGTATAAACAATTACAAGCCCTATAAGTGTGTTTACAAGATTTAAGGTTGTGATTATCTTGTAGTAGGCAACGATTGCTAAAATATTAGGAAAAGCATTAAGCAGTAAAAATATGTTAAGCAATGTTTTTCTTCCCTTGAACCTGAACCTTGAGAAGGCATAGGCAGCTGTTGTTCCAAGCATAAGGCTTAACCCAGTTGTTGCCCCTGCCACTATAATGCTGTTTTTTAGCCATAAAAAGAAATTGCTGTTTGGGCCAAACAATATATTCTTATAATGGTTTAGTGTCATTTTCTCTGGAATAATATCAAGGGAAGTTGTAAGCAGGGTGTTGCTTGCATTTATTGAGGTTGTAAAAATCCATACAATAGGCAAAATTGCAGCAACTATAAAAGCTGCCAGTACACAATAGGCAAGGGAAAGTTTAATAAACTTCCTTGTCCTTCTCTTTGGCCCCGTCTTTACAGCGTAAGAATTTTTGTAGATAACCTTTTCCATATCTATACTATACCTCCTTGTCTGCCTTAGTGAGCCTCATATTGAGAATTGTAAGCCCGAGAAGTATAAAAAATATAATAACTGAAAAGGCCGAGCTTAAGGAATAGTTGCTTGAGGTAAAGGCTTTGTTGTAGGCATAGGTCATAACAACATCCGTCTTTCCACCAAGTCCATTGGTCATAAGATATATAATGTCAAACTGCTTAAAGGTTACAAAGGAGGTAAGTATAACTGCAGGTACAAGCGCTGGTTTTATAAGTGGCATTGTTATATAGAAAAACTTGTGAAAACCTGTGGCACCGTCTATGTCGGCAGCTTCATAATAGGTGTGATCGATGCTTTGAAGTGCCCCCAGGCAAACTATCATCATAAAGGGCACTGCAAGCCACACATTAGCTATTATGCTTGCAGCCATTCCATAAACTGGAGATGTAAGCCAGGGTATTTTAGAAAGTCCAAGCTTTGATAAAAGGATGTTTATTATTCCAAAGTCATGGTTGAACATTCCCTTCCAGATAAGGGCAGATATATATGAGGGAACTGCCCAGGGAAGTATGAGTAAGGTTCTCATTATTCCCTTAAATTTCAGCTCCTTTATATTAAGTAGAAGAGCAAGTCCCATTGCAATGGAAACCTGAATAACAAGGTTTATAACCGTCCAGATAATAGTTCTTAGAACAACTGCATAAAACTCGCCGTCAAGGCTTGTAAGCACCCTGATATAGTTGTCAAATCCAATCAAATTATACTTTTTCCAGTGATACATGTTCATATTGGTGAAGGAAATATAAATGCTGAAAAATATCGGATATATAACAAGAATGAACATAACGACCATAGCAGGGGTTGTATAAAAATAGGGTATCAGCTTTCTAGCGGCCTTACTTTTCATGCTGCACCTCCTAAAGAGAAAGGGGGATACCTCCCCCCACCTTCCTACTTCATATTCTTAATAGCTTCCTCTGCTGCTTTTTGATATTTTTCAAATACTTTGTCAGGAGCTTCCTTTAAAACTACAATCTCCTGGAGTGCCTTTGAAATTGGATCCCACATAGCACCCATTTCAGGAACGTTTGGCATTGCAGTTGCAACTTTTGCCTGCTCGCTAAAGGCAACAACGTCAGGGTTATTCTTTATTTCGCTATCCTCATAAATCTTCTTGTTGGCAGGCATATATCCACCAGTCTTTGCAAGAGCCTTGGCAACCTTTTCGTTTGCGAAAAACTCCATAACCTTAGCTGCTGCTTCTTTGTCCTTAGCAGCTGAAGTCATCATCATTCCCTGAACACCCATAAATGGTGACGCATCAGATTTATTGAAAGATAACGCTGGAATCTTTGCGAGTCCATAGTTAATCTTCTTTTCCTTAATCCCACCAAGTTCCCATGGTCCGTTTATCATCATTGCAGCCTTTCCATCCTTAAAGAGCTGTGAAACAAGTTGATGGTTTAAATCCTTTGGATAGAGCTTCCCAAGCTCTGTTAAAATCTTTGCTGCCTCAAGGTTTTCAGCCTTGTTAAGTATTGGATTGCCATCCGCGTCAAGGTATCCGCCCTTTGCTCCGTAAAAGAAGGCCGAATTAAAATATGCATCCGTTGGAGGTATTAAGAATCCGTACTTTCCATCCTTTGTTAATTCCTTAGCCTTTGCTATAAGCTCATCTGTTGTCTTCGGAGCTTCCTTAATTAAATCCTTGTTGTATATAAGAGTTACTGTTTCAAAGGTAGCCGGAATTCCATAGAGCTTACCCTTATAAGTAAATCCCTTAACCGTTGATTCCATAAGTCCATCTGTAACCTTCTTGTCTATTAGTCCGTCAACTGAAACAATTCCGCCCATTATTGAATACTTCCCTACCCAGTCGTTAGGCCCTGCAACAAGGTCTGGAAGCTCGTTGCTCTGCGAACCAACCTCAAGCTTCTTTGAAAGCTCTTCCTGCTTTACAAACTGTACCTTTATTCCTGTTTCCTGAGTAAAGCTTGCATAAGCGTCCTCAATTGCCTTTTGAACCTCTGGAAGATACTGATGCCAAACCGTTATAGTTACATCCTTCTTCTCTGCATTTGTTGGTTTGTTGCTTTTGCCGCAAGCTGAAAATAATCCTGCCGCCATCACCAGTGAAAGCAATAGGGCCAGCGTCTTTTTGATTTTCATAGAATCCCCTCCACTTAATCGTTTAAGTTTTATTTAAGGCAAATTACTCTGCCTTAATGACGGTATATTTATTATCGGAGTAATGACCACTAATATACTCCATCATCAGTTCAACAGATTTTTTTGCCTTTAAATCGTTATTAATAATTATTTTATGGGTTTTATCATCTAGAAGATAGGAATTTCCGCTCGTGCAGATAACAGCAACATCCTCCGGTTTTATATATCTTGAAACAATAACTCCAAGGTATTCGCCTATTACAATGGCCTTCCTACCGGGGTTATTCTTTAGAAATTCCCTCATAGTTTCAATGTCCTTTACAACGTGGATGTCCTCATTTCTACCCTTAAAGTTACTTTTGATTTTCTCAATGGTTTCCTTATTATTAAATTTATCCATTATAAGAAGGCAGTCCGTACACTTAAGAAGGTCAAAGGCTCTCTCTATGGCATCATTAAAATCAGGTACAATTTTATGGAAGATTACGTCATCTATATAGCTGTCTATGACAATTATAGGCACACTAAATCTGTTGGATATTTGATAAAATATATCAAGATTAACATCAATTATAAAAACCCCGTCTAGCTCCCTGGAAAGGATTATGTCAAGATTGGGACTAAAACTGTCTATGTTCGATATAAGCACGTGATAGCCCCTTTCTGAAAGGAGGTTTTCAAGCCTTTCTACAAACTCTGTATAGTAGCCTGTCCTCCAAGGTTTTTCATTACCGTAGTTTTTAACAATTAAAACACCTATAAGGCCGGACTTTTTCTTCACAAGGGATCTTGCAGCAAGATTTGGAACATAGTTAAGAGCCCTTGCGATATTCAGGATCCTATTTCTTGTTTCTTCCGGGATAGTTTCCTTTTCATTATTGCTTAAAACATAGGAGACGGTTGCTACTGAAACCCCAGCTTCCCTTGCTATGTCCTTCATCGTAACCTTTTTCATCCTGACCTCCAGCAAATAAAATTTATGCAGATTGATCACTTAATCGATTAAGTTAATTATATTTTACTACTACTCCATTTAATTGTCTATAATATTTCGAAAATTCTTTACAAACAAATTCCAGATCCTATTGCCATTTGCAATAACATTTTATTTATGAAATATTAAGATTATTCACATAGGTTTTAAGTATATTTAAATTCATATCAGAATAATTACATTATTACTTTCTGAAAATACTGCTGAAACTCAAAAAACAGTACAAATTACGCTTAATCAATCCTCAATTCTCAGGTGGCTGGCACCTAAGTTAATCCCCATCAAACAGATTCCCTATTCCACCAAGCACATCAAATACATTCCCCTCATCCCTGCGCTTCCCTCCTGGATGTGGTGCTGCATGATATATTCTGTCTGCAAGACGGCTGAAGGGCAGAGATTGAACCCATACTGTTCCAGGACCAGTTAACGTTGCAAAGAAAAGTCCCTCTCCCCCGAAAAATGCTGTCTTTATATTCCCTACATATTCTATGTCATAATGTACACTGCCTGTCATTGCAACGAGACAGCCTGTATCAACCCTTAGTATTTGTCCAGGTGCAAGCTCTCTTTTCACAATTGTTCCACCTGCATGGAGGAATGCCTTTCCATCTCCTTCAAGCCTCTGCATTATGAATCCTTCACCGCCAAAGAATCCAACACCAAGCCTCTTTATAAATTCAATTGATATGGAAACACCCTTTGCAGCACAGAGGAATGCGTCCTTCTGGCAAATAATTCTTTCGCCATACTCTGAAAGATTTAATGGTATTATTTTACCTGGATATGGTGCAGCAAAGGATACCTGCTGCTTTCCGTATCCTGTATTTGTAAACACCGTCATAAAAAGGCTTTCCCCGGTTAAAATCCTTTTCCCTGCGTTAAAAAGCTTTCCCATAAATCCGCCGGTCTGGCTGTTCTGACCTGAGCCGTCTCCAAATATTGTGTGCATCTGTATTCCCTGAGTCATCATCATCATAGCTCCCGCCTCTGCAACTACGCTCTCATCTGGATCAAGCTCGATCTCAACAAACTGCATGTCATCACCGTAAATCTTGTAATCAATCTCATGTGAATATGGCATTACAAAACCTCCCCTCTTATAAGAATATTTTAAACAAAAACTATTTATTATTAAACACCAATTGAAAATTTAACCTTATTTTAATAGAAGAGGGATTTTTTCTTGATACCACTACCTACAGGTGGTTTTATAATCGAAAACCCCCGGCCTCAGAGAATTTCAGCTCTGGGATGAAACTGATGGAATACAAGAGACATTTGGAAATATACAGGAGATTGCAATGGGATGCAGGTTCAGAGACTGCAGGCATAACAAGGGGCCACCTATTGTGCTCTACGATTATCAAACAACAAGAGCAAGTAAGCATCCGCGAAGATTTCTATCAGGGTTTAAGAGTTACCTGCATGTGGATGGCTGCGCCGGCTATAACGATTTGTCTCATGTGACACTGGTTGGCTGCTTTGCTCATGCGCGAAGAAAATTTGATTAAACCTTAAAGGCACTACCGGATTCCTCAATATGCAAATTACTTTCATATCACAATATTTCAATATAACATAAGAGAATGCACCCGCATTCCCTTTCTCAATTCTCAGGAGGCTGGCACCTAATTTCTTTGATCTGCTCCTCCTTTAATCCTGTAGCCTTTACTATAGAAGCCAAATCCAAGCCCATTGCTAATAAATTCCTTGCAACTTCTAATTTTCCTTCTGCTCTTCCTTCTTCCTTGGCTCCTTCTATCATGCTCTTTTCATCCAGTATCTTTTTCATTCTAAGCTCTGCAAGCCTAACGGTTTCAGGGTCTCTGCTTAACATGCCAAGGACAGTAATTGCCTTCTTTATTGCAGGTTCCGCCACTTCTATCCCCTCCTTTGAACTTTCTTGAGGTTTTGTTAAAAATGCCAGCCATCTATTTAAACTGTTATTTAACCCCGGTGATTGTTCTATAAACTTTGGAAGCTCAACAAAGTGTATCTCTAACAAATCCGTTAGCATTTTCTTTGATTCATCTTCATGTAAATGATAGGTTGTATGGTAACTATCTTCATCTATATAATTGAAATTCAAAATATTTATAGTTATTGTCTTTCTTAAATCTCTATAGTCTGAACCTCTTTTAATTTGACCGGCATATAGCCTTGCCCAGTAAAAGAGTGTTCTATTAATCATGTTATATCTATTTATAAGCTGTATTTCTACATTAATATTAGTGCCCTTTTCTGTTATTACCCTGACGTCCAAAATTCCTATTTTATCATTAATTGTTTCAATATCCGAAAGCCTGGTATCTACATATTCTATATGTGTAATTTTTTCCTTCTCAGTCTTCTCAAGCAAAGCATTTAAAAAGCTTATGAGAATATCTTCATTCTCAGGAGTCCCAAAAATCCTCTGAAAAACTATATCATTTTTGGGATCTAATATAAATCTATCTGTTAAACGTCAAAATAAACCATATTAATTTTACCTAAAAACGGCATAATAAAATCACCTTTAATACTTGCGTAAAATTAAATAATCTGACCTTTAGGAATGCAAATTGAGAAAACTGTCAATACTTATAAAAAATACAAAAAAAGGAGAAGGGGAAAGTGGTTTCAAAACCATTCTTTCCCCTAAAAAATCCTACAATGATAAGTATTACCAAGTTTTCCGAAAATATAATCAAAGATTTGGTATTGAGAGAAAAAAATTTTGAGCATATGTATGGATGCCCTTCATGCGGCTATGAAGGCATGCTCACCGCCATGGTCACTATGATAGAAACGTAGTTACCCTTAATTAACATTTTGTCATTAGTATTCAGCGTTTTTTATGTCCTTGCTGTGGCAAAACTTACTCGCTCCTACCATCGTTTCTTATCCCATATTTTATCTATACCTTTGACGTAATCATATTTTGTCTGTATTCCATATTTGCACTACAGAAAAAGATAAGCTATGTATACGATATTCTCCATAACTGCAACAAGCAGTGTTTCATAAGCATTCAGTCCATCAACTTCTTTAAAAGAAGATTTCTGTCTAAAATTCATGTTGTAAACAGCTTTTTTGCTGCTATGGATTCCTTTCATTGCGATTCAGATTTATCCCTGCTTACAAAGGATAAGGTTGCCGCCAGGCTTGACATATTGCGTCAGCATAAGGGCATAGGAGTTTATATGACCCTTTGTGATGGTCTTGGTATAACGCCAGCTTACAAGAAAGTGACCATGTTTAAGCAGATACATGATTCAATTTACGGGTCAGTTTTAGTGTTATTTGGCAAAACTGCCTTTGGATATTTTGCATGTATTCCTGATTTTGAAGCTGGATGTCACCTTTCACACCTTAAGGATACCTTTTGGAATATTGAGCAGTTAGTCAGAATTATCGACGAAGTCACAGGAATTACAATTGCTGAGGCACTACGTGCTGTAGCAGATTATATTGGGCCTAAAGCACACAAGAAAGATTAGCAAATGATATTTAAGTTTGCACTGCCTTTTTTCATTTATCTTAGAAGAACCAAAGCGATTAATCCCGGTTTTTGTGGCAGAACCCCCATATGTACTAAGTTTCTATAATTTGCATTTTAGGCTAATTTTACTAGAAGCAGTTTATTTAATCTGCTGTTTTTAGAATCATTTTTTATTATTTTGAGATTATTATATTGTGACTTTATCAGCATATTTTATTGTGCTGTGTAACATTTAATCTTTTCCCCTGTCATCTTTAAACAAGTTTATATGGATTGTTATTATTTTATCAATACAATATATCCTTAATAAAAGATAAGGAAAAAGGAATGGTAAACTGCACAAAAATCCCAATAATCGGCAGGCATAGAGTAAAAAAAATATGATATAATTCACAAAGGAAATAATAAAGAGACTAGCGCTCATAAACTGAACAGCTAATCTCTTTAATACATAAATTTGTGACAAGGGCTGTTTGTTTTGATTAATGTTGTCTATGGATTATTTGGGATTTTAACACAGTCTGACGGATTCTTTGACATATACTCTACTTCCATATTAATATTCTGTAGTTATAAGTATATTATAAATATATTCCATATAAGCGTATAAATTCCTTTTATGTATGGTTAATTGGCTACAAAAAACTCGTATTTACCATCTTCATTAAAGACAACTCCGCTGCCCGGGGCTGCGTTTATTATTAAAGGTTTAGAAACGCCTTTTACCGTGGAATCCTGCATATTTTTTAAGCTTATTGACCTTACTTCACTAGATGTAAGATAATATATCCAGCTTCCATATCCCGTATAGGATTTAACCCCTTTAGCAATAAGCCTTTCGTAGGTACAATCTATGTCCGATATATAAAGTTCTTCATCTCTTTTAAAAAGAAGGGCATTTTCATATAAGCTAAAACTTGTTATCCCCTGTTTGCCTAAGTCTTTTTTCTCTTTTTTTGATATATCATATTCAAATAATTTATAATCCTGCAGGTAGTATATGATACCGTCGTTTATAAAAAAGCTGTCTACCTTTTCATTAAAGACATTAACAGGCTTTTTATTTGCGGCGTCAAATTCATAGACATACCCTGCCTTAGGCTCTTCCATGAAATAAATTTTAGAATCAAAAATCCTCAGATTATAAACCTTTCCCTCATAAAGCCTTTGTGTCTCTCCGGTTCCTTTCTTTAATGAATATAGGTCCTTTCCGTTATGGGTGTAGTATATTGTATCATGGAGCAAGCTCATTTCATTTCCATCTTTATCTTCATTTAAGAGTGCAGGCTCAGTCTGGTTCTTTTTCATCTTTAATATTCCTTTTGCGGTTGGAAAATATAAATATTCTCCGTCAAAGGAAGCCGTAGAATAAGTCGAATAATTCCCAGATATATTACCACTGTTCTCTAAAGGAATTAGGGACACTATTTGAGATACTTTATGCCTTGATTGAAGGATTTTTATATAACTTCCCACACCATAGACAGCAAGTACGGCCAAAAGTATGAGGCCTATCATTATAGCCCTTTGTCGTCTTATATTTTTGCTCTCTTCCTGCCTTTGCCCTTTCTCTTCTTCCAGTTCCTTTATTTTATCTATGTTTTTAAATACTTTTGAAGTTTTAGTGAGCTCTTCTTTTTCCCGAGCTTCTTTTGAATTACCTGCTTCAGCCTGAGCATCACTGAAATTTCCCCTACCCCTGTTTGAATATATTGGAATATGGTCTGTTTTTGCATCTTCTTTATCTCTTTTTATATATTCCCTGCAATTCATAAGGGCTTGTCTAAACTCTGCTGCTGACTGCCATCTATCTTCTGGTTTGTTTGAAATAGCCTTTAGTATTGCCTTATTTATTTTATCCGGTACGCCGGGTATATTGGGTATTATATCTCCCCTTATTATTTTGCCCACTATTTCTTCCCTAACAACGCCTGTCCCCTCAAAGGGGAACTTGCCGTTATTGAGGAGCTTGTACAGCACCATGCCCAGAGAATATATGTCTACCCTGTAGTCATAACTGACTCCTTTATCTATCTCGGGAGCTTTATACAAGGACGTGCCTATACGGGTGTTTAGTGTGAAAGACCCTGCTTTTTTGGATATCCCAAAGTCACCAAGTTTAAAGGTATTGTCCTCGCTTATAAATATATTGCTTTCCTTTATATCCCTATGAATTATACCCTTTAAATGGCATGTCTCCAAGGCCCTGCATATGCATTCTCCAAGATAAAGGGTCTCATCCAGTGAAAGAGTCGATGCCTTAAGCCTATCCCTTAGGCTCTTTAAGTATTCCATCCTGATAAATATATTTTTGCCAAGACCATTATCCTGCACATCATGGCCTTCATAGTTTACGATATAGCTGTTGCCTCTTAGGGTAAACAATATCTCTATCTCGCTTATGAAATTGTCAGCAGTTTCATAAGCTATCCTTTTTATCTCCTCTTCGCTATTATACTCCCCCCGAAGCTCATGGAGCATCTCATTTGTCGGCATTGAAACAACCTTTAAGGCTGAATAATACTTCTTCCCCAAGGTTTCTTTGTATATCTTATACACTCTGCCATATCCACCTGAACCTATCTCCTCTTCAAGTTTATATCCCTGATTTATGTCAAAATAGTATTTTAATCTTTCATCCATACAATAATACACCCATAATAAAAATATTTACCAAAATATCAATTGTCTATTTAAAGCATGGAATATAACCCTACTGGTCTGCCCTTCTGAAGTTCTCAGCGATATTTTTAAGGTCCCTCGATATACTGGTTAAAAGTTCAACATATCTTCTCATCTGACCGTCCCACTGCTGGTAGTCTGAGAAGAATCTTTTAGAAGCCATACCTTCCCAAGTATTTTGAACCCCCGAAA
Organism: Fonticella tunisiensis; assembly: GCF_004364155.1. Lineage (GTDB taxonomy): Bacteria > Bacillota > Clostridia > Clostridiales > Caloramatoraceae > Fonticella > Fonticella tunisiensis. The sequence goes on along the minus strand of NZ_SOAZ01000015.1, from coordinate 32,431 downwards.
TAGCATTCCTTAATCTGCTTACCATCTCCTGGGTCTGCTGACTCGCATTTTGAAATTCTCCTGCTAACCTATCAAGTTCATCTGGATTTACTCTAATATCTGCCATAATATCTCCTCCTATAATTATTTTTTAAACTCAATAATTACCCCTTTAAAATAATTTAGCTCTTCCAAGGTTGATTGGGGTATAGTCTCAACCCCGTTTACCAGGATTGAAAGTTCCCTATCTTCCCTATCAAAATAAGAATCAAGTATTTTTTTAACATCTCCCAAAGGCATTCTCCGGGATATGTCAAGTTCCATCTTCCTGCTGCCATAGTATACGGTGACTCTTGCCCTATCCTTCATATAAAACCTCTTCCTTTTACTTTACAAGTTCCATGGAGAAAGGCCTTACGGTATAGACATCCATATATTCTCTGACTGCCCAGGAATGATTTTGCGTCTTTATCACTATATAGCTTTTTACCCCTTCCTCTGTCAGGTACTCGATGGATGCAATTTCTTCCACCTCTCCAAATTCTATGCCCTGCCTATTTAAGTCCTCTTTTAAACTCCCTACAAGCTTCTCCATATAGTCCACATCCCCGTTGTTCGTATATGAAGCTTCGAAGCTTGTTTCACTGTTCTCCAAGATATCCCTCAGTAGGACAGCTTTTATCTTTTCTTCATCCTCAGATGATGCAAGGCAAAACTCATACACATTTTTAAAAGGATCTCCTGCAATTACTGTTATGGCATCTTCACAGAGGAGCATGGATTTTAAGGTTAAGCCCAGCTTCCCATTTTCATTTATTATGAGGGCTCTCTCCGGCATACCCATGGATTTTATTACCTGAGATATATATTCTGTAACAAAGTATTCTCCATCCCTTTCCACCACAAAGCCCCTATTTTTTAAAGACGCTCCGGCTGCCATAAGTCCCTCTTCTATCTCGTCATTGGAAAACATTCCAAGATTGTTATTAATTCCAATGAACTGAGGAAGCTCCATTATACTTGCCAGATATAAAACTTCAAAGCCTGTCAGGGTAATCCTTCCATCTGCCATCTCTACGCCTCCCTTATTCTATTCATCAATTCGTTGAAGTTTAAACTTCCCTCATAGGGATTTGCATATTTAACCCTACAAGTCCCGTTATTTACGCTGTAGTATGCCTCATCATTTTTAAGCTGCTCATTGCACCCATAAATATAGAGGGATTCTTTAGTTTTGCTATCCCCAACCAGCCACTGCTTTACCATATTTTTTACCGGACTGGAACCTCCAATACCAGCCAAAGGCACTATAATGTGGATACCAAGATTTGCACTGTTTTCCACCACATACTTTAAATCATCCTCTACACTGTAGAACACTTCATCAATATCGTTTATTATGAGGAACACCGGAGGAGTTTCTAAAAGGTATTTTTTACTTCCCTTCAACCCATATGAATTTTTATAGCTGTTAAGCCCCTCTTTTCTATGACCTGTCATGATTTTTAAGCTTTCCACTACACTCTTTAAGCCTTCCATATCTTTAACCACATAAGTGGTAAGACCTGCATCATGAAAATTTGAAAGCTTATTGTATTTGTCAAATATATATAACATGTTGTTCCATTTAAATCTTCCGCAGATTATAGATATTATAATATCTATAAGTATTATCTCACAAAAAGCCGGGCTTCCTGCTATACCAAGACACGTTATATCGTCAAAAAACTCACTAAGTTCCTTTAGTGTATTAGCTTCCATGAGGAAAAAGTCCTTATTCTTCTTTAATATATCATCATAAAGCCTTAAAACCTTGGGAAGTTTCGGAACTTCATCCACTTTCCCGCCTTTATGTTTATTTTTTATCCTTTCAATAATGGACTTTAAGTTTTCTATCCTGTCAAAGTTGTCTTCTCCTGCAGATGGGAGATAGGCTTGAAGCTCCATAATATATTCCCCCCTCACATATGCCCTGCCTTTTTTACCCAACGGAATTACACCATCCACATTTCCAATTAAATCTCCATAATCCCCCTTTTCTTTAAGGGCAAAGCATATATTGTAGTTTGTAAGCCTTATTATGTCGTACATATTCTTTGTACTTCTCGATGTAAACACCATATGAACTCCAAGGTTGCCGCCCTTTGTAAGAACCTCGGTTATAAAGGGTTTATAAACATCTCCGTCCTCCTCTATAAGGTGTCCGAGGTTATCGGCAATAATATAAATGTGTGGAAGCTTTTCATGGGACTTTCCGTTGTAATCTTCTATGTTGAAAACTCCCATTTCTCTTAGACCCTCTTCCCTCATCTTCAATTGTTTTTCTATAAAGAGCTTAAAGTACCTATGTCCCTCAAAATCCTCAGCAAAGACAACATCTCCCACCTGAGGCAATTCTTTAAACATGCCAAGCTGCTTTTTGTCAAAGTCCAGTATATATATATTTAGCTCATCAGGACCCATGTTGAAGCAGAGAGACATTATGATAGTCATTAAAAGGTTTGTCTTACCTGTCTCTGAAAGTCCCCATATCCCTATGTGCTTTGTTTTATTAAAAGAGATATAATATTTCTCCTGCCTTTGGTTTCTTATGTTATCAGCTATGCCTATCAAAGCCTTATTTTTTAAATTATTATCTTCATACTCCAAAATCAAATTTGAAGGTAAGGGCTTTACAAAGGGCTGGAAAATCTCCTCCTTCATATAACCATTCCAAAAGTCACATATATAATCGACTATTACATCCAATTTTATGCCCATTGGAATGCCCCTTTGCTCATTTAAAGTGACCTTTTTACCATCCTCGAGGATATATATTTCTTTTTCCTTGCTGTCCCTTTCCTCATATACTTCATATTGATTTCCGCAAAAGGCAGTCTGAACCTTTTCATAAAAGCTCCCGGTCCCGGCCATAAATATGGCCCTTCCCGGATAATTTTGGGTTATATAGGCAGCATCTGGCGTCTTGACAACGGCCATGCTGTCAGCAGTATTCTGCATCCTCAAAGATATTCTAAAGTTAAAGTTTGTCTCCATCTCAGGAGTTATTATCCCATCGGCTTTTTGCGTTGATAATATGAGGTTTACTCCAAGGCTTCTTCCAAGTGATACTATAGTATCAAACCTCTTTATAAAATCAGGCTCACTCCTTCTAAACTCCGCAAACTCGTCCACAATTATTATAAGCCTTGGAAGAGGCTCATCTACCTTTCCCTCTTTATAAAGCCTGCAGTAATCGTTTATGCTTCCAATGCCTTTGAGTTTTTCTTCTCTTCTTTTTATTTCATGGCCTATGAGCTCAAAAGTCCTGTTTACAAGGCTGCCATCCAAATTGCTTATATATCCCAAAATATGGGGAAGCTTTTGTATTTTCTCCCCGAGGGCACCACCCTTAAAGTCTATAACAAAAAAGTTTACATCATAGGGACTGTAGTGGACGGCCATGGAAAGTATTATAGTCTCCAAAAATTTGGATTTTCCCGAACCACTTGTACCTGCGATTAACCCGTGGGGGCCATGGGCTGTATCTTGTATGTCAAAATAGCTTATCTCTCCCCTCTCATTTATACCAATGGGAGCTGCAAGGGACTTGTAAGGCCTCGAATTTGCCCAGAGCCTTCCCAAATCTATGTCCTCCACCAAGTCTATGCCCAATATATCAAATATATCGACGGCATCGGGGATACCTCCCCTGCCTTCTTCCTTGAAGTCTATGTTTGCTATGGTCCTTGAATACCTCTCAAGGTCAAAAAGGGGATTTTTATCCATCTCAAAACTGCTTATATTCCTTCCTTTTCTGATTATATTTGCCGAGGTATCATTAACCCTTATGACCGTGCCATTGGCACATTCTATGGGAAGTTTTCCGCTGCTGTTTGGAAGGATTATGACACTACCGTTTATGGCATCCAAGGATTTTGTTATCAAACCGTATATACTGCTGTTTTCCACAATGGATTTATCGCCTACTATAAAAACATAATAGCACTGTTTAAGGTAAAGCTCTTCCTCTGCATTTTTAAAAAATGACATGGCCCTTTCCCTGCTAAAGAAGATGGTGGACTCATTGTACTTAGCGCAGTGGGGAAGCCATTTCATCCATTCAAAATACCCTCTTTGGCCTTCATTGAATATCCCCACAACCTTCACATCATTTGGAAGATGATGGGCCGTTATCCCCAGCACGATGTTGTTTACCATATGGTAAATACTTTCCCTATCCCCTTCTATACCCGTAATCTCTTCTTCTATCTTTAAAGTAATAGGGACACCATCTATATTTGACATTTTTTGAAGCTCTTCAAGCTTGGACTTTAAGTTTATATCGTTTGCATCAAGTTCCGGCGCCTTTACTTTCAATGGATTTGGCACTGAACCTATTCCAAGCCTTACATCAAGGAAGTCCTCATTTTTTACTCTTCTACCCCAAAGGCTTCCGTCCCATTTTTTAAGCTTATCTAAAATTACGGGAAGGGAAGGGTATTTAAAGTTTACATACCTTACATACTTCTCCTCGTTTTTTGAAAGCCTTTTCTTCGCCTCTTCTACAATACCCTCATTAAATGCCCTGTTGCTTTTATTCCTCTGCCTTACCGTGAGGGTGTTAAAAATAAAATTGCTCAAGGGAACTATAAGCGTTAGTACAAGGTAAATATAGGACTGACTGCCCATTGTAAAATAAAGTATTCCAGTAATTATAGGTATAAGTATGCTAATTATAGTCAGTATTTTATTTTCCTCAACTATTGTTCTGAAATTTTTAAGGGCTACTTCCCCTTCCTCATAGATTTCCGTGTTTAAATGAGCACACTCATAGAGGGGATAGGAAGGATTTTCCCTCATATCTATAGGGTATGGCTTTTCTCCCTGCTCTAAAAGGCCCTCGTTTACAATGACATCAGCATTTTTAGTAAAGAGCCTTCCATTGTTAAATTCAAAGATATACTTGGATATATATATTTTATCCCCTTCTTTAAGCTCCTTTTTATAGACCTTCTCCCCGTTAATATAGGTCCCGTTGGTGCTGTTATTGTCAACAAGTATATATCTTTCGTTTACCTTTTCTATAGAGCAGTGAAGTCCCGAAACTTTCTTATCGTTTAAAACCAGGTATTTTCCATCTTTTCTCCCTATATCAGCCTTTGATGGGAGGGGAATATACCTACCTTTGTCATGGATTTGAACATTGTGGTAGACAATTGCATAAACCTTGTCCCCAAAGACAATACTTGCAGTCTGCCCGTCAATTAATTGTATCTCATTAACCTCATTATCGTCTTTATATATTGTAATGTCCTTAACCTTTGAAAGAAGCTTTTTAGTCTTCCCATCCTTTATATAGAGGTTGTTATCCTTTAAAAGGTCATAAAAAGGTTCTGATACAGAATCTATATTTATCCTCCCTGAGCTTATATCTAACGCCAAGCAAAAGCTATCCTCGTAAAAATAGAGAAACTCAATATTTTCCATTGTTTACTCCTTCAGCTTGTTAATCTCATCCTGATAATTTTTGATTTTCTCAAGGTATCTTTCTTCCTCATCGTCACTGTAGCCTTTAAATATAACCTTTTCTATCTCTCCGTGGTTGAATAAAATCTGATATTTTTCTCCTGCGTATCCTTCCGGATACATGGCGCCAAGATAGTCGTAAATCTTTCCGTTCCTTCCAGCCCTCTGAATTCTTCCATATATCATGACTTTCTTTGTTCCACCCTTTAAAAGTACCACTGAACCTATTGGTAGATAATCCATACTATCCCTCCTGATGTTACGTTGCAATAGTTATTATGCCTGAGGCCACCTTTTTTAACCCTTCATCAAGGTCTGTATATTCTTCAATTGCGCCATAAACCTTGTCCACAGCCCAACCGACACCAAAGTTGACGCCAAATTTTATAAGGGGAGCCGTCGGAGCTAAAGGCGGAAAAACAGTACACAGCGCTGCCGTAACCGCGGTGCTTACTGTAGAGGTTACGGCACCTTTTCCAACCTCAGTCCCCACTTTATATAAAGCCTCAGCACCCGAGTCCTCTTTGCTCATCCCCTGTTTTCTTGCATTGCTGTAAGCCTCAAGACCATCCATTACATTATCAACTTTACCTATTTTATTTAAAGCATTTAACGCCTTGCTTTTCTCAAGGCTGCCCGCCGCTTTCCTAGCCAATACTAGTGTATCCCCAAAATCATCGCCATATTTTTTTATATTAACTTCATTCTCCACTTTGTCTATGATTTTAGAGAAATCGCCTTTTGAAGCATACTCTACAGCATTGAAAAAGCTATCTTTTACCCTATCCCTAAGTCCTTCATTTTTGCTTAGTTCACTTATAAGCATGGCCCCGCCTATGGGCTGGGTAATAGGATTTGAAATCATGGCAGCAATCCCAAGGGGCTTTGCAATGGCCTGAAGATCAATGGACAGCCTTCCGTTATTATATTCAAATACTCCTGTATCCCCGCCGCCTGAAAACAGCTCTCCCTGGGTCTCTATGCCGCCCCATTTGTCGGCCTCAATAAAATCCCTGCTCTTTTTTTGAGCATAATCGGCAAGGTCTCTGCACTGTCCAAATACTCTTTTTCCTAAGGAGCCAAGCTCAGATATGTTGTTGTTAAACCTCGATACGCTCTTTCCCGTCCAATCTACCGATCTGCTCTCTTTAAGGAGCCTGCTTTCAATTCTTTCCGCTTCTTCTGCAAACCGCTTTAACTCACCCGCTATGCTCATTAGCTCTTCCGGATTAACCCTTATATTTCCCATAACCTATCTATACTCCTTATTATTTTTTCTCATAGAATACAAGGTCCTGACCACCGCCAAAATCTGCCGGCAAGCCGTTCTTTAGTACATTGACGTTTGTTACATATATCTTCTTTATATCTCCTTCTAATTTTTTAAAGTTCACAGTTATATAATCATCAAATCCCAAATTTATTTTTATAGGTGCATCATTGTGCTCTGTAAACTTTCCTTTATCAGTTTCCACAACTATGTTTGTACCATTTGCCCATCCAAAGGAATACTCCTTATCTGATTTATTTACTACCTTTATGACTAAAACACCGTTTCCAAGGCCTTTTATATATTTTACCGGAATAATATTGAGTTTTCCCTCCTCGGTATTGGCTAATACATCAAATTTATATACATCTATGTACCCATCGGGAGCAACCTTCCAGTTCCCGTCGCTGCCCTTTACTAAGGCATAAACATAATCTCCACTGCTGTTTTTGCCTTCTTTAGCAGATGTTATATTTACTATGGCTTTTTTAATATCCTTGTCATAATCGCTTACTTCTTTAATAGTATAACCTGTTACTTTCTCATCCCCTCTTCGTGCTTTAATGTCTTGTACATATTTTTCTTTTGTCATATCAAATATCTCAAAATACCTTGGTAAAATAAGTTCGCTAAGCCCCTCGAAATTGTTTTCCATATTATTCTTCATGGCTAAGTCTAAAACCTCTTCTGCTGTTTGGGGCTTGCTTTCTTCTTTCTTAACCTCAGCCGGCTTTGTCTTTGTCGAACATCCGATTAACAAAGCTCCAACTAAAAATACAGATAATAAAACCTTAAATGTATTTACCATTTTAACCGTCCTCCTAAGCTTTTTAATATGGTTTGTATCTGTAAAAAATCATTAATATTACAATTAATCTAAAATATGACACAAATAGTATCATTTTTATGATACAACATTTGCCATAATCTATCAATAATCTATTAGGATTTTGTCCAGAGACAAAAAATAGGAACGATTACCAATAAGCTTAAACCTGAGATAATAATCCCCAGCCTAAACCCTTGGGGAATAAAATTAAATATCACTTCATATTGCCCTTTTGGAAGTTCAACTGCTAATTTAGCAGGCTCTGAAACATAGGGTATGCTGCCAGAGCCAGGAATCGTGCATGCGGAGGCTCAATGTCAAAAAACAAGCCTTCATTTGAAACTTATTGCTTCAAATGAAGGCCAGGAGCAAAGTTTTCATTGCATATGGTGACCGTTAGAGCATTCTTGTCTGGCACCTAAATTCCAATTAATTCATGCTTGCTTTTATTTTTTCAATTTCTTCTTTTTCTAATCCTGTTGCTTTTATTATTGTTAGCATATCCATTCCCATTCCTAGTAAATTTTTTGCTACTTCTACTCTTCCTTCTTCTCTTCCTTCTTCTCTAAGTTTTTTATCTAATTCAAGTTTTCTCATAATATCCAATAAAAACTTTCTGTTATCATCATTTATTCCTGCTACTCCCATATTCTTATACACCTCCAATATTTCATTTGGATTTGCTTCTGTCAACACATTCATTATTATTCCGTATAGCGGATTTTTTATATTATTTATATATTCTATTATCCACTTCCTTACAAGTTCTTTATTCTGGTGCTCTATTTGAAGTAATTTTAAATACTTTGTTTCTTCATCTTTCAATTCTTTTGATACTATAAGTTGTGTTTCTATATCTGTATTTTCTATGTAATATATTCCATTACCTATTCTTTTTATTGCTGCTCCCTGCTCACTTTTTAAGTAATCTATTAACTTCCTTGGATATTTACTTGAAGTTAATGTAATCGTTATTTCTTTTATATCTATCTTATTTGTTCCTTCTGATAGTGCTTTATATAAATATGCATATGCTTTTACATTATAATAATCATCTATTGATATATAATCTGTTGGCGATCTATATTCAAATATATTGTATTTTCTAAATATTTTCCCTATCAATTTGCTTATTTCTATGTCATCCAGTTTCTTTATAACTAATATGTCTATTCTTAAAGGTTCTTCTATTCTGTTAAAAATTCCAAGTGCTCTTTATATTCTTTCAGCTCTAGCTGCATTGCTGCTGCAAACGCTGGATGCCACTTTATTTTTTCTTTTGACATTCTCATCACTGCCTTAGTTTTATTTCCTTTATTATATCATATTCACTTTTCAATGAAATACACAGCAGTATTCTTTAACTTAACATGCAATATTCTCAATAACCGCAACAGTCAGTGTTTCATAAGCATTGGGCGATTTATCTCAAACTTAATCCTTCAATTTTGTGCAACATTATGATATTATCAATATTATCCATTGTTAACATCCTTTCTTTTCACCCCTTTTAGCGTTGTTTCCAACTAAAAGGGTACTTGATAATAAGGGATTTAGCAATGGATTTTTTTCCATCTAAACTGCTGCACTTTTCACTTCATTTTGTGGCACTTTCTTTTTTCATTATACAAATGTCTCCGAAGGTACTGATTTTTTTGCAAAAATATAATAAAATAGTACTTAGAAATAATTTAATCCGTTGTGCTAATTGAGAATCTGGTCGAAAATAAAAAATATATGAAATTCACATTTTCTAAATCCCAAGCCTTAGAACTTCTTTGCTAAGAGTTCTGGTGAATGAAATATATTTTTTATCGCAGCGCCGATCTGCAAATTTATCTGGTACAGCGAGTTAATCATAGAGGTGGAGTTATGTTTTATCACGAAATAAAAAACGATGTTTTTGAAACACACATACTTTCAAACACCAACAAAGATACCTTTATTGAGGTTGTTCCAGAACGAGGGGGTATAATAACTAGCTTTGTTGTTGATAATAAGCCTGTTTTTTACCTTGACAGGTCTACCCTTATCGATACAAATAAGAACATCAGGGGCGGTAACCCCATTCTCTTTCCAATATGCAGCTACCTTAAAGATAATACCTACTATTTTGATGATAAACCATATACGATGAAGCAGCATGGATTTGCAAGAAACCTAAGTTGGAAGGTTACTGACATAACCACCAGCGATGATTCAGCCTCCATAAAGCTAATTCTCGAAGACAACGAATACACATACAGCCAATATCCATTTAAATTCAAGCTTGTATTTGAATACATACTTAACCACAACACCCTTACTGTAAACTCTACATTTATAAATAAGGATGAAAAACCAATGCCCTTCTATAGTGGATTTCACCCATATTTCTATGTGGAGGATAAGAAAAGACTTGATATAGAGATACCATCATGTAACTATACGGAACCCATAGAAGGAAGCATAGTAAATTCAAAATTTGCCTATGACAGGGACGAAATAGACGTTGTATATAAAGACCTAAAAGCAAACACCTGCATAATTAAAGATAACTCAAGAAAAATGAATATAGCCCTTAGTTTTGATAGTATATACAAATACATCGTTGTATGGACCCTTAAGGATAGGAATTTCATATGCGTTGAGCCCTGGATGGCCTCCACAGATGCATTGAATTCCAAAATAGACTTAGTACAAATTGATTCAGATAAAGAATTAAAGACAACTGTGATATTTAAAATACAAAACATAGATTAATAATTTCAGAGGAGCATACATAGATTTGATTTACACAAATCCATGTATGCTCCTCAATGTTTATATAACATAAGGGAATGCTTGCGCATTCCCTTATCAATTCTCAATTCTCAGGTGGCTGGCACCTAAGCTCTAAAATGCTTCTTATTCTATCGGAATATATCTTGTCTAATTTTTTTGCAGTAATATCAAAATTCTTACTATCGACAGTTTTGGGAACTCCAGCATCCACAAAAATTTTATCAAGCTCAAGAATGATCAGGTATATATCCTCGCCATTCTTTGTACCTCCTGAGCCACCGAAAAGGTTTATTTTTGTTCCATCCTTAAGTTCAATTATATAATAGAACTCTCCCCTTGAGTGAGAGAAGGGAATGCTTTTTCCATATATACCGGTATTAATTGACTTTACATCAGTATAGGAATATTTATTCCCCTTAGGTAAGAAAAAGCTGTGGTCAACTATACTATCCTTGAAAACAACGCTTACATTTACAACCATATAATATAGTATAAGTGATAGAATCACTGAAGAGAGGATTACTACTTTTCTTCCATGCTTTTTTATAAAGGCTGCAGTTATTCCTGTTGTGGTGAACTCGAAATAAGGCTTTTTTCTGTTCTTGAGATATAAAAAGATTCCAGCGAAAATAATTTCAAATAAAAACGCAAGCCTCATGGATGAGTCCCGTACGGTCCAAATGATATATTCGTCTGGTACAAAAATCAGATCCTGAATGAGTGCTAATAGGACAATCATTCCGATTGTTAGTACAATAATGGCAACCATCATTAAGATGTATTTTAATATGCCCCAAAGACCTTTTTCAATAGTAAATAGGAATTTCATAAACCTAAAACCTCCTGTTAGTGCTGTTATAATAATCATAATTGTTGATACCATATAATACAAGATTATATATAGCATTTTAATATCGTTGAGGGTGAAAGAATGATGTAGGCTGCGCTGGCTCCTTGATGGATTATCTATTAATTCTCAGGTGGCTGGCACCTAAGAGATGGTAAGCCGGAAGGCTTCTTCTATCTGGATCATAGAACAGTTGATAGCAAGCATAATATAATCGTAGATGTACATGTTACTCCCGGGAATATAAATGATGTGGATCCTTATTTAAGTAGACTCGATAGAATAATTGAAACGTTTAAATTCAATGTTAAATATGTTGGACTGGATGCTGGATACTTTACTAATCATATTTGTAAAGGACTTGCCGATAGAAAGATAATTTCTGCTATAGATTATCGATTAGGACCACATGAGAAAGGTAAATATACTAAAAATAGATTTCAGTATATAAAAGAATGGGATGTTTATGCTTGCCCTAATAATTATTTTTTAAAGTATAAAACTACAACACGTCAAGGTTATAAAGAATATGTTTGTGACAAAGAAATTTGTTCTTGTTGTAAGTTTAAGAATTCGTGCTTTACTTGGAAGACTGAGTTTAGAACTATTAGCGCCATGTATGGAAAGAATTTAAAGAGAGAAATATAGCTTTCCTAAAGACTGACAAGGGTAAACGTATATACAAGAGAAGAAAGGAAACTATAGAGCGAAGCTTTGCAGATTCAAAAGAACTGCATGGGCTTCGCTATTGCCGCTTCCGCGGATTAGCCAAAGTAAGTGAGCAATGCTTACTTACTGCCGCAGTGCAGAATATGAAAAAGATTGCTAGGACGTTAGCCCAACTATTTTTTGAGAATTTTAGTATGAATCATCTACTAATATTGCGACTATTTTTAATTTTTTATGATACCGTATAATTTTGAAGCTGCAAATATTAAACCCCTATGATTTTTTGAAAATCATAGGGGTTTATCAACAATCTGACTATCAAATTGATAGTGCCTTTGCATTTCTTAATTAATTGTTACGATTAAATTGGTCATTTTTCTTAGCAAATGGGTTGATCTTAAACTTGTATATCAGGCCTCCTGCAATCGCTAATGCAACAGCTACACCTGCAACTATTGGAAGTGTGCTATTTGCACCATCTCCTTCATCTATATCAGGGTTATTGGTTGAAGGAGTAGAGGTGCTTCCCCCGTTATTGTTACCTGTACTTCCAGTGTTTCCGGTATTTCCTGTGTTACCCGTACTTCCTGTGCTTCCAGTATTACTTGTACTTCCTGTGTTTCCACCGCCAGTATTTCCCGTGTTTCCGGTGTTACCAGTATTTCCTGTGTTTCCACCGCCAGTATTTCCTCCCGTATTTCCACCGTTATTCCCAGGGTCTGTTGTACCTCCTTCATTATTTCCGCCGCTTCCCGGATCAGTTACCGTCTTATCCTTGATGTTAAAAACAGCCAGATCCTGAGTATTGGAGGTTATTTCATTTGGTCCCCGGTCAACTGCTTTTATATCTGTTAACTTCAATGTTACAGGACCTTTTTTGAGAGCTTTAAAGGTCACCTCAGCAACCTCAACTGTTTCGATAGGAGTTTTATTTACATCATCATTATGTAATGCACAAACTAGTCTAGGTTGATCTTTATAAACTTCATACTTATTAACCCAATCTTCGTATCCAGACTTTGGAGTTGCTTTGCCCCCCTGTAATTCCAGCATGCTATTATCAAAATTGAGATAAAACTGCACACCGTACATCTCTACAACGTTATCAGCTTTTATGTACACCCTTATGATATCGCCAACCTCGTATTCAGCTTTATCAGTGACCATATAAATCTTTGTTTGCTTCGCAGCAAATGCTGTAGTTGGCCTAACAGCTAGTCCCATGCTAAAAGAAATCATGAGTAACAGTAATAAATTTAAAATTCTTTTCATAGCATACCTTCCTCCCCCATACTTGCTTTAACTTAAAATAAAAAGTATATTATGAATTCCAGATCAAGTTAAGATAATCATTTCCAAAATTCACTTTACTTTCCTCTCGCAAAATTCATCCCAATGTTTTCTCTCATCAATCATACAATGCTCTGCTGTACCACGCTTAATGCCTAAGAATTTCTAGATTACGCCATATTCCTCCTCTTATTTCCCCCAACACCGCATCCATTCATCAATCACTTCTTGATTCCTATTATATCCATTATTGAATAATTTTTCAATAAAATTTACAGAATAATTTGTTTATTCTATCCTATTAAATTTTTGCAATTTTAATAGGATAATTTTCCAATAAAATCTACAGAACAAAAGGTATTATTTGCTAAATTATTAATATTGAATGTTAAGCTATTCATGCAATAAAATTTTTATAGTTCTTATTCTTCTTTCTTATTCCTATTCATCCTTATATCGATTCACCTAATCCAGCCTTATATGTTACCATGTACTATAGTATTTTCACAGATACAAAGTGAAGACTTTTTCTTGGATACTAAGATTCTCCCATCACACCTCTTTCAGGACGGTTATAAGTACAGTATTTCTTTAATACTTTATATGTATTATTAATTATCCTGATTCTTCAAAATAAAAGGCCCCGGTATAGCCCGGCACCTTTTATCATTTAAGTTTATTTGTTTCTCATTCTGAGTGCTATAAACGCCAAATCACTGATATCAATCTTTTTATCAAGATTCATATCAAGACTTGCTTCATAGCCTTCATCTCCTTCAATCTTTCCAAAGGCCCTTGCTACCATTACAAGATCATTTACCTCAGTCTTGCCGTTATTAGTTAGGTCTGAAGTAGCTATTGCAACTCTCTTTGTTATGTCAACAGGTATTGTGTAGGAACCTGACTTGCTGTCTGCAAGCATTGAACCCTGTGAAAGCAGGAAGAGCTCAGCCGCATGAACGTCCTTAGCCTTGAAGCTTAGGGTTGCAAGTGTTACATCTCCCTTTGCTCCTTCATCTTCACCCTTTAAGGTTCCAATGAGCCTTATACTTCCGTCTTCACCTATTTCAAGTCCGTCATTTCCTAAATTGAAGTCTTTATTTACATCTACCTTTACAAACTCAAAGAGCTTTGCATCATATTTGAAGCCGAGGTCAAATCCGTAAAGATCCACTGCATCCTTTGCCCTGATATCAACTGTTGTTACCTCACCAACCTCAACTATTGACCTTGGCGACTCAACCACAACAACCGTAGGCTCAGCCTTGAGCTCCTCAACTGTTATTGGAACTGTGTTGGTTTCAACAACAACTCCATCAAGAGTTACAACTGCGCTAACCTCTGCACTTCCTACCTTTCTGGCAGTTATTGTTCCATCTTCCGCAACTGAAACTATCTCAGGATTGCTGGAGAAGTATTCAATTGTTGCCCCTGACAGGTCTGCATCCTTGCCGTTTGAGTACCTGGCTGTTACAGATGCCTTTGCGGTCCTGGTTCTCTCAAGGGTTGTATTATCAACAGTAAGAGTTACAGCTGGTGCACTTGATTCAGTCAGGTTAAAGCTTATCCAATTCAAATTGAAACCTCCATTTTCGCTGTAGAAGGTTACAACTTGCTTTCCGGCATTAAGCTCTACTTCAGTGCTTACAGTTCTCCAGCTTTGCCATCCGCCTGTCTTAGGTGCATCAACATAAGTAATATTTCCATTCATATCCCTAAGTGAGAAGGCATTTGCCTGTCCATTTGGTGAGGCTATTCTAAAGTTAACCTTATAGGTACCTGTTTGAGGTACGTCTATATAGTACTTTAAGTATCTGCCGGGGTTCATCCAGCCGACATCCTTTCCTCCACCTACGTCTGCGGTATTTTCAATAAATTCGTTTCCTAATGGATTCCAACCAACCTGATAGAGGTAGTTTTCAGCTTCAACCTTTCCAGGTAGTGCTGTTGGCACTGCACCTTCAGGTATAACGTCGTATGGATGGGTTGGTTTTTCAGGAAGCTTCGGAGTTACCTGATTCTTGGTAAGTCCATAGCCTTTATCAAACAGAACATACTGCTTGTTTGCATCTGTTAAAGGATAGGCTTCAATATAGAAAGGCCACTTCATTGAAAGCCTTCCAACGAAGTCCTTATCCCCAAAGAGAACGTCAGAAACTCCTTCTCCTTCAGTTCCTGGAAGCCAAGCTGCAACAAGACCTGCCCAATCCTTTATGTAATCGGTAACTATCATAGGCCTTCCGGAAACAAGTACAACTACAGTAGGTATTCCTGCAGCCTTAACCCTTTCGAGGGTTGCCTTATCAGTTGCATCAAACCCAAGTCCGTTGAGGTTGTCTCCGTTACCCTCTGCATAGGGCTTTTCACCTACTACAACTATGGCTACATCATGTCCCTCGGCACCTGTGCCGTCTGCGCTAAAGGTAACTGTCTGATCCTCTGAAACAGCCTTTTGAATTCCTTCGAGTATTGTAGTTCCCTTGGTTATAGGACCTGATTGTCCCTGCCAATGAATAGTCCATCCGCCACTCTGATTACCTATATCGTTGGCGCTCTTTCCAGCTACGAATATCTTCCTCATATCCTTAAGCTGTGAAAGGATGGGCTTTCCGTTTACCTCATCGTTCTTTAAAAGTACAAGTGACTTGCTGACTGCTTCCCTTGCCAGTGCCCTGTGCTCAGGTGAGCCAAGCTTTGCTGCAACTTCAGGGTTATTGGCCGGGTTTGGAGTTATTGGGTTTTCAAATAGTCCGAGTTGGAACTTAACCCTTAAAATTCTTGAAACTGCATCATCTATTCTTGACATTGGAATACCCGTACCTGGGTTTGCAATATCCTCTTCAACAAGCTGCTTAATCAATGAAATACAGGTCTTCCAGTTTTCAGGCTGCATAAGCATGTCATTACCTGCATTTATGGCAACCCTTAATTGATCTTTTAATCCACTTACGGGATTACCGGCTTCATCCCTGGTAATTTGCTGTATTGCATAATAGTCGGTAATTATAAAGCCATCGAAGCCCAACTGCCCCTTAAGTACGTCGGTTAAAAGGTACTTGCTTGCATGCATCTTAACTCCCTGTATGCTGTTATAGGAAGGCATTATGGTTCTTACGCCTTCAGCTATGGCGTCGGCATAGGGCTTTATAAGCTTTTGTGCTACCTCTTCCTTGGTCATGGTGCTTACATTACCCTGGTTTATACCATTATCAGTATAACCTTCTCCAAGGTAATGCTTGACAGTTGCTGCTGCCTTGTTAGGGTTTTTAAGCTCGTCTATGGTGTCCCCCTGCAGACCCTTAACATAGGCTGTTCCAAGGGCGGCAACAAGGTCAAGGTCCTCTCCAAAGCCCTCATATGTTCTTCCCCAACTTGGATTTTGTGGGTTTGCCAAACATGGCGCAAAGGTCCATGGGATGTTTGTAACCCTCATTTCCTCAGCCGTTGCAGCACCTATTCTTTTAACTATGTCAGTTGCTGCATTCAAATCTCCCATACCTATGGCACCAAGTCCTATATTGTGCGGGAATATTGTTGCGCCTATTACATTGCTATGGCCGTGAACGGCGTCAACACCGTAAATCAGCGGGATTCCAAGCCTGTTGTGAGTTGATGCTTCCACAAGTGCTGTAACTGTGTCATACCAGCTCTGCATGTCATTTCCTGTTACAGGGTCGGCTCCACCACCGCTTAAGACTGAACCTATGGAGTAGTCTATTACATCCTGTGGCTTAACGTTGCCATTGCCTGTCCCTATTTCGCCCTGCATCATCTGTCCAATCTTCTCCTCAAGTGTCATCCTGCTGAGAAGGTCTTTGACCCTGTCCTCAACCGGTGCGGTTGGGTCCTTGTAAAGGGGTTTGTCTGCCTCCTCAGCCCTTGCAGTCTGAGCCAGTGGTCTTGTAATAAGCATTGAAAAAACAAATATCATAATCAGTACCACCGACAGACCTCTTTTGGTTTTTTGATACATAAAATATCCCTCCTTTAGTTTTTTTATTTTAAGTAGCTGCGGCATTTTGCCTCAGCTATCCAAAATTCACGGAAAAGAAGTTGTCCGGAAAATTTTGAATCCTATCTGCAGACATACTATCCCCCCGTGACTCACCGATGGACTGGTAGATGCTTTTCTTCCCTCCTCTACATTGTTATGGTATTTAATGGAAATAAAGAAATCCAATGGCTGCTGTCATCCTGAAGGAGGTACGATTGAAGGATCCTAACCAACTTGGAAAGATACTTCGCTATCGCTCAGTATGACAAATCCTCTGTATTATCAAAGCGCAAACATTAATAAGCATATCGTAGGATCGAATATTATTTGACCACTGCACCTCGCCACGTTAAATATTTTCTGCTTTCATATATATGGATATCAATAAAGCTTTAACATTTTTATCGTAGGGAGCGGCCCCTGTGCCATTCTGGGGGCCCCAACCGCGGGAATAGTTTTGTTACTTTCAATATAGATGTTAGACTTGATAGATGCCGAGCTGAATATCACAATATTAAAACGTTTGCTGTTGATTATCCTTATAACTTATGTTTAACCCTTTAATTATTCGTAAATAATTCATATTTCCATAATATTCCATAAATTATTATATCATTTATACCAACAAATGTCATTCAATTTTTAAATATTTTCCAATTAAACTTAAATTGAGCGAATGCAGGGATTTGTAAAGGACTGCTGAACAGGCAAAGTCTCTACCCCTGACAAGTCACAGTAGATAAATCACTTTTTTGAATTAATCTTATCTAAATAAATTTACACAAATCTGTGGGCGTTCTCGATTGCTATTAAGCTATTCATGCAATAAAATTTTTATAGTTCTTACTCTTCTTTCTTACTCCTGTTCATCCTTATATCGATTCACCTAATCCAGCCTTACATGTTACCATGTACTATAGTATTTTCACAGATACAAAATGAAGACTTTTTCTTGGATACTTAAGATTCTCCGATCAAACCTCTTTCAGGACGGTTATAAGTACAGCGTTTCTTTAATACTTTATATGTATTATTAGTTATCCTGATTCTTCAAAATAAAAGGCACCGGTATAGCCCGGCACCTTTTATCATTTAAGTTTATTTGTTTCTCATTCTGAGTGCTATAAACGCCAAATCACTGATATCAATCTTTTTATCAAGATTCATATCAAGACTTGCTTCATAGCCTTCATCTCCTTCAATCTTTCCAAAGGCCCTTGCTACCATTACAAGATCATTTACCTCAGTCTTGCCGTTATTGGTTAGGTCTGAAGTAGCTATTGCAACTCTCTTTGTTATGTCAACAGGTATTGTGTAGGAACCTGACTTGCTGTCTGCAAGCATTGAACCCTGTGCAATCAGGAAGAGCTCAACCGCATGAACGTCCTTAGCCTTGAAGCTTAGGGTTGCAAGTGTTACATCTCCCTTTGCTCCCTCATCTTCACCCTTTAAGGTTCCGATGAGCCTTATACTTCCGTCTTCACCTATTTCAAGTCCGTCATTTCCTAAATTGAAGTCTTTATTTACATCTACCTTTACAAGCTCAAAAAGCTTTACGTCATATTTGAAGCCGAGGTCAAAGGCGTAAAGATCCTTTGCATCCTTTGCCTTGATATCAACTGTTGTTACCTCACCTACCTCAACTATTGACCTTGGCGACTCTACCACAACAACCGTAGGCTCAGCCTTGAGCTCCTCAACTGTTATTGGGACTGTGTTGGTTTCAACAACAACTCCATCAAGAGTTACAACTGCGCTAACCTCTGCACTTCCTACCTTTCTGGCAGTTATTGTTCCATCTTTCGCAACTGAAACTACTTCAGGATTGCTGGAGAAGTATTCAATTGTTGCCCCTGACAGGTCTGCATCCTTGCCGTTTGTATACTTGCCTGTTAAAGTTGCCTTTGCAGTCCTGGTTCTCTCAAGATTTGTATTGTCAACAGTGAGACTTGCTGATTCAAGAGTTTCCTTTGTAAAGTTTATAGTATAGGTCTTTGTTGTAACTCCATCCTCTGCAGTAACAACTATTTTTGCAGTTCCGGGAACTCCTTCAGCCTGTGTAACTGAAACTGTGGCATTTTCATCTACTGGAGCTGCAGTTACCTCAGGTGCTGCCGCTGTTCCAACAGGAAGCTCAACATCGTAGGAGAATTTATCGGCTGCAAAGCCTTCAAGAACCTTATCACCAAGTTTTATTTCCTTTAGAAGTGCATTGTTGTTAAGAACGTTAAAGGCTAAGGTTTGAGTCTTAATCGTTCCGTCTAATATTATCTTTACAGTGATATTTGCTGTGCCGCCGCTAACAGCTGAAACTACGCCATTAGCGTTAACCACTGCAACCTCTTCATTGTCGCTCGTGTAGAATACCCTTGCTCTGCCCATATATGCTGCAGAACCGTCTTCCAGTGTTCCCTGTACTGAAAGCTGTGCAGGGTTTCCAGCTCCTATTGTTGTCTTATCTGCGGTTACAGTTATATCTGTAAGGTTTAATGGTATAAACTTGGCGTCTGCCCAGTCTGCGTGGTCTTCACTGTTACCATTGTTTGAATCAGTTACAACAAGTTTGAGTTCCCTCTTTCCAGTAACATCAAGAGAAACAAACTTTGCAGGTGTATCCTTTACCATATTGCCGCTGTCAAACACCTTTTCTCCATCAAGGAATACCTGGAAAGTTACACCCAAGCACCATCGTCCGGTTATTTCCTGATCAACTCCAACGTAGCTCTCGAAAGTCTTGTATCCCTTTCCTTCGAGATTATAGATAATTGTTGAGTTTGCATGGGTTCCAATACCCTTTGCAAAGCTTCTATTCCCTGAGTTTGTACGCAGGGTTATTGTATTTCCATCGCTACTTCTGTCTCTTCGTATTTGTCCCCAGCCTACTGTTCCACTTACCCAATCAGTATCACTGAGATAAATTGACTTATCAACTGTAAAGTTTATTGTATAGGTTTCTGTTCTTGTTCCATCCTCCGTAGTTGCAGTAACTATCGCTGTTCCCGGTAAATCCTGAGGCTGTGTAACTTCTATGTTTACATCACTTCCCAAAGCAACGGCTTCTACTGTTGGAACTCCAACAAGATCCTTTGCAGGTATACTAATATCATATACATTCTGGCTTCCATAGAAACCGTCTAATGACTTTCCATCAATCTTTATGTCTTTAACAAGATTGGTTTGCAGGTCATACTTGCTAAGCGCCATAGGTGAATCATCAGCGGATATAGGCTTTAACCTCATGCTGTAGGAGTATGTCCTGTTTGCATACAGAGTAAACTCTGGATGAGGCCTTGCTCCCCAGCTGTTGTCTCCACCAACGCCCATCTGCTTGTAGTTCAGATGAAGCACTGTATCAGGAGTTCCCTTAAGCTGATATGGGTGAGCAGTAGTGCTGAGTTCCTCAGCTGTATAGTGAAGGGCACTTGCTTCTATTAGAGGCTGTCCTGAAACCATAAGCCCCACTCCATCGTTGTTGGTTATTGTCAACCATCTTACGTCAGTTTTGTTTCCTGTTTCTGATGGTTCAATGTATGGGAAGAACTGGTCTGTTACCGTGCTCTCATATACACCAACATGGGCTCCGGTATTTCTATCCCAGTAGTTTTCCTGTGGCCCTCTTCCATACCACTTAAGGTTTTCAAAGCCTGCAGGCATTGTCATTTCCATACCTATTTCAGGTATTTCAGGAAGTGATGCTCCTGGCTTTAATACGACTTCTACAACAACATCCCCGCTTCCAAATACGGTTATGCTGTTGCTGTACTGGGATGGATTTGTAGTTGGAAGTGTTGCCTTTACGTCGATCCTAACAGCCTTGTCGGATATCTTTGTAACCCTAACATCGTCAACTTTCCTATTCTGTCCTGCATATCTCCAGGTAGCTGTTCTTGAAGGCATTCCGTTACCCTTGTCATTGTCATTAGGTGCTCTCCAGAAGTTAGGCTGAAGCTCTGACTTAACAAGCTCTGTTCCCCTATAGTTGAAGGAGGTTATGGCTCCCTTTGCCTTGTCAAGGGTGAGTTCGAAGTCTGTTCCCTTAACCTTAACAGCCATTTCTGTCTCTTCCATGTCAAGGCTTGGCATATCGGATACTTTAAGTACAGGCTTATCAGGTACTCCAAATGGAACGCTGAACTGCTCGGATACTATCTCATGTCCCTTTGGTGCCCACTTGGTATCCTTCTTGGTTGTAAATCTAATATTGAGCCAATATTCTGCTCCCGGTTTTACCTCGGGCTTTGTAAACGGTATTGTTACTTCCTTTGTTGTAAGAGGTTCAATATCAAGGCTTCCAAGCTTGCCTTCCTGAAGAACCTTTCCGTCCTCCATAAGGTTCCAAGCTGCATCAAATTCATTCAGGTTTGTAAAGAGGTACTTATTTATAACTGACACCTTGCCGTTTACAAGGTCGGCTGCCTTAACCTCGATGTTTGAATAAATATGCTTAACTTCACTTAACTGAGGCTTTGGCGTTCTGTCTGCGTAGATAAGTCCGTTTGCACAGAAATTTCCATCATTAGGTATATCTCCCCAGTCTCCGCCATAAGCAAGATACTTATCATCCTTATATTCGTTTACAACTTCGAACTCATCGAAGTCCATCCAAAGAACCGTACTGTCATCGGGCTTTCTGTTCTGATCTTTAATTTCATCAGCAGTTAATGCTCTGTTGTAGATTCTTACTGAATCTATGTCCGCATTTGAACCTCTGTTCTTTTCCGGATTTCTTCCTATATTTACAGGATAGCTGTTTTTAGAAATTGTGCCTTTATGTTCAAGTTTATTAGCGAGTTCTCCATCTATATACAATTTCAATTCATTACCATCATAAGTTCCTGCCAGATGATGCCAGTTTCCATACCAATTTTGTGGGACATCCACATTAACCGATATCCACTGAGTCCACTGTCCAGGCTCATTTTCATCATATATGAAAAACTCAATAACTTTTCTTCCAGTGCCCTTGAAGTTTGCACTCTGCTTGATTGCAAATTGAGTATCTCCCTTTGTAATAAACTCATTATCTTCATTGCTTTCATAGGGCTTAACCCAAGCTTCAAGCGTTAATCCTGTCCCCGATACATTAAGCTCAGGAGTATCAGGAAGAACCGTATATCCATTCATAGCTTTACCAGTTTTACCCTGTTCAACTATCTTCCCATAGAGCTTTCCCTTAGCAGCATATTTACTTGAGTCAGGTGTAAAGGTTGTAGAAGGCGTCTTTGCCCACAATGCCTGGTCTACCCAGTCCCAGATAAATCCGCCCTGGGTGTTTGGATTTGACTCAAAGGCTTCCCAGTACTGATAAAGATTGCCTACGCTGTTACCCATTGCATGGGCATACTCACAGAGAATAAGTGGCTTGCTTTCGTTATTCCAGTTCTGAACAGTTTCAACGCTTGCATACATGTAGCTCTGGATATCAGCATTTGCATTATCCCCTTCATAATGCACAAGCCTTGTTGGGTCGTTTTGGTGTACCCATTCTCTCATTATCCTAAAGTTGTCTCCGCTGCCTGCCTCGTTACCAAGGGACCATATAAGAATTGACGGATAGTTCTTGTCCCTTTCCACCATACTTTCAAGTCTGTCCAAAACGTTGGCTGTCCATTTGGGATCTCCCTTTGGTAATATACTGTTTTTTCCATGGGATTCAATGTTTGCTTCATCTATTACATAAAGACCATACTCATCAGTAATTTCAAGCCATGCCGGGTTGTTTGGATAGTGGGAGGTTCTAACTGCGTTGAGGTTGTAGGACTTCATTATTCTCATGTCCTCCATCATACTTTCAACGGTTACTGCACGTCCCATTTCTGGGTGGGTTTCATGCCTGTTGGCACCCTTAAACATTATTTTTTTACCATTAATCAGCATCTTTCCGTTCTTAAGCTCAAATTCACGGAAACCTACTTTGACGCTTTCAGCCTCGATAACCTTTCCCTCTGTATCCTTAAGGGTTAATACGAGGTTATAAAGGTTTGGATATTCAGCTGACCATTTCTTCGGATTTTCAACCCTTCTGCTTCCCTTAAGCTCTACTTCACCATTTGCTGCTACTTCTCCACTTAAAACCATGGGTTCTGTAAATACAGGTGCAGTTCCTTCATAGAGCATTGCCTCGACTGTGTGGGTAGCAGCTGCTACATCAGAATAGTTATGCAGGTTTACAGTAAGGTTTAAATCTGCATCCTTATACTCATTATCAAGGTCCGTTACATACCAGAAGTCCCTCATATGAACCTTGGGTGTTGAATAAAGGAATACATCTCTAAATATTCCACTCAGTCTTATGAAGTCCTGATCTTCAAGCCAGCTTCCGTCTGACCATCTGTATACCTCAACTGCAAGTGTATTTTCTCCTGATCTTACATACTTTGTGATGTCAAAGTCTGCAGGTGTATAGCTGTCCTCGCTGTATCCAACCTTTTGTCCGTTTACCCATACGTAGAAGGCTGATTCTACACCCTGGAAGGATATAAAAATCTGTCTTCCATCCCAATTTTCAGGAAGAGTAAAGGTCCTTCTATAGGAACCTACGGGGTTATACTTGGTTGGAGCATATGGTGGATTCGGATTCTCAACCCCTGTCCATGGATAGGTTATGTTTGTATAGATAGGATGGTCGTATCCCTCTACCTGCCAATTGGACGGTACCTTTATTTCCCTCCAGCCGCTTACATCGTAGTCTTCCTTGTAAAAATCCACTGGCCTGCTGTCTGGATTGTTTGCAAGGTTAAATTTCCAAGTTCCATTTAAAAGCTTTAAATACTCGGAATCGACACGTATTCCTCTGTTTGCAATATCCTTGTTGATGTCCTCAAGAGCTGTTTCACTGTCCTTGAAAGGAACAAGCGTAGCATGTGCCTTTTCCCTGTTTACCTGGAAGATCTCCGGGTTGTTGTTCCACTCAGGATATCCATTTGGAAGTACGTCTGCGAGAGCTGTCAGTCCTGATACCCCAAAGGCGGTAAACACCATAAGAAATACCATAAGCATGGAAAGAATTTTCTTACCCAACTTCCCCATATCTTTTCCCCCTTTATATTTTTCTGCTACAGATTAAGACTTAAAATAACATATCCAAATTTCCCAGGTTTTCACCTCCCATACTAAATTTAGAGACTTACTTTCTCATTTGGGAAATCAATTAAGTATGCCATACCGAAGTCTCTTATATTAAAGCTTAAACATAGCTTTAATCACTTTTTACTCTCTCTGTACAAATATTAGAAAACGTTTTCTATCCCTGGAGCAATAGCATTATCCTTATGGTTTTAGTATTATATGCTGATTCAAATAATGAGATGGAAATTTCATAAAGATTACTATAAAAAATTCTAAAAGAATGGTGTAAAAGTTAGAAAATTGATTTGACTAATAACTGAAAACGTAAATACTAAATTATTATTTATATGCAATACTTCTATATCATTTTATAATCATTTCGTACAATATAAAGTATACCATTTAAATAAAATTTTTCAATATTCTGGTAATTTATTTTCATAATTTTCTATATATTTTTTCTTCTTATATCTAACTTTAGTTATGTAAAATTAAAAGCGTAATTGGTAATACTGTAAGCGTCAAATGTTTCCAACATAGAAATGTTGTTTTATTCATGAGAAAATACCCATAAGAAAAGGAGGAATTGAATCATGAATAAAACAGAAATACGAGATGAATGGGGAAAATTTGAACAGCTTCCAAATGTCGATCCCAGGGACAAGAACATCATGGATTCTTTACTTCCCTGTCAGATACATTACCTGACAACTGAGAGTTTCTAGTCAAGAATAATGATACATCAATCCACATCTACATAATAGGTGGGAATTTTTTTACGCTTACCAATGTTTAGATAAAACATACGGGAATGCATCCGCATTCCCGTATCAATTCTCAATTCTCAGGTGGCTGGCACCTAAGCTCTTTATCAAATCTCAATTCTCAGGTGGCTGGCACCTAAGTTTCCTCTTAGCCAAATTCACTGCATACATAAATTCATCAAGCTTTAATATATATATACCCACAATGTATATTAATGCTCCAACTAAAGCACAGCTAAAAATTGATATAATTGAACCTTTAAAGTTTAATCCCAGCTTTGCTATTATTGCTTTGTTCATTAGCAATACCACTATAGACATAACAAGTGATGATACGGTAATTTTTATAAATGCGCTAAGCATTTTACCTGTCCCTACATCCTTTACCCTCTTATTTAAACTTCTAATTAAAAGAACAGTAGTTACTGTAATAGATATAGATGTTGCAAGGGCAAGGCCTGAAACCCCTATATACTTTACGAGAAGAAGGTTTAATATAATGTTTAATACAACCCCAGCTATACCATTTATCATTGGTGTTTTGGTATCCTTTACTGAATAAAATGCCCTGTTTATTATATCCCTTATCCCTATGAATATCATTCCAGGTGAATAGAAAAAGAGTGCCATGGCTGTAATAGTTGAGGCTTCCTTTGTAAATGCCCCTCTTTGAAAGGCTGCAACAACAAATGGCTGCCTTAAAACCATCATTCCAAATGTTGCAGGAATCATAATAAACATTACCATATTAACTGCCCTAACTACTGCATT
Organism: Fonticella tunisiensis; assembly: GCF_004364155.1. Classification (GTDB taxonomy): domain Bacteria; phylum Bacillota; class Clostridia; order Clostridiales; family Caloramatoraceae; genus Fonticella; species Fonticella tunisiensis. The sequence continues at coordinate 6,679 of NZ_SOAZ01000015.1, read as the reverse complement.
TTTATATCCATCGATATTATCCTGCGCTGAATATGTAGCAAGGGTTGGGTATATAACTGTTGATATCGCCACTGCAAATATACCATATATAAACGTGTTCAGCTTATTTGCGTAGTTTAAAACAGCGATTGACCCCTCTCCGACTAGTGTTGCAAGCTGCCTGTCCACTAAGAAGTTAATCTGGCTAATCGACGCCCCTATCAAAACAGGAAGCATAAGCTTAAACATTCTTCTTAAATCCTCATCTTTAAAATCCAATATAAACCTATATTTATATCCAAGCCTCTTATATTCTGGAATGTAAATTAATAACTGAAGGAAATATGATATAACACTTGCTATCGCAAGTCCATATATTCCATATTTCTTAGCAAAAAAAATAAGATAAAAGATATATACTCCATTCATTACAAATCCCACAGCTGCTGGAACTGTAAACCTATTGTGGCTTTGATGTATACCCGTAAATATATTCTGAAGGCCTATAAATATCATTGAAAAGAACATTATCCTTGTTATGTTTACCGCATCTAAAAATACTTTTTCATTACCTATAAAACCTGGAGCAAAAGCCATTACTATATATTTAGTAAATATTAGGCCAAATAAAAGCAAAACAAAAACAACAAGCAGTGTAACATTTATAACATTGCTTACAAACCTGTTTCGCATCCTTTTAGACTTTGTCTCAATTGCCTCCGTAAGCATAGGAATAAAGGTAGTAGCAAGTCCACTACCAATACTTCCCAGAAGCAGTCCCACAAGCCCCATAGAAAAATTAAATATGTCTGCATCATAGGTTGCACCAAAGTTTGCAGCAACTAAGGTTTCACGAAGAAACCCCAGAATTTTGGATAGAATCGTGAAGGTTATTATTATGATTGAACCTTTAAGCAAGTGCTTTTTTGACATAGAATCAACTCCAGTTCTATTTTATTGTTTCATAAACGCAACATCGCTTAAATCTAATCTTATTATTGTATAACATAAGGGAATGCTTGTACATTCCCTTATCAAATCCCAATTCTCAAGTGGCTGGCACCTATGTTTTTTAATATCTTTTTACAAGAAATTCAAAAATTTCTAAATCTATCGGTTCGTCAATATCTATATCATATTTTTTATCCATGATATAAGCAAGTTTATTATCATTCAAGCTTGTATAATTGTTGAAGTTTTCGTTTAACTTATTGATATATATAGCACCATTAACCTTGTAAAACTTAGGGAAATCTTGTCTTCTAACTGTACTATTTACATTAAGTAAATTCTCAACTCTATCATTTTTATCTATTGTCCTCATTAAAATTGGATGTTCCTTCACTTCAGTAACGCTTACTAAGCTTTCTTCATTGCTTTCAACTATTTTTTTTATTGATTCATCTATATGCCAGCTTTTTCTTAACGGTTGAGTAGGTTGCAATAGTACCACATAATCATATTTATTTCCTTGCTTAACCAATTCATTTATAGCATGTAATAAAACATCTATCGTTTTAGAATTATCGTCTGCCAATTCTTTTGGCCTTAAAAATGGAACTTCTGCTCCACACTTTTTTGATACTTCTGCAATCTCTTCATCATCTGTTGAGACAATTATTCTATCTAAATATTGTGCTTTCTTAGCTTCATCAATTGTGTATTGAATAAGAGGCTTTCCATTTACATTAATTATATTTTTTCTTGGAATACCTTTACTTCCTCCTCTAGCTGGAATTATAGCTAAAAAAGTTTTTCCTTTATACATAGTATTTATCTCCTTAGTATTCAATATCAATAAAATTCTTTTGAATTTCCATCTCCCAGATATTCTTGCTTTCTAAAATCTCAATGAACTTTTTATCACTCTGGCCATCTCCAAAAACTTTGCTACTGCAAGCATCCATTTTTTCCAGTTTTTCAATTGCTTCAATAATCTCATTTTTATTTTCATTCACATGAATAATGTTTTTTAATTTTTTCATGTCATATCTACCTTTTTGTCTGATTCCTATATCTATCGAATGTATACCATATATTCCTGTTTCTCTAACACCTGCACTTGAGTTTCCGATCATAAAATCTGAGTGTTTTAATAAAGTAAGAAAATATTCAAACCTTATTGAAGGAAATACTCTAAAACGAGGATTCTTTTCAAACCTTTTATATTCATTTAAAATTATTTCATTTCCTTCGTCATTGTTTGGATAAATAACAACATAGTTCCTTTTAGATTCGATTACAGCATCAACTACTTCTTTAACATTTTGCTGTAGAATATCAACTTGTGTAGTAACAGGATGATAAATTAATATAGAATATTTATCAAAACTTATTTCATAATACTCTTTAACTTGATCTATGTTAGGTAATTTATCAGAAACCATTATATCAATATCAGGAGAACCAATGACAAAAACACTATCTTCCCTCTCTCCTAATTGAATAACTCTTTTTTTTGCTTCTTCATTGCTAACAAAATGTATATGCGAAAACTTAGTTATTGCATGCCTTATTGATTCGTCGATAGTTCCTGATACTTCCCCACCTTCTATATGGGCAACTTTGATATTATTAAAAGCACCAACGATAGCACCTGCCAGTGCTTCTAATCTATCACCATGAACAACTATCATATCTGGTTTTAATTCATGAACATAATTGCTTAATCCCAAAATAGTATTGCTTAAAGCTATATCCATATGCGAATTAGTTTGTTGGTTTATAAACTTATAAATGTTTTTAAAACCATCCTTTTCAACTTCTTTCCAAGTTGAGCCATATTTCAAAAGCATATGCATTCCGGTTACAAATATATGCAGTTCAAATTTGTCACTATTTTCAACTTGCTTCATTAGGGACTTTATTTTTCCATAGTCTGCCCTAGTACCTGTGAGAAACAATATTTTCTTCATTTTCATCCCCATCCGTTATTCCTCTATATCATCCCATCTTAGATGTTCATCATAAGCAATATCTCTTTTTATTCGCTTTCCCAATAAAGAATTGTAAAATTCAGCTTTTATCTCACCTGTTCCTGGCCTCTTTACCCAGATATTTTCTTTGGTTAAAACATCACCAGCCTTCAAATCTTTTATTGCTACCACAGTTGCAAAGGCAAAATCGATAGTTACTTTTTCTTCTGGTGCTGCTTCTTTTTTTCCACCTCTCATTTGTGCAATTTCAGCACTGCCGTCAATTAGCTGCTTTAATTCTTCAGGATCCATAGAACATACTATATCTGGTCCCGGCCTGTCTTTTGAATCTGTAAAATGTCTTTCAAGTATTGAAGCTCCTAATGCTGTCGCTGCTAGACTAGCATTATTATTAACTGTATGATCAGATAAACCTATTACTGCATTAGGAAAAGCCTTTTGTAATTCTAACATACCTCCAAGTCTTACTAAATGAGGAGGAGTTGGATATAAGTTTGTACAATGTAATAAAGCGTACTGAATATTATATTTTTCTAAAATGTTTACTGTTTTTCGAATGCTTTCAATATCATTCATTCCTGTTGACACAATCATCGGCTTACCAAATGAAGCTATATGCTCAATCAAAGGATAATTGTTGCATTCACCTGAACCAATTTTATAAGCCAGTACCCCCATCCTCTCTAGTCTATCAGCAGCTGCTCTTGAAAAAGGTGTACTTAAATAAATCATCCCTTTAGATTCAACATATTCTTTCAACGCAATTTCATCTTCTTCATTTAGTGCACACCTTTTCATAACATCATAAATTGATACATCAGTGTTACCTGGAATAACCTTCTTAGCTTCCTTGCTCATTTCATCTTCTATAACATGTGTTTGATGTTTGATAATTTCTGCTCCAACACTATAAGCGGCGTCAACCATTTTTTTTGCAACTTCTAAACTACCCTCATGATTTATGCCTATTTCTGCAATTACTAATGGTTTATAGTCTTCACCTATTCTTCTGTTTCCTATTTGAATAAATGGCTTAGTCATTAGTTTACCCCCTAACAAAAATCCTAATTTCTTACATAAAACACTTAATTTTTTAAAAATTTCTTACATCTTGTTATTATAACTTATAACTTTAAATAAGTAACTTTAAAAATGAAATTGCTAATTATGTACAAATATAATAACTTAGCAATATCTATTCATTAGGGATAAAAGTTCCCTAATGAAAAAGCTCCATTAAAATTTATTATGAAATTTTTTGATACTTGTAAACCTCATCTAAAAATGAATTTTCTTGTGCTTTATAGTACACGTTTAACTAATTCTTTAGTCGTTAGGCTATTTTTATAGACTATTACTTCATCAACAGTCTTTTTAGCATGAGAGTCTTTTGAAATACTCTAAATATTTTAAGAAAGTTTATTGCTAAAAATACTATTAAAAAGTATCTTTCAATATATAAAATGCTACGTGCCCTATATTTATCAAAGACTAAATTGTTTTTAAATATTTGCAATTGGACCTTCATAAGTATAAACCTAATAATACTTGCCTTTGACAGTAACAACATACAAAGCATCTGGATTTAATATATTTTTCAAACTGTGAAAGTTGAAACTTAACCTTTTTAATACTATTTTCCTATTTGACCTCACAACTCCGGCGGATTGACCCCCTATTATTGGACACTGTATTAAATTTTCATTGGCTTACGTAGAATTTCAAAAATTTATTATTTTTATCGCGGTCTGCCCTTGACATTGAGCCTCCACATGCATGATTCTTAGCTCTGGCAACGGCCTAAAATTCAGATCCTGCCACTTTTGAGACAAGGCTATCATGCATGCCCTCAATGTCAAGAGTACGCTTCGCCAGACCTTACTTTACAGCCTTATATTGACTTTTTCATTAGTTCTCTGTAGATACTCATAATATTCCCTGGGCGGCATATATTTTGTTGCCGAGTGTATCCGCTTTGTGCTATATTTTTTTACAAAATCATTAACTTCCTTATATGCTTCAGTATAGCTCTTAAATACATTTATACTTAGGCATTCATCCTCAAGTATCCTATGATATGCTTCTATGTGTGCATTCATATTTGGCGTTTTGTAAGGTATTCTTTCATGCTCTATACCTAACTCCTCACAAGCAGAAACAAAAGCATGGCTGATATACTGTGGTCCGTTGTCGGAACGTATAACCGGCTTAATTTCAGCATCATAAAGCTGCCTTTTACGTAATGCTATTTTTAATAATCTTACAGCATCCTCCCCTGTACAATTGAGTCCTATATAATGAGCAACAATATCCCTATCGGCAACATCTATGATGCTCATTATATAGAAAAACCTGTCCTCACCTTCTATATAACCATACTTTATATCTGTCTCCCACAATTGGTTTGATGCTGTAACTGTTCTGTTTTTAGCAATTTTTCTAGGATGCTTTGGTTTTATTTCTCTTTGAGGCCTTAGTATATTTAACTCTTTACAGAGCCTGTACACCTTTTTCTTATTGATTTTTAGGTTAAAGTTTCTTTTAAAAGCCATGGTTATCTTGTAGTATCCATATGAAAGGCCTTCATCTTCGATAATTTGAATGATATACTCCTTGATCTGGTCATCAGGTACTCTCTTATTATTGATATCAAGAGAATATCCTGGAATAGCTCTGCCGGGAGTCCTTCTTTTAGGCTTAGATTTCTTTGAAATTTGATAGTAATAAGTTGAGCGATTTAACTCTAATATCCTTAAAACTTTCGTTTTAGGATAACCTTTCTTTATCCACTTATTTGCAATTTCTACTTTATCTGCTATCGTTGGTTGGTTTTTTTAATAGGTCCTTAAGGATGGCAATCTCAAGATCCTTTTCACCTAGCAGCTTTTTTAATGTATTGTTTTCATCCTCAAGTGCCTTTATGTCAGCATGAGAAGTAATCTTACTTTCTTTTGTTAAGGTATTATTATTCTGAGGGTTTTTATACTGCCTAACCCATCTGCTAAGAAGGCTTGGAGATATTTCGTACTGTCTTGCAACTAGTGATGCATTACCTGTTTCTATTGCTTCCTTGATTAATTTTTCCTTAAACTCTGGTGTGAATTTTCTTTTTGTCACTGGCATATACAATTTCCCCCTTTGACAATTTAATCTTATCATATTAAAACTAATTGTCCAAATACTCTAGGGGGCTAAAAAGCCGGTTAAATGATAACCTTTGCTTAAATTTTCATTTATTATGGCATAGTTCTTACCTATTGATAGAAAGTGTGCCAACTTTTATCTAACACAAAGTAAGAATTTATACCAATTTTTACTTTGTGTTAGTATTACCAATTAGATTTTTATTTTCGAATAACTAAAGTTATACGATGATAATGATAAAATTTATTATTATTCTTCGAGTTAATGTCATAAAAAACATATATGTGCATAACTATTTAACAAATACTATGTCGAGCTTATATAAATTATTTAGACTCTTAATTATTCTTTATATTATATAATTGCCACTCTTCACTAAATCAGGTTTAGTAATAAATAAAAATTGTTTTAAATATACATTAAATATTCTATTAAGAAATTTATAAATTAACTCGTTGTGCTAATTTAAAATTTTAGACTTAGGAATATTATGGAAATAAAAATAGTTACACTACTCCTAAGATGCTATTATGAATTGTCAACAGGTTTATTTAACCAAAAATTAATCCTTTTATTTGAGATACTTTAGACTCATTATTAAATACTTTATTTACGTAGTA
>NZ_SOAZ01000014.1 GCF_004364155.1 Fonticella tunisiensis | reverse complement strand
TAGTAATTAAGATGGGCTTAAGGTTAAGTATGGGCTATCTTACCCTATTCAACATGATTTTTCACTAAGTGTTGCATTTAATATTGCAATTTAAGTCTAAAACATGAATATATTATGAATAAAACCAGCATAGGCTGGTTTTAGCAGAAATTATTTTTTAATGTTTTCTAAATCATTATATTTGCTATTTATTATTACAATATCAACTCTTCTGTTTTTAGAACGACCTTCCGGAGTATTATTATCGCCAACTGGCCTATATTCCCCATAACCTATGGCTGCAACCTTATCAGGTGCAATACCACACTCCTTTATCAAAAGCTCTGCAACATTTGTAGCTCTAACTGCCGATAATTGCCAGTTGGATTTAAATTCCCTGTTTGACATAGGTACATTATCAGTGTGTCCCTCAACTCTTATATATCCATTAACCTTACTTAATATTGAACCGATTTTTATAATCTCGCTTCTTGTATCCAACCTTATATCAGCTTTTCCCGAATCAAATAGAAGTGAATTTTTAAACCTTATTAAAAGTCCTCTATCTGTTATCATTGTCTCAACGTTCTCGGTCAAATTATTTTCATTGAGGTATTTATCAACCTCATCCTTCATTTCTTTAAATTCATTTAACTGCCCTACTTCAGTCACAGGCTTTTGTTCAATGCTGCCCGGTGTGTCGGTTCCAATAATATTTTTCCCTCCTCCCATGGCAACCCCCAGTGATTTTGCCAGCTGGGAATATTTTCGTGCATCTATATTGCTCATAGCATATAGTACAACAAAGAATATCATTAAAAGTGTAATTAAATCAGAATATGTAAGAAGCCATCTTTCATTATTTTCGCGGCTTTCCTCTTCAATCTTTTTCATAGAATCCTCCTATCATTAACCATTAATACTGACAGGCTGCTTTTCTTCACTGTTACCCATTGGTTTATCGTTATTCTTTTCAACAAAGCATATAAGTTTTTCAACAAGTACATTAGGATTTATACCTTCCTGAATGGAGATAACTGCATCTATTATAAGCTCCTTCTCCATCTGCTCCTTTTTATTTAAAGCTTTGAGTTTGTTTGCAATAGGAAGCCATAAAAGGTTGGCTGATGCAACTCCATAGAGTGTTGCTATGAATGCAACAGCTATTTTAGGGCCAAGGGTTTGAGGATCATCAAGATTGCTTAAAACATGGACAAGTCCCATAACCGTACCTATAATCCCCATTGTAGGTGCAAATCCACCTGCTGATTCAAAAATAGCAATACCTGATTTATGCCTTTCGAAGGTTATATAGGCTTCTGCTTCTAGAGTGCTTTTTACGGTTTCAGGATCAATTCCATCAACTATCATTTGAAGCCCCTTAGCTATAAATGGTTCCATTCCATCCTTTCTAGAAATTTCTTCCTCAAGGCTTAAAAGACCATTTTTTCTGCTCTTTATTGCAATATCCCTGAAAAATATAATAAGCTCATCATATCTGCTTTTATTCTTCCTAAAAGCCACTTTGAAAATTGAAAAAACCCTTTTTAAATCCTCAGCAGGAAAGGACAATCCAACTGCTCCTATTGTTCCGCCAAAAACTATAAGGGCTGAAGTGTATTGAAACAGTGAGCCTACTTTCCCTCCCTCAAATACAAAGGCCAGAATAAGGGAAGCAATGCCTATTATTATACTCACAATTGCTGAAATTGACATAATAATACCTCCAATAAAAAGAGAATTCTACATTTTCCTTTTATTTAATATATCGTACTATTTTTTCATTTTATAATAAAGATAATAAAAAATATGAAGGGCATCAATCCCTCCATTATCTACTTCTTTCTTCTATTAACCCTGCAAGCTCATGTGCCATCTTATCAATTTCCTTCTGATTTTCACCCTCAAGCATCACTCTAACTAATGGCTCTGTACCCGATGGCCTTATAAGCACTCTTCCTCTTCCTTCAAGCGCTTTTTCAATCTTTGATATTTCGTTTAATATAATTTCATCCTTTGTGTATGCATCCTTCTTATCATTTGCAACTTTAGCGTTAACTAAAACCTGTGGAAGCTCCTTCATGATTGAGGCAAGCTCTGAAACCTTTTTGCCGCTTCTCTTTACAGCACTCGTAAACATCAGCCCAGTTATAAGTCCATCTCCCGTTGTATTATAATCAAGAAATATTATGTGTCCTGACTGCTCTCCACCGAGTTTATATCCGCTGTTTAACATTTCTTCAAGGACATATCTGTCTCCAACCTTTGTCTTAACAGTTTTAATTCCTTCGTTACTGCATGCTATGTCAAGGCCCATGTTGCTCATCACAGTAACAACAAGGGTGTCTTTATCAAGCTTGTTCTTTTCCTTAAGCTGCTTTGCAAGTATTGCCATTATAAAATCACCGTTTATAACATTGCCATTCTCATCAACAGCAAGGCATCTGTCGGCATCTCCATCAAAGGCAAGCCCAAAGTCGCATCCTTCTTCTACAGTAAATCTTCTCAACTCATCTATATGAGTTGAACCACAATTTTTATTTATGTTTTTTCCATTAGGATTGTTATGAATGACATGTACTTCTGCTCCAAGCTCTCTGAACACTTCAGGCGCTGCAAAGTATGACGCACCCTCCGCACAGTCAAGGGCTATTTTCATACCTTTAAAATCAACATCTACAAGGCCTTTTAAAAAGTTAATATAATCATAAACAGCATCGTTTTTAAATTCCCTTGCTCCAAGGTCTTCACCAACGGGTGACGGCACTTCCTTAAGATCATTTGCTATAACTTCCTCTATTCTATCTTCAACACTGTCAGGAAGCTTGTACCCATCCTTATTAAAGAATTTTATTCCATTATACTCAACAGGGTTGTGGGAAGCCGAAATTACAACTCCTGCATCTGCTTTATAAAGCCTCGTAAGATATGCAACTGCTGGTGTTGGTACAACCCCAACACAGATAGCATGTGCTCCAACAGAGCAAATACCTGCAACAAGTGCAGATTCAAGCATATCCCCTGATATTCTTGTATCCATTCCAACAACTATTGTAGGCTTATGAGTTCCTTCTGTTAAAACGTATGCACCGGCTCTTCCAAGTTTATAGGCAAGTTCTGCGGTTAATTCAGTGTTAGCAACTCCTCTAACCCCATCGGTTCCAAACATTCTTCCCATACATAACTCTCCTTATTATTAAATATATTAAACATATGTATAATACCATATAATTAAGCCTATTTCAATGAATGTTAAACTAAAAAAGGGCCCCGTCCGCGGAGCCCCGGTATTCATCATGCATTAATATTCTTGCCAGCTGTAGTAGCCCTCTTTAAAGTATTTACGGTTTCGATTATTAAAACTATAGCAAGTATAAAAAGAAGAAGTGCCAGAACAAACAGCAGCCAGGACTTTGCAAGATAATAATTCTTCATGGAAAGTAAAAGAGCTGATAAAGTAACGCAGAACATCAGTACCATAGGAACTACTGTCATAATCGTCTTCTTTCCGTTCTTTGCTAGCCATGCTGTGATTGCAAGGAGAGCAAGTCCTGAAAGCAGCTGGTTCGCTGAACCAAATATCGTCCATATCTTGTTGTATCCATAAAGTACCAGGACAATTGAGGCAGCAACGGTAAATAATGTTGCAACATACATATTGGTAAGAAGTGATTTTTTCTCTCCTCCAGTATCAAAAAATTCCTCGAATACATACCTTCCTATTCTTGTTGCGGTGTCAAGGCTTGTCAGTGCAAAGGCTGAGAAGGCGAGAGTTACAAATACTTTACCAACAGCTTCAGGTATGCCAAAACTGCTCATGAAGTACGCTACACCCGCTGCAAACTTCTGTGCTGGGCTTAAACTTCCATCTATTTTAGCAACATAGGCAACGCTTATGAGTGCGACTATTGCAACAAGGCCTTCTATAAGCATTGCCCCATATCCAACAAATTTTATATCCTTTTCACTGTCAATCTGCTTCGATGATGTACCAGATCCTACAAGGGAGTGGAATCCTGAAACTGCTCCACAGGCAACGGTTACAAAGAGCATTGGGAACAGATATTGTGCTGCAGCTCCCTGCCCTATTGTAAAGCTCTTAACAGCAGAAATCTGTATTGTCGGATGAACGAGTATTATACCTATTACTCCACCTATAAGCATTGCATATAGCAGGAAGGAATTAAGGTAATCCCTTGGCTGAAGCAGCAGCCATACAGGAAGAACAGATGCCGCAAAAATATAAATAAGAAGTAAAACTCTCCATCCATTTAATGATAGTTTAATGAATGGAAGCTGATATCCAATCCATATACAGAAGAATAGAAGGGCAACACCTACTATTGTTGAGATTGTAAGGCTTGCACCCTTTCTGTAAACTGCAAATCCAAAGGCAACTGCAAGTGCTATAAACAGGACTGATGCAGTACCTGCCCTTGCCCCGGTAAGAAGATCCGGCTTTGATGCATCAAATGCAAAGGTAGTTGCTGTAATGTCAGTAAAGGCTGCCACGACAAGAACCAGTGTAAGCCATGCAAATATGTTAAACAGTGCCTTTCCTCTTTTACCTACGTTAACCTTTATTATTTCTCCTATTGATTTACCCTCATGCCTGACGGATGCAAGAAGTGAACCAAAGTCGTGAACTCCACCTACGAATATACTTCCAATTACAATCCATAGATATACTGGAAGCCACCCAAAAATAGAAGCCAGTATTGGTCCTGTAATTGGGCCAGCACCTGCGATTGATGAAAAATGGTGTCCTAAAAGAACTTTAGCATTTGTTGGTACATAGTCGATGTTGTCATACTTGGTGTGGGATGGTGTAGGCCTTGAAGGATCTACTCCCCACTTCTTCGCAAGATATCCACCGTAGCTGACATAGGCTATAAAGAACAAAATAATGCCTAGAACAAGGAGCCACAGAGAATTCATAAAAAGACCTCCTTAAATTTTATTTTAAAGGTGTAAAGGAATACACCTTCTTAACATTAGAAGCCGCTCTGTTTGTGACTATATCCTCATTCTGCAAATTAACAAGCACAAGCCTTAAATCGCTCCAGCCGTGGAGATAAAACTTATATACCCTGCTGTATTTGAACTTTTTTATTAAACGTTTTATATCATCTGAAATATTGCAATTACAAACAAAAACACCGGTTACGTAGGTTGACATATGATTTCGACCTGGTTTTACGAACACATCTGCTGCTCGTTTTAAAAATTCTATAAAGTGCAGTACATCCTGCTTAGAAATTTTATCAAATTTTTTTATAAAACAGTACTCATTAGTTGAATAACTATCGATAATATCATTTTTGGTTAAAAAGGTTTTAGCATTAAGGCTGCTGAACTTAGCAAACATATCAATATCCATATCCAGTATATTTATATTCTTTTCAACATCGAAATATTTTTCATATCTCCTCTGTAATGCTTCAAAATAAACTCTGTAATCCATTTAATACCTCCTGATGGTAATTTCATATAAGTATTCTTGAAATATATGTTATTTCCTCCTTTTATTGTTAGATTTTTTGTTAAAAAAATTAAATATACCGGAAATATTAATAATTATTATCCTCCAATCATTAATTATATCCATCCTGTCCTGCAAAAAACTAACTCTTTCGTGTGAATGAAAAAATAAATTTTATTTAGTCATATATCCATATCAACTGCAATACATTAAATATAACTAAATTTTTCGAAAATATTTTTATATTGACAAGCCTGCAGTGTATGAAATATAATATCAAATAACTGAATATAATATGCTCTTATCAAGAGAGGTGGAGGGACTGGCCCTATGAAGCCCGGCAACCAGCACGTATGTGCAGTGGTGCCAATTCCGACAGCATAATTTATTATGCTGAAAGATGAGAGAGAAGGATTAGCCTCTTTCATCTTTAAGAGGTTTTTTTATTTGCTTTTTAACCTGATTTAATATATAGGTTTCCAATTATAAAATTGAAAATTAAAAGAAATAGAAACCTATATAATTCTTCTACTTTTAAATAGCGAAAATTTTTAATTTAAGAGTGGACGAATTATAAGCACAGTTTAATTTTAAACCCTGCAGTTTGCAAATTAGCGTTTTAAAGAGGTGAAAAGATTGATAACTATAAGAAATCTAAGCAAAGTATATGAATCCCAGGACAAAAAGGTTGAGGCTCTTAAAAATATTAACCTTACGATCAATAAAGGAGAAATATTTGGAATAATCGGTTTAAGCGGTGCAGGTAAGTCCTCACTTCTAAGATGTATAAACCTCCTTGAGACGCCAACATCAGGAGAAATACTTATAAACGGTACGGATATAACCAAGCTTAGGGGTGCGGAGCTGAGGGAAACTCGTAAAAAAATTGGAATGATATTTCAGCATTTTAACCTTTTAATGAATTCAACTGTATACGATAACGTAGCATTCCCCTTGAGAATAAACAGAGTTCCTGAAGCTGAGATAGAGAAAAGGGTTTTAGAGCTTTTAGAAATAGTTAATCTAAGCGACAAAAAAGACTCCTACCCTTCCCAGCTGTCAGGAGGGCAGAAGCAGCGCGTTGGCATTGCAAGGGCACTTGCAAACAACCCAGATATAATACTTTCTGATGAAGCAACTTCGGCCCTTGATCCAACAACGACGGAGTCCATACTTTCTCTTTTAAAGGATATTAATAAAAAATTTGGGATAACAATTGTTGTTATTACACATGAGATGGATGTAATAAAACATCTTTGCAATAGAGTTGCTGTCATTGAAGATGGAGTTATTGTTGAAGAAGGAAGCGTAATTGAGCTTATTTCAAATCCTCAGGCTTCAACTTCAAAGAGATTCCTTGCGGATATGATTGCAAAGCTTCCTAACCCTGATCTTATTCAAGAGCATAACCCAACTGAAGAGGTTCTTAGAATATCCTTCTTTGGAGAGGATGCAAACAAACCTTTTATATCACAAATGGTTAAGCAGTTTGACGTTGAGGCAAACATCATCGTTGGCAATATTGAAAGCATACAGGACGTTCAGGTTGGAAGCCTTTTAGTAAAAATATCCGGAAGTAAAGAAAATATCGATAGTGCAATTGACTTTTTAAACAACCATAATTTAAGAATTGAGGTGTTAAAAAATGGAAGCTGCTAATTTAATATCCTATCTGTCGGAGCTTGTTGATCTGGTGCTTCCTTCCCTCTGGGAAACTTTATATATGGTATTTTTCTCAACATTGTTTGCCATAATTTTGGGCCTTCCCCTTGGAATTATATTAGTAATCACAGATAAGGGGCATATATGGGAAAAGCCAAAGCTTAACAGAACACTTGGCTTAATTATAAACATGGCAAGATCGCTCCCCTTTATAATCCTTATAATTGCAATCTTCCCCCTTTCAAGGCTTATAATTGGTACAACAATTGGGCCAACAGCAGCAATAGTCCCTTTATCCATTGCTGCAGCCCCCTTTGTTGCAAGAATTATAGAGTCATCATTGAAGGAAGTAAGCTGGGGAATTATTGAAGCTTCGATTTCCGTTGGAGCCACCATTCCACAAATAATTTTTAAGGTTATGCTTCCTGAAGCCATGCCCTCCCTTGTACTTGGTATAACTCTCACCGTAATAAACATTTTAGGATACTCAGCTATGGCAGGTGCTATAGGTGGAGGTGGCCTTGGAGACCTGGCAATAAGATACGGATATCAGCGATTTCAGACAGATGTACTAATTGCTGCAATTATAATTCTTATTGTTCTCGTTCAAATAATACAGAGTATAGGAAATATGATTTCCAGAAAGCTCGACAAGCGTTAAATGTCTTTAATAGTCCATAAAGCAGGGTATGTTTGCTAAATATAAATCTATATTTTTATAAAGAAAAGGAGGATATAAGATGAAAAAACTAGTAAAAACTTTATCAGTGTTTTTAGCTTCAGCCCTTATATTCACAGGTTGTGCCTCCAACTCAGCTAAAACTACAGCTGGCTCAGGCAGTGGCGAAAAGAAAACAACAAAGCTTGTTGTTGGAGCAACTCCAGTACCCCATGCTGAAATATTAAATGAAGTTGTAAAACCACTCCTTAAGGAAAAGGGAATTGATCTTGAGGTTAAGGAATTTACTGACTACGTCACTCCAAACACAGCCCTAAATGACAAGCAAATAGATGCCAACTTCTTTCAGCACGTTCCATATATGGAAGATTTTGCAGCTAAGAACAATATGAAGCTTGTTGCAGCTGCTAAGGTTCATGTTGAACCACTTGGTGCATATTCAAAGAAAATAACTTCAAAGGATCAAATTAAGGACAAGGCTGTAGTTGCAATACCAAACGATGCAACAAACGAAGGAAGGGCACTCCTTCTACTTCAAAAGCAGGGATTTATTAAGCTTAAAGATCCAAATGGACTTACTCAAACCCCAAAGGATATAGTTGAAAATCCAAAGAACCTTCAATTTAAGGAACTTGAAGCAGCACAGCTTCCAAGAGTTCTCCAGGACGTTGACTTTGCAATAATCAATACAAACTATGCACTTGAAGCAAAGCTCAATCCAACAAAGGACTCACTCTTTATAGAAGACAAGGATTCACCATATGCAAATGTTCTTACTGTAAGGCCTGACAATGAGAAGGATCCTGCAATTCAGGAACTTGTAAAGGCCCTCAATTCACCGGAAGTTAAGAAGTTCATAGAAGATAAATATCAGGGATCAATTGTTCCTGCGTTCTAAAACAAACCCCGGCAGTGCCGGGGTTTGTTTTACTTTCTTGCGTATTCTGCTCCTCTTTCAAGGGCCCTTTTATTAAGTTCATAGAACTGTTCCTTTCCATGCTCCTTAAGTGCTTTAAGGAGTGCTTTCATGGGAACAATTCCTGTTTTTTCAACAAATGCTCCAAGCAGCACCATGTTGGCTATTTTCTTTGAGCCAACTTCCTCTGCAACTGTCTGTGCCGGTATCTTTATAACGTCTATATCCTTTCTTTCAGATTCCCTGTTTACAAGGTCACTGTCCATTATCAGAAGACCTCCAGGAACTATTGCATGTTCAAACTTATCCAATGATGGCCTGTTCATGACAACAACTGTTGTAGCATCGGTTACAAGTGGTGAACCTATGTCCTCATTAGTAAGTATTACAGAGCAGTTTGCGGTACCTCCACGCATTTCTGGGCCATAGGATGGAAGCCATGACACGTTAAGATTTTCATCCATTCCTGCATATGCAAGGAATTTACCCATTGAAAGTATACCCTGTCCACCAAAACCTGCAAAGATTATCTCCTGATGTGCCATGTTACTTCACCTCCCCTATTGTATCCTTTTTAACTCCAAGAGGATAGTAAGGAATCATGTTATCTCTAAGCCACTTTAATGCTTCAACCGGTGACAGGCCCCAATTAGTCGGACATATTGAAAGGACCTCAACCATTGTGAAACCAGCCCCCTTCGTTTGAAGCTCAAATGCCTTCTTTATAGCCTTCTTAGCCTTAAAGACATTTCCGGGGGTATCAACCGATACTCTTTCAACATATACTGCTCCATCAAGGGTTGAAATCATCTCTGATACCCTGACAGGATATCCCTGTGTTTCTATGTTTCTTCCGTAGGGCGACGTTTCAGTAACCTGTCCTGGAAGAGTTGTTGGAGCCATCTGTCCACCTGTCATACCATATATTGCATTGTTTACAAATATAGTTGTTATCTTTTCTCCCCTTGCCGCAGCGTGTACTATTTCGGCAGTACCAATAGCTGCAAGGTCTCCATCTCCCTGATAGGTAAATACAATATTGTCAGGAAGGGCTCTCTTTATGCCGGTTGCAACGGCCGGTGCTCTACCGTGGGCAGCCTCATGCATATCACATGCAAAGTAGTCATAGGCAAGAACTGCACATCCAACAGGAGCAACCCCTACAGTTCTGTCTAAAATTCCAAGCTCTTCTAAAGCTTCTCCAACAAGCCTGTGTATTATACCGTGTGTACATCCTGGACAGTAATGGGTTGGCACGTCCAGAAGTGCCTTTGTAGGCTCAAATATCACTGCCATTATTTTTCACCTCCTACAATTGCCCTAATCCTTCCGGCAATCTCAGCTGGTGTTGGAACCATACCGCCTGACCTACCATAGAAATAAACCGGCTTTCTTCCCTTTACAGAAAGCATAACATCTTCAACCATCTGTCCTTCACTTAATTCAACGGAGATAAAACCATGCTTTGTTCTGCCTGTAACTTCTTCAAATGCCTTCTTAGGGAATGGCCATAAAGTAATTGGTCTAATAAGTCCAACCTTAATTCCTTCCTTTTCAAGAATCTTTATGGCATTCTTTACTATTCTTGATACTGTGCCATATGCTGCAACTACTAAATCTACTTCTCCTTCACAGTTATAAGTTTCATATCTTACCTCATTTTTCTCTATTTCAGCATATTTTTTACTAAGCTTTTTATTGTGTTCTTCAAGCTTTTCTGGCTGTAGATATAGCGAATTTATAACATGGTGCTGTTTTCTTCCGTGAAGCCCTGTTGCAGCCCAGCTATCCTTTGACGGAATCTCCCTCTTTGGCCTTTCCTTAAACTCTACAGGCTCCATCATCTGGCCGAGCATACCATCCCCCATAACCATAACCGGGTTTCTATAAATATCAGCTACGTCAAAGGCATCCTGTATAAGGTCAACCATTTCCTGAACTGAAGATGGGGCAAATACTACAAGCCTGTAATCTCCATGACCACCGCCCTTTGTTGCCTGAAAGTAGTCTGACTGTGCAGGCTGTATACTTCCAAGTCCAGGGCCTCCTCTTACTATGTTAACAATAACGCATGGAAGCTCTGCTCCTGCAATATATGAAATACCTTCCGCCTTTAAGCTTATTCCCGGGCTTGAGGATGAGGTCATAACCCTGACACCAGAACCTGCTGCACCATATACCATATTTATAGCTGCAACCTCACTTTCTGCTTGAAGGAAAACTCTTCCTATCTTTGGCATTTTCCTGGCCATATAGGCTGCAACTTCAGTTTGAGGCGTTATTGGGTAACCAAAGAAGCACTGACATCCAGCATGTATAGCTGCTTCGCCTATAGCTTCGTTGCCTTTCATTAAAACCTTCTCTGCCATTTAAGCTTACCTCCTACCTAATCTTTATTATTTCTCAACCCTGATTACCAGATCCGGGCACATCCTTGCACACGAAGCACAGCCAATACATTTTGACATATTTGCTTCAGTAACTATTGCAGGATGATATCCCTTAACATTGAGCCTCTGGTCAAATTCAATAATTTTGGTAGGGCATACCGAAATACAAAGTCCACAGCCTTTACATCTGTCTTCTCTAAATGTAACTCTTGCCATAACCAACCCTCCTTAAAAGGTTTATATATAAATCTAAGATCACTTAGGTTTATAACTATTCCAGGTCCCTCCTCCATGGTGGAAGCATAAAGATTTTTATTGGAAATATCTCCCCCTCAATTCCATCAGGAAGTTTGTCCACCAAATCTTCCCTAACTGTTGTGTATCTTATAGCGAGTCCTGTTCTTTGAGATACTTCCTTTACAATTTTTTGTCCCTTAAGTATATCATCTATTGTCGTTTCATAGGACAGGTTTGTATTGTTTATAAGATATCTCACCTTAATTCTTGACGCCCTTTCTATGTCCCTAATATATTCTATTACTCCATGTGCATCCTTAGTAAAAGGTCTTGCAGTATTTACTACAAAATACATGTCGTAATCTTCCATCTGGAAATACCTGTTATATTGGCCGAGGGCAACTGCCCCCTGATCATCTCCTCCAACATCGATAATGACTTCATATGATTTATCATTAAATATTGTCAGGGTATTAAGTGGGATTATTCCGAGTTCAGCATTTGCAAGCTCCTTTGGAGTTGCAACAAGCCTTATCCCTTTTTTCTCGAACAATTCCCTTTCATCCCTGGTGCAAAAGTACGGATTTACTATATCAAGATCTGCTATTGTAACTTTTTTTCCCATATCCGCCAATTTTAATGCGTAATTTATTGCTATTTCCGTTTTACCGCTTCCGAAATGTCCTGTAAATACTCGGATTCTTGCATCCATTTAATTCACCCTTTTTATTTGTATTCTTTTGCTGCTTCCTCTCCTGATAAGACTCTAAGTCCTCCTTCAGCAAGTGCAAGCATCTCATCCTCTCCAGGATACACAACAACAGGAGCAATAAAGCTTACTCTTTCCTTAATCCATCCCACGAATTCCTCTCCAAAGGCAAGTCCACCGGTTAAAATTACTGCGTCCACCTTTCCGCTTAAAACTGCGGCACACATCCCTATTTCCTTTGCAACCTGATATGCCATAGCTTTATAAAGAATTTCAGCTTTTTTGCTTCCCTCCAGCATCATCTTTTTGACATCTCTTGCATCGTTTGTTCCAAGGTACGCAACAAATCCTCCCTTACCCGTTATCATCTTCTTCAACTCTTCATATGTATATTTTCCTGAGAAGCAAAGTTTAAGAAGATCGCCAACTGGAAGGCTTCCTGTCCTTTCAGGTGAAAATGGCCCATCGCCATCAAGTGCATTGTTCACATCAACAACCCTTCCCTTCATATGGGCACCAACGGATATTCCTCCTCCCATATGGGCAACAATAAGATTTAAGTCCTCATATCTTACTTTTCTTTCCTTTGCATACCTCCTGGCAACTGCCTTTTGATTAAGGGCATGGAAAATGCTCCTTCTCTCTATTTCAGGCATACCTGAAATCCTTGCCATATCCTCCATCTCATCAACTACAACGGGATCAACTATAAATGCTTTTATTCCAAGGGGTTTTGCTATTTCATTTGCAATAATTCCTCCAAGGTTTGAAGCATGCTGCCCTTGAACACCAGCCTTAAGATCCTCAAGCATAACGTCATTTACTTCATATGTCCCGCCTTCAATTGGCTTCAAAAGTCCCCCTCTTCCAATAACGGCATTTAGTGTCTTTATGTCAACACCCTTTTCCCCAAGGGCTTTAAGTATAACGTTTTTTCTAAAGTCATATTGTTCAAATATTGTTTTAAACTTACCAATTTCCTCCAATGAATGTCTTAAGGTTTCCACAAAAACAGGATTCAAATCATCATATACCGCAATTTTCGTTGAAGTTGAACCAGGATTTATAATGAGCATTCTATACATACATTTCCCCCTAATTTAAACTGAAACATACTATCATTAAGTTTTTTAATATATAGTTATAATATATAATTATAATATATAGTTTTAATACCTGCTATTAATTTATTTTTATTTTATAATTTAAACTATCCTAATTTGCCTCTGCCACAAGAGACGCAAGGGCCATTGAATAGAGCTTGCTTTCATGGCTGTCGGCCCTTGATGTTAAAATAACAGGTGCAGCTGCCCCTGCAAGTATCCCTCCATTTTTAGCTCCCGACGTATATGTCAATGTCTTATACATTGCATTTCCCGTTTCAATGTTTGGTACGAGTATTATGTCAGCCTTTCCTGCCACAGGACTTTCTATTCCCTTATGCCTTGCCGCTTCCTCAGATAAAGCATTATCTATTGCAAGTGGGCCGTCCACCAAACATCCCTTTATCTGCCCTCTGTCGTTCATCTTCGAAAGTGCTGCAGCATCAAGTGTTGGCTGCATATCAGGATTTACAACCTCAACGGCCGCAACTGCCGCAACCTTTGGCATTTCAATTCCTATTGCCTTTGCCACATTAACTGCATTTTCAATTATCTGCTTCTTCGTCATAAGATCAGGTGCTATGTTCATTGCAGCATCTGTGATCAGAATAATTCTTTGAAGTGCCGGAACATCAAAGACAGCAACATGTGATAATATCCTTCCTGTCCTCAATCCCTTTTCCTTGTTTAAAACCGCCCTTAAAAAGGTTGAGGTATCCACAAGGCCTTTCATAACCATGTCAGCCTTTCCTGTGGATACAAGCTCCACAGCAGTTAAAGAAGCCCGAGCTGCATCAGGTTCATGTATAATTTCAAATTCCTTTAAATTCATATCAATTTTCTTTGCAGCCTCTTCAATCCTGGCACTCTCTCCTACAAGAACCGCATCTGCAATTCCCCTTTTTCTAGCATCCCTTATAGCCTCTAAAACAGTCTCATCCTGTGCAGCTGCAACTGCAACCTTTTTTATGCCGTTTATTTTAACTCTCTCAAGTACTTCATCAAAATTTTTAATCATAGCCTACACCTCTTCTTCGTAAATTTTTGCTTTTTCCTCACCATTAACAACCCTAAAGGCCCCTTCAGCCAGTGCTTGCATCTCATCCTCACCCGGTATGATTTCAATTGGAGCAATAAAATAAACTCTATTTTTTATTAAATCTGTAATCATCTTTGAATATGCAAGTCCACCAGTCAATATAATTCTATCGACTCTGCCTGAAAGAACCGCAGCGCATGCTCCTATTTCCTTGGCAATTTGATAGGCCATGGATTGCATTATTAGTTTAGCCTTTTCATCGCCATTTTCAATCATAGCAGCAACTTCCCTGATATCGTTTGTTCCAAGATATCCCACAAGTCCTCCCTGACCAACGAGCTTCTTCTTGAGTTCCCCATATGTATACTTTCCTGAGAATGCAAGGTTTATAAGATCTCCCACAGGCACTCCTCCGGCTCTTTCAGGCGAAAAAGGGCCTCCTTCATTTGCATTGTTCACATCAACTATTCTTCCCAATTTAAGTGCAGCAACTGATATCCCTCCTCCAATGTGGGCAACTATAAAATTCATCTCATCAAGGTTTTTACCAATAGACTTTGCAATTCTTCTAGCCACAGCCCTTATGTTCAGGGCGTGTACAAGAGATCTTCTTGGAAGCTCAGGATGCCCTGATATCCTTGCAATTTCTTCAAATTCATCAACTGCAACCGGATCAACTATATATGCGTCTATACCTTCGTTGTCGGCAATAGATTTTGCAATTATACCTCCAAGGTTTGAGGCATGCTCTCCCTGAATTCCAACTTTCAAATCCTCAATCATAGCGTCTGTAACCTCATATACACCTGAAGGTACAGGTTTTAAAAGCCCACCCCTTCCAACCACCGCAACAAGCTCACTTGTTTCTATTCCTTCTTCCTTTAGCCAGGATAATACTGTATTTTCTCTATATTCATATTGTTCTGAAATTTTATTATATTTTAGTAAATCATTTGCGAAATGGATGAGATTTTTTTGTTTAAGATTGGTTATACCTTCGAAAAGAGCTACTTTAGTTGAAGTTGAACCTGGATTTATAACAAGTATGAAACGCCTCATTAATTCTCCACCCTTAGCTTTATCCATAAAAAATACTTAAACACAGGGCTTATCGACATTTTAATTTATTTTACATAACTATCGAAAAGCCCTTTTATCACTAATTTCTACCAATATTTTAATATATTTGAAAGAGCATTTGCAACATACGGGAAATATAATGCTAATTATTATCCCCGAATTGACCAAAATTACCCTTCAAATGGGGCATATTTCTCAATTATTCTTTCAGCGATTTTGATTCCGTCCACAGCAGCTGACATTATACCACCAGCATACCCAGCCCCTTCACCGCATGGATAAACTCCTGCTACAGTAGTTGATTCAAGTCCTTCATTTCTCACCATTCTGACGGGTGATGAAGTTCTGGTTTCAATCCCCGTTAAAACCGCATCATATTCGACAAATCCCTTTATCTTTTTATTGAATTCCAGAAGGCCTTCCTTCAGCACAGCAATAACCTCCAATGGAAGACATTCCTTTAAGTTTCCAAAGTTATATCCCCTTGTATAGCTTGGAATCACCTTTCCAATTTTTGAGGACTTCCTATCCTTCAAAAAATCTCCAACAAGCTGCACTGGAGCCGCATATCCACCACCGCCAGCCCTATATGCAAGCGACTCATAATATCTTTGAAATTCCACTCCTGCAAGGGGATGTGAACTTTTGAAATCCTTTTCATAAACTCCTACAACTATTGCACTGTTTGCATTTACCTTATCCCTTTTATATTCACTCATTCCATTAGTTACAACTCTGTTCTCTTCTGAGGCAGCTGCAACAACAACCCCTCCAGGACACATACAGAAGCTGTAGCACGGCCTTTGATACCTTTTACTTGTAAAAGTCAAACGATAATCTGCGGCCTTAAGCCTGGGGTGGCCTGCATACTTACCATATTGCCTTTCATCTATCATACTTTGAAGATGTTCTATTCTAACACCAATTGCGAAGGGCTTCTGCTCAAATACAATTCCTCTGCTCATAAGCATCTCATATGTATCCCTTGCACTGTGCCCAACCGCTACTACAACAACTTCAGCCGGTATGTCATACTCATCATTTACCCTGACGCTGGTTACTTTACCATCCTTTACTATGATGTCTGTAACCCTGGAATTAAATTTAACATCCCCACCCAGGCCTATTATTGTATTTCTTATGTTTTTTACAACATCTCTTAGTATATCCGTTCCTATGTGCGGCTTTCCTGAATAGATAATCTCATTAGGTGCCCCTGCCCTTACAAACTCCTCAAGCACAAAATCACATCTTTTGTCTTTAATTCTGGTTGTAAGCTTTCCATCTGAAAATGTTCCGGCTCCCCCTTCTCCAAACTGGATGTTTGAGTTTAAATTCAGTTCTCCCGTTTCCCAGAAAAGCTTAATATTGTTTGATCTTTCCTCAACTGATCCTCCTCTTTCTAAAATCAGGGGCTTATATCCATTTTTAGCCATAACAAGACCGGCAAAAAGTCCTGCCGGTCCGCTTCCTACAATGATAGGCCTGTTTTTTAATTTTATGTTTCCATATACGATCTGCCCATCTTTTTCATGAACTTCCAGCTTAACATTTGGATTTCCAGCACGAAGAGCAACCTTTTCTTCATTGTCACAATTGAATTCCACATGGTAGACAAAATCAATCCTATCCTTCTGTCTTGCATCTATCGCTTCCCTTAACACCTTGAAATTTCTAATGTCTTCTATGCTGATACCTGCAATCTTTGCTGCCTCTTCTTTAACTTTATTTAAATAATCATCTATTGAAACCCTTATGTTGTTAACTCTTATCGACATGTTTTACCTCCATCATTTTTTCGTTATAGTAACTTCGATTTTCTGCGGCGAATAATCTACTACATCCGTTCCATCAGGGTTCACAACCTTTACGGGCACCTGATGTGTACCTTCAGCTAAAACTGCAAGATCAATGGACGCTGAAATGTTCTTGCTTTCGATACTGTTTATGAGGCTTTCAGCCCCTGACAGAGTTATATTTACATTTGTGGACTGTACGTCGTAATTATATGCATCCTGCCGATTCATTATATTGAGCGGCACTGTAAAGTTTTTTTGTATCCTATTTTCTACAATAAAGTCTACATTTATACTCTTTATGTCCTGTGAATCACTTACAACCCATACTCCGGAAGGAATATTAAGGAAAAGTTCCCTTGTTGACGTTGAATTGATTTTAGAAAGATCAAATGGAACTGTAGTTATTTCTTTTACTTTGTCAAGTGTATTACTATCTCCAATTATAGTTACACTATCAATCCTGGGCTTGATTGACTTTAAAATCTTCGCTTCTGGAAGCCTTCCAGTGGTCTTCACAGATATAGGTACGGTCTTTGAAGGTTTAATTGGAACATTCACATTTAAATTCTTAGGTTCAACATTTACATAGGGCACGGTTTTACCGTCTCTTCCCTGTGGCTTTACAGGTATAACTGCGTTTAAATCCTTTGTTGTTGCATTATCTAAATTAACCTGGCCAACAACCGACACTACAGAATTTACATATTTTTCAGGCCCAGAAACCAGCACCTCGGTAGGCCTGCACTCCGGCTTTAAATATCCGTAACCCTCCTTAACATCTCCTAAAACGTTTACAATTACTGGAACAGTTTTTTCAAGGTACGTATCCAGTTCAACATTTATAAGGTTATACTCGTTATTGTCAACAATATCCACTGTCGAAGGCTTGGATTTAATCTTAAAGGGCACTTGATTGGGCCCTTTTCTAAGTGGATAACCTGCTAAGTCCGCCTCAACAACAAAATCATTTGGAGTAACATTATTTACACTCAGTGCCCTTCCCTTAACTGTTATATCTACAGTTATATTCTGCTCAGGTACTAAGGCAAGATTGAGCTGGGATATTGCCTCCTGGTTTACAAGCTTTACAGGAATGTCTCTGATGACTTTTGTTTGCAGCGGGTTTTCCTCACCCATTACGTATATCCACAGGATAAATGCAAGAAACATAGACACAATTATAAGCATTATTTCTTGTTTTTCTTTGTTAGCCATGTTTTCACCCTCTTAACCAGTGTTGTGTCCATGGACATATTATGCTGAAGAATTTTAGTTAAAACCATTTTAAGCCTTTCTTCGTTATAATTTCTTGTAAGCCTTCCATTTAGAGCAAGAGAAATTGTTCCCGTCTCTTCGGACACAATAATGGATATGGCATCAGAGTTTTCGGTAATACCTATTCCAGCCCTGTGCCTCGTCCCGAGATCTTTTCTAATTGTCTGCTCGGTAAGTGGCAGTACGCAGGCTGCAGCTGCAATTCTATCCCTTCTTATAATAGCAGCCCCATCATGAAGTGGCGTATTTTCAACGAATATATTCTCCAAAAGCGCTGCTGAAATACTTGCATCTATTTTAATTCCACTCTGCATATATTCTCCAAGCCCTGTATCCTGCTCAATAACGATTAATGCCCCGGTTTTAGAAGAAGAAAGGTTTACGGCAGCAGTCGCTATTTCATCGACCACCCTCTGTATATCCTCATCCGTTTCGAAAAGTCTTCTGGAAAAAAACCTGCTTCTTCCAAGGTGTTCAAGGGCCTTTCTGAGCTCAGGTTGAAATATAATTATAAGTGCTATAACGCCAACTGTTAAGGTGTTTTCTATAATCCAGTACAAGGTTACAAGTCCAAAGAGATCTGCAATTTTCATAACTGCAATAATAAGTATAAGTCCCTTTATTAACTGCTCAGCTCTGGTTTCTCTGATTAGCATAAACAACTTATATAGTATATAGCCAACTATCATTATATCTATTACATTGAAAATCGTTATGTTCTTGATAATGCTCACAAGCCCCTGGAGGTCGCTCATCAATTACATCCACTCCCTGAAATCAATCTCAGATATAATTATATACCAAAAATTTAAAGTATAGTATACAAACTATGAATTAAATATTAAATTACGGGAAAAATTATGACATAGTAGGCATTTTAAAGCGAGGGGTTGATTTTATGGTTATGATAAACGATGAAAAGATTGAAAATGAAATAAAGGATTTACTTGACAGTAGAATGTATAAATCTGCCCATGATATAAAAATTCAATGCAGAGACGGTTATGTAACCCTCTTTGGATTTGTAGATAATCTTGGCGAGAAAAATACAGCGGCTGAGCTTACAAAGCTTGTTGAGGGAGTAAAATCTGTAGAAAACTGCCTTACAGTTTCAACCGATGGGACTCTAACCGATAAGGAATGCGAAGCTGAGGTTATGAGCAAAATAAAGGATATACCAGATATTGCTGATGTAGGTGTAAAGGTCCAAAAAGGAGTAGCTGTCCTTGAGGGAACAGTAAAAACCCTTAGAGATAAAAACCTTGCCATTCACCAGGCATCTAAGGCATTTGGCGTTAAGGACGTTGTGTCCCATATAGAAATCAGTTCTTTAAAAGAAGTCGATGATGTTTCCATACATAATAGAATTCAAATGGAGTATAAAAACTCTCCTATTCAGGATGGAGATATAAAAACCGAAATTCATGACGGCAACGTAACTTTAAGTGGATTTGTAAACACCTTTGATGATATGGAAACAGCCCTTGAAATTGCTGAAAGAGTGGAAGGAGTTAGAAGTGTTAAAAACCTTATTAAAACAAGGAATTAAATATTAAATAAGGGCATTGAATTGCCCTTATTTAATATTTGTAATATAATTATATTTATTAATTTATACATTTTTAGGAGGTGAAAAAATGGAGGAAAGATCAAGGAGAAGGCAGCGGCGAGATAATAGGTCAAACTCAAAACAAAAAATACTTATTGCATCAATAACTGCTTTGGTTATTCTAGGAGTTTTATTTGGAACCTATTATTTTACTTCAAGTAGATCTGACTCTAAATACTTTTCATATATAAATTTTCAAAAGGAAAATGTGGACAAGGTTAATGTTGAGGTTGCAAAGCTCGCTTCAAAAATAGATGAGCTAGATTATAAGAATGCGGATGAAGTAAACAAACTTATTACTTCACTTTCTACCAATTATGATAATATACAAAAAACCCTGAACGAGCTTATGGCTTATAATCCTAATTCCAAGTATAGTGAACAATTTGATGCCTTCAGAAAGGGTGTCGGGTTTAATGCCAAAATACTGCAACAAACAATTTTAATATTAAGAAATCCCACCAAGGACACAGATAATGCCCTTAAGGATTTAGATACCTACCTTTCTGAAACAACAAAATATTATAATATGGCAAAGCTCCGTAACTTCTCCATATCCCTTCCAAACGAAATGCTTGCCATCTCCGGTAACGTAACTACCTATGCAACAAAGGCCAATAACGATTATGAAGCTAAAAAAAGGCTTTTGGAACAGTATACAGAATATATAAGTTCAATGGAAAATATACATAAATCCTTCCAAACTGCAATGGTAGATTTGAGTTCAAACTTTGACCTTATACTTTCCGGCAAAAGGAGCATAGGTGATGTGTACGTTGATGTTGATAAAAAGATGACGGAAATAAATTCAATTAAAAACTCCTATGATTCCATAAACGTTCCATCAAAATTTGCCAATCAACACAAAAAATTTAATACTATAATCGAATCCTATTTCAACTACTGTCAGGAATTTAAAAATACCCTTACAGCAATAGAAGAAACTGGAAACGATAAGGAAAAGCTTGATGCCCTTGGTGAGGATATTGACTCAATAAGAATTAGATACGTAGAAATCAAAAATTCCTTCGACAATTACCTGAATCAGTTTAATAGTGATAAATATTACTATCAGGATATAAACAATCTATAAAATAAGGCCTCGCAGGCCTTATTTTATTTCAATATTATGTTCTTTCGCAAGTTTATCCAGTTGTCTTGCGAATTCTTCTATTCCTTTTCTTCCAGAATCAATATGTGTATTAGCCTCATATATAATTTTGATGTCCTGCTTTTCAAGGGCTGTTACTATAAGTTTAAACCCCTCACAGGCTTCAACAGCCTCTGTTTCAATTTATATAACCATAGAAAGCTCTATGTTTACATAATTCAACAGATCCTCCTTCACCTTATCCTTACCACACCCCAACAGAAAAAAGACTAATACCGCTAATAACGTTAAAAATTTAATCTTCAATACATCAATCTACTTTACTATATAATATTTAGAATATTTAAAAATGACCTTTAGAACTAAATCATATTTTAAATAATTTTTCTTTACACACCTTTCCATCATATACTAAGCCTGCTTTTCAAATACTAATAAAAAGGAGGGATAGCATGGCTAAAAATAGGGCAAAGGAAAAACATATGGCTCTTCCCATAGAAAGGCATACAACTGCAGCATGGGCCAACACAAAAAAGATGAAACCAGTTTCGCAGGTAACAATTCCTGACGAAGTAGACGTAATGAATGCCAAGGAGTACGTTGACACAAATCAAAAATAGGAAATCCCCGGCCGGGGATTTCCTATTTTTAATAGTTCATTTCAGCTAATCTTCTATAAGTATCATATCTTTCTCTAGCATGCTTTTCAGCAGCCTCAAATAGCTCTTCTGCCGCATCCGGGAAGACCTTGGCAAGTGAAGTATACCTTATTTCGCTTTCAATAAATTCTCTGAATGGTTTTGTTGGCGGCTTGGAATCAAGGATAAAGGGATTCTTCCCCTGTTCCTTAAGAAGCGGGTTATACCTGTAAAGATGCCAGTATCCACATTCTACAGCCTTCTTTTCTTGTGCTACACTTGTTCCCATGCCTGTCTTTATTCCATGACTTATACATGGTGCATATGCTATTATAAGGGATGGTCCAGGATAGCTCTCTGCCTCAACTATAGTTTTTATGGTGTGATTCATATTGGCTCCTAATGATATCTGAGCGACATAAACATATCCATAACTCATAGCCATAAGGCCCAGATCCTTCTTTCTCACCCTTTTGCCAGCTGCAGCAAACTTCGCAACAGCAGCGGTTGGCGTTGATTTCGAAGATTGGCCTCCGGTATTTGAATAGACCTCTGTATCCATTACAAACAGGTTTACGTCCTCTCCTGTTGCAAGAACATGGTCAACACCGCCATATCCTATATCGTAGGCCCATCCATCTCCTCCTATTATCCAATGGGACCTCTTAACAAGGAAGTCCTTCTTTTCCATGATCTCTTCAAGGACCCTATTTCCCTTGTAGTTTTCATTTTTCATTATTTCTATTATTTTATCTGAAATAGCCCTTGAAGCTTCTCCATCATTCATCTTGTTTATCCATTCGTTAAATGCATCCTTAAGGGCATCGCTAATTGGCAAATGTATGGCTTCCTTCATCAGCTCCAAAAGCCTTGCCCTTATCTGCTTTACTGCAAGATGCATTCCAAAGCCAAACTCTGCATTATCTTCAAAGAGGGAATTAGCCCATGCAGGCCCCCTTCCAAATCTATCTGTTGTATAGGCAGTCGACGGTGCACTTGCTCCCCATATGGATGAACATCCGGTTGCATTTGCAATCATCATTCTATCACCAAAAAGCTGAGTTAAAAGCCTTATATACGCCGTCTCTCCGCATCCCGGACATGCACCATGGAACTCAAGGAGGGGCTGCTTAAACTGGCTGCCTTTAAGTGTCTTTGGATCCATAAGGTTATCCCTTATTGGAAGGGTCATTGCATATTCCCAATTTTCTGCCTGTTCCCCTATTTGTTCATCGGCTGGCTTCATAATAAGCGCCTTGCCAGGTGCAGGGCAGACATCTGCACAGTTTCCGCATCCCGTACAATCCAGGGGGCTTATTTGAATTCTAAATAAGTAATCCTCAAGCCCCTTTCCCATGGCTTTCTTACCTACAAAGGTTTTAGAAGGTGCATTTTCAACCTCTTCAGGTTTTAAAAACATTGCCCTTATAACTGCATGGGGACATA
This sequence comes from Fonticella tunisiensis, assembly GCF_004364155.1. Taxonomy (GTDB): domain Bacteria; phylum Bacillota; class Clostridia; order Clostridiales; family Caloramatoraceae; genus Fonticella; species Fonticella tunisiensis. The sequence goes on along the minus strand of NZ_SOAZ01000014.1, from coordinate 55,026 downwards.
CATATGCACACTGGTTGCACTGAATGCACTTATCAACCTGCCATTCAGGAACTGTAACGGCTATGCCTCTCTTTTCATATTTAGTCGTTCCTGCTGGATATGTTCCATCTTCCATGCCGTTAAAGGCACTAACCGGAAGTTCATCTCCTTCATGCCTTGCCATTGGTCTTTGAATTTTCTTAACAAATTCAGGTTCATCCTTAACAGGCATATTTTCAAGGTTATCTTCGGCATTCATCCAGGATGTTGGAACGTTTACCCTTTTGATGGATTCAATTCCTCTGTCCACAGCCTCCTTATTCATTTGAACTATCTTGTCGCCCTTCCTGCCGTATGTCTTTTCAATTGATTCTTTAAGGTATTTTACTGCATCTTCAACAGGAATAACATTAGCAAGCTTGAAGAAAGCTGCCTGCATTATCATATTTATTCTTCCACCAAGGCCTATTTCCCGGGCAATAGAAATGGCATCGATAATATAAAAATTAATATTATTTTGAGCGATATATCTCTTTAAGGAAGCCGGCAGCTTGGTATCGAGCTCTTCTTCACTCCAAGGGCAGTTAAGAACAAATGTACCATTTTTCTTAAGGCCTTTCAAAAGGTCAAAATGGTATACATATGATGGATTATGGCAGGCAATATAATCTGCGCTGAATACAAGGTATGGCGATTTAATTGGCTTTTTGCCGAACCTGAGGTGCGACACCGTTGACCCTCCTGACTTCTTGCTGTCGTATGAGAAATACGCCTGGGCATAAAGATCGGTATTATCTCCAATTATTTTAATGGCGCTTTTATTGGCTCCAACTGTACCGTCGGAACCCAGCCCCCAGAATTTACAGCTTATAGTACCCTCAGGTGTGGTTTCAATTATTTCCTCCTCAGGCAGCGATGTGTTTGTTACATCATCCACTATTCCTATTGTAAATCTATCCTTTGGTTTATCCTGCTTTAAATTCTTAAATACGGCAAGTATCTGTGATGGAGTTGTATCCTTTGAACCAAGTCCATACCTTCCACCAACTATAAGTGGTTTGTTCTCTTTGTTATAGAAAAGTTTTACGATATCCTGATAGAGAGGTTCTCCAAGTGAACCCGGTTCCTTGGTTCTATCAAGGACTGCTATTTTTTTAACTGAATCTGGAAATACATTAAAGAAGTATTTTTCACAAAATGGCCTGTAAAGGTGTACCTTTATTCTTCCAACCCTTTCTCCCTTTGCAGCTAAGTAATCAATAACCTCATCTATGGTATCACACACAGAGCCCATTGCTATGATTATGTATTCTGCATTCTCATCACCGTAGTAGTCAAAGGGGTGATACTCACGACCTGTTAGCTTTTTAATTTCCGCCATATAACTTTCAACTATATCTGGAATTTTATCATAGAATTTGTTCGCTGCTTCTCTTCCCTGGAAGTAAACATCGGGATTTTGTGACGTTCCCCTTATAACAGGATGTTCAGGATTTAGGGCTCTTTCTCTAAACTCCTTAATTGCATTATAATCAACTATCTTTGCAATATCATCATAGTCTATGGTTTCTATCTTCTGATATTCATGGGAAGTCCTGAAACCATCAAAGAAATGAAGAAATGGAACCCTTCCTTTTATTGCACTGAGGTGAGCAACAAAGGCTAAATCCATAACCTCCTGAACGCTTGAAGACGCTAGAATTGCAAAACCAGTCTGCCTTGTCGCCATAACGTCCTGATGATCACCGAAAATTGAAAGTGCATGGGTTGCAATCGACCTGGCACTCACGTGAAATACCGCAGGTAAAAGCTCCCCGGCCATTTTGTACATGTTGGGTATCATTAGCAAAAGTCCCTGCGAAGCAGTATAAGTTGTGGTGAGTGCACCTGCCTGAAGTGATCCGTGCACCGCACCGGCAGCTCCTGCCTCAGACTGCATCTCAACAACCCTTACAGGCTGTCCGAATATGTTTGTCTTTCCATGGGCAGCCCACTCATCAACTCCCTCAGCCATTGGCGTTGATGGAGTTATAGGATATATTGCCGCAACCTCTGTAAGTGCATAGGATGCATATGCAGCGGCCTGGTTACCGTCCATAGTTTTCATAGCTTTAGCCATAATAAACCCTCCTGATCTTATATTCTAACTCTTATTTATTATTTGCCATTACTTCATTATCATGCATTGGAGGGCTTTAAAATGAAAAACTTCGGGAAATTCCCGAAGTCTTATTTACCACAGCATTTTTTGTACTTTTTCCCGCTTCCACAGGGACACGGGTCGTTTCTTCCTATTTTATTTTCATTAACAACTATTTTTGATCTATTGAATTCCTTCTTTATCTCTTTCCTTCTCTCTTCAGTTAATATATTGTCCCACTGAGGAAGGTTAAAAAGCCAGCTTGCCTTAGCTTCAAGCATATTGTAATATAATTTTTCAAAATCTATCTCCATATTTAAATCCGAATTCTCATCAAGGCTTTCAAGATCAATCGCAGATACAAGGCTTGTGTTTATACCATAAACAAATCCAGTAAAGTTAACCACGTCCATGCCAAACTTTTCTGCAAGTTCCTTAACAGTTCCATTTAGAATGTTAACCCTGTTTTCAAGTATGTACTCATAGATGTTCTGCTCTTTAGTTAAATAATCCTTCCAGAACCTATCATATTCATCCTTTGTTCTTTCCTTAGATGCTAGTTCTTCCCATTCTTTAAGTAAGCTCATATCCATTTCTCCTTTATTTTTTATGTACACCATGGAATTATATCATATTTTTCTTTGTGTTACATCCTAAATTTTTAAATTATAAGCAAAGCTGGCAGTGACTCTATAAGGAAAATAACACCAAAGAAGAATTATATTGTAAAATATTTTCTCATAAAAACTCTTGCATTTCCCCCCTTTTTTTAACTATACTTTAAAAGTAACACCAAAATACAAAGGAGAGTTTTTATGTTCTACAGGGAGGCACTAAGGGGAATAAATAAAGGAGGATTTTGGAATATGCTAGTAATAGACGGAGTTGTAGGAGTTGGTAAAACAACATTGATGAAAATCATGGAGGAGCGCGGTTACATACCCTTTGAAGAGCCTGTATATAACAATCCAATACTTGAAAAATTCTATTATGATAGAGTAAGATACAGCTTCCCTCTTCAAATATTTTTTCTAAATAAAAGGTTTAAACATATAAAAGAAGCTTCTCTAGTACATAACGCAGTAATGGACAGAAGTATATATGGAGACGTAATATTTGCTAAGATGCTTCAGCAGTCAGGAGAAATGAGTAGGGAAGAGTTTGATTTATATCTTGAGCTTTTTGAAAATATGATAGAACACTGCAAGCCTCCAAAGCTTATGGTATACCTTGAAATATCTGTAGATGAGGCTATGAAAAGAATTCAAAAAAGAGGCAGGGAATATGAAAAGGTAGTTGAAAGAGAATACTGGGAGCGATTAAACGCAAACTACAGAGAATATTTTGATCAGTATTCAATATCTCCTATTCTTAAAATCAATGTTGATAACATAGATTTTGAAAACAACCATGATGACAGGGAGTACGTTATAGGCCTCATAGAAAACAAATTGAGAGAACTCGAGGATGCTGTTTAAATTATAATAGGCAAGAACCCCACGGGCTTTAATGGAAAACCCGTGGGATTTTTTTCTTAGCTCATAACATCATCCAGTGCATCATGCAGCTCATCCTTAACCTCAACCATACTGCCAAGATCAAGGGATGGATTTTTAAAATGCCCGCCCATGCTGCTTATAATATCCCTGACCCTTTTCTCTTCATTTGAGTCGGTTTCAACTACAACCTTACAGTTTATGTCCGTTATTTCTTCAAAGCCCCCCATACCGCTTACCATGGGGCTTGCTGCTGCAATGGGCGAAACATCCTCTTCCGAAACTCCCCCAGACCTTAAAACGAGGTTAGAAAGGCTTGGTGAATTAGTGCTGCCGGGCAAATTAGTTTGAAGGTTTCTTTCATTTATATTGTCATCATTAAGATCAACATATGCATTTTTAAATCCCTCACTATTTAATTTTTTAACCGCTTCATTTGCGTTCTTTATGTTTCTGAAAAATCCTTCGACTTTCATATTATTCCTCCAGATAAAGATAACTTTCTATTTGAAATATAGTCCTGCACTTTTGTATTATTCAGTATTGTTTTTAGCCCATTCGTATTATTTATTCGAATAAGATAACACCATCCAAGCTGTAAAAATCTATTTATTTCCAGTCAAATAATAATCTACCAGATTATATATTTTCTCATTCAAATTTTCTAACATATCTTCACCGAGGGATTCGTTAAATCCCTGTCTATAACCAAGGACATAGGCATCGCTGTCATCTAAATCCAAAACTTCTCTGCTATTATTTTTTAAATATTCATCTGCATAGTCTAAAATACTCGATGATGTTGTTGGCGATTCCTTTTGGGGCATTACACCTTTCTTTATAAGCCCTTCTACCCTTTCTTCCGCTGCATCATATATATTATATCCACAATTAAATCCATGCAGATATCCTGTTTTGAAGAGTTCAATTGTTTCCATATTTGCAAATTCTTCATTATATTTATCAAAATTTTCTCTTGCAGCACTTTCCACTTTATTTAATATCCTTTCTCGCATTTCATGTTGTCCCATTCAAATCTTCCTTTCCGGTTACTTCGTAATCTATTTTAAACATTCAATATTATATTTATGAATTATATCGATTATAATATAAAGCATGGTTTATCGGCTTTTATCATTTAAGTTCCCTTTCAATGTTATTTTTAATGTCCATCATAAATATCTTGCCATAGTAGGGCTCATCGTCAGTTTGGGATTTAACTCCATAAAATAGAAATCCATTCTGGCCTTCAAGCATATAGGTAAAGTAATTGGAAGTAAGTTCTCCTTTGTCTGTGCCATCTTTTTTCATATTGTATAGCTTTCCAAACTCAATCCCATCAATATAATACAGTTTATCTCCATATAGCTTAAAGTCCTTTACATCCTTTGCAAGAACGGTCCTTTTTCCACTTTCAATATGAAGGCTGTAAAGTTCACCGGTACCACTTTCATTGTATTTTATATAGTAAAGCAATCCATCACTTATAACCATATTTCCAGTGTCGTAATCTGGTCCTTCGCATATGAGCTCATCGTCTATAAGCCTTACTTTGTCTTTTCCATCAGAGGTAATGCTGTAAAGGTTGTGATTTTTATAATTGATGTAATAGATTCTATCTCTATAGAGCTGAAATGAATAAACAGGATCATCTATGAGCTTTATTTCTTTTCCATATTCAAGGTCAACCTTGGCTATTCCATCGGGTCCCCATTTATAAAGGATATTACCATATATCTTAGATGAATATGAAAAGTTTAATACTGTATTTCTCTCTCCAGCACCAAGCTCAACTTCCTTTCCCGTTTCGTCTATTTTGTGAATGCCCATATATTCATCATAATAATAAAGGCTGCCCTTCCATTTAAAAAAGCCTTCAAAGCTCGTTCTCATTTTATCTTCACTTACTTTAATCATATCCTTCCCGTCGGTTCTAACCCTATAGAGTTTCTCACCCTTTGATGAATTTATAAAATAAATCCACCCACCATGAAGCAGTATTCCGTTATAATCAGCTTTATCCTCTGAAAGCTTTATCCTTTTCCCGTTCCCTGAGATTTTATAGATTTTAAAATCATAGGGGCTTACATAATATACATAATTACCTTCTACCTGATAAAGCCCTGGATAGGAAAGGCTTTTATCCAGCCCGAAGGCTTCATCCTTTGTATTTTCATCTTCTTTTTCATCCCACGTTTCTAAAGAATTATTTTCATCCGTATATCTGTATATTTCATCGTTTGTTAAGCTGTTTAAATATGGGCTCAAAGCTATTTTATTCCCCTTAGCTGAACTTTCAGCTGATTGGGCTGCAGCTTTGCTTATAAAATTCCTTTGAAATATAAGTACGCCGCATGAAATCCCTATTAGAAAAACAACAAATGCTGCAATTATTCCAGCCCTTATTTCCGGTAATTTTGATAAGCCTTTTTTTCTTCTCATTATTTTCATTTTATCCCCCCACGTTTATTCTTTATTAATATTATGGACAAGTATTTTATCAATTATTCATATCGTTTATATTTTCTTTGCAGAAATTACATAAAACTATCGAATACATTGCACAGCGGGAGAATATTTTGTTATTTATATCACAGCATAGACAGAGTTTTTATATTATACTAATAGTAAATGTACCTATTAGCAAACCTACAAAGGAGATTTTTATGAACATCAGTAAAAAAATTCTTAAACTTATACTCTTCCTATTTATATTGATTTTTTCAGGCTGCAGCGGGAGTTCAGCAAAACTGAACCGAGCCTCTAAAATTCCATCTGGTAAGGAAATAACATTTTTTGTTGCAACGGATATTCACTATTTGTCCAAAAGTTTGACCGATGATGGAGAGGCCTTTCAAAAATATATTTCCAGCGGCGATGGCAAACAGCTTGATTATATCGATGAGATAATGAGTGCCTTCGCAAATGATATTAAAAAAAAACCTGATATTCTGATAATTAGTGGTGATTTAACGAACAATGGGGAGAGAAAAAATCATCTTGAGCTTGCTGAAAAGCTAAAAAATATTGAGAAATCTGGAATTTCTGTTTTTGTAATTCCTGGAAATCACGATATACTAAACCCCTGGGGGAGAAGCTTTAAGGGCAGTAATCAGTATAAGGAAGATTATATTAACGATAAGGATTTTTCCAAAATTTATGGTGCTTTTGGTTATAATGAAGCACTATCGAGGGATATGAACAGTTTAAGCTATCTGGCGGACCCCTCAAAGGACATATGGTTATTGATGCTTGATACCTGCAAATATGAAAATAATGAAATTCTAGGCTTTCCACAGCCAGATGGAGAATTAAAACCAGGAACACTGGAATGGATAAAAAATGTACAAGCTTAGCACGTAAAAATAATGCACAAATTATAACAGTTATGCATCACAATTTAATTGCTCACAGCAATATGCAACAAGCCTGACGAAGAACAATTCTGAAAACACAAAGCTGCATATTCCAATTCAGAAAATGGTAACCAATAAGTAAAACCTCTGCCATCATGCAATAAACTGGCTGGCACAGAAGCCAGCCCCCTACAAATCTTGTGTGCATAAATAATAAGTTATTTCATGTACTCAGGCTTTCTTTCTTTAAAGTACACAGGTTTTAGATTGCACCTTTCAGCCATTTCAAATGCATCCTTAATATTTCTTCCAACATAGCTTTTTATGTGGGCATCGGAGCCTGTGGTTACTGTTCTTCCTCCAAGTTCATAAAATCTTTTATATATTGTTTCAAGATTTTTTACTGCCTTTTCATTTTCGAACCTTCTTGTGTTAATCTCAAGTGAAATTCCTCTATGAGCCGCAAGTCTGAGGACTTCATCGATGTAATCCGCAAATTCCTTGTAGTACATTTCTGTATCCCCATACCTTGCATATCTGGTTATATAATCGATATGCCCGAGGCTGTCTATGAAATCGTGCTCTTTTAGACATTCAAGCATATACTCAAGATAACGGGTATAGGCCTCATGCTTAGTCTTTCCCTTATAAAATTCATCCCCAAATAAATCCATATTATCAACGAGGTGGACTGAACCTAATACAAAGTCAAAGGGATACTTTTCTGTAAGGGCTCTGTTTTCCTCAACACAATTAGTTTTAAGTCCTAATTCTACACCAAGCAGAAGTTTATCATTTCTATACTTTGAGTATTCATTAAAATACGCATACTTATCAAATATAAACTTTTCCGGAACAGGATAATCTATATCCATATGCTCAGTTATTACAAGTCCAATATTAAGTTCCTCAGCTTTTTTCAAAGCCTCTGTTATTACCATCATTGAATCCGTAGAAAATCTTGTATGCAAATGGCTGTCAAACATATATTTTTCCTCCTCTCAATTATTTTTATACTCAAGTCTTCCACCTGCAAAGATCATTTCAACCTCAACATCCTTTATTCTATCAGGCTCTGTTTGGAATATGTCCTCAGGAAAGAACAATAAAATCCATAAAATCGCCCCTTTCGATTTATGGATATTATAATCTACATTGAAAAATTTCACAAGCAATTGTTATGTAAGTATTTCCCATCAATAAAAAATATGGTAAAATAAAAAAAATATATAATGGAGGGATAGCATGAATTTAAACATAAGACCGATTATGATGCAAGATGCTTCATTTATAAATGAAATTAGAAGAATGGATGGAGTAAGGGAAAACATGCTTGGGATTATAAGCGAGAGAATAACAAGAACAGAAGCTTTTATAAACGGGCTTACAGATAACGATCACGTTTTAGTTGCAGAGATTGAAGAGGAAGGTCAAAAGAAGGTTGTAGGGATAATCGGGCTTCACATAAATAAAAATTTAAGAACGAGGCATTCAGCATCGCTAGGAATTGCAGTACACAGGGATTATCAGGGAAAGGGCATAGGAAAAGCACTATTTCAAAAAATATTGGACCTTGCAGACAATTGGCTAATGCTTGTTAGAGTTGAACTTGGTGTATTCGTAGACAATGAAAGGGCAATAAACCTTTATAAATCAATGGGCTTTGAAATTGAAGGGAGAAAGAAGTATGCAGCAATAAGAAATGGAGAATATGTAGATGAATATATAATGGCAAGATATAGGTTAAAATACTGGAGATAATAATTTAAAGTTTCGTGAACTCCCTCTTCCTCTGTTCTTGAACTAGCTCTGCATGAAACAAAATTTACCACAAGATTATGAAAAAAGTTTCAATAATAATCTAAACTTAAGCTAACTTGTTGTGCTACTCTGAAAAGTTCATTGGAATAAAAGTAGAAAGCATGTACAGACCGGCGCTGCGATAAAAAATATATTTCATTCACCAGTACGCTTGCGCACAGAGATTCTAAAGCTCAGGACAGCTGACAAGCCAAGTAAGCTTTTAAAACTCGCTTAGCTCAAACACCACGAACTCTACTAAGGCTTCTCAGCTGCCCACTCGCTAAGAACCTCTAGTTGCTCGCTAAAATAGTTCGTTTTATATATTTTTTTATCACAGCGTCGGTCTGTATATATTTTCTGGTTTTATTCCAATGAACTTTTCAGAGTAGCACAACGCGTTAATTTATCTCTCATTTAATAATTATACAAGATTTCAAATATCATTATATTCCATGAGGATTTTATGCTCCCTCATTTAAGAATTTATACTGGGACATATAGAGGTTATAATACGCTCCCCTCAAATTTATAAGCTCCTCATGAGTTCCTTCTTCAACTATTCTCCCACCGTCTATGACCATAATTCTATCCGCATCCCTTATAGTTGACAATCTATGGGCGATTACAAAGGAGGTTCTTCCAAACAAAAGCTTTTTTATTCCCTTTTGTACAAGCCTTTCCGTAAAGGTATCTATATTTGAAGTTGCCTCATCAAGTATTAATATTCTTGGATTTGCAAGGAGTGCCCTTGCAAAGGATATTAGCTGCCTCTGGCCAACGGAAAGCCTTGACCCCCTCTCGTTGACTACCGTATTATATCCATTTTCAAGCTTCATTATAAACTCATGGGCATTAACCGCCTTTGCCGCTGCAATAACCTCCTCGTCTGTGGCATCCAGCTTTCCATATCTTATATTTTCCATTATGGTTGTTGAAAACAGAAAGGTATCCTGCAGCATTATTCCCATTTGAGACCTTAAAGACTCGATTTCAACGTCCTTAACGTTCTTTCCATCTATCAAAACTTCTCCCTTCTGGGCGTCGTAGAATCTGCTTATTAAATTTACAATGGTTGTTTTTCCTGCCCCTGTAGGTCCAACAAGGGCAATGGTTTCACCTGGCTTCACCTTAAAATTTACGTTATCAAGTACAACTGTGCCATCCTCATATCCAAAGGTTACATTCTTGAATTCTACGCTGCCTTTTATTCTGGGCATTTTAACAGCGTCATGGATACTTACAATATCCGGTGGAATGTCAAGTATTTCAAATATTCTTTCCGCTGCTGCAAAGTTTGTTATAAGGGTATTGTAGAAATTGCTTATATTAAATATTGGCCTCCAGAACATTCCTATATATCCGATGAAAGCCACTATAGTTCCTACCGTCACCCTTCCTGCACCGTACAGCTTAACGCTATACCAAAAAACTATTATCGTTCCTATTCCAGAGGATATTTCAACAATTGGCCAGAAAAGATCATTTAGCCTTACCGCACTTACAAAGGCATCCATCATTTCCTTCACAAGTTTTAAGAAGGATTTTGAAGTCCTTTTTTCAGCTGTAAAGGACTGTATTACCTTTATTCCTGAAAAGTCCTCATGGGTATAGGCGTTGGTGTTTGACCTTTTCTGCCTGTAAGCTTGCCATCTCCTTCTGCTTACAACCTCTATTGTAAACATGCTTGCTGCGAGAAGGGGCAGTATGCTTATTGCTGCAATTGCAAGCTTAAAATTCATTGAAAACATAACAACTGCAACGCAAATTAGCGTTAAAAGCTCCGGAATAAAGCTTGTTACGCTGTTTGTGAAAAGGTCCTGCAGGGAATTTACATCTCCTATAACCCTGGCCAGAATCTTTCCTGCAGGCCTGCTGTCAAAGAAGGAGAAGGAAAGCTTTTGAATATGAGAGTAAAGCTCCTGCCTGATTTTTAAAAGAATATTGTTTGTAACCGACGACATAAGTCTTATCCTCTTCCTTGAGGCAAACATTGCGAGTAAATTAAGCAGAGTCATAAACACTCCTATCTTCATAAGCCCGTTTATATTTTTGGCGCCTATATAATCGTCAATGGCAATCTTTAAGAGGTAAGGATTTAAAATATTGCAGGCCATAACATATATCATTAGAAGTATTACAACTAAAACCTTCATTTTATATTCCTTAAGATAGGTTAATAGCCTCTTAATTATCTCAAAGTTTGACCTCCTTTTTAAATCCTCGTCCTGCTTTACTGTATTTCGAGCCATTATATCACCTCCTGCTGAATATTCTCAAAATCTTTGAATTGTTCACAGTAAACCTCGTAATATCTTCCTCTCAAGTTTAAAAGCTCCTGATGGGTTCCCCTCTCAACGATCTCTCCATTTTCAAGAAAAATGATTTCGTCGGCATTTTTAACTGCCGATATTCTGTGTGCAATTATGAAAGTTGTTGCCTTTCTTTGCCTGTTATTTAAATTTTTTAATAACTGATATTCTGTCTCCATATCCAGGGCGGAGGTCGCATCATCAAGTATGAGTATACTTGCATCCTTTATAAGTGCCCTTGCAATTGATATCCTCTGCTTTTGTCCTCCTGAAAGCCCGATTCCCCTTTCTCCGATTACTGTATCATAACCATCTTCAAGCTCTTCTATAAATTCATGGGCACATGCCTCCCTGCATGCCTCCTTTATTTCCTCAAAGGTTGCGTTTTCCTTTCCAAGTCTTACGTTTTCGGCAATGCTCTCAGAAAAAAGAAATACATCCTGGGAAACTAATGATATTGAATTCCTCAGGGTTTCAAGATGGATATCCCTAACGTCGCAACCATCAACTAAAACCCTTCCTTCGCATACGTCATAGTACCTTCCAATGAGATTTATTAAAGAAGTTTTACCTGAACCTGTTGTACCCATAATGGCAATTGTATTACCAGCTTTTGCACTCAGGTTTATATTCTTTAATACATATTCCTCTCCGTATTTGAATGAAACGTTTTCGAAAACCACATTCCCCTGTATCTTTTCAGGTACTACAGGGTTATCGCTGTCTTTAATTTCAGGGACGATGCTCATTATATTTTCAATTTTCTTCGCTGATGCACTGGCCTGTGCAATAAGATTTGTAAGCCATCCTATCATTCTCATGGGCCATATTAGCATCCATATATATCCGTTAAATGAGACAAGCTCACCTATCGACATACTTCCTCCGGCTACAAAAAGGCCCCCAGCCGATATGACCATTACAACGCACAGGTTGCTTATAAACTCTATTGCTGGAAAAAACTTTCCCCATACGTTGGCCTGCTTCATGTTTAAATTGTAATTGGTCTTATTAAGCTCTAAAAATTTGAGTATCTCATGCTTTTCCCTTGCAAAGGCTTTGACAAGCCTTACTCCGGCAATATTCTCCTGGGCCGTGGTGTTTAAGACGGCAACATGATCGCTTATATCCTCATATGCCTTTCCAATTTTCTTTTCAAGCCTCATGGCTAGAATTGCAAGAAACGGCATTGTAATTAAACTTACAAGTGCAAGTTTCCAGTTCATAGAGAAAAGTATTGCAAATGCTGTTATAAAATATATGGTGTTTTCGATTGCAAGCCCTATTCCAAATCCAACTGCCCTCCATACGTTATCAACATCCTCGCCTATCCTTGACATGAGCTCTCCCGTGTTCATTCTGTCAAAATAGCTAAAGGGCAAGCTTTGAATGTGATTAAATATATCCCTCTTAAGCTCTATACTTACCCTTGTAGATAAATAATCAAAGGTAAACTCTCTGATATATCCTAAAATAGTTCTTGAAAAGGTAATGATCCCTATTCCTAAAAGCACTTTTCCCAAAAGCTCAAATTCCTCTTTCTTTAATACCCTGTCTATCATGATCCCAATAAGGTAAGGGTTAAACATATCCAGTGCAATGCTAATAATCATTGAAGCAAATGGTATAACAACAAAAATTCTGTACTTTTTAACATACCTTAGCACATTTTTCATATTAGGTCCCCCTTTAATTGAAAATAAAAAACCATGGTTTCCCATGGCCGCACAAACGAAAATGATTATACATATAGAATCATAATAGGGAATATAAAAAGGCCATGGGACGACAGCCCATGACCATGATTTCAAAATCATTTCATACTAAATATATTATTTGAGGTAGGGCTATCGTAAATAAAGCTTGAAACAGCTGTATTAATTTTTAACATAAAAGTATCGCTAAAATTAGGCATAAAGGTTCCAATTAAAATTGCGTCAACAGCTGAAACTCTTAACTTAATCATTTTTCCTACCTCCTTTTAAAAAATTTATTGACATTACTATTTAATATTACTCCTTTTTTTCCCATATGTCAATGTTTTTTACTATTTTTTATTTTTGTACCAATAATTTCAATAGTGACATTTTGTTTGTAAAATTATAGTCTTTACAACTACATTTCATCAATCTGCCTTGTTGACAAAAATATATGAGTATAATTAAAAGTCCATAGTAAAAAATATAATTGTAAATTAATTTAGGAGGTGCCGTATATGACTGAAATCAATCAAAGCATAGGCTGTAACGTTACAGAATGCAAATACCATGCAAAGAGTGATGAATACTGTTCACTTCCACATATAAAGGTGGTTCATCATCATCATCCTGCAAAGACAGTTGAATGTACTGACTGTGGAAGCTTTGAACCAGACCCAAATTATGTAAAATAAAACACCCGAGCTTCAGATTATTCGTCTGAAGCTTTGTTATCTTTCTTTCTATATAAAAAGAACAATAGCTATTCCTTTTGCTTAGCACCCCTTATTTTTTCCAATCTTTCAGCGAGCCTTCTCTCTCTTTTTCTTACCTCTTCAATATAATCATCAATATCTCCATTGAAGGTGAGAGTCTCCCCAAAGTATATCCTTTCAAGTGCTTCCCTGGATTTATTTATAATGCAGCTTTTGTTGTGTTTTTCTCCGCAGTTTAAACACCCCTCCACTGCAGCTATTATTGCAGCTCTTATTTTATCTCTGTTAAAATTTTTTATTCTGTGTTCAGGCAGCAGGAGCTTATCCTGAGGCACTCTGTAATCGCCGGTCTTCTCTGCGTTTTCAAGCAAATCTTTTGTATATCCTATCAAACATTTATTTCTGTCACAGTCGCCACAAACTTCCTTTCCGGGACAAACATCATTTATACAGGCTTTAAGCCTGTGTGTATTTATATAAAGTGATGATGCAACCTGCTTTAATGGTGTGGTTTTTCTTTCCTTTATGCTTTGAACAATTGGCTTTGCAAAAAGATATGAAGTAATGGCTAAAATTATAAAGAAAATAGCTATATTTAAAGGCGTTAAATAACTTGATGGAAGGTTTTCAAACAGCTTTAAAATACCGAAGAACATAAAAACTGCTGCCGATAAAAATTTAATTGCATATTCAGGTATCCTCTCCCCAAGTTTACTTCCAAGGAATATTCCTATTTCGCTGGTTGCAAGCATACCTGAAACGGTACCCATAAGTATGAAAAGTGGATAGGCTGCATCGGTTGAAAGAGTTATAGCAGTCAGTTGCGTTTTATCTCCCAGTTCTCCTATGAAAAAAGATGTTGCTACAGTAAGTATTGGTCCAAGGTTCTTTTTCGATTCTTCTTCCTCCTCTTCATCACTTTTGAGTGTCCACAGTCCAAATAGTATAAAAGATACCGCTGCAATGAGTTGTATTGTATTTACTGGTATAATGTTTGATAAATACACACCAAGTGCAATGGCCAGACCATGGTTTAAAGCTGAACCGATAAGTACTCCAATCAGCACCTCTGAAACCCTGTACCTTGTTGCAAATGTCATTGCAAGTATTTGGGTTTTATCCCCCATTTCGGCCATGAAAATAAAGAAAAAAGCCTTGAATAATTCCTTAAACATTACCTTTCCTCTCCTTATACCATTTAACAATATTAAAAGGAGCAAAGCTTCCAGCTTAACAAAGCCAAAGAAGGCCATGTCAAGCTAAAAGTCTCGCTCCTTAAAACTCTTAAGTGAATAGGACCAGGTTTTAACCAGTGTGTTGATCCTATACATGGACAATGTCCATAGCTACTCCCTTTTAACTTACCAGTAAGTTTATTATACTAAAAAAAACAGGCAAATAACAAGTATAATTCCTTATTGCTAGAAAATTATAATTCCCTCGGCCTGTATTTTAATGTTCTAAAAAGCTCGTCCAGTTCCTTCTTTGTGAGATTTCTCCATCTGCCCATTTTGAGATCTCCAAGTTTTATATTCATAATGCGTATGCGCTGAAGCCTTCTGACCTTGTACCCGAAAGATTTACACATTTTTCTTATCTGGCGGTTTTTGCCCTCGGTTAGGATTATCCTGAATACATGGGAACCCACAGGACTTACCTTACATTTTTTAGTTACATAGTCATCAATTTTAACACCGTTTGCCATTCCCTTTAAGAACTCTTTAGTAATTGGTTTATCGACGGTTACAATGTATTCCTTCTCGTGGTTGTATTCTGATCTTAATATTCTGTTCACTATATCACCATCGTTTGTAAGGAGTATAAGTCCATCGGAGTCCTTGTCAAGACGTCCTATGGGGAATATCCTTTCTGGATGACCTACAAAATCTATAATGTTACCTTCAACATGACGTTCTGTGGTACATGTAATTCCAACTGGTTTATTTAGTGCAATATATATATGCTTTTTCTTCCTGTTTAAGGGCATGCCGTTTACCAGAACTTCATCCCCTCCCTTAACGTCATCTCCAAGCACAGCAACTCTTCCGTTTATAGTGACCTTTCCATCTTCAATGAGTTTATCTGCTTCCCTTCTTGAACAAAATCCCGTTTCGCTTATGTACTTATTTATTCTCATAATATCACCCCCTCAGTCATACTCGCTATCCATATTTTAACCTTATTATACCTTTTTAGCCTGCTTACTTATTTTTATGTAGTAAAATAGAGATATCGAATACAGCCGGTATCTCCTGATAATTATACCAGAGCGATTTCCCTTTAACAAAGATTTGGTTTCAAATTTCCTTTAAATATACAGGCGATGGATTAGGCGACAGAACTACAAAACAGGACATGTCCCTTTGCCCTGTATTTGTAATGCTGAAAACCTCGTTTCCAGTACAATAAATAACATCTCCCTCGGAAACCTTGTGGACCGCGCCGTCAACGGTCATTTCGCCCTCTCCGGTAATGACAAGCACAATAAGATCGCTGTCCTCATGATTATGAGGAGGGACTCCCTGTCCCGGCCTGAAATTTAAAACAAAGTTAAGTATCCTTTTCTCATTGTATAAAATTCTTTTTGTCAGCGTATTGTCCATATAAACCATTTTATCAGACAATTTTTCTATCCTCATACGTTTCCTCCTTAAATTCAACTTTTCCATCAATTAGTTTTACTCTAAAATCAACTTTTAATTATATAATTCTGTATAAACGTTTCAATTTATTTTTTCATTGTACAGGTGGTCCTATATCCATTATTACTGCTAATATAATTTGATTTCAATCAAATTATAAATTGACCTCAATCATCGTTTTAATACATCGTTCAATTTATAATTTAATCATGAAATAAAACGAAGGGGAGATGTAAAATGGCTAATAAAATAATGATCGCAGAAAATTCTTACTGGGTGGGAAAAGTTGATGATAGAAAGGTTCCATTCCACAGGCTTATTCTTGAGAAGGGAACAACATATAATTCATACCTTCTCTACACCGAAAAGCCAACTGTTATAGATACAGTTGACATCATGTATGGTGCTGAGTTTGTTAAAAACCTTCAGGAAATAATCGAACTGGATAAAATTCAATATATAGTTATTAATCACGTTGAACCTGATCATGCAGGCGGACTTCCTGCACTTGTCAATAAAGCAAAGAATGCAACAATCGTAACAACTGAAAAGGGAAAAGAGCTTTTAATTGGAATGTTCAAGCTTCAGGACAAAAAATTCCTTGTTATAAAAGATGGTGACACCCTGGACATTGGCGGAAAGACACTCAAGTTCTTTGAAACACCATACCTCCATACTGAAGAGACAATGATAACCTACTGCATTGAAGATAAGATACTTTATCCATGTGACCTTTTCAGTACACACGTAGCAACCTATGAGCTTTTTGACGACCTTGCCAGTGAGGATATAACAGAAGACTTTGCAGGATACTACAAGCTTATTATGCACCCGCACAGGCCCTATGTAAGGGATATGATAGAAAAGATAAAGGATATTGAAATAAATATGATTGCACCATCCCACGGCTATGTTTTAAGATCCAATGCCAAGAAGTATATTGCCCTCTATGATGAAATGAGCCAGAAGGTAAGTACAGACAAAAAAGCTCTAATACTATTCAGTTCCATGACAGGAAACACAGCAAAAATTGCACAGTATATTTCACAGGGACTAAATGATATGGGAGTTGAAACCAACGTTATTAATACCAAAAATGCAGACCTTGAATCCATATTATCCCTTGCTGAGAAATCAGACGCCATAATCGTTGGAAGCTCTACAAAGTATGCTGACATGATCGGCAACATCGAAGATACGTTAAAAGAAATATTAAAGCTTGACCTTAGAGGCAAAATTGGTGCAGCCTTTGGTTCCTTTGGCTGGAGCGGCGAAGCAGTCGAAATTCTCAACGACTATATAAGAAACAGCAGCATGACACTTTTAGACACATCATTCCTCGTTAAAACAACTGGAGATGAAAGCATTAAACTTCCTTTAAGAATTAGATTCAGCCCTGATGAAAATACAAAGAATATATGCATAAGGGCTGGAAGAGTAATTGGAGAAGTATTAATCAAACAATAATTTTAATCTCCCATTGTGTTCCCTACGGAGCCAATGGTTTACATATTTTTATAAGAAGCCGGCACAATAGACTGGCAAATATATGTTATTTAGGAGGTTATAGTATGGACAAGATACAGAAATTGATATCCGTTCTTGAAAGGTTAAACAACGGTGAACCTAGTGAAGCAGTAAGGAAGGAAGCCATGGAGCTTGTACAGAGTGTAAATCCCCTTGAGCTGTCCCTTGCGGAGCAAAAGCTTATAGAAAATGGACTTCACCCTGAGGACTTAAGAAATCTATGTAACGTTCATATGGAGGTTCTTAAGGATGAGCTTTCAGGCTTAAAGTCACAGGTTGAAAAAGGACATGTTCTTGATACATTTATATTAGAACATGATGAAATTTTAAAACTTTTAACAAAGATCGATGAAATAAATAGCAGAATCCAAAAATTGGAAAAATTTGACGAAAATAACTCCGATTTTAAAGCACTTCTTGAAACCGCTGAACTTATTATCGCTGCAGAAAACCATCACCAGAGGGAGGAACGCGTTCTCTTCCCCGAAATGGAAAAGAGAAACGTTACAGGCCCAACACGAATTATGAGAATGGAACACGAAGATTTAAGGGCTAAAAAGCGTAAAATCAGGGATCTTGCCCTCAAAGTTTCTGAAATGGACTTTGCGGAATTTAAAAAGGAAGTTGATTCCTCCGTCAAATACGTTGTATTTAATTTAAGGGATCACATTTTTAAGGAAAACCACATACTCTATCCAACTGCTATAAATATAATAAAGGATAATAATGTATGGGACAAGATGAAGGAAGAATGCGATAAAATTGGATACTGTCCCTTCACGCCAGGGGTATAAATAAGGAGGGCTTAAATCTGACCCTCCTACAACATTTCTTCAAGCCTTTCCACGTCTTTTATAACAATTTTTTTATTGCCAACAAGCTCAATTATTCCAGCATCCTGCATACTTGTCAGCTTTCTACTTATAGTTTCCCTTGTGATACCTATATAATTTGCCATTTCTTCTCTGCTTAATGGAGTGTTAATTTCAATGCCTTCACTGGTCTTCCTGCCAAAATCCTTTGCAAAATTAATCAAAAGCCCGGCAAGCCTTGCCTCAACATCCTTGGTACTCAAGGTTTGAACGAGTTTTTCAAGTCCCACAACTCTATCATGAATATGTTCAAGCATCTTAATTGGAATTTCAGGATTGACCCTTATAATCCTGTCAAAATTATCCTTAGTAAGTATACATACATCTACATCCTGCAATGCCTCGGCATTGAACTCATACTTCCCTCTCTTGAGAAGGCTTAAGTCACCGATAAAATCTCCTTCAGAGAGTATATACAGTATCTGCTCCTTTCCTTCCTTTGTGTATTTATATATTTTAATCTTTCCCTTATTTATTATAAAAAGCTTATCCGACACATCTCCTTCAAAAAATAGAATCTGACCTTTTTTATATTTTCTCCTTTTAATCATGCTTATAACTTCTTTTATGTGTTTATCATCAAGCATAGAGAATATAGAAACCTTTCTTGCACAGTATTTTCCTGTGCATCCTTCACAGGTATATGTCTCACATCCATTTGTGCAGCTCATGATGTCCCTCCCTCCCAATCGCAAGGATACTTTTAAAAATGTTCAGCTCTATGATAAAACCTTTACGTATTAAAATATCATAATTTCATTATTAAATGAATGATTTCAGTCACAAATTTGTCAAAATGCCTGTAGATACAGACTATATTAGCGTTTCTATATGATCAAGATGCCTCTTTACATTATCAAAGGTATCCAGCTTTTTTGCCTCTTCTATTGAAAACCATCCAATTTGATGATTTTCCAAATTTATAATCTCATCACATTTTGCCCGTGCAAGATAAACAAAATCCTCATGATAATGATCACCAAGATCTTCAAGTTGCACAAGTATGGGATGGGGAAGAATCCTTGCCTTCTCATCATTTTTGTCATTGATATCCTTTGTGTTATAGATAAACTCAATCTCAAGCCCTGTCTCTTCCTCAACTTCCCTTATTGCAGCTTCATGAATAAGCTCATTGTCTTCAACATGCCCTCCTGGAGGAAGCCATGAGCAAAGCTTTTTATGAAGCAGCAGCAAAACTTTATTATCCTTGTTTAGTATGTATACAGCCACAGCCCTGTCAAATTTCATATATTTCTTCCTTCCCTTTCACTAAACTCTCATTTCATATATGGCATCAGCGTTTTAACCTATATAACTTTTCATTAATATTGTTAGTATAACAAAATATACTATAACAATTGAAGCTTTAATAATGGATTTTTTCATTGTTGTACCTCCATATATAAAATCATCCTTTATTATAGACGTTATACTACTCTGAAAAGTTTCATAAAAAATCCACCTGAGGTGGATTTCGAAGGTAGATTTTTTTTTACATAATAGTAACCGGAGTACCCACAGGCACTAGATTAAAAAGTTCGATTACATCCCTGTTATACATTCTTATGCATCCATGTGAAACAAACTTGCCAATGGATGATGGATCATTGGTACCGTGTATTCCAAAACCCCTTTTACTAAGCCCCATCCACCTGGCTCCAAAGGGTCCCCCCGGATTTACCTGCTTATTTATTATCCTAAAGGTACCCATGGGGCTTGGTGTCAGCATTTTCCCAACTGCAATGGGGTATGTTTTATAAACCCTGCCGTTTTTGTAGAGGGTAAGCCTCCTGGTCTTTGTGTTAACAAAAATTTTCCACACCGGCCTTGCAAACCTGCACATATTCCCATAAGGACATATAAACATTATGATCCCCCTAAAAATATTTTCATAGTATAATATTTTATAATACTATGAATGGTTACAGAGGAAAACGTGCTTAATAATTAATGGATGCGTAATATCCTGCTACATATCCCGACGACCATGCCCACTGCAGGTTATATCCTCCGCAGTCTCCATCTATATCGAGTATCTCCCCTGCAAGGTAAAATCCCGGGACCAGCTTCGACTCCATTGTTACCGGGTTTACATCCTCAACGTCTATTCCACCCGCTGTGACTTGAGCTTCTGTCCATGACTGGGTACCTGTAATCTTGAATCTCCATCGCTTTAAGATGTTCACAATGCTTTTTATCTCCTTAGGCATAACCTCTCTGCAGGGTTTGTGCATATCTGCAATATCAGCTTCCTTAATAACAGCCGGAATAAGCCTTTTATTTAAAAGGCCTACAAAGCTAAAATCAAGGGGCTTATTTGGCCTGTAGTCCAGCCTTCTTCTTATCAAGTCAAATACTTCCTTATCACCGGCATCAGGAAATATATCAACCTCAATCCAGGGGCTGTTGCCTTCTGAAAGCTGCTCTGAAGCTTTCCTGCTAAGTTGAAATATCGGAGGTCCTGAAATTCCATATGCAGTAAACAATATTTCTCCCATTTCCTCCCTTAAAACCTTATCTCTGACTCCCAGGGCAGCTTTTCCTTGAAATTTTACACCGTTTATTCCCTTAAGATGTGGAGAATCAAGCCTGAGCTGTACAAGTGCCGGGAAGGTTTCTACCATTCTGTGGCCTAAATCCAGTGCAAGCTTATAGCCGCTCCCGTTTGATCCGAGGTTTGGTGCAGCCCTTCCACCCGCTGTCAAAATTACCTTATCCCCTTTAATTATTTCATTGTTTTTAGTATGGACATTAAATCCCTTTTTAGTGGGCTGTATTCTAACAACCTCAGCGTCACATATCTCCTCTACCCCGAGTTCCTCAAGCTCATACCTTAAAACATCAAGGACACTTGATGCCTGATCTGAATAAGGGTATACCTTCCCATCCCTTTCTTCTTTACATGCTACCCCAAGCTCTTCAAAGAAATCTATTGTCTGTTCGACTGAAAACTGTTCAAGGGCATCCTTTATAAACCAAGGATTTTTTCCATGATACCTATCTACGTTTGCATAAACATTTGTCAGGTTGCATCTTCCATTTCCCGTCGCAAGTATTTTCTTTCCTACACGATTCATACGCTCGATTATCTTAACCTCCGAACCGTTCCTCGCAGCCGCAATGGCCGCAACAAGCCCTGCAGCTCCTCCGCCAATTACAAGAATTTGATTTCTATCCATATCAAAACTCCTTTACAAAGTTTGACTTCCAGCATTTTTATTATTATACCAAACCTCTAATATAGTATAAAGACGATCAATAAAACTGCTCAAAAAACCCTGTAATCGAAAATTCGATTACAGGGTTTTTTTATTTTTTCCTGAACTCCTTATAAGTGAAGTCAGTGCTGCAAAACATGCTATAAGCGAACCTATTATATAGGTTAAATGCATCGCTCCTGTAAAGGACTGCACCCTTAATGCTTCACCTGTTACTCCCAATCTTCCAAGCTCTACGTTTAAAGCGTTTAAACGGTTTGTGAAAACTGCACCTGATACTGCAACACCAAGCACCATTCCCATGTTCCTCATGGTTGCGAGCATTCCCGAAGCAATTCCTCTCCAGTTACCCGGAACGCTTCCCATTATTACGCTGTTATTTGGTGTCTGGAATAGCCCTACTCCTATACCTGTAGTTATAAGAGCCAGGGATATCTGAAGCCTTGGTGAGTTTATACCAAGCTTGCTAAGCTGCCATATTCCAAAGGCCGCAATGCCCATACCAACTGCGCTTAATATCCTGCTATCCGTTCTGTCTGATAAAATTCCGCTTATTGGCGCAAGAATCATTGTTGTAATAGGCATGGGTATCATAAAAAGCCCTGCCTCAGACGCAGGCAGCCCCCTAAGCTGCTGAAGATAAAAGGGCATTAAAAACACTACGGTATACTGCGCCATATAGTTTAACATGGCTGAAATGTTGCTCATGGAAAACTGACGGTTTCTAAAGAGCTTAAGGTTTATCATAGGATATTCTGTTGTTTTTTCTATAAAGATGAAAAGTATAAGGAAAATAAACCCTGCTGCAAGAAGGGTAGGTATATACCATACCCCCCATCCAATTCTCTCAACAAGGCTTAGGGGCAACAATATGCATATCAGCGCAATGAAAATTACAAATGCTCCCATTATATCAAATGGCTGCCTTATAATATCCTTTCTTCCGGGTATAACTTTAATCCCCCAGAGTATTCCTATGATACCGACTGGAAGGTTTATATAAAATATACTTGACCAGTCGAAGTTTGAAACCAAAAAACCTCCAAGTACAGGCCCTGCAGTAAGGGCAACGGATACTGCAACCGCATTGACTCCAAGTGCTTTGCCTCTATCCTTGGGATGAGATATGTCTGTGATTATTGCCGGTCCCATAGACATAAGCATTCCAGCTCCAAGGGCCTGAACTGCCCTTGCTACTATCAAAAATCCAATGGTTGGCGATAGTCCACAAAGTACTGAACCTATGGTAAATATTATAAATCCTGATATGTATATTCTTTTGTGACCGTACATATCCCCCATTCTGCCGTATGTAAGCAGAAGGCTGCTTATTATCAATAGATAGGACATAACCACCCATTGAACGGCAGCCAAAGGCGCGTTAAAATATTTAGTTATATTTGGAAGGGCTATGTTTACAACGCTTGAATCCAGCGCTCCCATGAAAGTACCTATGGCAACGGCTATAAGTATCTGTATTCTTCTACCTCTGGTGATGGTCTCGTATAGTGGAACCCTATTATTCATATCCTTGTTTTCTTCCATTTTTACCTCCTAAAACTTTATCATTAGAATTATACACAGTATATGGTTGAAGAAACTAGATATCCTGAACCACGTTTTTAACCCACTTTTTAGATATAATTCAGTGTATTGGTTCCAAGTGAAATTGCACTTACAATCATAGGAACAAATGCCTGCCTTACACTTCTTGAGGCAAAGCTGAAGGAGAAGCTAATTGCTGTAATTGTATAGCTTAAGGATACAATCCTTAGGTATTTGACTCCAGTATCTATAACTTCCGGGTCAGCCGAGAAAATCCCCATTATAAACTCAGGAAGGAAAAACCCTCCTATTGTAAACAGTATACTAATAATTCCACCTGAAATGATCGATATTCCAAGAACCCTTCTGATATTTTTAATGTCTTCCTTCCCCCAGAACTGGGATATAAAAATGGAAAGTCCGCTGTTTGTTCCGAACAATAAAAGCGTAAATAAAAAGAAATACTGGTTTGCAAGGCCAACCGCTGCAATCTCCGTCTTTCCAAGCTGCCCAATCATTATCGTATCCACCATATTTAATGATGAGGATATGAGGTTCTGCAGGGCAATTGGAAGAGCAATGGACAGCATTGCTGTATAAAAGCTTCTATTCTTAAATAGTTTATGCCTCATCAATTCTCTCCTTTTGTGGTTTTATTAAAGCCTATGCCTGGTAACAGCATCAGCTAAAAAACTTTAACATTTTCTAATATATTATAACATTTTGGAAGGCATATAACAAATTAACATATATTTTGGTTTCATAAATCTATAATAGTATACTCATTATCAAGTAAATTAACATAGAGAAGCTTGTTCCTCAGAATTGTCCCTCTGCCAGTTAATAACTTTACAACTTCGCTTACTTCGATGGATGCAGCCAAAGCAGGAGTGAAGGATGGGTTTCCCAGGGTATTAACCTTTGATGTTGCTTTCCCGTATATCCTCTGGAAAGTTCTATCCCCGGGAAATATGGTTGAAACCTGTGCATACCATCCTTCGATGGCACCGTGGACAAGCGGGATTGATAGTTTTTCACATGCATCCGCCAGCAATTTCCTCCCTTCCAAGTTGTCAAGGGCATCCACCACCACATCATTTCCATTTATAATTTTTTCAGCATTTTCCTTTGTAAGTTTCTCTTCTATGGCTTTAACTGTAACAAAGGGATTTACAAGCATCATCCTTTTTTTAGCCTTTTGTGCCTTACTCTTCCCGATGGATTCATCGTCGGAAAGTATCTGCCTGTTAAGATTGGTTTTGTCAAAAACGTCACCATCAACGGCGGTTATGTAACCTATCCCAAGCCTTCCAAGCATCTCTATTACATATCCACCAATCCCCCCGCAGCCGACAACGCACACCCTGCAATTTTTTATCCTTTCATTTTCTTCCACAGTTAAAGTTCCTATGTTTCTTTGATATCTTTCCATGATTCATCTCTACCTCTCCCTAACAACCTCAATTTTATCTCCAGGTTTTATCCACCCTGCCTCAAGTACCCTTGTGAATATCCCTTCCCTTGGCATTATACAGTCGCCAACCAGAGTCCTGATTTGACATCCCACATGGCATTCCTTGCCTATCTGGGTAACCTCCATAAGGGTTTCGCCTATTTTAAGCTTTGTTCCAACAGGAAGTTTAAAAAGATCTATTCCCTCTGTTGTTATGTTCTCTGCAAACTTTCCTGTGCAAAAGCCATCGATTCCAAGGGACTTCATCTTATCAATACTCTCCTTGCCAAGAAGGCTTACCTGCCTGTGCCATTTTCCTGCATGGGCATCACCAACAAGCCCATGCTCAACTTCGAAATACCCCTTTTCAATTGGATGCTTTATAACACCCTTCTTTTCACTTATATTAACAGATAATACCCTTGCCATATTAACCCTTCCTTTCAAAAACACCTGATTTGCCTCCCCTTTTTCTAAGGAGCATTACATCGGATATAATCATTTCCCTGTCAACGGCCTTGCACATATCATAGACAGTCAAGGCCGCAACCGATACCGCAGTCATAGCTTCCATTTCAACGCCCGTCTGCCCCGTATTTTTAACTGTAGCCGTTATATCAATGCAGCACATCTCAAAATTCATTTTAAAGATTAAATCGCACCCTGATATAAAAATGGGATGGCACATGGGAATTATATGGGATGTGTTTTTAGCCCCCATAATTCCTGCTACCTGGGCAACGGATAAAACATCCCCCTTTTTTATTGTTCCCTCCCTTATCCTTTCAAGGGTTTCTCTTTTCATATAAACCCTTGAAAATGCAACAGCTTCCCTTAGCGTTTCCTCCTTTGTGCTTACGTCTACCATTCTAGCCCTTCCCTCTTCATTTATGTGAGTTAATTCCATATTATCCCCCTATCTGATACATATCCTTTAGGCTCCTGCTAATTCCTTCCCTCTCGAGATGGTGTTCTCCTGGTTTATTAAATATGGATTTTTTAATATTGGCCAAAAGGCCGATCTCATTATGAATATGGTTTTTAATATTTATTTCATCCATCGAATGTAAGCAGGGCTTTATAGTGCCCGAGGCCGTTAGCCTTATTCTGTTACAGGTGTTGCAGAACTTACAGCTAAGCGGGCTTATAAACCCAACTGTTCCCTTTGAATTTTTAAGCTTATAAAGTGAGGCTGTTCCTCTAATATCTGCCTGAAGCGGTATTAGTTCAGGAAAGCATTTTAATATTTCTTCCGACGGAATATGGCCTTCTTTAAAATATCTTCTTCCTTCGCCAATAGGCATAAGTTCAATAAACCTCACCTCCACAGGTATTTCCTTTGTAAGATTAATAAAGTCCTCTATTTCATCATCGTTTATTCCTTTTATAACAACGGTATTTAGCTTTACGGGGCTTAGCCCGATGCGAATACAGCTTTCAATTGCTTCAAATACCCTTCCTATATCTCCTCCCCTTGTAATTTTTCTATATCTGTCTTCTCTTAAAGTATCAAGGCTTATGTTAACCCTCTTAAGCCCTGCCCTTTTTAGTTCTTTTGTCGTGTCAGAAAGGAGGATTCCGTTTGTAGTAATTGTAATATCCTCAATTCCAGGTATTTTTGATGTTTCATAAATTAGCCCTTCTATTCCTTTTAATATAAGGGGTTCTCCTCCCGTATATCTTATTTTTTTTATACCAAGGGTTGAAAAGGCTTTTACAATTTTTAAGATATCCTCAAACCTTAATATATCATCATGATGAACTTTTCTTACCCCTTCCTCAGGCATGCAGTATATACACCTTAAGTTGCATCTATCCGTTAGTGAAACCCTGAGATAGTCTATATTCCTTCCAAAACTGTCTAACATGGAATCCCCCCTATATTAAAACAATTTTCCCTATATGGGAATAGTCATAACCTCCAAGCCTGTCAAGCTCCTTTTTAAACTCGTCGCTTGTTATTACTTTTATAAAGTTTTTAATCATTTCCGTTTCCAGATATTCTAATGGGACGGCTATATCATATTCCTCACTTCCTATGGGAATAAACTCAAGCCCCATCATAGCTGCAGCAGAATATATTCCAATACCCACATCCGCGTCTCCCGCTTCAACCGCTGCTGCAACCCCAAGATGGGTAAACTCCTCCCTGTCATAGCCATTTATAGCTTCAGGCATTATCCCCTTCTTTTTTATAATGTAGTCCATCAATAACCTTGTACCCGAGCCCCTCTGTCGATTTACAAATCTAGCCCTTTTCTCCACAATATCTTCCATTGCCTTTATATTTAATGGATTACCCTTCTTCACCATAAGCCCCTGTATTCTTTTAACACATTTTATTAGAGCCATTTTTCTATTTGGAAGATACTTTTTTAAATAGGATACGTTGTACAAGCCGCTTTCCATATCAAGGAGATGAATTGGTGCCATATGTGTTTCTCCATTTCTTAATGCCATAATCCCTCCCATACTTCCAACGTGGGCCGATGACAAATACATGTCTCTGTTTTCGCTATGAAGAAGGTTTCCTGCGATATCCATGATGGGATCGTGGCTTCCTATGCATACTATTGTATTTTTTATGTCCCCTTCATCCTTTAAAAGCTTAACTTCAACCTCTGTTCCAGCTTCTATTCCCTCTGTATTCTGGGGTATTTCAAGTATTCCATCTGCCTGGACAAGAGACATTGTAGCCCCTGCCCCCCGGCTCAAGGGCGCTGCTATAAGCTTGCGTCCCACGTATCCAAGCTTAACTCTCACAAACTCCAGGTATTTAAGGGATGACATAATACGCCTCGATGTCACTGCCCTTACCCTTTTAGCCTCCTCTGGTTTTAATCTCTGATACATATATATAAGCCTCTTTACTATAAACTCCATAATTACATAGGCTGACACAGGGTATCCTGGTATGCCAATGACAGGTTTTCCTTTAATATGCCCCAGTATAACGGGCTTTCCGGGTTTTATGGAAACGCCGTGAACAAAAACCTCACCGAGCTCTTCTATAACCCTTGAGGAAAAATCCTCCCGTCCTGCCGATGAACCTGCATTTATAAGTATGATGTCGCACTCCTCCCAGGCCCTTAGGACAGTGCTTTTTATGTCTTCATAAACATCCTTTTGGATGTCATATCTTTTTGCCTTTCCTCCCCACTCCTCTATCTGGGCTGAAAACACCCTTGAGTTAAACTCTATTATGTCTCCGGCCTTTAGGCTGCCTCCCGGCTCAACAAGCTCCGTTCCCGTTGGGATTATCCCAACTTCGGGCCTTTTATAAACCTTTAAATCATTTACTCCACCCGCCATCAAAGCCCCTATATCAACGGGTCTTATTTTATGATTTGCAGGAAGTATGAGCTGGTTTTCAACTATGTCCTCACCTATTGGCCTTATGTTTTGATAGGAAGAAGCGCTTTTATATATGGCTACATGGGTTTCATCAATCCTTATAAGGTCCTCAACCATTATTACGCAGTCATACTCAGAGGGTATTGGGTCCCCGGTATCGACTATAATATAATCCCTTCCCTCCTCAAGTATTATGTGATTTTTCTCTGAGGCTCCCCTGGTTTTACTGCTCAGCGTTGCTATTCCATCCATAGAGGAGGAATTGTAATGAGGTGATGAAATCTTAGCATACAATGCTTCAGCCGTAACCCTTCCCCAAGCTTCCCAAGTTTTAACTATTTCAGTCCGGGGATTTATATTCTGAATCCCTTTAAAAAATATATCAATTGCATCATCAAACTCGTGATTTGAAAGGTACATCCTCTGTTCCATTCCTATTCCTCCTTAGAGTTTATATACCATAACCCTTTCCCCTTCCTTTATTCCTTCAAGGTTTTTGCTGAGCCTTATATATCCCCATGCCTTAGAAAAGGCTGAAATTATACCTGACTTTGAAAGAATCGGGGCAGCAGTTAAATTACCGTTCACGAATTTAAGATTTACAGGAAGAAATTCCTCCCTTCCCTTAGCCTTGTGATAGTTTATCGTAAAGGTACAGGGCATGGGATAAACCTCTTCCCTTTTTCCATAAACTCTGTCTATGCAATGCTTAACTATTGTTTTAAAAACAACAGCACATGCCAGAGGATGCCCAGGAAGTCCAAATATAATTTTTTCTCCTGCTTTGCCAATCAATGTAGGTTTACCTGGTTTTATAGCTATTCCATGAACTAATATCTTCGAGTTTTCAAGGGACTTAATGACTTCAAGCGTTTGATCCTTCTTTCCAACGGAGCTTCCACCTGAAATTAATACCATGTCACATTCCTCCCATGCCCTTGCTATAACTTTCTTCATGCTATTGAAGCTATCCCTGTGGATTCCATATATTGCGGGCTTCCCCCCTGACTCTTCTATGAGTGTGCTTAAGAGATAGGTGTTTACATCTCTTACCTGTCCTTTAAGTGGAGTAGTTGACGGCTCCACTATTTCATCTCCGGTTGAGATAATTCCACACCTAATTTTTTTACAAACCTCAACTTCTATTATGCCGAGGCTTGCAAGAACACCAGCTTCATATGGCCTTATAGTTGTTCCCTTTTTTATAACAACTTCCCCCTCTGCAGTATCATCCTTTTCCTCTACCACGTTTTCTCCAGGATAGGGTGGCTTGTTTACAAGTACTGTATTTTCATCGAGTTTTTCAGTATATTCAATCATTACAACACAATCGGCTTCATCGGGTATCATTCCTCCAGTTGGAACATATACGCAATCGCCGGGAGAATCTAGATTAGTCCTGCACTCTTCTCCCATTTTCACCTCGCCTTTGATTTCAAAAATTCCAGGAATTGATTCGCTTGCCCCAGCCGCATCCTTTGATTTTAATGCATAACCATCCACAGCGGATCTTCTAAACCCGGGCACATTTTCCTCAGCTATGATGTCTCTGTATAATACCCTTCCCAAAGCCTCCAAAAGGGGTATTTTTTCCGGTTCAGGCTCCATTTTGAAGTTATCGTCTATTATTTTTTTTACCTCGTCTACATCTACCACCTTAAAAAGCTCCATAAGACCCCCTCCTCAAAATTTTAGAACATAAGTTCCAAGGAAAGTTAATCCTTTCTGGCACATTCACTTGCTTCTCCAAGAAGTATCTCCACCCCATGGAAAATAGCAGGCATAATAGCCTCGAGGTTTTCAACAGCCCCCCTGGGGCTTCCAGGAAGGTTTATTATAAGGGTTTCTTCCCTAATTCCTGCAATACCCCTTGAAAGCATTGCCTTTGGGGTGATTTCAAGTGACTTCGCCCTCATTGCTTCACCTATCCCAGGAACATACTTTTCAATCACTCTTCTGGTTGCCTCAGGAGTTACATCCCTCTTAGAAAAGCCTGTCCCCCCGTTTGTCAATACAAGGTTTACCCTCAGGCCGTCGCAAAGATAAATAAGCTCCTTCTCTATCTCATCCATCTCATCGGGTAAAATTTTATAATACTCAACCTCATATCCCCTTCCTTCAAGAAGCTTCATTATGGCAGGGCCTGTACCATCTATCCTCTCTCCCCTTGAGCTACTGTCGCTTATTGTTAATATTGCTGTTCTTATCATGGCTGTTCTCCTCCATTTCTTCGGTGACTGTCACCAGAAAATCTATAAATTCATAATTTTTCTCAGAGCGCTGCTTTTTGGGCAGCTAAATACCTTGTATGCACTGCCCATTTCAATTATCTTACCCCTATCCAAAAATATCACATCATCTGCAAGCCTTTTTGCCTGGAAAATATCATGGGTGACTATAACCACGCTTCTTTTCCCACCTGCCATAGACTTTATAAGCCTTTCCGCCTGAAGGGTACTTTCCATATCCATGCTTGCAGTTGGCTCATCCAAAAGCGTCAGCTCCGTTTCAATCA
The DNA here is from genome assembly GCF_004364155.1 of Fonticella tunisiensis. Taxonomy (GTDB): domain Bacteria; phylum Bacillota; class Clostridia; order Clostridiales; family Caloramatoraceae; genus Fonticella; species Fonticella tunisiensis. The sequence continues at coordinate 24,404 of NZ_SOAZ01000014.1, read as the reverse complement.
CGGCGGTTCTTAAAAGTGCTGTTTTCGCACCTTCTCCACCTGAAAGCTTTTTAGCATTTTTATAAAGAAGGTGATCAATGCTAAAGAAACTCAAGTATTCATAAAATCTTTTGTCCATCATTTTTTTATTTTCATTTCTGAACTTAAGCCCTGATATAATATTATCCATAACTGATTTGTCAAAAAGATAGGGTTTTTGAACCATCATGGATATTGCTTTTCTGCTGTTTTCAATACCTTCCCTGCCGTTATAAAGAATTTTTCCCTCATCATAATCTATCAACCCTGCAATACATTCCAGCAGGGTACTTTTGCCGCTCCCATTAAGGCCCAGAACTGCATAAACTTTTCCTTCCTCTATGTCAAGCCTTTCAATATCAAGTACAACTCTGTTGTTGTATCTTTTTATAAGGTTTTCTATGTTTACCCTCAAGTTTCATCGCCTCCCTGAAACCTGTGGAGCATGTAATTAACTAAAAAGGATATTCCAAGTAGTATAAACCCTATTACAGCAGCCTCCCTGAAATTACCCTTGCCTGTTTCAAGGGCAATATATGTCGTCATAACCCTTGTATAACCCTTTATATTCCCTCCAACCATCATTACAGCCCCCACTTCTGATATGGCCCTTCCAAAGGCTACAGTAATAATAGTTAAAATTTGAACCCTTCCCTCCCGTATTATGGTTAAAATTATATTTTTTCCCTCCGCACCAAGTGAAAGGCAGGTTTTTCTAATCTCTAATGCGATTTTAGAAAAATGGGATACTGTAAGTCCAAATACTATTGGAAGTATAAGAAGTGTCTGGGCTATAATCATTGCTGCAGGAGTAAAGAGAAGCTCAAGCATTCCAAATGGTCCGCTTCTTGAAAGCATAACATATACTATAAGGCCCATAAGAACCGGTGGAAGGCTCATAAGTGTATCTGTAATCCTCATTATCCCTGTTTTACCTTTAAAGTTTTTAATTGATGCAGGTATACCAATGAATATTCCAACAATAGATGCTATGCAGGTCGAAGATAAGGATACAGTAAGGGACATCGCTATTACAGGATTGATGTCCTTAAATACTTCCTTCATGCTTTCAATAAATAACATTTGTATCACCTATTTTTTAGCATTTGGAATAAATAGAGGCTCTCCATATTTATCCTTGCCAAAATTTTTAATAAGCCCCTGAGCCTTATCTGATAGAATCCAATCTATAAATTTCTGCGCTCCATCATCGTTAATTTTATGTTTTTCAGGATTAACCTTTATTACGCCATACTGGTTATACAGCTTCTCGTTTTTCTCACATACTATTACGAGGTTAAGCTTGTCCTTCATAGATAAATATGTTGCCCTGTCAGTTAGTGTATATGCTCTTTTTTCGTCGGCCATTTGAAGAACTGCACCCATTCCCTTTCCTGCAGATATGTACCAGGTGCCATTTGGAGTAATCTTTGAACCTGCCCATAATTCTTTTTCCTTAACATGGGTTCCCGATTCATCTCCCCTTGATATAAATGTGGATTTGGTATCTGAAATAAGCTTTAATGCAAGGGTTGGGTCGTTGTAAGCCTTCTCCTTAACCCCTGCTGCATCTTCCCTTGGACCTACTATTATAAAATCGTTATACATTACGTCAAAGCGCTTAACTCCATAACCTTGCTTAACGAATTCTTCCTCCTTGGCCTTTGCATGGACCAGAAGGCAGTCAGCATCCCCTCTTTTACCAATCTCCATTGCTTCTCCCGTTCCCCTTGGAACCACTTTAACATGAATTCCAGTATCCTTCTCAAATTGCGGAATAAGATAATCCAAAAGCCCAGAGTCATATGTGCTGGTTGTAGTCGCAAGTGTAATGGTTTTTGACGACCCTGTGCAGTTCACTAAAACGAACATTAAAGCAATTAAAAGGATGGCATGTGACAATTTCCTCATAAAAAAACTCCCTTCATATTTTTAGATATGAAAGGAGAATGCTCTAAACCATTCTCCTTTCCAAACACGGGAGGCCCACCCGTTTCCAGATGAACCCATCGGCTTGATTTTCATTGCAGAGGCTTTAGAAAATCAAGCTCGGAGATCTAATATATTGTTTAGTGAAATTCTCTTATTCTTATATATATAATCAACATGTGAATTTTATGACTTAAACTACAAAATAAGTTCCGAAGGTTTATTTTACAAGAGCTTCTGTAAACATGACAGGAGATTTATCATGTAAAGTAATTGTTGATGGATTAAAAAAAAATTGTGAGCTGACGTTTTTACGTCAGCTCACATTCAATTTATATATCCAAAATTTCTTGCTGTTAAATAAAATTTACTCGCTTTTTCTTTATCTCCTTTTATCTCATAAATCCTTCCTATATAGTAATATATTTCTCCACAGGCAGGATCAATTGAAAGGGCCTTTTTAAGACAGGAAAGGGCTTCTTCCTCTTTATTTTCTAAAATAAATTCCCTTCCTTTTTTTACAAGACCAGCAATATCATTGCTCTTATTCTCAAGAGAATAAAACTCCTGAAGAAGGTTCTTTATTTTATCAGCAGTAAATGGCTTTTGAAGATATGCAACCGCCCCCAGTTTTGTACATTCAACCGCATTTTTTATTGTTCCAAAGGCTGTCATTATAACAACCGGTACATTTACTCCCTCTGCCCTTATCCTTCTTAAAATCTCCGTACCGCTTACTTCCGGCAATTTTATATCTAAAAATGCGATATCAAATTTTTCCTTTTCAAGCAATTCAAGGGCTTCACGTCCGTTACTTGCAGTTATGACAGTAAAATCATTAACTTCAAGACATGTTGTTAAAAGCATTCTAATATTTTTAGTATCATCTACCACAAGAGCTTTTTTCATATATTTCCCCCTAAACTCTCTTCAGTTTTATTGAGTGGAAGTGTAAAAATAAAATTGCTTCCTGCGTTTAACTTGCTCTCACACCATATTTCCCCTTGATGTGCTTCTATTATCTCTTTAGCTATCGCTAGTCCGAGTCCGCTTCCACTTCTTTCAAAGTGAGGATCATCAAGTTGAGTAAATTTATCAAATATCTTTTTTCTATATTCTTCAGGTATTCCTGCTCCTGTATCCTTGACAGAAACGTATATCCGGTTCTGTCTTGCATAGGCATTTATTGAAATTTCTCCTCCCTCTCCAGTTGCTTTAAGAGCGTTGGATATCAAATTGTTTATTACCCAGGTGATTTTTTCAAAGTCAGCTACAACCTGTGGAAGGTTTTCCGTAACTTTATAGTAAAGGTTTATATTCTTATCCTCGGCCTGGGCATAAAAACCCTTTATACTGTTAAGAATGACATCCTCTATTGAGCATTTTTCAAATTTAAATATAGATTTATCCGATTCAATCTTTGAAAGATCAATAAGGTTATTTACCAGGGATGACAGCCTTTCACCATCCTCCTTAATTGCATTAATGATCTCCTTCTGCTTTTCATTTAGTTCTCCCAAGCTTTCATCCTCAACAAGGCTTGTGCCTATTAGTATAGAAGTTAATGGAGTTTTGAATTCATGGGATATGGTTGATATAAGATCAGTTTTCATCTTTTCAAGCTGCTTTAGATTGGTTACGTCCTGAAACAGCACAACAACACCATTAATATTTGAATTACCATCTCGAACCGCCGTTACAATTACATTGAAGTAGTATTCCTTATTATTGGATTTAAAATACATTATCTTTTGTTTATGCTCATCTTCATTTGAAGCAAGCATGCTTGAAACATGATCAAACAGGTTTCCATCCCTGATCGCCTCAAGTAAATGTCTGTTTATAACCTTATCCTCAACCAGATTGAACACGTCCTCGCAGGCTTTATTTAAAAGCACTATTCTATAGCTTGTATCGAGTACAATGAGAGGGTCTGAAATACTTTTAACTATGGCTAATGATTTGTTTTTCTCATTAAGAAGTTTTCCCAGGGTGCTCTGCTCAAACTCCTGAAGCCTTCGTGTCATGTTGTTAAACTCCTGGGCAAGTTCGCCTATTTCATCCTTTGACATCACAGGGGCCTGCTTGTCTAAATTCCCTTCCCTTACAGATTTCATTGTTTCAGTCAATAAAACTATTGGTTTGAAGAATTTATTTATAAAATATATAGATACTAAAAATCCACCTATTAAAGCTCCTGCAGACATAATTAAGACAATTTTTAAAGAACTCTGCGAATCCCTTGCAGCCTCATCTTTACTGGTAAGCATTGCCCTTTCATTTAAAAGCGAGAGGTTTTTAAGCTCATCCTTTATACTATTTTGGAGGGGCAATATTTTTTCGTTATAAAACTTTACAGCGCTTTCTATGCCCTCATTATTTCTTATCTCTTGAAGGTTTGAGAAAAGTTTTACATATTCTACATAGTACTCATTTATCCTTTCATTATGTTCCTTTTCTCCAACCTCTGTTATATTGTTATACTCTATACTGAACCATTTGTAAAAGCTGTTAGTGTCTTTGTGGAAAGAATCTATAGCCTTTTCCTTGTCTTCATAAATATAATTTAAAATATCAACATTCTGGTTTTGAACTATTTCAAGCATATTGTTTACTGCATTTATACTCTTATAGTTGTTAACCATAAGACCGTCTATGGATTTAGTTATATCATAAAGCTTAAAAGTAGCAGTAATGCCCACCACAGCTATAAGAAGCACAAGGCACATATATACAAAAGTTATCTTATTTTTTAGCGTTTTAAGCATTTAACTCACCCCTTTCCCCTACATAAACATTTTAATATATCAGCCTTAATTTATAAAGTCAATTGATTATACTTATAATAAATCTTCAAAAGACACAGTACTTCTGTGAAAAATAAAGATAATCCATTTACATTGAATTTAATAAACATGATATTTTTTGAACAGAAATTTTAGTGAGCTTTATAAGTATGTCATACCGGTACTATAATTTAATAAAGAAACTTTGAAACATCGAGCATTTATCTTAGCTCGTATACAAAAGAGTTTAAATCAGTAAAACCATTACCATTGGAGTTTTACTGATTATTTATTTAATTATTAAAAATAACTTTTATGGGGAGATGAAACAATGCTTAATCAATATTGTGATGCTGGAAACAGCGTCATAATAAATTATCTGAGCAATAACTTTGATGATAAATCTGGACTTGAAAAGCTCAATGCTATTTATAACGAGGTTAAAAATTCAATATACTATGACAGCACAGCGCCAATTCAAAGAGCCTCTGAAACCCTTGTAATGGGAAGAGGAAACAACTTTGATAAAAATGTGCTTTTGCATACTCTGCTTAAAACCAGCGGTTTTAACTGTAAACTCTTATATAAATTTATAATTGACCGTACTGAAAGATTAGCAGGCATAGGTAGAAAGGAAGCACCATGGTTCTATGTTGAAATAGAATTTTTTAGTAAGAAGCTTTATCTCGACGCCAGCTTTGACAGGGAATTCCTTAGAATATCCGGTGTTGAGGATAGGAGCAGACCCTATGATTTTGCGCCTGAAAACTACTTTATAGATGATAAGAGGATTTTTGAAAGCACATTAAGTAAAACTGCTGAGTTTAGCGACAACATTATACGCATTATGAGTAAAGGCAGATATCACACTAAGTTATTTGGAAGCAGGAGGAGCAGCTATGTATAGTGCAATTATAGGGAAAAGCGAATACACTGAAATGATAATAAATTTACTTGAAAGCAAAGGTAAAAGCATAATGTTTTTAGGTTCTAAAGAAGATATTGAAAATTTTAAACATCGCAAAATTATCAAAACTGAAATCGACATTAAAAATGTTGCCCTTGTTAAAAGCATGGTTGAAACCCATTTAGTGGATAGCATATTTGTAGTAACGAATGATGACAGGCTCAATATGATGCTTGCAGAGGGATTGAAAAATCACAAAGATCTTTATGTTGTGTTTAAGGACGAAAAAATGCTTCAGATAGCAGACGGGGCATATAAGGTGATTTGCCTGGGGCACATTATAAGGGAGCTTATTGAAAGGGAGGTAGTATAAATGCTTGCACTTGTAGTCGGAGATAGGCTAAGAAGTCAGCTCATTCTTGACAGCCTTATAGATAAAGGTATTGGCGTTTCCTATATAGATAAGCAGGAAGAAATAAATGAAAAAATTCTTAAAGATCACGGAATTGAGCGTGCCAAGTACCTTCTGGCACTTACAAACAGCGATGAAACGAACCTTTTTTTATGTAAGATGGCCAAAAAAGTTTATGGAGTAAGTAAGACTGTAGCCCTTGTAAACAACATTGATAATCTTGAGTTTATGGAGAAGCAGGATATCGACTTCGCTATTTGCGCAAATCTTCTCTTAAAAGACAGTATAGAAGATTTCTTCTTTAAGGAGGAAGCTAAATGTATGTAATAATTGTTGGATGTGGAGGACTTGGAAGCACACTTGCTATGGAACTTTCAGATGAAGGACATGACGTTGCAGTAATAGATAATGATGATGAAAATTTAGACAGGCTTGGAAGCGGTTTCAATGGTCACAGAATAAGGGGTATTGAATATGATACCGATATATTGCTGGAAGCCGGAATTGATAAGGCGGATTTTTTCCTCGCATTAACCTACGATGATAACATTAACCTTACTGCTTCACAAATTGCAAAGAACATCTTCAACGTTTCAGGGGTTATTGCCAGGGTTTGCGAGCCTCAGAAGAAATTCATATATGAAAAGCTTGGAATTGAAACTATAACTCCTACAGAGCTTGGAGTTAATATCATAAAAACGCGAATTACAAATGCCAGAGTTAGCACCTTATTTATATTAAGCAGCAGCCTTGAGATTATAGAAACAGACATTCCAAAGGCAAAGCTTAAAACAGTAAAGGATTTTGAAGATGAATTTAATTGTATAGTGTCGGCTGTTTTAAGGGGCGATACCTACAAAATACCCGATAGTGGACAGCTGCTTCAGCCAAGGGATAAGATTATTTGTACAATAGATAGTACGAACAAAGAAAGGCTTATAGCTTCTCTATCAAAGGAGTTGTTAATATGAAAGCAATAGTTGTGGGCGGAGGGAAGGTTGGTTATTACCTTCTAAAAACCTTAAACCAAAAGGGATATGATGTAACATTAATAGAAAGGAATAAAAAAATATGCGATAAGACTGCCGAAGAAATTGACGCAAATATCATATGCGGTGATGGCACCAATCCAGAAGTTCTTTATGATGCTGATATTGAAAAAACCGAAGTCGTTGCCGCTGTTACAGGCAAGGATGAAGAAAATCTTGTTATTTGCCAGATTGCAAAGGTAAATTTTAACGTAGCTAAAACCATCGCAAGAATAAACAATCCTAAAAACAGAACCATATTCAAGGCTCTTGGAGTTGATAGGACGGTTTGCAGCACAGAGGTTATTGCTAATCTAATTGAAGGCGAACTAAACAGCAGCATGCTCAGGCCAATTCAAACACTTGATAGAGGAGAAATGATTCTCGCAGAGGCCAGCATTTTAAGAAAGAGCCCCTGGTGCAGCAAAATAATAAGCTCCCTCGATCTTCCCGAGGAATGCCTTATAGTTTCAATCCTGCGAAATGATAAAATTATCTTTCCAAAGGGGAATGTGGAAATTAAAGAAGGAGACAGGGTTCTTATAGTAACGAGCGTTAATATGAAAGATGAAGTAGAAAGATGCATAATGGGGGAATAGGATTATGTTAAGCGCTAAAAAGATTATAAAGGGCGTATTCTTGGAAATGTCCTTCGTTTTGATATTTGTGGTAATGCTTTTTGTCATGAACCTTGTACTTTCGAGGTGATTAATGAATATGGAAAATAAACAAAACTATGATATTAAAATTATAAGCTATTACACTGGTTTTATAATATTATGGACATCACTTCTTATGCTGATACCTATAATTGTTTCTATACTTTTTAAGGAGTGGGGCGCATTAGCTGACTTTATAATAAGCATCAATATAGCTTTAAGCACTGGGCTTATACTAATAATGTTTGGAAAAAAATCCCTGGGCAAAGTAAGATTTCAATGGAAACATGGGCTTATAGTCGCTTCCCTGTCATGGATTTTGCTTATGTTTCTTTGTGCAATTCCCTACAGGCTGAGCGGCCATGCTCTTTCTTTTTTGGATGCAGCCTTTGATGTTATGAGTGGATTTACCACAACGGGGCTTGTTCTTACCCAGGATTTAGAACACCTGTCCCTCAGCCTCAACACCTGGAGGCATATATTAACCTTTGTTGGCGGTCAGGGAATGGTCGTTCTTGCACTGTCGTTCCTTATGCGAGATACAGCAGGCGCTTATAAGATGTATGTAGGAGAAGGTAAGGACATTGAGCTTGTTCCAAACGTTAAAGGGACAGCCAGAATAATATGGGCAATAAGCATGTCCTATCTTGCAGTTGGTACACTGCTGATGTGGATAAACGGAATGATGATAGGGTTAAAGCCAGTATCTGCATTCTTTCATGGGCTTTTTATCTTTATGTCAGCATGGAGTACTGGAGGATTTGCCCCTATGTCGCAGAACATTCTTTACTATCACAGTATGTCCTATGAAATACTAACCATAATATTCTTTATAATAGGTTCCTTTAACTTCGGACTTCACTACGCTGTATGGCAGGGAAATAAAAAGGAAATAGTAAAAAACATCGAAATCCAAAGTTTTTTCATTACAGCAACCTTAACCTCGTTCTTTATAGCCCTTGGGCTTTCAAAACTTAACGTATATACCGATGCTGTATCAATTTTTAGGAAAGGTATATATCATTTGTTATCAGCTCATACAACAACAGGTTTTGCAAGCCTCTATGCAAGGCAGTTTGCTCTTGAATGGGGGGATTTTGCAGTTATAATGTTAATAATTGCAATGCTGATTGGTGGTTCTGCATGCTCAACAGCTGGAGGATTTAAAGGACTCAGAGTAGGAATTGTATTTAAAGGAATAATTGCAGACATTAAAAAGCTTTTAAGCTCTGAGAGAAGAGTAAGGGTGTTTAAATTCCACCACATTAAGGATTTAATACTTGATGATGGAGTTGTTAAAAGCACATCTCTTATTATAATTTGCTATGTTGTTCTTTTTTCAATTGGAACGGTAATTGGTTCATACTATGGCTATCCATTATTAAGCTCGGCTTTTGAAGCTGCTTCAGTTACCGGAAACGTTGGACTTTCAATTGGAGTTACATCGCCTTCAATGCCTTCTCTTATGAAGTTGTTTTATATAATAGCAATGTTCCTTGGCAGGCTTGAATTTATTTCCGTATTTGCTTTAGTAGGCTTCTTGTTTGGAGGTATTAAAAAAATATGTTCAAGGCGTTAAAAATAAATATCCTTCTTCTTTTTATAGTTTTCTTTTCTCTTCTTACATCCTTCACAGTCAGGGCTGATGAGGTTTCAAACTTTAGCGACTTTGTCGAAAAGGCTGCAGTCTATAATGGCAAAGAAGTCACAATAAGAGGTGAAGCCATTGGCGAGGCGATGAAAAGAGGAGATTATGGATGGGTTAATATAAGCGATGGAAGTCTTCCCATGGGAGTATGGATGAAATGGGAGGATGCAAAAAAGATTAAAACCTTTGGAGATTATAAGCACAAAGGAGATATCGTTGAGGTTACCGGAATATTTAATAAAAGTTGTTTGGAACATGGAGGTGACATGGATATCCATGCCAGTAATGTTAAAATTGTAGACCCGGGAAAAGTTCAACTTAAACCTGTAAGCCGCATTAAGATAGTAGTTGGCGCTTCCCTTACCCTTGTAACCCTTCTTATTGGTTCCATATATTTTAAACACAATAAGTAATCTAAAATTCCCCCTGCAGGACTAAACTGCCGGGGGATACTTTGTGGAATATGCCAAGTATCTTACTTTTCACTGCCACTTTACATCCTCATTGATAATCTTTTCCTTTCCAATATAGACGCAATACCTAAAATATTTTTGAATTTGCTCCGGCAGGGAGGTTATATCATTTTATATCAAACTCTATGCTATAAAGTGATTTAAGCTGCTGTGCCTGTTACATGGCTTATTTAACTTTGCTCCTCGCCTAATGCTTTAATTTCTAAAGCATCATTTACACCTAAAAGTTCCGCCCACTTGTTTATTTCTATTGGGATTATACAGCGGGCTTGCAATAAAAAGCCCCAATATTGCAAAGGAAATTATTAATATTTTATAAAACGAGAATACTCTCCCTAAATATTCCTGCAGGGTATTATTCTGAACTATGGTCCTTGAATAACTTCTCCGGATATTTTGAATCAAACCTAAAAGAATTAGTATAATAAAAGCTATATGTATATCTGAATATTATGGCTATATAATAGATGGAGATTATTTTGCGCTTATCCTGAACCAATCCTATTTCCATTTCATAGTATATATAGATGTAATATTTCCAATCATTCAGTAAGGGAGGATTATAATGTACTACCTAATGGACATGAGGGGACATGATCAAAAGAAGATGACCTGTCCTATGTTTATGCCATCGCATCATATACCTTCCGGCATGAATATGCCTATGGAAAATCCAATGCACAGCAATATGTATATGGCACAATCCCCCCAGCAACTATTAGACTTGCTTTTTGAAGCAATGAAGGACGAATTGCATGACAGGGCAAAATATGAGATGATGATGGATATGACAAGCAGCGACAAATGTAAAAAGCAAATTGAATTTGCCTACGAGGATGAAGGAAAGCATTATAAAATGTTCCAGCATATTTATCATCATCTCACCGGAAAGCCTATCGAAGTATCTGTTCCAAAGGTTGAAAGATACGATTCAATTAAAGAAGCAATTGAAACCAGTATAGACGGCGAACTGGAAGCCGTTGAGATGTACAGAAAAATATATGCCATGCTTCCGAGCAGAATGCTGAGGGATATGTTATATGAAATTATAACGGATGAACAGGAACATGCTACAAGGTTTGTTTATCTTTGCGGCTGCGTTAAATGCTAGAACATAATCATCTGGTACCAATTTAATAATATTTGTTATACAAAACCGCTGGAAATAACTTACCTTCCAGCGGTTTTGTTTTAAAAAATATTATTTTACAGTAGTTGTAAATAATTCCATACTGAAGTATATTATAAAGTGTATTAACATATCAAGGAATTTATCAAGAGTGGATAGCTATGAATTTTAAAAAACTGTCGGCCATGTTTCTATGCATAGCGATTTTATTTTCTCTATCAAGCTGCAGTGAAATTATACGTCCCGGTAAAGAATATCGCGAGACAAAGGAAGTTGAGCTCCAGGAAGCTGAAAAAGCTGATATTAACCTTAGGATGGGAGCTGGTAAGCTTTCAATAGATGGCAGTACGAAGAACATCAACCATCTATAAAAAATGCTAATCTTCGAAATAATCGTTATGAATGGAATTTTAAATTAAACAACAAATTGCCAATTAATATTTATATCGAATTTGGTGCCGGAGAGGAAAATCTTAACCTTTCAAATTTAAATTTAAGAGATGTAAACTTAAAGATGGGGGCAGGAGATGTAAAAATGGATATGTCCGGCAATTACAGTGAAAGCTTTAATGTTAATATTGCCGGCGGCGTTGGCAGAACTACCCTCTATCTTCCAAAGGATATAGGAGTAAATGTAAGAATTCAAAAGGGCATCGGGAAATTAAACGCCGATGGTTTTATTATAAAGGGAAGCAGTTATGTAAATGAGGCCTATGGCAAATCTAATATTACAATTAATGTTGACATAAAGGCAGGTATTGGCGAATTTATCCTTATACTAAAGTAAGTTTTAGCAGTATTTGAATCTATTGGCTCAAATACTGCCTTTGTCATTCCCCATAGTAGTGTTTGGAATTTTTAACATCGTAACCCGAGGGCTTCTGGAATATTCTGAGACCAAATTCAGGGACCACCGATAATATGTGTTCAATAATATCAGATTGGACAGCTTCATAACTCTCCCATGAGGTTTCCGCTGAAAAGGCATATATTTCAAGTGGAATTCCACTCTCTACTGGCATAAGAGGTCTTACCATAAGTGTCATATCCTGTCTTATACCAGGATGATTTTTAAGAAAAGATGTTATATAAACCCTAAAAAGCCCAAGGTTTGTCATTAACCTGAAATCCTCAACGTTATCCTCTGGGGAAGCCTTCATTTCAGATTTTTCCATCTCAGTAGCCTTTATTTCAATATGCTCCTTTAAGTATTTTATACCTTTTAATTTTTCAAGCATTTCATCGCTGCAAAATCTAACGCTTGTAATATCAATGTATATTGATCTTTTTATAAGCCTTCCTCCTGCTTCCTGCATTCCTCTCCAATTTTTAAAGGACTCGGAAATAAGCGCATATGTAGGTATTGTTGTTATGGATTTATCCCAGTTTTGTATCTTGATAATATGTAACGTTATATCTACAACTGTACCATTTGCTTCATACCGTGGAGCCTCAATCCAATCTCCAATCCTGACCATATCCGTTGCTGATATCTGAAGACTTGCCACAAGTCCCATAAAGGTTTCTTTAAAAATAATAAGAAGTGCAGCTGCCATTGCTCCAACTCCACTTAGAAGTATCCAGGGAGATTTATCGATCAAAATGCCTGTGGCTATTACAATTCCAACTATAAATAAAACTACCTTAAAAATCTGGATATAACCTTTTATAGGACGTGATTTCGATATTTCATATGTCCTGTATATATTATCCATTGCATCGAGCAGTGCACTAAAAAACATTAGCCCTATAATTATCATATAGGCAATCGAGATGCGTTCAACCCATATTCTAAGTCCTGTAAAGGCAGAGGCAAACTTATAGAGTATAAGGGCAGGAGGAATATGGTGAAGCCTCTCAAAAACCTTTTTTTCAAGAAGTATATCATCCCATATATTCCTGCTTTTCTTTATATAAAAAGGAAGCACTACGATAATTATTCGTTTTGATATTAATGCGGTAATGAAACTGCATAATATGGCACCAGCTAAAACCATCCCATTTGCAATATAATAGGAAAGTTCTGAACCGGTGCCAATACTTATTAACCAGTTGTTTAAATATTCTACCATACCTTCCTCCAGAATGCTGATATATTATTTTATATTAATATATTTCCCTGAAGAAGGTATATCCATCCGGCATTTATACTTTTTAATGCTCATCTGCTTTTAATCCATAAGCCTTATACCGAGGGCTTTATAAAATTCCCCATTTATATCATGTGTTAAACTCAGGTGATTATCAACCCTAAACTTAATTACATATCTCTTCATTCCCTCTCCATAAATGCCATCTACAGCATATGGATAATATCCCCTATTCTTCATTATTTTTTGAACCTCATAAACATCTGCCCCACTGCATCCGGGCTTAATCACCCTAAACCCGTTTCCAAATGGTCCATAGGGACCACCGTATATAACTACAGTTGTCCCGTATCCTACAAACTTTGACAACTCTTCAACATCTTTGTTGAACATCCTTATGCATCCATGTGATACTGCATATCCTATTGATCCTGGCCTGTTCGTTCCGTGTATTCCGTACGTACCCCATGGTACATTTAACCCAAGCCACTCTCCTCCAAATCCCTTTCCCCAGTCCCCCTTACTTATAATCTTCCAGGTCCCAAGGGGTGATGGAGTTGACGATTTCCCACTTGCGATTGGATACGACTTTACAGATTTCCCCGTTGAAATATCTATAAGATATAGCTTGGATTCTGTTATATCAATAAAGATACTATACCTATTTTTATTTATCATTGAAATTCTGCTTGATGTACTATATCCCTCAAATGCTGTATAACAAAGATAAACGAGTATAAAAGTTAAAATAGCTACTATTAGAATGAATATAATCTTTTTCAATTGGTACACTCCCGGCATAGCGATACAGTATAATTTTATGATGCAGCACTTAAAAATCATGCTAAGTTTATAAATAAACTCTTATATACAATAATGCAGTTCCTGTTTATGAGCATCAGCATCATTTTCCTATTATCCATTCAATATTTCATGTGGTGCCTTTTATTGCTAAAGCATCTGCTGAATGATACAATATTACTGATCGTAAAACATGGCAAAAATATAATGGACTAGAAAGGTTGTTAATATGTTTAAGCTAATTGTAACTGTAATAATAGGTCTCATTGGTGGTTTTACAGCTTTACGCCTGAAAGTGCCAGCAGGCGCAATGGTAGGAGCTATGTTATCGGTGGCACTATTTAATGTAATAACAGGTAATGCTTACCTTCCCGAGGATGTAAGAATAGTTACTCAAATAGCGGCTGGTGCGTTTATTGGAGCTGGAATTACATATAAGGACATTCTAGATCTTAGATTAATGATAAAGCCGGCAGTTTTGATGGTATCCAGCATGATAATCCTTGATCTCCTTATGGGATACATAATGTATAAAATTACGTCAATCGATTTAATTACATCTCTCTTTGCCAGCGCGCCAGGTGGAATTGTTGATATGTCCCTGATTAGCAGCGATTTGGGAGCAGATTCTTCAAAAGTGGCAATACTGCAGATGGTCAGACTAATGAGTGTTATGATTCTCTTTCCTTCGCTTATGAAGTTCATTTCATCACATCTAACCGCCTGGAAAAATGGCAACGGAAGCAAGAAGGAGGCCTGCAGCGATCTTCTCAGTGCCTCTTCCGAAGTTGATGAAACTGTTAACCTTAAATATACAACAAAAGAAAAGTATGTAAATCTTGCTCTTACAATGTTAGTCGCTCTTGCCGCTGGCTTGCTTGGATACAAGATTAAAATTCCAGCAGGAGCCATGACCTTTTCTATGATAGCGGTAGGTATTTTGAGCATATTTTTTAAAATAGGATATATGTCAGTAAATATCAGAAGGATAACCCAGGTATTTGCAGGAATACTTATAGGAGAGAGAATGACATTTGCAGATTTAATATCCCTTAAAAGCGTTATTCTTCCAGCTTTCATACTTTTAATCGGTATTATTGTCGTGAACCTGTGTATCGGTCTTTTAATAAGCAAAGTCAGTGGACTGGAACTTATTACTTCACTTCTGGCAAGTGCACCGGGAGGTGTATCTGACATGGCCCTAATAGCAAGGGATCTTGGTGGTGATGCCCCAAAAGTTGCCATATTGCAGCTTGCAAGATATATTTGCGTAATAGCACTTTTCCCGATAATAATTAAGTACGTAAGCTCTTGGTTATAGTCATTTTACTTCCTCAACGTAAAAAACTCCAGGATATTGACTCATATATAATATCCTGGAGATATGACATATTTGCGATTTACTTTAATTATTCAGTTTATGCCATCATGTAGGTTATTTGATCGGATAAGTTTATATTTCTTGTATCCCATTTCCTCGGACTGCATCCAGTGCTTTCAAATGGTAACCCTGTACCTTCTACAAATTTGAAAAATTTATCGTCATACCATGGAGGTGTCCATGCTCCTGATCTGCAGATATGGATTGTAGATATCTCTACATTATCAGGAAGAGTATCCCACGTAGAATATTTCACGTTAAAGGCATTATTGATTTGCTTGAAATCCTCTGGATTTTCCACAGTAAATGGGCTGTAAATAATATTAACCTTATAAATAACTCTATCTTTTAAAAGTTTACCAAGCCAGTTTGCACAGTTTATCTCAAAATTCAAGGAAGGAAGCCCATTATATCCTAAATCAGCATGGGCATCGAATAAATAGACATTAGTACAGCCATTGTCTTTGGCTATATTATAGGATAGGGCATGGGAATCGGATACATAAACCTTTGTGTTGTTGCTCAAACGAAATTTGTTTCTGACTTTATCCCAGAAATCTTCTACTTCCGGGGATAACTGAAATGACTCCTGTATATCTCGCCCCTGCTGTTTGAATTGAAAATACCGTTTATACCATATACTGTTGACATTTTTGCTGTTTTCAATATACGAACCCCAGTTTTCCTTTTTTGTATAAATGAAATAATCCCAGTCAACGCTTAAGAGGCACCTGTCCATAAAATCACCTCCATAGTTTCGATGCTCTTTCTTCTGTTGTGAAAGAGACCATAATCATTTTAAATTTAAGACCAGAATTTACGCTCCACAGCCATTTACTTTTAAACTGCTTCATCCAGCTCTTTTGCTTCAGTAACTACGGCAATAATCTCATCAGGATCGTTTTCAATTTTTATTTTTGATCCTAAACTTATATCCTTTATATAAATCTTATCTCCAGATTTCTTATTTTCTACATTTACGCTTATAACCCCTGGTATATCAGCAGCCCGTCCCGTAACTTCCACCTCTGGTATGAATATTTGAAGCAATTCCTTTCTCTCTTGCAGCCTATCCTGTCCATTAAATGCAACGGGAACCTTCAGCTTTACGATGTCATTTTCATTTACAATTTGCAATTCTATATGAAGTATATTTCCAGTAAGTGGATCTTTTTGAATTTCCTTTATAACACATTGCTTGATTTCTTCCTCTATTTTGACGCCTATTTTCCCATTCTTATTGCAACCTCTTAATAGTCTTTTCAACTTTTCAGCCTCAAACTTTACACTTTTAGAAGATATACCTTTACCATAAATGACACCTGGTACAAATCCATCTTTCCTTGCCCTATTCGGCTTTTCGGTTCTTTCTATGGCTCTTATAACTGCATCACTCATATTATCTATTCCTCCTTCCATTGATTAAAAAATCTATGAAATAAGGAATATATAATATTTATGATATTCTCGCTATATTATTTTATGCTGCAATACTTCTCCATGATCAAGCTGGATATGCAGTAGGATATAATACTCTCTGCTCCCTGGTTGAAATTGACTCCATTACTTGTAATACCGTCATAACAACCGCCTGTTTCAGAATCCACAAGTGAAATCCCTTTAGAGTTATATCCTTCATACCATTTATAACACTTTCTTGCTTTTCTAAGATAGGTTTTATCCCCTGTAACCTCATAAGCCTCAAGATAAGTAAGTATCATTTCACAGGCCTCAACTGGCTGTTCGTCAAACTCAGCAGCTTCCTTTCCTTTCTCAAGCCATCCTTTACAGCCTATGGGCTTGAAGTATCCATCCCTAAAGGTCTTCTCTTCCAAAAACTTCAGACTCTTCAGCCCTATCTCCTTATACCTTATCTCTCCTGTGACCCTATATCCTATGAGCATCGACCAGGGCAATACAGCATTGCAGTAGGTAATAACGTCTTCAAACCAATGCCAGTTTTCATCTTTAAAACGATCATATTGATCGGCAAGTAATCTGGACAATTGACTTATTTGGTACTTGGCTTCTTCGGTTTCAAGATGTCCAAGTCCAATAATGGAGTAGGCTTTTGCTCTTGGAAAGTTGAGATTCTCACAGTTTGGAATAGCCCTTTTCAAAAGATATCCTGCGGTACGCCTTACATTTAGTGGCACATGCTCACTGGATGCCGTAAATCCCAGTGCCCATAAACAGCGCCCAAAACAATCCTCAGAACCCCTCTCTTCAAGGAATCTCCTGTCGTATCCCATGAAGTTTTTAAACCAACCATCCTCATTCTGGGCATTCATAAGAAAAGCAATGTATCGATATATTAGTCTCTCATACCTCTTTACGGGGTATCTTTCAAAAAGTAGTACCGACATAATCAATGCCCTTGCATTATCGTCGGTAGTATAGCCCTTAGTTGGGTCAGGAACCCCGTATTTTGCATGCTGGAACATTCCTGTGTCGTCAGTCATGCGGAAAATGTGGTCGTCTTTCCATCTATGCAGGCAGCAGATCATTATATTACCAGGGCCTCCCCTTTTAGATAATCCTCCAGAGACGTAATGAATAACTTTGCATACTGTTTGGCCACATTTCCCCACATCATTGTCCTTCCAAGGCTTAGAGTTTTCTGTTCCATTTTCTTTTTCTCCTCTGGATGTTCCAGCACATAATTAATGCATTCTGCAAGGGATTTTGAATCATTAAACTCTGCAAGCAACCCCCTGCCCTCTGAGAGCATTTCTATTGCGTAGCTGTAAGGAGTGGATACAATCACCCTGCCGTATCCGACGGCGTAAGCTAATGTTCCACTCACCGCTTGATCCTTTCCCAGGTATGGTGTCATGTAAATATCAGAAAGCTGTAAGTAATGGATAATTTCCTCTTTAGATAGATATTTATTAACAAACCAAACATTTTCTTCAATACCCAGACTTCTTACCATCCTCTCAAGCTTTTCTCTGTAGCTTTCACCCGATTCCTTTTTGACGCAAGGATGTGTCTGTCCGAGAATGAGATATAGCACATCTTTATGTTTCTTTGCTACCTCAGAAATAGCCTCAATCCCATATTCAATGCCCTTTCCCGGATTGATGAGCCCAAAGGTACTGATTACTTTGCGGCCTTTAATGCCGTGTTTTTCCTTGAGCTTCTCCCTTGATTCCATTACCCTGAAAGGCACACCGTGGTGAATTACCTCAATCTTATCTGGAGCTATTTCATAAACACTCGTTAAAATGTTAACAGTGTTCTTCGCCATCGTAACAACTTTCTTGCTTCTCTGTCCGAGTGCTTTGAGGATTTCCCTTTGCTTCCCAGAAGGCTTTGGAAGCACAGTATGCAGTGTAGTAACAATTGGAATTTGCAGATTGTTTATAAAATCCAGCAGGTATTCTCCGCACTCCCCTCCGAAGATCCCATATTCATGTTCAATGACCAGCAGCTCAATATCTGTGTCGTTGAGTTTTTTAGCAGCCTCAATATAGCTTTCCCTGTCGTGCTGTTTAATTTCCATGATTACCCTGTCATCATACTCATAATCTCCGTTGCTAACCGCAATAATCTTAGGTCTATTAATAAGCTTGATTTTATCCAGCTCATTCACAAGGTCCTGCGTAAACGTAGCTAATCCACACTCCCTTGGTGGATAGGTGCTTAAAAAAGCAATATTTCTCATTCGATTTGAAACCATGTTTGCTCACTCCTTCCTTTGTAGTACCATCTTTCTTTACTTAAATGGCCATTTGCAGGCAATAATCTTCAGTAAATACCGTATTGTAATAATCATTATTTCGCTCAATGCTGCAGTCTGATGCAATAATGGTGCCAAAAAGTCTTGCACCATTTCCTACTACAACATTATCCCAGAGCACGCTTCCTATTATTTTGCTGCCCTTACCTATCCGTGCATTATTGCCAATAACCGTGTTCGGTCCTATTGTTGCATAGGCTTCAATCTCTACATTTTCACCTATATATACCGGTCCTAATATTCTTACTGTACTATGTATGGTTGCATTCTTCACCCTATATACATCCTTGTCGGAAAAGTCAATATCTGAAATTTTACATTTTCCAGAAAAGATATCCCTGTGAGCCTGCAAATACTTTTCAGGTGTTCCGATGTCCATCCAATAGGAACCGCTTTTATATACTGCAATTTTATATCCCTTCTGCAGCAGAAGCGGGAATACTTCCCTTTCAACCGATACCACCCGGCCTGAAGGTATCTCCTTTAAAACCTCCGGTTCAAATACATACACTCCTGCATTTATGTAATTGGAGGTAATTTCATGGGGTTGCGGCTTTTCCTTAAAGGATATCGCATATCCATTTTCATCATATTCAATAACTCCGTACATAGATGGATTATTTACCTGAGTAATCGCAATAGTAACGTCTGCTGATTTTGACTTATGATATTGGATAAGTTCTTTGAAGTTAATGTTGCTTAAAATATCCGAGTTGAAGATAAGAAATGTGTCATCATAAAAACTTTCGGTATTTTTAATAGCTCCTCCTGTACCAAGAGGAATATCTTCACACACATAGTGTATCTTCAATCCATGTCTGTCTCCATCGCCAAAGTATCTTTCAATATACTGAGGTTTGTAACAGGTGCTCAAAACCATTTCACTTATACCACAATCTTTAAGGTTTACCATATTTCTCTCCAGGAGAGGTTTTCCCATAATTGGAACCATAGGTTTTGGTAACTTATTGGTCAAAGGTCTTAGCCTTGTACCCATACCTCCTGCTAAAAATAATGCCTTCACAGTCTCATCCCTCCTTAAAGACTTTTTTGTTTATGGCTAAAAGACTAAACATTTTACAACAGCCAAGCTATACCAGCCTGCTAAACAGAAAAGGGTGATAAAATTCATAATATATTAGCCTTAGCCTTTCTGTCTTTCACTCAAAGCAATTACACTTTATTATCAAATGATCTAACTACAGAATTAAAAACTGAATTTGCTAGGTAGGGCCTGTCTTTGACTGTTAGAATTGGATCGTTAACATGTCTTCTGAAAAGCTCTTTATATGTATTATCATTGCTTTTTAATCCTGTTTCAAAATGATACATATATAAAAAGCCTCCTTTCACCAATGATTAATGTTATACATTAAATATCGGCGGAAGCTCGTTTATGCATCTGTTAGCACTCACGTAAATTGAGTGCTAACAATTTAAATTTTATCAATCATTCCTTTAATGTCAATTAAGACCAACAATAATTTTCCATGATATTTTGTTGTTATTTTAAAATATTTTTTTTAAATCAACCATTGCTTCGAAAATCGCTTTATATCTAGTTATTACAAAACTATTTTGTTTGCTTGGTATTAGGGGAACAATTATTACAAAATCTGCTCCACCCATGAAAATACCTCCTTTGATTTATATCAAAAAGTAAAATAGGCGGGAAACTCTTAAAAGAGTTTCCCGCCCTGGAAACCATCCAACCTTACTATTTCTCATACAGCTCCAAGGGCAGTTTATCAGGATCACTAAAAAAAGTGAACCTTTTACCTGTAACTTCGTCGATTCTTATTGGTTCAACCTCTATTCCCCTGCTTTTAAGCTCCTTAACAGCCTCTTCAATATTATCCACCTCAAAGGCAAGGTGCCTGAGTCCCCTTGCCTCTGGCCTGCTTACTCTTTTAGGGGGATCCGGAAATGAGAAAAGTTCAATTTGATATTCTCCTCCTACGGCAAGGTCGAGCTTATATGAATCCCTTTCCTTTCTATATGTTTCATTTATCACCTTAAAGCCAAGTACATTAACATAAAAGTCCTTTGATTTTTCATAATCCGAGCAAATTATAGCCACGTGATGTATCTTTTTTAGCTTCATATATTTTTCCTCACAGTACTTTTTATTACTTTAAATTTATCTCAATATCAAATTTCAACTCTTTTCCAGGGTCTAAACTATACACCTTTCCGTTCTTTGCTGTTATATCGATGCTGTCATAGAAGCCGTTAGTCGGTTCCAGTGCGCAGTTGTAGTCGCCTCTAAATCCTCCTTCCGTTACCCAAAAGCCAATATATGGAAGTTTTTCCTTATCAAATTTAACTGAATAGGTTATGTCCTTATGCGGGTAATATGCACCGCATCTTCCCTCTCTCACTTTTCCATTTACATAATACTTTTCAGAATGATTTGCTTCCCTGCCTAAAACTCTGTCAAGCCTGTAGTCCCTTCCATCAAGGTCCTTTGTAACGGGATAGGAATGAACCTTATTAACCTCCCCAAGTCTGCTGCTTTCATGAACGTTTATAACTTCTGAAGTTCCCTCTGGAAAAATAAGTTCCATATCCTCATGGCAGTTTATAAGACAGTGCATAGCCCAGATACACGGAAATGCATCTTTCCCTGTATTTATTATTTCATATTTGAGAAGAAGCCTGTCTCCATCAAGCTCTAAAACCTTTTTATACTCATAGGGTAAAATAGCACTCTTAAACCAAAGGTAAGCCCTGTTGTCCTCTATTTTATAATTAAAGGAAGATGTCCATACCTCACCATGGTCAGGGTATAAAACTTTTTTGCCATCATACATAACTCTGCAGGCATCTATTGTCGGAAAGGCGTCATCAAAGCCTGATGCATCGTAGTTCTCAAAGGCTGCATAAAGTTCAGGCCTTCTATATATTTTTTCCTTGTTTTGAAAAAGCAGCTCAAAATCCTTCCCTTTATGATAGATGGATGCTATTTTCCCTCCAATATCAGGGAGAACTACAACTTTTAAAACCTCGCTCTCTAATATTAAAGCCTTCTCCCCTTTAAATATACTTTCTAAAATCATGGCTATTACCCCCGAGGATTACTTATCATATCCATTAGGATGGTTTTTATGCCAGTTCCATGCTGTTTCTATTATAACCTCTAAATCGTTGTATTTTGGTTTCCAGCCAAGTTCCTTAATTGCTTTTTCGGAAGAAGCTATAAGCACTGCAGGGTCCCCTGCCCTTCTTGGAGCAACTTCAGCCTTAATTTCCCTTCCTGTGACTCTCCTTGCAGCCTCAATAACTTCCTTTACCGAAAATCCCATTCCATTTCCTAAATTATATATTTTGCTTTCTCCGCCATTTCTGAGCCTGTCAAGGGCAAGAAGGTGTGCATTTGCAAGGTCTGTTACATGAATGTAATCCCTTATACAAGTTCCATCCTCTGTTGGATAATCGTCACCAAAAATCATTATCTTATCCCTCTGTCCAAGGGCTACCTGAAGTATTATTGGAATGAGGTGTGTTTCAGGTTTATGATCTTCCCCTATTTTTCCGCTTATATGGGCACCTGCGACGTTGAAATATCTAAGGGCTGTATATTTAATTCCATATGCAACTTCGCACCACTTGAGCACCTTTTCAACCATTAGTTTAGATTCACCATATGGGTTTGTTGGAAGAGTCCTGTCATCCTCAAGTATTGGAATATTTTCCACCTCTCCATATGTAGCAGCAGTAGATGAAAATACGATATACTTAACATCGTGTTTGCTCATAGCCTGAAGAAGGCTTATTACTGAGCCTACGTTGTTTTCAAAATACTTTAAGGGGTTTGTCATACTCTCCCCCACCAGGGAATCAGCAGCAAAATCTATTACTGACTCTATATCATTTTCTGTAAATATTTTATCAAGAAGCTCCTTATCCCTTAAATCTCCTTTATAAAGCTTGCCTCCTAGAACAGCAGCTTCATGGCCCTTTTGAAAATTGTCAAGTACAACAACCTCTTCTCCCTTTTCAAGAAGCTCAGCCACCATGTGGCTTCCTATATATCCTGCTCCTCCGCAAACTAATACAGCCATTTTAAATCCTCCCGTATTAATATTTTATTTCCCTTGCCCCTTCACCAACTTCAGCAATATACATAGTTGGTTTGTAACCGATTTTCTTTTCATAGTTTTCGGTTACAACATTGATGAAATCATCTACTTTATCTTCCTCCACAATACTTACGGTGCATCCTCCAAAACCAGCCCCTGTCATCCTTGAACCAAGCACAAAATCAAGCTTTAAAGCTTCCTCAACAAGGGTGTCAAGCTCTATTCCTGTTACTTCATAATCATCTTTCAATGATTCATGTGAACCTGTCATAAGCTTTCCAAAGGCAGCAAGGTCATTGTTCTTTAGGGCATCGATTGCATCTAAAACCCTTTTATCCTCTGAAATTACGTGCCTCGCCCTTTTCCTTAAAACCTCATAAGGTATTAAGCTCTCATACTTTTCAAAGTCTTCCATTGTAATCTGTCCCAAGTTTTCTACATCAAGCTTTTTCTGCAGATATGAAAGTGCCTCTTCACATTCCCTTCTTCTTTCATTGTACTTTGAATCCTGAAGACCCCTTCTTTTATTTGTATTAGATATAACAAGCTTATATCCCTTCATTTCAAGTGGAACATATTTATACTCAAGGGTATCGCACTTTAAAAATATAGCTGACTTTTCCTTTCCCATGCCAACCGCAAACTGATCCATAATTCCGCAGTTTACCCCACAGAATATGTCTTCAGCCCTCTGACAAAGTTTTACAAGCTCTATTCTATCAATATTCAAATTAAAAACTTCATTTACTGCCACTGCCGTTACAAGTTCAATGGATGCTGATGATGAAAGACCAGCACCGTTTGGTATGTTGCCTTCAAATACAACTTCAAACCCATTAAAATTATACCCCTCATTCTGGAGCATTTTCAATACTCCCTTTGGATAATTTGCCCAGTCATGTTTCCTTTGATATCTTATATCGTTAAGGTCTGCCTCTACCCTAAGTTCAAAGTTTGTTGAGGCAAAGCATACTTTACTGTCATCCCTTAAGCGTATTGCTGCAAAGGTTCCAAAGTCGAGTGCACAGGGAAAAACGTATCCTCCATTATAGTCCGTATGCTCCCCTATAAGGTTAACACGTCCCGGTGCAAAGAAAATCCTTATTTCCTTTCCGTTATCTCCATACAGCTCCTTTAATCTTTTAATTGTAACTGTTTTCATCTTAATCCCCCCAAAATTATTTTTAATTAGTCTCTTGCAAAACCTTGAAAGGCTTAATTTTCAAGGCTCTGCATTCATCTATATGCAGGATATCCCCCAACATTTATCGAATTATATATGTACCACCAAACACAATTCATAAATGGAGGGATACCCT